>JAAYYU010000113.1 GCA_012515235.1 Candidatus Anammoximicrobium sp.
AATCCGAAAAAAATCACCGCCCGCCCAGGAAACGCGGTGAACAACGATGCCTTTGCGGGTAAGTCATTCTCGGGACGCTTCCTAACCCCTTGGCAGACAAGCCGGTTGCGAACAGCGCATTCGGCTCCGGCCCAGCCAGCCGTCCTCGACGGCAACCGGGCGTTCCCGTACAATAACGCTCCCAGGCCGCAGCCCGCCGTGCCGTCGATCTACGAATGGCAGCAACGCCGTTCGTCCCCCTAGGGCCGCGGACAATCGCCGATCGCGTCCCTGACACCAAGGAGAGAGTCGATGCCGATGAAGAAGTTCATCAATGCCCCGGAGAACTTGACCGCCGAACTCCTGGAAGGCTTTGCCCTGGCTTACAGCCGCAAGATCGTCCTGCAGGGCAAGACGGTGCTGCGGGCGGTGCCGAAGAGTCCGGACAAGGTCGCCCTGGTGACGCTGGGCGGGGCCGGGCATGAGCCGGCACTGAGCGGATTCGTCGGCCCCGGAATGCTGGACGCGAGCGTGGTAGGCGACATTTTCGCCGCGCCGGGCGCGCCCGCCGTGCTGGCGGCCCTCCAAGCCACGCGCCGCGAAGCGGGCACGCTGCTGGTGATCCTGAACCACGCCGGCGACGTGATGTCGGGCAACATGGCGTTCGAGATGGCCACACAGCAGGGCGTCAAGGTCGAAAAGGTGCTCACGCACGAAGATATCTCCGCGGGCAAAGACGCCCCGCTGGAAAACCGCCGCGGCCTGGTGGGCTGCATCCCCTTGTACAAGATCGCCGGCGCGGCCGCCGAGGCGGGCAAGAGCCTGCCGGAAATCGTGGCGATCGTCGAGCGGTTCAACGAGAACCTGCGCACGCTGGCCGTGGCCCTGTCCCCGGCCACCCATCCGGCCAGCGGCGGCGTGATCGGCCAAATCGCCGACGATGAAATGGAAGTGGGCATGGGCCAGCACGGCGAGGGCGGCGGCGGCGTGATGAAACTGGCCAGCGCCGACGAGACCGCCCGGATCATGCTCGACAAACTCCTGGACACGATCGCCGTCCAGGCCGGCGACCAACTGCTGGTGGTGATCAACGGCTCCGGGGCGACAACGCTGATGGAGCAGTATCTGGTCCTCCGCGCGGTCAAGAAGTTGCTCGACGCTCGCGGCCTGGTGATGGCCCGCTCGCTGGTCGGCGAGTTCCTGACCGTTCAGGAGATGGGCGGCTTTCAGATGTGCATCGCCAAGCTGGACGACGAATTGATCGAACTGTTCGACGCGCCTTGCGATACGCCAAGTCTGACGGTGAAGTAGATGCGTGGTTGGGGCGGTGGAGGTGTCTGACGATGTCGGGAACAATCGATTTCGACGGACTCGTGCAGGTGCTCCGCACGGCGGCGACTCGGGTCAAGGCCGGGGCGGATGAGTTGGGCCGGCTGGATTCGGCCACCGGCGACGGGGATCACGGAGTGGCCATGACGCGGGCCATGCAGGCCCTGGAAAAGGGCCTCGCGGAATGTCCCGAGCGGACCGGCCAGACGTTGCTGCAGGGCGTCGCCTGGTCCATCCTGGGCATCGACGGCGGGGCGACGGGCCCCCTGGTCGGCTCGCTGTTCTTGGGCATGGTGGAACCTGTCGGCCAGGCCGACCGGATCGATGCCCCGCGGTTGGCGTCGATGTTCGCCGCCGGCGTGGCCAAAATGGGCGCCATCAGCAAGGCGCAGCTCGGCGACAAGACCATGATGGACTCGCTGCTGCCGGCCGTCGAGGCCTTGCAAACGGCCGCCGCGGCTGGCGACTCGGTGGCCGCGGCCCTCGCCAAAGCCGCCGCCGCCGCCCAGGCCGGCGCGGAACGCACCAAGGATCTGCGTGCCCGATTCGGCAAGGCTCGGAACCTGGGCGAACGCAGCCTCGGACACCAGGACCCCGGCGCTACGTCGATGGCCCTGCTGCTGCGCGGCCTGGCCGAAGGTGCCGCTTCGCTGGAAACGTGAGGGAAACGCAAAGCTGGAAATGAAGAATGAGAAATGAAGAATGAGAAATGAGAAGTGAGAGCCGGAATGCCCGCCGATTGGCACTCGATCCGCCTCACTTGTCACTCGCACCTGTTTCCGTAGAGAAAGGACAAGGATTATGGCGGAGTCGGAAGGCAACAAGAACGCGAAGGACTTTGGCATTGGCATCCCGCAAGAGACGCCGGGGTTTCACGTCAAAGGTTCGGCCGCTTACGACTGGGGCATGAAACATCGCTTGTCGCAGATCTTCCATCCTCGGACCGGACGCGTGGTCATGCTGGCTTTCGATCACGGCTATATCATGGGTCCAACTTCGGGCCTGGAACGCGTCGACTTGAGCATCGTGCCGCTGATTCCCTACGCGGATGTGCTGATGTGTACGCGCGGCATCCTGCGGACGGTGGTGCCGCCCCAGTGCGTCAAGCCCGTCGCCCTGCGGACCAGCGCCGGAGCCACGGTCCTGACCGAACTGAGCAAGGAGCGGATCGGCGTGGACGTCGAGGATGCGATCCGTCTGAACGCGGCCGCCCAGGCAGTCATGGCCTACATCGGAGCGCCCTTCGAGCACGAGACGCTGGGCGTGCTGACGACGACGATCGACGCGGGGATGAAGTACGGCCTGCCGACGCTGGCCGTCACGGCCGTGGGCAAAGACATGGTCCGGGATGCACGCTATCTGGGCATGTCCTGCCGCGTGTGCGCCGAATTGGGGGCCCAGTTCGTCAAAACGTATTACTGCGAACCCGATTTCGAACAGGTCACGGCCGCCTGTCCCGTGCCGGTGGTGATCGCCGGCGGGAAAAAGATCTCCGAGCCGGACGCGCTGGAGCTGGCCTACAAAGCGATCGACCAAGGCGCCGCCGGCGTCGATATGGGCCGCAATATCTTCGGCGCCGACTGCCCCGTGGCCATGATCCAAGCCGTGCGAGCCGTGGTCCACGAAGGCGAAAAGCCCGCCAAGGCCCTGGAGTTGTACGAAACTCTCAAGAATCAACTCGCCTGACCTGCCCTGCCGCAGACGGTTCCCCGACGCCGATCTGCGCGGTGCCTGGGGTCAGGCTTACAGAATTCAATTTTGGCCGAGCATGGTCGTACCATCTGGCTGGCGCCACGATCGGCC
Organism: Candidatus Anammoximicrobium sp.; assembly: GCA_012515235.1. Taxonomy (GTDB): domain Bacteria; phylum Planctomycetota; class Planctomycetia; order Pirellulales; family Pirellulaceae; genus Anammoximicrobium. The sequence continues at coordinate 3,112 of JAAYYU010000113.1, forward strand.
AAAACTGAATTCTGTAAGCCTGACCCCAGCGGCGAAAACATGTCCATGCCGATCCCGGACGACCGCGTCCCAGGCTGGCCGCCGCTGGGGCCCACCAGCTCGATCGCCGGGTCGTCCATCAAGCGGCGCAGCGCTGCGACCATTGCCGGGATCTCTTCGCCGGGCACGGCGCGATCGACCGGCCCCCCCGCGTCACAGCATCTTCTTCTGTTTGTAGGACCGGTACGCCTTGTCGGTCAGGTCCGCGATCGTGAGGGCGTTGCGGCCGTCGTTCAGCGCGGGCGGGCGGCGCTGAAGGATGCAGTCGGCGAAGTACGAGCATTCGGCCGTGTAGGGATTGACCTTCGGGAACGGCACCTTTTGGAACTTGCGGACCACGTCCTTGCTCTGCTGGGCGTCGTAGCCGGCGGCGCCCGCCAGGAGCATGGCCTCCAGCACGCCGCCGACGCTCTGGCCGATTGTGCCTTCGGTCAGCACGGCGCCTTGGGAACCGTAAATCTCCAGCCGCGTGCGGCTGGCTTCGTCCGGGATGCAGTAGAAGCAGTCGACCGTGGCCTGGGCGCCGGACTTGAATTCCAGCAGCGTGGCCGAGGCGTCGTCCGATTTGTAGTCCTGCACCAGCGTGTTGACCATCGCCGCCACGCGCCGCACCGGGCCGGCGTACCAAGCCAGCAGATCGTACAGGTGTGTAGCCATGTCGATCAGCGCTCCGCCGCCGCCCAGTTTCGGATCCTGCCGCCACGCGCCCGGCATCTGGGGATACCAGCAGGACAGCTGCGCCCGCATGTACACGATCTTGCCCAACCGGCCCTCGTCGATCATCTGCTTGATGGCGGCGTGCGCCCCGTGGAACTTCATCATGTAGCCCTCCTGCAGATAGACCTTGGCCTTTTTGCAGGCGTCGACCGCCTCCTTGGTCTGGGCCAGATTCATGGCCAGCGGCTTCTCGCACAGGATGTGCTTGCCCGCGGCGGCCGCGGCTTGGATCTGCTTCAAGTGGCAGTTGACCGGCGAGGCAATGTACACCGCCTCGACTTCCGGGTCGGCCAACAAGTCCGCTTCGCGCTCGTACGCCTTGGCCACCTTGAACTCGGAAGCCACGCGCTGGATGTTCACCGGATCCATCACGGCAACCAGGCGGCAGTTCTTCGCCTTGAGCATGCCCGGAATGGTCCTGCGAAACGCAATGCCGCCAGCCCCAATGACGCCGAAATTGACGCAAGTCTTGGTCATGATCGTGCTCCTGAACGGGATACGGGTTACGGGTTGCGAGGTACGGGACAGGGACGCGGATTTGCCGTTGTGGGATGAGGCGATTCGCGGTCGCGCGACGCGCATCCCGCATCCCGTGATACGCATCAAACTCACGAAGACTCCACAAACAATCGCTGCAACTGGCTCACGGCAGTGTCGGCCAACCGCTCGCCGGCGCCGGGTTCGTACAAGGTGCTGCCGACAGTGACCTCGTAGCCGCCTTGCGGAAACGACTCGCGCGTCGGCAGATAGCCGATGGCATCGTTGGCCAACTCGACGACCAGCGTCTGCCCGGCGGGCGAACGCTGTTTCAGGTCCAGTCCAAACTCGCAGAAGATCTCGCCCGGCAGACCCACCAGGGCCGCATCGCCCACGCGGATCGCCATCACTTCCACTCGGTCCGGCTCGTCCTGGACGGCGTGCATCTCCAGACGCAGACCGGCGAAGAACGCTTCCGGCAGCCCGTCCACCTGGCCGCGCAGGGTCTGGCCCTGCAAGTCGTCCAGGATTCGGCGGCAACGGTCGCGTTCCTCCGGCGGGATCTTCATCCGCTCCAGGACCGCCACGTCCTTGGCGACCGCCACGCGATCCGCGGCCAACGGCTGCCGCGTGCGGATCGCCCGGGCGGCGGTGGCGGCCAGCATATAGCCGACGCGCTCGATCATGCCGTAGCCGCGACCTTGCTGCAGGTTGCGGTAATCAACGTGATTCACATTGCCGCAACAGCCGTTCAGAAACACGGTCAGGAAGCCGTCTCCTTGGATCCGCGTCAGGGCGGCAGCCAGTTGGCCGGGATAGTCGGCCGAATACAGCCAGTTGTCGCCCGCCAGGATCGCGGGGTGCAAGCCGAAATTGACGATGGCCGCCGCGGGACCCTCCGCACGCTCGACGACCAGGCAAGTCAGCTGCGGATCGGTCGGTCCCCACGCGGCTTCGACCTGATCCGGATCGAAGCCGGGCACAAACGCCTCCCAATTCATCTGCGTCGTGCCGTCCCGGCGGCGCAGCCGGCGGTTGAACGACAGCCGCTCTTCGCGCGCGTAGCCGATGCCCAGTTGGGCCTGGGACAAATCCTGTTCCGCGATCGCGACCGCCGACGCGGCCCTGACCAGCATCGCCTCCGCCGCCGCGCGGTAGGGCCGGTAGTCCAGCCCGAACAGGAACCGGTCGTGCGGAGCCGGCGCGCTGTGGGTGTGCGTGGCGTGGACCAGCACGTTCTCCGGCGGCACGCTGGCGGAACGACCGATCGCCTCGCGGATCAAGGCGACGTTGCAGCGGTCGAGCATACACACGTCGAGCGCCAACACGGCCGCCTTGACTCCCTGCGAATCCTCAAACACGATCGCCTTGGCCGTCAGCGGGTCATGCACCCCGCGGGCCAGATAGTCGTCGCGGAAATTGCCCATCAACGGCAACCCCGGCGGCGGCGTGATGTCGACGGCGGCCAGGCCGACGCGAAGTTCAGACATAGTCGGTAATCCTGCTAAAAGCTGCGTTGAACGGAGTTCCTTCCGTTGCGAAGAAAGTCAAGCCCGTTGGGAACGGACGGACATCCGTTCCGAACGGGCTGAATTCCGCTGCGAACGGATCGAAAAACGTTCGAACTGCTCGCCGTTTCGAGACGCTCAACGGTCAACTGTAGGCTTTGATGACCTTCACCAGCCCGGCTGCGATTTGCTGCATGTCCTCGGCGGTGAACGTCGGGTAGGCAAAGCAGGTGAAGGTGTGCGCTTCGTGCCAACGGGCGTTGGGCACGTCCACTTTGCTGAAGTCAACGCTGGCGGGATCCGTGTACTCCTGCGACGTGAACGGGAACCCGGTGCGGCCGAAGCCGTTGCGTTCCGTGAAGGCCCGCTCGGTGTGGCACTGCGGCCAGAAGACCTTCCAGCACGGACAGCCTTCCGCGCCGGCCGCGGTGACGAATTGATGGATGTCGCACTTCATGGCTTCGAGGTTCAGCGAAAACGCACACACAAACCAGCCGTTCTGCCGCTCCGGCGTGTCGATCGGCATGTACTTGACTTGCGGCAGCTGGCCCAAGGCGTCCATCAGAATGTGCGCGTTGCGGCGACGGGCCGGCATGTTCCAGTCGTCGATCCGGGCCAGCTCGGCCAAGCCGATCGCCGATTGCATCTCGGTCATCCGGTAGTTCCAGCCCACGCGGTTGTGGATGTAGGGCAGACGCTGCTCCATCTCCAGCAGGTTCATGCGTTTCCGCACGTCGTAGCCGTGGTCGCGGAAGCTGCGGGCCTGCCACGCCAACTCCTCGTCGTCGGTGGTCACCATGCCGCCCTCGCCGCCGGTGGTGAACGTCTTGTTCTGGCAAAAGCTGCAGCCGGCAATGTGGCTCAGCGTGCCCGTTTTCTGGCCCTTGTACGAGCCGCCAAAGGCCTCAGCGTTGTCCTCGATCACGAACAGATTGTGCTTCTTGGCAAAGGCATTGATCGCGTCCATGTCGCAGACGTTGCCGTACAGGTGGACCGGCATGATCGCCTTGGTTCGCGGCGTGATCAGCTTTTCGGCCGATTCGAGGCTGATGCAGTGGTCGTCCAGATTGACATCGGCAAACCGCGGGATGGCTCCGGCCTGGACGATGGAGAAACTGGAGGCGATGAACGTATAGCTGGGCACGATCACCTCGTCGCCCGGCCCGATCCCCAGGGCGGCCAGCGCCACGTGCAGGGCGGCCGTGCCGGTGGCCACACTGATCGCGTATTTGCTGCCCTGCCACTTGGCAAACTGGCGCTCGAACTCCATGCCCTTGGGGCCGGTCCAGTAATTGACCTTGCCCGACCGCAGCGTTTCCACGACGGACTCGATCGCCTGGTCGTTGAATTTGGGCCATCCGATCAAGGTGTTCGTTACCGCCTTCGATCCGCCGTCGATGGCCAGTCTCTCGCTGCCTGCTGCCATGATCCTTCTCCCTTGTCAGGTCGTTGCGTTTGCGTGGAAATTCTCACGAAACGCTAGTTTAGCAGCAAGGGGGGCGGTCCTTCAAGCACGCAGGCCGTGCCATTCGGGACACGGGGCACTGCACTTCTTCGGGCCGAGCGGCAGTTGGACTTCCGGAAACGGACGACGCGGACGATCAAAACAGGGCCCGGCGCCAGGCAGCGGCAGGAACGACGCGTTTCCTTCGCTGCGCAACCGCACTTTCCGCACGGTCTACCGATTCATTCGGCCGAAAGTTGCGAGCGAGCCAAGCTCCGAGACTTGCCGCGGCATGTCACCACGCTGCTCGCCAGCGTGGAACGGTGTTCACAACCAGACCGCCGCCCCTCGCGTCCCCCCCGTCCGTCGTCACCACGCTGCTCGCCAGCGTGAAACGTCGCCGGAATTGGCAACCTGGTCTGCTGGCACGAATCGAACTGAGGTCGAGCCGGGACGGCAGCCCGCAAGTTCGCCGGTGATCGTCACAGATAGCCTGCTAGCAAGGGCCGCAACGGTCTTGCCAGCAGAAAAACGCTACAAAACAGCGACATTGCTGCCGATGTTCTTCACACCCACAGAATGCCCACCTTCACCGGGAGATTACCATGGACGACGAGATCGAAATCCAAGACTTGGCCGCCGACGAGATCCGTGAACTGCTGCTGGAGGAAGGCAGCGAAGTAGACGAGCATCAGGCTGCCGCCATTAAGCAGTTCATCCGGGACATTGGCGGATTGGAAAACGCCCTGGCCGCCGTTGCCATGTTGGATGAGCTTGAACGGGCTGCGTAGACGAGGGCCTGCCAACATGCCCCGCCAAGTCTCTTTTGTCCTTGGCAGGGCCTGCCCGCGCATCGTCCCCCGTGCATCAAGCTCCAGCTCGAGCAAAGAGAGGCCGATTTGGAGTGCCGACGACGACCTGATGCGGCACCTCGCGGGAGTCCGCTCGGCAGGCTCCACAGTCCCAAGGAGCCAAACTTGGCCTCAGCCGCCTTCTTGTCAGAACGGAGGCAATGGCGTATACCATGTATCTGTCAGGCGTTATTCCTTGCTGGTCTTCTCGAACCAAGTCCTGTAGGGCCAGATCCTGGGTGACCGTCGCGGGGCGATTCTCTGTGAATCTCCATCACTGACGGAAGCACTAAAGCCGATCCAGTTCAGGAACTGCAGGCCATGCCGCAGTTTTCGGCGGTTTGGGGACGTAGCTCAATTGGGAGAGCACCGGCTTTGCAAGCCGGGGGTTGACGGTTCGAGCCCGTTCGTCTCCACTTCATAAGCCGCTTGTCAGTAAGGACTTGCGGCTTTCTTTTTGCGACCAGAAAGGGGGCTGTTTCTTGGGCCTGCCTCGGGGCCGACCGGTGCTTTGGAGGCTCAATCGCACCCTATACGAATTGCCGAGACAGGCGATCCTGGGTTTTCGGCGGTGTCTCGGACTCGCCTAGCGCCCGCTCTGAGCGGACGCGGTCGCGCAAGCCTGCCGTCGAGACACACCATTGGATTGAGTGCGCCAGTCGGCGTCAAGGCAATCGCGTCTCCGCCCGCGGCGTTGGGAGATTTCACGACGCAGCGGTTCCAAGTCTTCGGGCACGAACCCGTGCCAGCCCTGGAACTTCAGCCACGCCCAGCCTGCAGCCGAGTGTGTTGGTCCAACTAAGTCGCGGAGCACCGCTCAGGCATGCTCAGTTCCAGCGGAACCAACGGAGCGCCAAGGCGAAAGTGATAATGCCCCAGGCGAGGACCAACGCCAACTGAGGGCCCAACGCCAGCAAGCCTGCGCCTTCGAGCATGACGCTTCGCAGGGCGTGGATCAGCGGGGTCAGCGGCAGCGCGGAAAGAACCGGCTGGACGACTGCCGGGAAACGGTCCGTGGAGAAGAAGATGCCTGATCCAATCCACATCGGCAGCATCACGGCGTTCATGATACCGGAGACCGTTTCGATGGTCTGCGCGCGGCTGGCGACCAACAGCCCGATGCCGGAGAACTGAAAAGCCCCCAACAGGATCAGCAGTCCCAGCGTCAAATAGCTTCCTTGGCTGGTCACGCCGAAAAAGATCCTCGCAAACAGCAGCACGGCCAACACTTCCGGGATCGTGAACAGCAGACGACTGGCCATCACGGCGGCCAAAAAGTGGCTGCGTTTCATGGGCGTGGCCAGATACCGCTTGAGTAGCTTGCGCAGCCGCATGTCCACAATCGCAAAGCCGACGCCCCACATGCCGCCGCCCAAGAGGCCCATGCCCAACAGGCCGGGGACCAGAAAGTCGATGTACCGCCCGCCCGGTTCCGTCGCCGGATGATCCTGCGCCGCGACTGCGTTTCGACGCCCGGCAGCACGCTGCAGGAGTTCGTCGGCGAGACTGCGCGCCAGCACTCCGTTGGCCTGTGTCGGGTCGAAGCAATAGGCGTAGCCTTCCTCCGCGGCGGACGGCGGGACGATCATCAGTTCCGCACGGCCGGTGCGCAACCGCAGGCGGCTTTCGTCCGCGTCCCACACGGACACGCGAAAGCGGCCGTCGCGTTCCAGGATTTGGCGGACGTGATCGGCGCCCGTGCCGGCCTGCACCGCGACGGTGACCCCCCCCACGGGTTGATTGCGGAAGGCCACCCCTAACGCGACGACCAAAATCAACGGGAAAACATAGACCCAGAAGATGGCTGCCGGCTCGCGGCAGAATTCACGCACGCGGGCCGCGATCAGGCAGAAGAAAGGATGGCGGCGGGCGCGGGCTGTGTTCGTAGTGCCGCCTTCAGGCGGCCGGGACCGGCTGAAGCCGGTACTACGAGCCTCGGGGCGATCGTTCACGGTGCTTCCTCCTCCGCCTGCTGCAGTTGCCGCCCCGTTAGCATCACGAAGACGTCGTCCAGGCTGGCGTGTCGAGTCATCAGGCTCGCCAGCTGCCACTGCCGCCGCTCCAGTCGCTCGACCAGCGCCGGCAGCAGACGATGAGGCTCCTCGACCGACAGCAGGACTCTGCCGGCCTCGCCGCGGCAACTCACGACCGACGGCAGGTCGCTCCAAAATTCGGCCGGCTGATCCGCGCCTTCACTGCGGGAGAGCGAAAACTCGACGACGTGGTGACCGCCCAGACGTGAGATCAGTTCCCGGGGCGGCCCGCTGGCGATAATCCGGCCGTGGTCCACGATCGCCACGCGGTCGCAGAGCCGTTCGGCTTCTTCCATGTAGTGCGTCGTCAACAACGTCGTGCGGCCCTGGCGGCGGCAATCGCCGATGATCTCCCACAGCTGGCGGCGGGAATGAGGGTCCAGGCCCGTGGTGGGCTCGTCCAGAAACAGCAGCGCCGGGTCTCCGACCAACGCGGCGGCGATCGCCAACCGCTGCCGCTGGCCGCCCGACAGGTGCTTGATCCAGGCGCCGGCTTTCTCGTCCAGCCCGACGCGGGCGATGGCCTCCTCCGGCTCCATGCCGCGCGGGTAGAAGCTGCGGAACAGGGAGAGCGTTTCGCGGACCGTCAGCTTGTCCGAGAATTGCGTCTCCTGCAGCGAGATCCCAATGCGTTGGCGGATCTCTGGACCCTGCTGGCGCCAGTTCATGCCGAGGACTTCCACCTCGCCGCCGGTCGGCTCCAACAGTCCTTCCAGGATCTCGATCGTGGTCGTCTTGCCGGCGCCGTTGGGACCCAACACGCCGAAGCACGCGCCTTCGTCCACGGACAAGTCGATCCCGCGCACCGCCTCGACGGGCGGCTTGCCGGGATATGTTTTCTTCAGGTCCGTACAACGAATGGCCAGCGACATTTGCGGCAGCCCTTCAAACTCGCCGGGTGGCGATCTAACGCGAGAGATTCAGTTGTTGCCTTTCAGTCGAGCCACGACCGCTTCCTGCGGACCCAGCCGCAACTCCGGGCCGAGCGCACGGGCCCAAGGCTGCCAGTTACCATCGGGGCTCAGATGATAGGCCTCGGCCGCGACCGTTTCCAGACCCCGGCCTTCGGCGATGCCGACCGAACGCGGTGCGCTGTCCCAATTGATCGCCAGAAAGAGCCTTTCGCCGCGGGCATTGGTCGCCAGACACAACTCGAAGTCGTCCCCCTCGGGCAGCCGCCCCGTCATCAGTGGGCGGACCGCGGCGGCCTGCGGGCCGCTGGCAATAGCGGCTAGCAACTCGCCGGCTGCGGCGGCATCGACCGCCGCCGGCAAGATCCGTTCCTTGCGAGTGCGTTTCTCGTTCTCGCGCTGCGACGCCAAACGATCGAGTGCCGCGGCCGAAACGAACGACACCCGGCGATGCTTCAGCAATCCGTCCAAGGCCGGCCGGTCGTACGGCGTACCGTCCTCATCGAGCGAACCAGCCTCGCCGCAGATCACGACCTGTTTCCCGTCGTCGGCCAGACTGGCCAGCAGTTGGACCTGCTCCCGCCCAATCGCCAGGGGCAGCGGCACAAGGATCACCGCATGAGGCGCCAACTCCGCTTTGCCGACGCTCTCCAGGTAGTACAGCGTCGTGGGCACACCGGTCCGCAACAGCAGATAGAGCACCTCCTTCTGCACGATCGCCGCGTGACGCGGGTCCGTGATGCCGCGCGCATCGAACGGCAGCGGCGCGCCTTTCGCCTGGAGGTACAGCCGCCACAGGTCGCAACTGGCCCGCGAAAAGAGCACGGCCACGCCCGGCTGCGGACGAAGCCCTTCCAACCAGGGATCGATCTTCTCGAGGAGTCCGTAGACCCCGCGGACGCACGCTTGGCTCACCTCGGCCCGGTCGGTTGTGTGGCTGGTGTCCATCACGTGGCTGTGGTGCCACCAAGCCAATTCATCGGCGCCGTGCCAGACCGCCGTCAAGGCACTGCCGTAAATCTCGACGGGGTCGATCTCGCGGTGCTCCGGCCGCAGTCGGGAGGCCTCTAGTACAATGCCACAGCGCCGCGACGGGCCAGCCGCCGCCAAGTGCTCCGTCGTCTCGGTGACGTACCAGTGGGTGCTGTCCCCCAGGTAATTGTGCAACTGGATGTAGGGATCAGTCGTCGCGTATTCCAGCCCGGCCTCGTAACCCAGTCGGTCCCACGCCAGCCCCGGACCGTACCAGAAGTCGGAGCAGATCGGCGTCACGCAGATCAGGCTGTCGGTGCGGATCGCCGGGTTGGCCTGCTTCACGGCCGCGCACGAGCGGCGGATCCAATCCGTCGTGCTGTCGTAGCGGAAGTGCAGCCAGTGACGGTACGAGGCATCGGCCGAAGGCAACGTGCCGGGCAGTCTGTCGGGAAAGGGCTCGCTGAACTTTGCCCGGAACCGCTCGCGGCACCGTTCGCAATCGCAGTAGGAGCCCAACTTCTGGTAGAAATCGCGGACCTTGGCGTCCGGGTGCTTCGCAAACGCTTCCTTCACGTGGTGCGTGTTCCAGTTGTATTCGTCGGGCACCATCGAAAGACCGGCCAGCGGATAGCGTGCGGCCTTGGCGAGGGCTTCCGTCCACCGCTGGCCCCAGCGGTTGTTGACGCAATCGAATTGCGGGAAGTTCGGATCCGCTGTATCCCGGATCGGCAGATGGCCCATGCCCAGCGTGAGCCAGACACCGATTCTGTGGTCCCTCGCCGCACGGAGGAAATCGCCGACCGCGGTCTGTTCCGAGACCGGCTGGTCCCACACCTCCAGCGAACCGCTCAGATAGCTGTGCAGCGCGTTGCAGTGGAGCTGTTCCAGATCCGCGAACAGACGCGCCCTCGCGGCGAGGTCCACACGCTCGTCCATCTCGAAACCGGAGCACTTGAGCCGATTCGGCCCCTCGGCTTCGCCAAAGAACAGGTCGTCGAACCAGATGGTGCCGTCGCGCTCGCGCAGGAAGGCATGGAAGCGGGCCGAGCGGATCGGCTGCGGCGGCGTAACCACCGTCTCCGCGTACTGCCAATCGTGCGTGCCGGTCGGAAACGTCGCCAGCTTCATCGGCCACGACGTGCCATCGGCCAGCGAGAAGTCGACGTACAGCGAATAGTGATAGTCCTGGGGTCCGGGCACGCCTTCGGATTTACTCCAGCCGGCGATTTTCACGGGTTTCGGCGTTTTCTGATCGAGCTTGATCGTCTGCCCGACTCCCTGGCCGCGGGCATCCGCCTTGCCGACACAACGCACGCACGACCGGCCGCCATGGGCCCCTTCGTCCACATAGGTGAACCCGTCGCCCCAGGAACTCCACACCGAGCCCTGCATCGCCGCACTGATGTCTGCATAGATGCCGCGCGTGACGTGGCTGTCGGGCTGATCACTTTCGGCGGCAGGGACGACGGTCGTGGCCGCGATCGTGACGATGGCAATCAAAGTTGCACGGCGAGTTTTCATCAGCGACTCCTTCTTGGCGGCCTTTCGATTCCGAGCAGTCCAGAAAACCGCGGACAGCCTTACGTAGCCTTGATCTCTTCGGGACTCGCCCCCACCGACAGCGAGACCTTGCCCCATTCCTCCGGTGCCAGTTTCTGCACAAGAACGGACCAAATCAGGTCGTTCTTCTCTTTCATTCGGCGACCATCAAACTTGCGACTGACGATGACGATGTGGACGCTGTCATCGGGTCCGTCCGACACGTCGACCAAATCGTTCGGATCCTTGAAGTAGGCATCCCTCAACGCCCCGCAGATCTTCTCCTTCAATTGAACTTCGGCCATGTTCGGTCCTCTCTCAAGCATCTCGACGGAGGCATTCTCGCCGGTACTCAACGCATTCTATCACGGCCCGAGAACGGACAACAGACAGAGGGCGAGACTCGCGCCGGGACTGGCTGCCGACATCGAGAACGGCCCCAAAGAAATACGACGGGCCGGTGTCGGTCTCGCGGCAGGGAGAGTAGCGCGGTGCTTGGCTTACGGAGTTGAACGCGGTAAGTGAGCCGAAGCCCAACGGCGTCAATCGTCGTTCCACGGTCCGCCAGCCGTTTTCCTTTCCTCAACAACGTATTCCTCGTCGCCCTCGTCCCCGACTCCACCAGGTGCCGTCGCCGGAGCGGTCGGATCGCGCTCGATGCGGATGACTTGTGTGAACGTCTGACCGTCCGCGGCGAGTACCAGGCGATAGGCGCCCTCGGCGACCGCGCCGCCGGGTCTGGCGGGGGCGGTAGGGGAAGCTTTCCGGGCCGTCTGCGTCAAGTCCCACGTGACGCGGTGCAAGCCGGGATCGCCGGAAACGTTCAATTCGCGGACAACCTCGCCACGGATGTCCATGATCTGAAGCGTAGCCTTTTCTGCTTTCTTCGGCAGGGCGTAGTAGATCTGCGCACCGGCGGGCGGGTTCTGGCCGACGAAGCGGCGGTTGGTGCGGCCGCGGGCGGGCTCGCGGTGCCAGCGGACCACCGGCTCGGGGGCGTACAGCACGGCTTGGTCCGTGAAGTGTTCGGGCCTGATCTGACGCAGGACCGTGACGTCGCAGATCCACAGGCTGCGGCCGTGCGTGGCCACGACCAGTTCGCCGCTTTCGGGATGCTGGGCGAATTCATGGATGGCGACCGTCGGCAGGTTGGCGTTCATCTTGTTCCAAGTCTGACCGCGATCGATCGAGCACCAGGGGGCGAACTCGGTCCCCGCGTACAGCAAGTTCGGATTGCGCAGATCCTCGCGCAGGCAACGCGTCGAGCCCCAGGGCAGGTTGGCGCGCAGCGATTTCCACGTCTGGCCAAAGTCTTCGGAGACGAACAGGTACGGATCGTCGTCGTCCGAGCGATGGCCGTCGAGGGCCACGTAAACGCGGCCTTCCTCGAATCGCGACGGCTCGATCGTCGCCACCCAGCGGGGCTGCGGCAGCCCGATCCGTTTGGTGACGTCTTGCCACTGCCGGCCGCCGTCGCGCGTGACCCACAGGGCCCCGTCGTCCGTGCCCACGTACAGCACATCCGGATTTCGCGGCGACTCGGCCAGCGCGGTGGCGCTGCCCCGCTTGGTGAGCGTGATCTCCGGCGACATCACCTGCAGGTTGTCGCCACGACGGATGGAACGGAAGACGTAATTGCCGGCGCACCAGAAGATCTGCGAGTTGTGCTGCGAGAGAATGAACGGCGTGTTCCAGTTGAAACGGTACGACGGGGCACCCTTGGGACGCTGAGGCCGAATCGGCGCACTTTGGCCCGTGCGCAGATTGCGGCGGCTCATGACCCCGTTCTGGGCTGTGAAGTACACGAGGTCGGGATCGTCCGGATCGACGCGGCACAGGAAACCGTCGCTGCCGCCCACGGCGAGCCAATCCTCGTTGATCGGCCCGCTGCCGCTCTTGCTCAGACTGGGACCGAGCCACGTGCCGTTGTCCTGCAGTCCGCCAGTCACCTGGTACGGCTGTTTGCGGGCGATCGCCACGTGATAGAATTGCCCGATCGCAGCGTGGTTCAGATGGTCCCAGTTCGCGCCACGGTCGTAGGTCACGTACAGTCCGCCGTCCGTGCCGATCAGCATGTGCCGACCGTCGCGCGGATCGATCCACAGAGCGTGCCCGTCCGCGTGAACGCCTTTGCCGAAATCGGCCTCGAAGGTCAAACCGCCGTTGGCCGACCGGTACTGCGCCACGCCCAGCACGTACACCCGCTGTGCGTCGCTGGGGTCGACGCGGATTTGGCTGAAGTACATCGGCCGCGAGTTCAGGCTGTTGACTCGCGTCCACGTCTCGCCGGCATCGTCGGAGCGGTACACGCCGCCGTATTCAAAACCTTTCGATCCCTGCTGGTCCTGGGCGTTGAGGGCCTGGCCGCCCAGAGAGAAGCCGTAAGGCCGATTGGCGCCGGGCCGAGTTTCCAACGTTGCCACGATCTCCAAGGTCGCCGCGCCGCGCCGCACCATCAGCTGCATCGGGTCGCCCGCCTTGCGCGTGCGGATTTGTTCCGCCAGGGCGGCGTAGTTGGCGATGGGCTTGCCGGCCACGGCCTGGACGATGTCGCCCTCCTGCAGCCCCGCCTTCTCAGCCGGTCCGCCTTCGCTGACGCCCGTCAGTTTCGCCCCGCCCTCTGTGTCCACGCCGCGAATGCCCAGATGGACATCGGCGGGCAGTTCGCTGGCGGGACGGCCGGATTGCCCCGGACGATTCTCCAGCGTGACGACGACCGCCTTCGCCTCTTCGCCGCGAGCGATTTTCAGCGTGACCTTGTCGCCCGCCTGATGGCCGCGAATCACCTCGATCATTTTGTTGAAATCCGAAACCGGCTTGTCATCGACCGCCAAGACCACGTCCTTGACCTGCAGGCCGGCCTTGGCTGCCGGCGCGTCGGCCACGATCTGCGTGAGCACCACGCGCTCGTCACGTGTCTCGCCGCTGACGCCCAGCCACAGCGGCGATGCCGCAGGAGCGCCGGGCCGACCGGTCAGCGTCACCTCGAATTCCTGCCGGTCGCTGCCGCGCGCGACCGCGAGCTTGAGTTTGTCGCCCGGTTTGCGTTCGCGCAACCGATCGAGCAGGCGGTCGAATTCCGCCAGCGGTTTCCCATCCACCGTCTCAATCACATCCCCGACCTGGACTCCAGCCTTGGCCGCGGGACTGTTTGGCAGGACTTGGCCCACGCGGGCTTTGCCGTCGACGTCCTGTCCCACGATGCCCAAGTAGGCCACGGCCGGCTTGGGGCCCTTGCCGATGTTCTCGCAGTCCACGATCGCGTACACGATCCGCGGATCTTTGCGGCACCAGTCGATCCCCGTGCGTCCCAGCTGGCCGCCGGGCAGGCCCCGCGTCAACTTGCGCCACGTCCGACCGCCATCGCTCGTCTTGTACAATCCGCTTCCAGGGCCCCATTTCGTGATCGGATCGTAGCCGTCGTACCCATCCGCCTTGGGCACCTCGTTGCCCGGCCAGCTATCGAACCCGTCGCGTTGCAAGGTCCACATCCCGACAATCAGGGTCTTCGGGTCGGCAGGATGCATGCGCATGTCGATCGCGCCGGTGACATCGTCGACATACAACAGTTTTTCCCAGGACTTTCCGCCGTCCGCGGTCCGAAAGACCCCGCGGCATTCGTGGCGGCCGTACAACCGGCCGAGCGCAGCGACGTAGACGATGTTCGGATCCTTGGGGTCGATCAGAATCCGGCCGATTTGAAAGGACTCCTTCAGCCCCATCTGCGTCCAGGTCTGGCCGCCGTCCGTCGATTTGTACGCTCCATCGCCGTAGGAGACGGAGTTGCGCGGGTTGTTCTCGCCCGTGCCCACCCAAACGATGTTCGCATCCGACGGGGCCACCGCCACCGCGCCGATCGAAACCGTGTTTTCTTTGTCAAACTGATGCGCGAGAGTGGTTCCGTTGTTGGTCGTCTTGAGCAAGCCCCCCGAAGCAGTCGCAGCCCAGAACTTGTTGGGATCCGAGTCGGCGACGGCCAAGTCCACAATTCGACCGCCCGTGTTCGCCGGACCAATGGATCGCCAAGTGAGGGCCTGTTGCCAGGACCTGGGCAAAGCCGCTTGGACGCCAATTTGGCCAGGCGACGAAGTTGCCCCTTCAGGCTTGGCGGTTTCCGACTGGCTGCCTGCCAGCGGGACGGCCCTTTTTTTTTCGGCTCCGGCACTGCCCGCCTCCTCCGCCGCCAAAGCCGCCGCCTTATCGGTTTCGCCGGACTTAGTTTCCGGAGCCGCCTTTGGCGGTTTCTCCCCATTCTTCTCGGGTTGCCTCGCAGGCTTTGCCCCTTCCCCTGCAACTAGACCACGACCGGCCAACCACCCCGAACAGGTGGGACCTAAGAGGGGCAGCACGAGGGTTATTATCGCCAGATACCTCTGGAACTGTTTAACTTTGCGCATGAGACCGTTCTCCGAAGCACAGATGATCCTCTATGTTCCCTTCTACTTTGGAGCGTCTTCTGCTGCAAGCAAAAACCGATCTTCAACTCCGCGCAGCACGGGCCTCAAGCAAGAAACAAAAAACCCCCACACAAAAGTGCGGGGGTTTAAGTTTCAAATAATCCCGGCGATACCTACTTTCACGCTTTTGGCACTATCATCGGCTCGCAGTGCTTAACTACTGTGTTCGGGATGGGAACAGGTGTTTCCACTGCGATATGTTCACCGGGAAGGGACGCCAGCAGCGGTAAACCTGCTGGCGCCATCAAAAAGGTTGAGCGGTAGATGGCACTTCCAAGAGCGCTGAATATAAGTGGTCAAGCTTTCGTCCATTAGTACCGGTTAGCTGAACGCGTTACCGCGCTTACACATCCGGCCTATCAACCTGGTAGTCTTCCAGGGGACTTTCGTGCTATCGCACTTACGAAACCTGATCTTGGGGCAGGCTTCACGCTTAGATGCTTTCAGCGTTTATCCGTTCCGTAGTTAGCTATCCAGCCATGCCACTAGCGTGACAACTGGGACACCAGAGCTACGTCCTTCTAAATCCTCTCGTACTAAAGAAGAATCCCCTCAAGTTTCGTACGCCCACGGCAGATAGGGACCGACCTGTCTCACGACGGTCTGAACCCAGCTCACGTACCACTTTCATTGGCGAACAGCCAAACCCTTGGGAGCTTCTTCACCCCCAGGATGTGATGAGCCGACATCGAGGTGCCAAACCGCGTCGCCGCTGTGGACGCTCGGACGCGATAAGCCTGTTATCCCCGGAGTACCTTTTATCTGATGAGCTATGGCCCTTCCATTCGGAACCACAGGATCACTAAGGCCTGCTTTCGCATCTGCTCGACTGATAAGTCTCGCAGTCAAGCGCACTTCTACCTTTACGCTCTGTGCCTGATTGCCAACCAGGCTGAGTGCACCTTTGCACTCCTCCGTTACTTTTTTGGAGGAGACCGCCCCAGTCAAACTGCCCAACTGAAACTGTCCCTTGTCCGGATTCACGGAACAAGGTTAGAGCTAAAGCATACCCAGGGTGGTATTTCAACGTTGGCTCTGCGAGAGCTGGCGCTCCCGCTTCACAGCCTCCCACCTATCCTACACAAGACATACCTCAGACCAATATCAGCCTACAGTAAAGGTTCACGGGGTCTTTCCGTCTAACCGCGGGTACCGGGCATCTTCACCCG
The DNA here is from genome assembly GCA_012515235.1 of Candidatus Anammoximicrobium sp. Classification (GTDB taxonomy): domain Bacteria; phylum Planctomycetota; class Planctomycetia; order Pirellulales; family Pirellulaceae; genus Anammoximicrobium. The sequence continues at coordinate 19,232 of JAAYYU010000113.1, forward strand.
AACTACAATTTCACCGAGTCGATGGTTGAGACAGTGCACCAGTCGTTACGCCATTCATGCAGGTCGGAACTTACCCGACAAGGAACTTCGCTACCTTAGGACCGTCATAGTTACGGCCGCCGTTTACCGGGGCTTCGGTCGCGAGCTTCGCTTTCGCTAACCCTCTTCCTTAACCTACCGGCACCGGGCAGGCGTCAGTCTCTATACATCCTCTTGCGAGTTAGCAGAGACCTGTGTTTTTGATAAACAGTCGCTAGTGCCGATTTACTGTGGCCCTCAAGAGCTTGCACCCCCAAGGGCACCCCTTATCGCGAACTTACGGGGTCAATTTGCAGAGTTCCTTAACCATCGTTTCCTCGAGCGCCTTAGACTTCTCGTCTCGCCTACCTGTGTCAGTTTTAGTACGGTCGCTGTGCTTCAACGCTTAGAAGATTTTCTTGGACATCCTTCCAACGACTTCGCGGACGAACCGCTCGAGTTCAAACCTTGACGTATGCGGGCGGATTTTCCAATCCCGCTGTCTCAGCTTGCCCTACAGACATTTCTAATCGTCTGATCGCCATCCGGATGCCGTCCCTCCATCGCTCCACACAAGCGGCGCAGGAATATTAACCTGCTAACCATCGTCTACGCCTTTCGGCCTCGACTAAGGAACCGGCTAACCCTGGGCGGAATTACCTTCCCCAGGAAACCTTAGGCTTTCGGCGAGCAGGATTCTCACCTGCTTTATCGTCTACTCATTCCGGCATAATCACCTGTACGCCCCAACACCGCTCCTTACGGTACGGCTTGTATCTGACGTACAGCGCTCTCCTACCGCACAACTCGTCCGAAGACTTGTCGTGCCCACGGCTTCGGTGCCATGCTTACTCCCGATCATTATCGGCGCAAGACTGCTCGACCAGTAAGCTGTTACGCACTTTTTAAATGGTGGCTGCTTCTAAGCCAACATCCTGGCTGTCTCAGCAATCTAACCTCCTTAGTGACTGAGCATGGCTTCGGGACCTTAGCCGATGATCTGGGTTGTTTCCCTTTTGACCGCGAAGCTTATCCCTCGCGGACTGACTCCTGAGATAGTCGCCTCGGTATTCGGAGTTTGGTTCGGAGACGTACCAGGGTAATGGCCATCATCCAATTCAGTATCTCTACCCCCGAGGCGTAGTGGCTCAAGGCTAGCCCTAAAGCTATTTCGGAGAGAACGAGCTATCTCTGCGTTTGATTAGACTTTCACTCCTCCCCACAAGTCATCCCCTCGGTTTTCAACCCAAGTGGGTTCGGTCCTCCACGCGGTATAACCCGCGCTTCAACCTGCTCATGGGTAGATCACGCAGTTTCGCGTCTACCGCCGCTGACAAATCGCCCATTTCAGACTTGGTTTCCCTACGGCTTCGGCCCGAAAGGCCTTAACCAAGCCAACAACGGTAACTCGCCGGATCATTATGCAAAAGGCACGCCGTCACACCTGGCAAAAGCCATAGTGCTCCGACAGACTGTAGGCACATGGTTTCAGGTTCACATTCCTCCCCTAGCAGGGGTTCTTCTCATCTTTCAGTCGCCCTACTTAGTTCGCTATCGGTCATCAGAGAGTATTTAGCCTTACGGGATGGTCCCCGTGGATTCGGTCGGGGTTTCACGTGCCCCGACCTACTCAGGTACCCTCCGGGAGGCGGTTCCGCTGTCGCATACGGGGCTGTCACCCGCTGTGGCCGGACTTTCCATGCCGTTCTGCTAACAGACCGCTTTGTAACTCCCATGTGGAAGGCCCTACAACCCCGCAGAGGAAACCTTTGCGGTTTGGGCTGTTCCCGTTTCGCTCGCCGCTACTCAGGGAATCGAACTTTCTTTCTATTCCTCCGGTTACTGAGATGTTTCAGTTTGCCGGGTTGGCCGCTCGACACCTATGGATTCAGTGCCGGCTAATTCAGGGATCCCGGAATTGTCGCTCGTTTGTCAGCTCCTCCGGGCTTTTCGCAGACTTCCACGCCCTTCTTCGCCTTCTGATGCCAAGACATCCCCCATGCGCCCTTAGTAGCTTGACCACAAATATCCAAAGCTCTTGGATACTCGCTGTACAAGCAGTGAGTTCTTTGCGCTCGGAATGACCCTCCCCCGCCTTGGCTTTCGCCCAGACGGCTTGGATCATTCTCCGAAGATGCCATCTACACGCTTCAACCAAATTGTCAAAGAACAACCGGCAGCCTTCACGACTGCCATTCCCTCAACGGGAACGCGAAATGTACCAGCCGGCCTGAAGGCTGTCAACGACCTCAAAACGTAATTTCGTTTTTTTTCGTTGTGCCCCTGCCAAGCTCCGGTAACCGCTGTTTATCGGCACCGGAACCTGACCGCTTTAGCGAACCGACTGGATTTATTGTACGGCATGTCGTGTCGTAGGCAAAGGGCCCGCGACCAAGTTTCCGCAGGATCGCACGAGGCGCGGCGTTGGCGGATCGCGTCACCACTCGCAACCAGAGCGATTCCCAAACCGCGGTTGTGCGTTCTGCCAACCTGGCCCATCGTCTTGTACGCTAACCACTTGCAGCGACGAGAACCGTCTCGTGTCCAAGACCGGGCCAGTGCTCCATCGGCCCTTTGTGTCGCGTATGTCCCTCCGTGCGAGACCACTTGGAAAATGCCCGGTTTCAGCGAAGTGGCAAGTGCCCGCTGGTGACCGCATCGCGTTGAACGCGATCGCCGCAATCTTCGCAGAACCCCTCAGAACTACTGTCCCGGACGAATCCGATTCAGCGATGGACAATTTGCCCAAGCTGCTTGATTTAACGATTGGCTTTGGTATGGTGAAAGCGGTTTGGCAAGGTTTGTCCCATGCTGTGTGCAACTTCTTGGACTTGCGGAGGACGTGACTCATGCTTCGGCCCCTGTGGAAAAAATGTCTGTTGATGGCCGCCCTGGCGGTGGCCGGTATCATGCTGTCGTCCAGTCCGGCTCAGGCCGGCTGGTGGCACTGGCGTACAGGTTGTGGCGGGTACGGCTACGGCTGCTATCCAGCCTACGTTTACACGACGTCGTATTGCAGCCCCTGCATGACCGCTTGCGGCTGTTCCTGCTGGTATCCCTGCTACGACACGTGCTGCAGCCCGTGCTGGAGTCCTTGCTACAGCTCCTGTTGTGATTGTGTCCTAGATTGCTGCGACGCCGCAGTCGCGGAGGAAGAGGGGACCGTCGAGTCGCAAGAGGTGCCGCCGGCCCCGGCTCCCGCGGTCCCGCCGCCGGTCGAACCGCAAGCGGCGACGCCGCCTCCCGCGCCGGCTGTGGCCGAGGAGCAACCGCAGGAACGGGCCCCTGCGCTGCCGCCCTCTCTGGAGCCCAAGACGGTGCCCGCCGCGCCGGATGTGAACTTGCCGAAGTTGCCGGAAACGCCGCTGCCTCCGGCACCTGGCGAGGCTCCCAAGCCGACCGCGGGCCGCAGTGTGCCGGCCAACTCCGCCCTGCTGTCAGTGGCCGTGCCACAGGATGCCCGCGTGTACGTCAACGGCAAGTTGACCCAAACCCCCGGCGCGCAGCGCCAGTTCGTCTCGCACGGACTGCTGGACGGTTACAACTATACGTACGAAATGCGAGTGGTTGTGACGCGCAACGGACAGGAGTTGAGCGACACGCAGGTCGTGCGTGTGCGTGCTGGGCAAGTTCGCGATCTGTCCTTCGATTTCGATGGCCGCGCGAACGCAGTCCTGGCAGCTCGCCTGCCGTGACGCGACGAGCGAGCGCTCCCCACGGGACTCGGACGCCCGGCTTTTTGGAAAAGGCCGGGCGTTTTTTGCAGCGCCCGGCGACACCGTGCCTGGGCCGCCCGCTCGTCGGCGATACTAGTCTCCGCCAGATCATCGCCTGACGGAGTTAGTCGCGCCGCTCCAGCAGCACGACCGAGGTATCGTCGTGTCGGCCAGTGCCCTGGGTGGCCTCGTTGGAATCGTGGAACAGCCTTTCCAGCGTCTCCGCCAGCGGCAGATTGATGCTGTCTTTCAGCGTCTTGATAATGCCCACCTCGCCGAACTGGTCTTCTTCCTTGCCGTCTTGGGGAAAGGCCTCGTCCAGGCCGTCGGTGTACAGCAGGATGCGGCAATTACGCGGGACTTCGATTTGGCATTTCTCGTACTCCCAATCCTCGTCGATGATCAGCGGCAGTCCGCCTTCCTCTTTGCTGCCCAGCTTGTGGATTTCGTTGGTCGCGAGATCCTGCAGCAGAGGCATGGGATGGCCCGCGGATGTCCATTCAAAGCGATGCGTGACGGGGTCGAGCGTGCAGTACAGCAGCGTGATGAAACCGCCCTGGTCGGCGCTGATCACGGTGCTGTGGCACAAGCGGCGGTTCACTTCGGTGACGAATTCCGCCGTATCCGCGAAACGGCGGTCGCGGATCATGCTGATCAGTGTGTGCATGGTCATGATCGACATGCACGCTTTCACGCCGTGCCCGGCGGCATCGCCCAACACGATCACGATCTGGTTGCCCTCCAGATTGAACACGTCGTAGTAATCGCCGCCAGCCATCACGACGGGCTGCTCGCCGAACACGCGGATCTGGGACGGTTCGTAGCGGGCGACAATCTTGTAGCCCTGCGGCATGGGCAGGTCGTGAGGCAAGACGGCTTCCTGCAACTGCCGCACGGCCTCGACTTCTTCGCGCAGTTTCTCCGCCACGATCTGAGCCCGCTGCGCTTGGACGGTCAGGAAGGCGGCCTCCATGATCGACGTCAACAGGAACACGAAGTCGCCGGCGTCGTCGCGGGAGATGAACGAGTGCAAGCCGTTCTTGATGAACTTGGCGACTTGGCTGATTTCTCCCGGCCGCCAGGCGCCGACGACCGGGGCGTTGGGCAGTCGGCGACGGATCACCTCGAATAACTCGAAAGCCACGTTCTCCGAAGGGAAGGTCAGGTCCATCAGCACGGCATCGAAGACATCGTTCGTCGCCGCCTGAGTCAAGCCCTCGGCATCCGTGAAGACCTGTGCCGTATTTTCATCGACGTTCAGAAACGTGTCGATCAGTTCTGCTTCGGCGATGTCGTCCCATCCCACCAGGATCCGCATAGCGATATTCCTCTTGTGAAAGCGATGCCTTCGCTTGATCAGTCTGCCAGACCAAAAGTTTAACGCATACCCAGGCCAAACTTCAAGTTAGGGGGGAGGAAAACTCTGCTTGGCCCGCAACCCGTGCCAGCCCACCAAGAAAAACCGGTCCAGAGCGGTCCGTTGCGCCCGCAGCGACGATGAACGGCCAGCGCTCCGCACGGAAGAAATTACCCCCGCCAAACACTAAAATGGGTGTTTTTGGGCAGAAGAAATCGTCCTTTTGGGAATTTGTCGCTAACTCTGAAAGACGGATTTCCCGCAGTTGGCGGTAGATTGTATCCGTTCGCCTGCCGTAAAATGCGCGACCGCTTGCCGGCTGAAGGGACTCCCCGATATGGGCAGACCCTGATGAGGAAGATTTTGGCCTTCGGGTGTAAAAGCAACGGCCGGCCGCCTTTTTCGCCATTTTTGAGGAGAACGCGAATGTACGTCGTCAGCGTCACGGTGCATGTCAAACCCGAGTACGTGGAGTCCTTTATCGAAGCCAGTCTGGACAATGCCCGCCACACGCGGCAAGAACCGGGCAACGTCCGCTTCGACGTGTTGCAGGCCGAAGACGATCCCGCCCGGTTCCTGCTGTACGAGGCCTACCACAGCAAAGACGATTTCGCCAAACACCAGCAAACGAGCCACTATCTGCAATGGCGGGAGCGCGTCGCGGACGCGATGGCTCAGCCCCGACAAGGCGTCAAGCACCACAGCTTGTTCTCTGGCGAGTAGCGAGAATTCCATGAACGTACAGTTGGCCGTCGCGCCCTCGGGCCGAATCGTTGCCGTCGAAGCGAGTCAGGCGGCGAGCGATTTGGCGGGCGCATCGTCGGAGGCGGTTTCGGACCAGCGACTGGAGCGGAAGATCGCCCAGCAGTTTGCATCCAGCCAAGCGGAGGGACTTTGGGCTTTGGCGACCGAGCGGTTGGACAGGGCGCCGAATCTGTCCTTCGCCTACTGGCGGGATTTCGCCGCGCGTTACCTGATGGAACTCTGTCATACGCCGGAGATCACGGGCATTGCGATCGAAGCGGTTCCGCCGCCCGCGCCGGCGGAACTTGGCGCTCTGCTCCTGAATGCTCCGCCTTTGCAGGGCGCCGAATATCTCACGGAAAGCGTTCTAGCGGAGATCTGGACCGACCTGGACGCGTGGGTCCGTCGCGAGGTGGCCGGATACGGCGATGGCTTGGCCGGCTTTCTCAAGGACCGCGCCACTTTGTGGCATCAGGTGGGACGGGTCTGCTTTCACTTGGCCGAGAACCGCCGCGATCCGAACTACCCGTTTGCGTTCCTGGCGACCTATGCCACGGGACTTACGGCGGGCGCCCGCGTCCAGTACCAGCCGCTGAGCAAAGCGCTCCGTGAATACGCCGGGGCCAGAGACAAGAAGACGCTCATCAAGCTGCTCTTGCCGGTTCAATCGGCAGCGGAAAAGAGCAAGCTCGCCAAGGAACTAGTCGCATCGGGCGATCTCTACCAGCCACTGGCCTGGACGCCGCGCGAGGCTTACCGGTTCCTCAAAGACACTCCCGTGTTCGAGGAAAGCGGCGTGCTGGTGCGTCTGCCCGACTGGTGGAAGAAGCGGCCTCGGCCCCGAGTTGGCGTGAAGATCGGCGACAAGAAACAGAAGAAGTTCGACGCCAACGCCATGTTGGATTTCCGGGTGCAACTGGCGCTGGGCGACCAGGAACTGACGGAAGCCGAATGGCGCGAACTGATGGCGGCCGACGAGGGCTTGGTGCTGCTGCGAGGGCAATGGGTCGAGGTGGATCGCGACAAGCTGGCCGAGGCGCTGGACCACTGGAAGAAGGTCGAACGGCTCGCGCGCAACGGGCTGACGTTCGTCGAAGGCATGCGTCTGTTGGCCGGCGCGCCGCTGGATCTGGCGGACCAAGCCGGGGCCGACCAGCAGCAGGAGTGGTCGTTCGTGAATGCGGGAGTATGGCTCGGCCAACTGCTCGAAGATCTCCGCAGCCCGGAACGTTTGGAGGAAGTCCGGCCGGGTGCGGAGTTGAAGGCGACGCTGCGCAAGTACCAGGAGACGGGCGTCGGCTGGCTCTGGTTCCTTTCCAGCCTGGGGCTGGGCGCGTGCCTGGCCGACGACATGGGGCTCGGCAAGACGATTCAGGTGCTGGCCCTGTTGGCGATACTCAAGAAAAAGCCCGGCGTCAAGCCGTCGCTGCTGGTCGTACCGGCGTCGCTTCTGGCCAACTGGAAAGCCGAAATGCAGCGGTTCACACCGGCGCTGCGCGGCAAGTTCGTACACCCTTCCGAGACGCCCAAGGACGAACTCGCCCGCATGGCCGAGCAGCCGGATCGGGCGCTGCAGGACGCGGACTTAGTGCTGACGACCTACGCCATGCTCCAGCGGCAAACGTGGCTGCTGGACGTACACTGGCAGTTGGCCGTGATCGACGAGGCACAGGCCATCAAGAACTCGGCCGCGGGACAGACGAAAGCGGTCAAACAGCTGCAGGCCGGCGCGCGGATCGCCTTGACGGGCACGCCGGTCGAAAACCGGCTGTCAGATCTCTGGTCGCTGTTCGATTTTCTCTGTCCGGGCCTGCTGGGCTCGCAGGCCAAGTTCAAGGATTTTGTCAAGGCGCTGAACGCGCGCGAACAACAACGCTACGCGCCGCTGCGGCGGCTGGTCCAGCCGTATATTCTCCGGCGTCTGAAGACGGACAAACGGATCATCGCCGATCTGCCCGACAAGACGGAAGTGCGTGCGTTCTGCGGCCTTGGCAAACGGCAAGCGGTGCTGTACGCCAAGCTGGTCGACGAGCTGGCGCGGGCCTTGGAGACCCTGGACGGGATGCAGCGGCGGGGTCTCGTGCTGGCCTATCTGATGCGGTTCAAGCAGCTGTGCAATCATCCCAGTCAACTGCTCGGCGACGGCCAGTTTTGCCCGGAGGACAGCGGCAAGTTTTCCCGACTGGCGGAGATTTGCGAGGAGATCGCGTCGCGGCAGGAGAAGGCCCTCGTGTTCACCCAATTCCGCGAGATGACGGAACCGCTGGCGGCTTTCCTGGCGGGGGTGTTCGGACGTGCCGGCCTGGTCCTGCACGGGACCACCGCCGTGGTCCGGCGGAAGAAGCTGGTCGACCAGTTCCAGCGCGACGACGGTCCGCCCTTCTTCGTCCTGTCGCTCAAGGCGGGCGGGACGGGGCTGAACTTGACCCAGGCCTCGCACGTCATGCACTTTGACCGCTGGTGGAACCCGGCCGTCGAGAACCAGGCGACCGACCGCGCCTTCCGGATCGGTCAGCACCGCAACGTGCTGGTCCACAAGTTCGTCTGCCGGGGCACGATCGAGGAGCGGATCGATGCGCTGATCGAAGAGAAAACACAACTGGCAGCGGACGTTTTGGAGGGCGGCGTGGAAAAGACCCTCACCGAGATGAGCAACGCGGAACTGATGCGGCTAGTTGCTCTCGACGTCGACCGGGCCTGTGTGTAACAATGGCACTCTGGACAGATGCGTCTGGGGGCAGCTTTTTACAAGGAGGAACTCTGGCATGGCATGGTACGGATACGGCTGGCGGCCCTATGTCCCGGTGTCACAGCGCCGCGCCCAGGCACGCAAGAAGATGGACTCCCTGCGCAAGAAGGGCGTCAACATTCAGCCGGTCACGATCGCGGGCCGCAAGATCGCCACGACGTTTTGGGGCGAAGCCTGGTGCGATCACCTGGAATCGTTCAGCGATTATGCCAACCGTCTGCCGCGCGGCCGGACCTATGTCCGCAACGGCTCGGTCTGCCACCTGGAGATCAACCGAGGGGAGGTGCTGGCCAAAGTGATGGGGTCGGAACTCTACAACCTCCGCATCCAAATCAAGACGCTGCCGGCGAAGAAATGGAGTGCCATCAAAGAGCGCTGCGCCGGCCAAGTCGGCTCGCTGCTGGAACTGCTGCAGGGCAAGCTGTCCGATCACGTCATGCAGGTCGTCACGGACCGCCAGGAGGGGCTGTTCCCGGCACCTGGAGAAATCTCGCTGAAGTGCGATTGTCCGGACTGGGCTGTGATGTGCAAGCACGTCGCGGCGGTGCTGTACGGCGTCGGGGCCCGGCTGGACCAACAACCCGAACTGCTGTTCAAGCTGCGGGGCGTCGATCACGAGGAGTTGATTGCCGCCGACGCCGAAGCGGCCGTGTCGGCGGCCACCTCGCGGGGCAAGGCCAAGCGGCTTTCCGGCGGAGAGTTGTCGGACGTGTTTGGCATCGATTTGGACACGTCCGAAACCCCAGCGGCGGCAACCAAGCCTGGAAAGAAGGGCTCCAGAAAGCCGGCGACGAGCAAGAGTCGAACCAAGGCGGCGAAGAAGACGACGGCCAAGAGCGCAAGGAACCAGCCGGCGACAAACAAGGCGGCTGGCAAGCGAAAGGCGAAGTAAGCATGAAAAGGCAGGAAGGGCGAAAAGGCGTCAGGAACCGTTGCATCGCCAAAAGCAAGGAGAATGGCAGGAAATGGCCTCCCCCATCTTCTTGGTTCGCCAACAGCTGAGTCGGCAGTGGTGGCATGAAAAGCGGGCGAAGTACGAACTGGTTTCGAGCCAACCGGTCGTTGACGAGGCCCGTGCTGGCGCCCCCTCGGCGGCGCAGAAACGGCTGCATTTCTAATGCCGCACGGCAGTAGCCTTTGCGGCGGCAACTTGCCGCGACGAAGAACTGGTTAGACGCCGGGTGATTTCCAGCCGTCGCGGCGGCACGATCCTGATCGGGGTGGCCAACGACGGTACGCCTGTCGGCCTGTCGGCCCAGGACGGGCGGCAGATTAAGCAACTGATCGCAAATGTGCCCGCCACGGTCGCGGCCAAGGAGCCCTTGATGTCTTTCCAAGTACCCCCTATCCCGGACGCCGTGGACTTGATCCGGCACGGACAACTGAGCCCTCGCCGCTTGGTGGACCACTGCCTGGAGCAAATCCGTCGTTTTGAGGACCGAGTCCACGCCTGGGTCTGCATCGACGAGCGGGGCGCGATCGCGGAGGCCGAACGGCTGGGCGATCTGGCCGGCCAGGGCCGGCTGCTGGGCCCGCTGCACGGAATTCCCGTCGGCGTCAAGGACATCATCGACGTGGCGGGCATGGCGACGGAGGCCGGATCGCCGCTGCTGCGGGGCCGGATCGCCCCGCAGGATGCTCCGGTTGTCGCCCGGCTGCGCGCGGCCGGCGCGATCATCCTGGGCAAGACCGTCACGACCGAGTTCGCGTGTTTCGATCCCTCGCCCACGCGCAACCCCTGGAACCTGGGGCACACGCCGGGCGGCTCCAGCAGCGGCAGCGCCGCGGCGGTGGCGCTGGAGATGTGCCTGGCGGCGGTGGGCTCGCAGACCGGAGGCTCGATCGTGCGCCCCGCCGCCTACTGTGGCGTGGCCGGGCTCAAGCCGACCTTCGGCCGGGTGGACACTGCGGGCGTGGTTCCGGTCAGTCGTCACCTGGACCACGTGGGACCGCTGGCTCGGTCCGCAGCCGACCTGGGAGCGATGTTCGCCGCGATGACCGGCGCTGACGATCGGGCTCTGGACCTGCCCGCGCCGCCAACCATCTCCTTGATTGGCGAGTTCTTCCTGCAGCAGGCGGACGACGCCGTGCGCGACGTCATGGTGGCGGCTTCGGAGGCGCTGCTCCAAGCCGGGGCCTCGTTGCAGATGCTCCGCCTGCCGGAGTCCTTCTTCCTGACGCTTGCCATGCACCGGTGCCTGATGGCCGTGGACGCCGCCGAGAGTCATTTGCAGACCTTTGTCGAACATCAGGACTCCTACGGCCCGCGGGTGCGAGCGTTGATCGAAGAAGGCTTGTCGACGGCGGCCATCGACTACGCGCTGGCGCTTCGGCACCAGGGGCAATTCCGTCGTGATTTGGAGGCGATCATCCAGGGCGACGTCATTGCCGCCACGCCGGCTACGCCCACCCCGGCCCCCGCCACGCTCCAGTCCACGGGCGACCCCAGTTTCAACTCGCCGTGGAGCCACGCCGGCCTGCCGGCCGCGACCATCCCCTGCGGCTTGACGCCCGCGGGTCTCCCTTGCGGACTGCAGTTGATCGCCGCGCCCCATCAGGAACAACGACTGTTGTCCGTGGCCGCTTGGTGCGAGCAAGTGTTGACGTTCCGCGCCGCGCCGCCGTTGCTCAATCCGCATCGCTGATCGCCGTTTTCGGGTCCAGGCGGTCCGCGGGACTCAGCCGCCGCGCCAGCGCCGTGCAACGCTGGCGGGTGTCCTGCCGCCGGACCGCCAAGCCCAGGGCCTTCTTGGTGCCGACCAGAATGACCAGCCGCTTGCCGCGCGTAACGGCCGTGTACAGGAGGTTTCGCTGCAGCATCAGGAAATGCTGGGTGTGCAGGGGAATCACCACGCACGGATATTCGCTGCCCTGGCTCTTGTGGACCGTCAGCACGTAGGCCAGGGACAGTTCGTCCAGATCGCCGAAATCGTACCGCACGCTTCGTCCCTCAAACAAAACTGCCAATTCCTGCTCGATGCGGTTGATCTTCTCGATCACGCCCAGATCGCCGTTGAACACGTCCCGCTGGTAGTTGTTTACGGTTTGAATCACGCGGTCGCCCTCGCGGAAGATCCAGCCAAAGCGTTCGATCTGCGGCTGGTCGCGGGGCGGGTTCAGCGCCTCTTGCAAAACCTGGTTCAGGTTCCGCGCGCCCAGTTCGGAACGGTTCATGGGCGAGAGGATCTGGATGTCGGTTCGCGGATTCAAGCCGAATCGCTGGGGGATGCGCTCGCGGACCAGCCGCAGGATCATCTCGCGGATCGCCTCCGGCTCGTTGGCTTCGACGAAGTAGAAATCGGCCAACTTGTCCGGCGGGGTCAGGTCGGGGACGCGGCCGCGGTTGATGGCATAGGCGGCGCTGATGATGCGGCTTTGGGCCGCCTGGCGGAACACCTCCGTCAGTCGCACCACGGGCACGGCGCGGGACCGGATCAGGTCGGCTAGCACGCTGCCGGGGCCGACCGAGGGCAATTGATCGACGTCCCCGACCAGCACGACGCAGGCCGCGGAGGGCACGGCGCGGAAGAACTGGTGCGCCAGCAGGGCGTCGACCATGGACGTCTCGTCCATGACGAACAAGTCGCCCGACAGCGGGTGCGATGCCTGGCGGCGAAAATCGCCCGTGGCCGGATCGAACTCCAGCAGCCGGTGGACAGTCTTGGCCGTCTGGCCGGTGGTCTCCGCCAGCCGTTTGGCGGCCCGCCCGGTGGGCGCGGTCAGCACGCAGCGCAGGCCTTGGGCCGCAAAGATCTCCAGGATACTGCGGACGAGCGTCGTTTTGCCCACGCCGGGTCCGCCCGTGATGATCAGTATTTTTTCCCGGCAGACCTGGCGGATGGCCTCCTTCTGGGCGGCGGCCAGCGCGATGTCGAGCCGTTTTTCGACCCAGCCAATGGCCGCCTCGACGTCGATCTGCGGCAGGGGATGCCCGGCCTGCGACGCCAGCCGTTGGACGGATTTGGCCAGCCCGGTTTCGGCGCGGTGCAAGGGCGTCAGGAACAGCCACGGCTCGTCGCCGACTCGCTCGCGGACCACCGAGCCGTCGCCGATCGCGTCTTCGACCGCGCGCTGGACGATCTCCTGCGGAATCTCCACCAGGTTGACGGTCCGTTCAACCGCGCCGGCTTCGGGATAACCGCAATGCCCTTCGCCGCTCAGTTCCATCAGCGCATAGCGCACGGCGGCGCGGGCGCGGTGCGGCGAGTTGCGGTCGATGCCCAGCTTGGCGGCCAGCTCGTCCGCCGTCTTGAAGCCGATCCCGCGGATATCGTCCGCCAGTTGGTACGGATTGGCCTTGATCTTTGCGATCGCGTCCTGGCCGTAGGTGCGGTAGATCCGCAGCGCGCGTCCGGAGCCGATGCCGTACTCGCTGAAAAACAGCATGATCTTGCGGACTTCCCGCTGCTCTTCCCAGCTGGCGCGGATCCGCTTCAGCCGTTTCTGGCCAATGCCGCGGATGTGCAGCAGAAAGTCCGGGCAGTCGTCCAGGATCTGGAGCGTGCGTTCCCGGTGCAGGGCGACGATCTTCGCCGCCAACTGCGGTCCGATGCTGCGGATCGCGCCGGACGCCAGATACCGCTGGATCCCCTCGGCCGACGTCGGGGGCGACGTGCGGATCTCGTCGGCCTTGAACTGTTGGCCGTGCTGGCGATCCACCGTCCAACTGCCGCGGGCAGTCAGGTGCTCGCCCGCCGCCGCGGACGTCATGCAGCCCACCACGGTGACCAGCTCGCGGCGGCCCTTGACCTGGACCTTGAGCACTGCGAACCCGTTTTCCGGGTTGTGAAAGGTGACGCGTTCGATCAGACCGGCAAGCGTTTCCGGCATGGCGGCAGGATTCCTGGGAAGGTGCTTGAATCGGCGGCCATTTTACGGCCCGCGCGGAGAGCCGTGCAACGTGACCGGAAGCCCCGCTTTTTGAAAAACACGGGCTGGGAGGCGTTGAACGCCGGGGGGCGAATCTGTTACCGTGACCGTCGGGGGCGGAAACTCGCCGGGAAACCGCGGACAAGGGGGACTCATGAAGATCTTTTTGGCAGGGATTATGCAAGGTTCGCACCGCGAGGCCGTGCTGCACGAACAGGATTATCGGATTCGGTTCAAGCGGTTGCTGGCCGCGCACTGGCCGGAAGCGGAAGTCTACGATCCGCTGGAGAATCACGGCGATTCGATCAACTATGCCGACCACACGGGCCGCGCGGTGTTTCTGCATCACAACCGGATGTGCCGCGAAGTCGATGCCTTGGTGGCCTTCGTGCCCGAAGCGTCGATGGGCACGGCGATCGAGATGTGGGAGGCCTATCAACACGGGCGGGCGGTGATCACGATCAGCCCGCTGAAGCACAATTGGGCGATCAAATACTGCAGCCACGACATCTATCCCGACGTGCCGACGTTCGAGGCGGCCCTGGCCGACGGGCGCGTGCGGCAGCGGATTTGCGAGGTACTGAGGCCATGAGACACGTCCTGGATCTCGCGGCCGCCGGGTTGGCAGACTGGTTGGCCGAACGGGGCCTGCCGGCGTTCCGGGGGCGGCAGATCCGCCAGTGGCTGTTCGAGAAACGGGCCGCCGAGTTCCGGGCCATGACGGATTTGCCGGCCCGGCTGCGGGAAGAACTGGCCGCCGAGTTCCACGTCTGGACGACGCAGATCGCGCGGCACAGCCAAGCGGACGACGGCACGGAAAAACTGCTGCTGCAGTTGCCCGACGGCGGGCGGATCGAGTGCGTGCTGCTGCGCGACGGCACGCGGCGGTCGATCTGCCTCAGCACCCAGGTGGGCTGCGGCATGGGCTGCGTGTTCTGCGCCAGCGGGCTGGACGGAGTCGTCCGCAACTTGACCTCCGGCGAGATCGTCGAACAGATGCTGCGGCTGCAGCAGTTGTTGCCGCCGGAGGAACGGCTGAGCCACATCGTCGTGATGGGCATGGGGGAGCCGCTAGCGAATCTGGACCGGCTGCTGCCGGCGCTCGACCTGGCGCACCGTCCGGACGGACTGGGCATCAGCGCACGCCGCATCACGATCTCGACGGTCGGCCTGCCTCCGGCCATGGACCGGCTGACGCAGTCCAAGTGCCAGTATCACCTGGCCGTCTCCCTGCACGCCCCGAACGACGCGCTGCGGAACCAACTGGTGCCGGTCAATAAGAAAATCGGACTGCGCCAGGTGCTGGAGGCCGCCGACCGCTACTTTGAGGCTTCCGGCCGGCGGCTGACGTTCGAGTACGTGTTGCTGGCAGGTCTCAACGACCAGCCCGCGCAGGCCCGCGAACTGGCCGCTTTGCTGCGCGGCCGCCCGGCGCTGCTGAACGTGATTCCCTACAATCCGGTGACCGGACTGCCCTACCAGACGCCCTCGCCGCCGGCTCAAAAACGGTTCCGCGAGATCCTCGAACACGCCGGGATCAACGTGCAGTTCCGCGAGCGCAAGGGCGACAAGATTTCGGCGGCCTGCGGGCAGTTACGGCGCGTGTCGCCAGGGTGACCGCGGGGAGCGAGCGGACGCCGGACCACGGGCTTTTACCCTGGTTTTTCCGTATTTCTGTGCTCTTCCAAGTGTTTCAGAAACTGCGCCACCGCCGCCTCGACCTCGGCTCCGGCCACGGCCAGGATGTCGTTGTGGTCGGCCGCCGGCAATTCGACGAAACGTTTTGGAATGCCGTGGGCCGATTGCGGCGGGGCCGCGGCGAACAGTTTCCGGCCGAGTCCGACGGGGATGATCGAGTCTCGCAGGCCGTGCAGATGCAGCAGCGGGCAACTCACTTGCGGCATCCGCCGGGCCGACTCGTAACGGTCCACCAGCAGCCAGCGGACGGGCAGCCAAGGGTAGTGGTAGGCCGCCGCGTCGGCCAGGGAACTGAACGTGGCCCGCAGCACCAGTCCGCCGGGCGGCGTGCCGGCCGCACATTGTTCCGCGGCCAGCCGCACGGCCACGCCGCCGCCCAGCGATTCGCCGAACAGGATCAGGCGTCTCGGCGGAATGCGGCGGAGCTGGGTGGCATACCGCCAAGCCGCGGTCGCGTCCGCCGCCAACCGCGCTTCGCTGGGCGAACCGGGATTGTCGCCATAGCCGCGGTAGTCGAAGACGAACACATCGCAGTCCAGGTGCGCGAAGACCTCGAAGTCCTCGATCCGCCAGGCCCGGTGGCCCGCATTGCCGGAGAAGTACAGCACCACAGGCCGGCCCAGGGCCAATTGGGCGTCGCACGCCTCCCGGTCTGCCGCCGCGTGGCCGTCGGGCAACACGTGCCAGCCGTGCAATTCCAGGCCGTCGTCGGTCTGCAGCGCGATCGAGTGTACCCGTCCCGCCGCCAGACCGGCCTCTTGCGGGTCGATCCGCGACTGGCGGGCCGGCAAGTAGATCATCGCACGTTGCAGCACAGCCAGCATCACGACGATTGCCAGGTAGGTGGACAGGCCCAGGAGGAGCAACCGCCGCACGTTTTTCGGCCAACTCGATTCCGGCGGCGTCAGAGTCGGTTCGCTCATGGATTCCCTCGCGGCTATTCTAACCCGGCGGCTCCCGGTTTGGCAGATGGCGACGGTTAGGATACATTGATGCGTCAGTGACTCGAACCGGGTTCCCATTTTCCGATTTGCTACAGGAGACACGTCCATGCGACCTTGGTATTCGTTCTGCAGCGGGATCGTCGCGGCGTTGTTGCTCGCCGCGGGGGCTGGACTTTCTTGGGCGGAAGAGGCTTCGCCGGCCAAGACGACGTTTGCCGGCCAGCCGGTCCGGCCCGACGACGGCAAGCTGGGCATTATCGTCTTTGGCGCGCATCCGGACGATTGCGAAATTCGCGCCGGCGGCGTGGCGGCGCTGTGGACCAAGGCCGGCCATGCGGTCAAGCTGGTCTCGATGACCAACGGCGACATCGGCCATTGGCAGATGGCGGGCGGCCCGCTGGCCCTGCGCCGCAACGCGGAGGTGCAGGCCGCCGCCAAGATCCTGGGCGTGACCAGCGAGGTGCTGGACATCCACGACGGCGAATTGATGCCGACCCTGGAGAACCGCAAGCTCATGACCCGGCTGATCCGGCAGTGGAACGCCGATATTGTGATCGGCCACCGGCCCAACGATTACCATCCGGACCACCGCTACACCGGCGTGCTGATGCAGGATACGGCCTACATGGTCGCCGTGCCCTTCCTCTGCCCCGACACGCCGCCGCTGAAAAAGAACCCGGTGTTCCTGTACTCGTTCGACAACTTCAAGACGCCCAATCCCTTCCGCCCGGACGTGGTCGTCGCCATCGACTCGGTGATCGATCAGAAGCTCGACGCGCTGGCGACGCTGGAGTCGCAATTCATCGAAGGCGGAGCCACCGGCAGCGCGGAGCGCGTGCCCAAGAATGAAGAAGAGCGCAAGGCGGCGTTCGAGCGTCTGCGGGAGGGCTTCCGGCGACGCGCCGCCAATATCGCCGACCAGTGCCGCGCGAAACTGATCGATCTGTACGGCGAAGAACAAGGCAAGCAGGTGAAATACGCGGAAGCGTTTGAGATCTGCGAGTACGGCCGGCAGCCGAACAAGGCGGACCTGAAGAAACTGTTCCCGCTCGCGCCGTAAGCAGGACTCCCTGGCGGCCCGCAGCGGGAAAAAGCCGGCCGGAACCAGTCCGCACGGTTCCAGCCAGCCGCGGACGCAACGGACCGCAGAAGCCGCGAATCGGCAGGCACACGCGCCAACAGAGGCATCCGATGGCCGTGCTTGACATCAACTGGAACCCTTCGCCCAGGCAACTGCGGCAGTTCGCGCTGCTGCTGGCGGCAGTGCTGGTCGGAGTCGCCCTCTGGCTGTACTGCAGGTTCCCCGCTTCAGCTTGGGGCGTTGCGGCGTTGCTGGCCTTCGTTGCGGGCGGGATCGGCGTGGCGCGTCCCGCCCTGCTGCGGCCCGTGTACGTGGCCTGGATGGCCGCCGTGTTTCCCATCGGCTGGACCGTCTCGCACCTGCTGCTGGCGGCGATCTACTACTTGGTCATCACCCCGATCGGCGTTATCATGCGCCTGTGCGGTTACGATCCGCTGCAGCGACACTGGGACCGGAACGCCAAAACCTACTGGAAACGGCGGGAAGACCAGGACGAGACGAAGCGGTATTTCAGGCAGTATTGACGAAGTCCTATGACGCCCTCGGAAGAAGACAACAACCAGCCCGTCACGCCGCCAGCGTCGGAATTTGCCGAGCAGGCGCAGCAATCTCAACCCGGCATCCTGGCCGAGTTCTGGGACTTCTTCATCCACAACAAAAAGTGGTGGCTCACGCCGATCATCGTCGTGCTCCTGCTGATGGGACTGCTGATCCTGCTCAGCGGAACCGCCGCCGCGCCGTTCATCTACACGATCTGGTAGCCGCCGGTGGAAAGGGGGTCAGGCTTACAGGATTCAGTTTTGGTCGATCGAAAGCTCGCCCATCTGGAACGCCCCTGCTCGACCAAAAATTGAATTCTGCAGGCCTGACCGCGCGACTGAGTCTTCACAGCCCGCCGCGGTCACATCGCGGCCAGGACGTCGTCCCAGCGTGCGAAGAAGGCATCCGGACTGAATCGCGACACGACTTCCTCCGCGCGGCGGCCCAGCCGGGCCCGGTGGGCTTGGTCCGAGACCAGTTGCCGCAAGGCTTCCGCCAGCGCGTCGACGTCTTCCGGAGGAACCAGCAGCCCGTCCACGCCGTCGCGGATGATTTCCGCCGGCCCGCTCTCGCAGTCGCTGGCCACACAGGGCAGACCGCAGGCCATGGCTTCCAGCAGGGCGTTGGGAAAACCTTCGTAACGCGAGGGCAGCACGAACGCGCTCGCCTGGAGCAGCGCGGCCTGAGGACCGTCGGTCCAGCCGGCCAGTTGCACCCGGTTGCGGACGCCCAGCGAATCGGCCAACTGTTCCAGAACGCGGCGCTGCGGCCCTTCGCCCAGGATCTGCAGCGTCCATTCCGGATACCAGGGCGAGAGGCGGGCAAAGGCCCGGATCAGCAGATCGAAGCCCTTCTCCGGACTCAGCCGCCCAACCCCGACGATCCGCGACCGGCGCCGCTCCGGCGGCGGAACGGCTGCGGCGGGCGGCGCGACGGCGTTGGGGATCACCACCACGGGCCGCGAAGGAACGAGCCGGGAAGCGTATCGCGCCACCGACGGGGTCTGCACGACCCACACGCCGCAGCGCGGGTACGTCCGCCGCCGCAGCCATTCCCAGACCGGACCCAGCGACTGGTGCCGGGGATCGCTCCGTTCGGCGATGACAACGTGGCGTGGGGCGTCCCGGCAGGCCAGCAGCGTGAGCACGTTCATCTTGTCGGTAAAGCTGATCACGCGCGGGGCGCCCGCGTCACGGATGGCCTGCCGCAGACGGCGCAGGCGAGTCCACGTGTTGCGGACCCGCTGCCACGGACCCTGCGACTCCTGCATCAGGCCCAGGGCCACGCGGCGGACACGGGCGTCCAAGCGAAACACGTCGCTGTCCGCCGTCCCCAGCGTGATGGCCGTGACGTCGCGGCCTGACGCAGCCCAATGATCGGCCAGCGTGCAGAACACGCGTTCGGCACCGCCCCCGCTCAAGGCGTGGATGACCATCGTCAATCGCCGATCCACCGCCCTGTCTGTCATGCCGCTTCCTCCAGCGAACCTCTCGCCCGCGTCCCAGGATGCCTTATACTATCCCGATCCTCGGCAGGAAGACAGGACACACGGGTCTGATCCATGAACGGCGGCAAGGCAAGAGAGAGTGGCGACCGGCGCGGGAAGCTCGTCCTGCTGCTGAGCGGACTCGCCCTGGGGTTGGCCGCGTCCGAAGTCGCGCTGCGACTGGTCGGCGTCAGCTATCCTCAGCCCTACGCCCCGGACCCGTACTGCGGCACGCGCCTGCGGCCCGGCTTTGAGGGCTGGTGGCGCAAGGAGGGCGCCGCCTACGTCCGGATCAACCGGCACGGCTTCCGCCAGGGCGACCGCGAGCCCGCCAAACCGCCGGGGACGTTCCGCGTCGCCGTG
Organism: Candidatus Anammoximicrobium sp.; assembly: GCA_012515235.1. Classification (GTDB taxonomy): domain Bacteria; phylum Planctomycetota; class Planctomycetia; order Pirellulales; family Pirellulaceae; genus Anammoximicrobium. Next base: position 38,797 of record JAAYYU010000113.1, read on the forward strand.
TTGGGCGACTCGTTCATCGAAGCGTTTCAGGTGCCGGACGAACAGACATTCTGCGCCCAACTGGAACGAGGTCTGCAAGACTGTTCCGCGCTGGCCGGCCGACGCGTCGAGGTGCTGAACTTCGGCGTCTCCGGCTTCGGCACCGCTCAGGAGCTCTTGATGCTGCGGTATTACGTGTGGCAATACCAGCCGGACCTAGTGCTGCTCGCGTTCTTTCCCGGCAATGATCTCCGCAACAATTCTGCCGAACTCGAACCCTATCGCGTGCGGCCGTTCTATCGGCTACGCTCCGGCGAACTGGTGCTGGACGACAGTTTTTTTCAGCATCCGGACTACCTGAAAGCGCAATCTGCGTGGGTGCGATTCAAAGTTGCGGCAACCGATCGTCTGCGCAGCCTGCAACTGGTCTACCAATTCCGCGACGCTTGGCGGCAACGGACCGCAGCCCCGGTTACGGGCGGCGGTCCCGGCGTCGATTGGGCGGCGCTGGCCGAACCCCGCGATCAAACCTGGAGGAAGGCCTGGGATTTGACCGAGCGTCTGCTGGTCGAAACGGCGCGGGAAGCAACCGCACATCGGGCTGGATTCGTACTGCTGACGGTCAGCAACGACGTGCAGATCCACCCGGACGAATCCATCCGCGAAGCCGCTCGGCGGCAGTTGGGAGTCCGGGACCTGTTCCACGCCGACCGCCGGTTGGATCAGTTGGGTCGGCAACACCATTTTGCCGTGATCAAGCTGGCGGAACCGATGGGCCAGTATGCCAGCGAAAACCAGGTTCACTTGCACGGCTTCGACAATACGCAACTGGGGGTCGGACACTGGAACGTCGCCGGCCATCGCCTAGCCGCCGAAATCGCCGCCGCGGCGATTTGCAGGCAACTGCAGAAGAAGCCTGCGACTGAAGACGAGTGTCCCCCCGCCCCTCCCAACCCCCCGCCTCTCCCAACCCGCTGTCCAGGTAGGACGGCCTTCCGCCCCCGAACCCGTGACCTCATCAACGACGCGGACGAAGTGCCGAGTTCCCGTTTGACGCGGCAAACTTGTTGAAAAAAGCCTGGTCGTTCCTCTCTCGGGGTTCTCCGGCGCAGCTCGAAGACCGTCCCCTTTTTTTCAAGAGGCTCTCAGGGCGGGCACGAGATCCCACTCGCCGGGACGGCCCTTTGTCCTTGCCCACCACGGTCACGATTTGTTCGTGACCGTCCGGATCATCTTGAGGGCTTTCGTCGCCTGCTAACCGCCGCAACTGCAGCTGCAAGTCCTCAAGGCATTGGGATTGTCGAAGGTAAAACCGCAGCGTCCCATGCTGTCGTACCAATCCACCGTCGTGCCGTCCAAGTACAGGGCGCTCTTTTTGTCGACCACCACGTCCACGCCGTGGAAGCTGTGCTTGGAGTCCTTCTTGGCATCGTAATTGGCGTCGAAGCCGAGCGTGTAGCTGAAGCCGCTGCAGCCGCCGCCTGCCACGCCGATCCGGAGGAACAAATCATCGTCCAATTTCTGTTCGTCTTTCACCCGTTTGACTTCGCCTGCCGCACGTTCTGTGAGTGTAATCACCGTCAATCCTCTCTCAATTCGTTGGAACACCCTTTCAACAGCCGCGGATTTCTAAATTATAAGAACCGGCCGTGGAGGGAAAGGTGCCTGGGCGGAAAAACGCCGTCCGGGCGGAAATCGGCGGTCGCCGACGGACTTGACGTGCCTACGTTTCGCCTGCACTGGTCCGCGGCGCAAAACGAGGACCGGCTGACCGCACAAACCGACTTGACGTGCCTGCAGGTCGCCTGCAGGGGGCGACGATCCATCGCCACGCTCCGGTCTGCCACAGGCGTCAATGCTCTGCCGCAGGCGTCAATGCGACACTTCCATCACGCTGTGCAGCGGCGTTTCGAGGCCGAGTCGCTTCATCTTCTTATAGAGCGTGGTCCGGTTGATTCCGAGTTGTTCGGCGGTTGCGTTGCGGTTCCAGTTGTGTTCCTGAAGCGTCTCCAGGATGATCTGTCGCTCGGGACCTGCGAGCGATTCCTTGAGCGTTCGGCCAACGCTTTGCCGCGCCAGCGTCGGCGACGAGACGGCCAAATCGCGGGGGAGGTCCTCCGGGGTGATGAGTGGTTTTTTGCCCAGCAGCACGGCCCGTTCGATCACGTTTTGAAGTTCGCGAACGTTGCCTGGCCAGCGATAGGCCTGCAGGGCCGCCATCGCTTCGTCCGAGAATCCTTCGACCGGTTTTCCCGTCTCTGCGCGGATTCGCGTCAGAAAATGGGCTGCGAGCAACGGGATATCCGTCAATCGCGAGCGGAGCGGCGGGAGTTCGATATTGATGACGTTGACGCGATAGTACAGGTCCTGGCGAAACCGGCCGTCCGCGACGGCGCGAGCCAAGTCGTCGTTGGTGGCCAGGATAACTCGGGTATCGATGTGGATCGTTTTGGTGCCGCCGACGGGTTCGAACTCCAGTTCCTGCAGCACCCGCAGCAATTTGACCTGCATACTCGGGGAGGCCGTACTGATTTCGTCCAGGAAGATCGTGCCTCCGTCGGCCTGTTTGAATTTGCCCGTCTTGTCGCCCATCGCCCCCGTAAACGAGCCCGCGACGTACCCGAACAGTTCGCTTTCCAGCAGCGTTTCCGGCAAGGCGCCGCAAGCCACTTCCACGAACGGCTTGTCGCGCCGACTGCTGCGGCGGTGAATCGCGCGGGCGATCAAGGATTTTCCCGTGCCGCTTTCCCCAGTGATCAGCACCGTGGCCCGCGTGTCGGCGACGCTGTCGATCATGTCGAACGTCTTCCGCATCCGGTGGTCCTGGCCGACGACGTTTTCCATGCCGAAACGCAAATCCAATTGAGCTTTGAGTTTGGCGTTCTCCTCGATCACCTTGCGTTGAGACAGGGCGCGGTCGATGGCCAGTTCCAGTTTTTCGTCCAGCAGCGGTTTGGTCAGCAGATCGAACGCCCCCGCACGAAGGGCTTCAAGCCCCGTTTGCGCGTTCGCATATCCGGTCATCAGGATCACGCTTGTGTCCGGCCGTCGGCGTCGGCAGTGCTCCAGAACGTCAAATCCGTCGCCGTCCTGCAGGCGGATGTCGGCCAGCACCAAGTCGAAGCCGGAGCGATCGATCAACTCCTTGGCCTGTTGGCAACTCGCGGCTTCGGCGACCTCAATCCCTTTTTCCCGGAGCCAATCGGACATTCCGTCCAAGACCAAGCGATCGTCGTCCACCAGCAACAGGGAGCTTTGTTTCATGTTCGCCTCGACCGGTGCAAAAAAGTTCCGTCGTCGTCAATTATGTAGGTCACGTGTTGCGAATCGTCAACGTGATGCGTGCAAAGAACTTGAAGCGTCCGGGAGGAATGAAAAAACACCTCATCCGGCCGGGCGTTGCAGTCGGCAGGAGGGGAATAAACGGACCATTTTTACGTCGAAAAACCCCTCTTGTGGCTAAAAAGTTGGAACCAAAAAAACTTCTTGGGTGGCTGTGTTTTTGACTGCCAGACGGTATCATGTCTCGTAGAGTACCGGTTGAATGTGTCCGTTATTGTGTATCGAGGAGCTTTCCGTGAGCATCAAAGTGGTAGTCGCAGACGATCAAGAGGTCGTCCGCAAAGGCCTTGAAAGTTTGTTTGAGAATACGGACATCGAGATCGTCGCGATAGCCAAGACTGGCGACGAGGCTGTGTCCAGAACGCTGAAGCACAAGCCCGCCGTGTTGTTGATGGACGTCATGATGCCTGAAACCGATGGACTGGATGCGTTGGAGAGACTTCGCGTCAAATTGCCCAACCTCAAAGTCGTGATGATGTCAGCGCACGACAACCCGACCTACGTGGCCCGTTCCGTGGCGCTCGGGGCGGAAGCCTTTCTCTTGAAAGACACGCCGGGGCAAGAAATCGTGGCCACCGTCAAGCGGGCGGCTCGCGGCGAAGCGGCGATCGTGGACGCGCGGATGAAAGAGATCAAGGAACGTTTGAATTCGCGGTTGGACCCGACCGAAGACGACGTTCCGCTGACGAAGCGCGAATACCAGGTTCTGCGGCACCTGGCGTTTGGGCTGAGCAATCGCGAGATCGGCCGGTCGCTGAAGATCAGCATCGAGACCGTCAAGGAGCACGTGCAGAATATCCTCCGCAAGTTGGACGCCGCGGATCGGACCGAAGCGGCGGTGTGGGCGGTCAAACGCGGCCTAGTGTAGATCGCGGGCGTTGCGGTCGCCCTTGGACGGAGACGGTTTCTTCCTGAGCCGCCTCCGGCGTGCTGCCGGTCATTTCGCTCGCGGATGCGCTTTCTCGTACGCTTCGCGCAAGCTGGCAGTGCTCACGTGCGTGTAGATCTGGGTCGTGACGAGGCTTTTGTGTCCCAGTAGTTCCTGGACGCTGCGGATATCGGCGCCGCGGTCCAGCAGGTGTGTGGCAAAGCTGTGCCGCAGCGTGTGGGGCGTCGTCCGCTGGTCCAGGCCCGACAGCTTCAGGTACTTCTCCAACATCCGGGCCACGCTCCGCGTAGTCAGCCGGCAGCCCAGCCGGCTGACGAAGACCGGCGCTTCGGGGCCGGACGGTTGGCGGCGGGAGAGTTTCCGCACCTTGAGCCAGCGTTGCAGAGCCTGCACCGCAAAGGTCCCCAGGGGAGACAGCCGTTCGCGGCGGCCTTTTCCGCGGATTCTGACCAGGCCCTCGGTCAGATCCAGGTCGCCGTCGTTGATGCCGACCAGCTCGCTGACGCGCAGGCCGGCTGAGTACATCGTTTCCAGCAGGGCGCGGTCCCGCAGTCCCATGGGGCGGTCGCCGGGCGGCGTCTCCAGCAAGCGGCCGATCTCGTCGGTGGACAGGAAGTGCGGCAGCTTGCGGTCGGGCCGGGGGTTCCGCAGCGGTTTGGCAGGATTGGCCTCCGCATAGCCTTCCCGCTGGGCAAAGCGATAGAAGCTGCGCAGCGAAGCCAGGCGGCGAGCGATGGACGTCTTGGCGTAACCCGCCTCGTGCAACGCCGCGACGTAGCCGCGAAGGTCCAGCGAAGTGATCTCTGCAGGCTCGGCCGGCCGGCCGTAACTCTCCGTCAAGTATTCATCCAGGGCCGTGAGATCTTCGCGATAGGACTTGATCGTCAGCGTCGACGCATTGCGTTCGACCAGCAGATAGCGGAGAAAGCGGGCGATGGCCGACTGCATGACAAGCCCCCACGAACAAAAAAGCCCGGCTTCTGCGGAAAAGCCGGGCTTCTGAATGTGTCCTCAAAACGGCAGCCGCCGGCCGCGAGGCCCGGCCGCCGGTAGCTCAAGCCGCCCCCTCGTCCTCGAAGCCATCCGTGAGAACGTCGTCGGTGATCGGCAGGCTGAAGCGAGACGCCAAGTCGAATCGTCGCGGCGGCGGCGGCTGACGCTCGGCCAGAGCGGTCTCCCGGACTTTCTGGCTCATCACCGCCGCGTCATACCAGGTGAAGCTCAGCTCGGGGTTGGCGGCGAAACGCCCCAGTTGTCGCAGCATCTCTACACGGTTGTCGTCGTCGAACAAGAAGACATAGCGCTCGTTGCCCTTGACCAATGCCAGCACATTGATTTCCGTGCTCACGTCTTAGACCCTCCGTCAGCCCTCCTGGCTTTCGGACTTGTCAGGGCCGATGCGGGGCAAGTCCGAGGCTTCCAGCCACTAACGAAGTTATCGGCTGGCTTGATGCAATCTCGTTACTTGCATTTCCGGATCGGGATTGTGACGACATCACCGCTTTCGTGCTGTGGGCAAAGAGCCCTTGATGCGGCAGACTCTCGCAGCCAGCACGAATAAGCACGCTGCCGCGACTTTGGCGGCCTGTAGATGGCCAGAAGTCCGCCTGGTTGCCGACACGACCGGAATTCCCGCGTGGCGGTGACGCGTCAACGGGCCGGCATCTGCTGGCCGCCGGGGCCGGGCCGCGGCGTCACTGGCAGCGTCGTCTGGTCGTGCGGCGGCGTGAGTTCCGGCGGCGTCGGCGACTTGCGTTCTGCCGGTCCCACGCGGTCTCCGCTGATTCGGAACACGATAACCCAGAGTGCTATCACGACCAGAACCACGACGGCCAGGGCTGCGGCCGCATCCCATGCCAGCCGGCGTCCCAGTTGATGGACCGGCCAAGTGGCGGCCTGGGCGCTGACCTGCACGAGCACAAGCAGGTCCGTGTCCAGCCGCTGGCCGTTGGGAATCTGGTTCCGCCCCGGCAGTCCGACCGGCTGAGTCGCGGCGATCCAGTCGCCCCGGTACGCTTCGCCGCCCGGCGCCTCGGCCAGCGGGTCGAGATAGTCATACACGGCCTGGGAGCCCATCCGCTGCAGTTGCGGCAGCGGGACGTTGAAGTCCTGGGCCGGGGGCTGTCCCTGGAACAAGGGATGCTGCAGGACCGTTCCCCGGCGGTCGCCCGGACGGTTGTCGATCAGGACGGCGAAGTAATCCGACGGCGTGTGCGGAGTCCGAAAGACGGCGAAGTCGCCGATGTTGAACGTGACAGCCAGAATTCCCAAAAACTTGGATTCCGCCGGCGTCCGGTCGTAGACGGGCGTGGAGATCGCGACTTTCCATTTTTTCGTCGTGCTGCTCTTGAAGGCGGCCGACAAGTGAGTCGTCTCGATGTGCTGCGGCGAGGCCGACGGCGGCTGACGCGGCCCATCTTCCTGACCGCCGCGGAAGTAGGTCCGCCAACTGAAGTTCTCCCCGATCGGCCCTCCGACCACTTCGTTGACATAGACGCCCGCCACCCACGTGCCCAGGGCGTCCATCACAAAGATGCTGGCAAAGTTGGATGCCGAAGAAGGAGAGTTTCCCCTGACGCGAGCCAAACGCTGCTCCAAACTCGTTTTGAAATCTTGCCTCACCGGGTCGTCCAGGAACTTGGCGCGGAGCTCCCTCAGCCGTCCCGCCGGGGCAGTTGGATCGTTGATCGCGCCCAGGTGCTCGCCTTGCAACACTGGCCGGAATTCGGCCAGAAACTCCGGCGAATTCGCCTCGTGCTCCAGCATGCTGAAGCAGTCGGCCAATTCGGCCTCGAAGCTCTTGGCGACGAATTTCGCGGCAAAGTCGTTGGCGCGGTACGCCTGCTCTTTGACCATCTGCTCCGAACGGCCCACCGCCGCGCTGAACGCCCGCCAGGAGAAAACCGTCATGATCGCCAGCAGCAGCAGCGGCCCGATCAGGCCCAGAATCAGCAAGGGACGCCGGCGGCGAACTCGCTCGCGGGCGTCCAGTGCGTCCAGGACCAGTTGCGCGTTGGCGTAGCGGCGGGCCGGATCGGCTGCCAGGCAGCGGTCGACGATGTCCGCCAACGCCCGATCGACGCCCGGAACATAGCGGTGCAAATCGGGCGGCGGCGAGTCGGCCAGCCAGCGGCGATAGCACGCCAGGCGTTCGCCCAGATCGCCCGTGCGGTCCAGTTGCCGCAACGACTCGTCGTCGCGGTGCGGCGGTGCGCCGGTCAGCAGACAGTACAGAATAGCGCCCAGCGCGTAGACATCCCAGCGGGCGTCGGGCAGCGCGTTCAAATCGGCCTGCTCCGGCGCCATGTAGAACAAGGTGCCCAACGCAGGCGTCTGTTCGTGCGACAACCGCGATTGGCCGAAATCCGCCAGCCGCGGCCACCGGTCCTGGTCCAGCAGGATGTTGGCCGGCTTCAAATCGCAGTGCAGCACGCCTTTGCCGTGGGCGTGCGTCAGCGCCACCGCAATTTCGCGGAACAAAACAACCGCTTCCTCCGGCGGCAGCGCGCCCTGTGCGCCCAGCAGTTCGTCCAGCGAGCCATTCTCGATGTACTCCATCACATAGTACGGCGGCTCGGCGTGCCAGCCCACGTCCAACAACTGGACGACGTACCGGTCGGCGGACAGGAAGACGAGCTTCTCCACCTCTCGTGAGAGCAGCGTCCAGTCCAGCCCGCCGCGGTGCAGATAGAACTTGATCGCCACCCGCCGGCCGGTGACCCGGTCCGTGGCCAACCAGACCTCGCCATACGCGCCCGTGCCCAGACAACGCTGGATCTCGTACCCCGGCGCCTCGCCCGGCGGTCGCGTACTCTGCAAGCTCAGCTGGCGCGCCCGCTGCAGCTCTTCCGGATTCTGGAATTCCGTCGGCTCACTCGTCATGCCTGGATGGTAGCCCGCCTGAGTGCAGACCAATACCCCGCGCGAAACCTCGGTCCCACGCCGGGGCGGTTAGGAACCGCGGAGCGAATCTTCCAGCAATTGGGCAGCCACCTGCATGGCGCTCACCTTGCGTTTCGAAGTACTGATCCGCTCGGCCAACAGTGTCAACTTGCGCAACGTCTCTTCGGTCATTGGAACTTTCGGATGCAACACCCAATTTGGATCGGTCGGCCGGCCGGGACGTTCCCCACGGGAAGGAATAAGACGGGTTTGCAGAATCCGGGCCAACCGCGTCGCTCCAAACGCCCCCTCCCCCGTGTCGGGCGAGTGGCCTGCGACGTCAACTCCCAATCGTGCAGCGAGCCGTTCCATGTTCTCTGTCCATTTTTCGTGCCGGCGTTTCTCTCAGCGGCCTGGGCAGTCTGGCTGACCACTTTCTGAATCCCGAGGTCTCTTGCCCAGCGGCCAACGGATCTCGTTCCGCGCGGTTGCTCGTCGTCGCTTCGCAGACTCCGCTGCAACTGGCGGCCGCGTTAACGCTTCGAGAGCTGTTATTCTTTTACTTATTGCCCCGGAAGTCAAGTCGCTCGCCAAGCGGGCTGCCCCGGCCCATCTCCGTTTCTGCGCGTGCCGAGGACGCCTGCCTTGCTGCCGAAACGGAAATACGCTTCTTCCGAGCGCTTGACGGCTGGCCGCAACCTGCGCCGCTGTCGCGGACGAAAAATTTTTCGCAGACGCCTTGCGGCAAGCGGCCTCCGTGGAACAAAACTAGGGTCAATGCCTTGCCGTAGTTCGTCGCTGGAGCATCGTTCGAGGAACAACTGTCCGACGACACGTGAGCATCGCGGCGACGGCCGCCGGTTCTGCTGCCGAACCGCAACCGGGGGCAACGCCCGCCTGTTCACGCCTTGCTCCAGCGCCGCTCACTCCCCTCCGTCGCCCCTGGACACCGCCTGCCGGCGGCCGTTTTGGGGCGACGGGATCAACCGCAAGAAAGGACGTGTGTGATGCCCAGAATGATCTTTGCACTGCTCGTTGGTCTGGCCAGCCTGAATCCGGCCTGGAGCCAGGAGCCCGTGGTCTGGGTGGCTTCTCCCTGGCAGCACGTGTTGCGCAGTACCGAGCCCGGCGAGGCGAAGTCGGTGGAGATCGCCGCCGCGCGCCATGAGTACGAAGCGGTGCGGGTCATCGTTCGCGCCGGGGCCAAATCGCTGGCCAACGTGCGCGTGGAAGCCAGCGCTCTGACGGGTGACGCGGGGCAGATCGACGCTCGGAACGTGACGTTGTTCCGCGAGCACTATCTGCACGTATTCAAGCCCAGTTACCGCTCCCAAGCCCCGGCGGGTTGGTATCCGGACGCCCTGATTCCGGTCGCGGGCGGCGCCCCTGCGGCCAAGTATCCGGGGTTGCCGGCGAGCGTGGAGGCCGGTACGAACCAGGGGTTCTGGGCCGACGTGTACGTCCCCCGCGATGCGGCGCCCGGCGAGTATTCCGGGACGATCAAGGTGACGGCCGACGGCGTGCAACTCCGCCCCGTCTCCGTCAAACTGCGCGTGCTGCCCTTCACACTGCCCGACAAGATCGCGATGCGCAGCAACTTTGGAGGCCTGGGGTCCCGGCTGGCCCGACAGCTGGGGATGGACTCCGGTTCCCCAGAGTTCGCCGCCATCGAGGATCTGTACATCGACACCCTGCTGGCCCATCGGGCGATTCCTTCGTCGTTGGGCAACATCTGGCCCAAGTGGACTCCGGAAGGCGGCATCGATGACAGCACCAGCGGCGAGCGGTTGCGGGCGATGGTCGAGGACCGCCATGTCAACGCGCTGGCCGTGCCTTTCGCTTACCGGAACGAACCGGAGAAATGCCGAGCCTACTTGCGCGACATGGCCGCCTATCTGCGGAACAAAGGCTGGCTCGATCTGGCCTACATCTATCTGGAAGACGAGCCCAACAACGCCGAGCAGTACGAGACGGTCCGCAAGCAAGGCGAGCTGATCCGCGAGTCGGGCATCCGACGCATGTGTACCGAGCAGACGATCACGTCGAATCCCGAGTGGGGCACGCTGTACGGGGCGGTGGACATCTGGTGTCCGCTGTGGTGCCTGTACGACGAGAAAACGGCTCGCGAGCGGCAGGCGCTGGGCGAGCACATCTGGACTTACACCGCGTTGTGCCAGGGCAAAGGCACCGCGCCGTTCTGGCAAATCGACTTCGCGCCCGTGCATTTTCGGGCGCCCTTCTGGGTAAGCTGGCAATATGGCGTGAAGGGATTCTTGTACTGGTCCAGCATCTACTGGACCAACGAGCAGGATCCGTGGACGGCGCCGCATTTCCGCCAGCAGTACTGGGGCGAAGGAATGCTGCTGTATCCGGGCAAGGACGCCGGCCTCCGCGGCCCGGCGCCCTCGATCCGGCTCAAGCTGGTCCGGGAGGCCTTGGAAGACTTCGAGTACATGACGTTGGCCGCCCGGCAGGGCCGCCCGGCGCAGGTCGCGGAAATCGTCACCGGCGTAGCCCGCTCGTTCAACGATTGGAGCCCCAGCCCGGAGGCCTACCTGGCAGCGCGGGCAAAACTGGCCGCGCTGATTGCGGCGGAGTGAGTCAGCGACCCGCAGCGAAGTCGGGCGCCCCCGGCTTGCGGTACGGCTGCAGCGCCTCAAACCGGAAATCGATCTCTGCGACGTCCTCCGCGGACAGCTTCAGTTCCGAGAAGATCGGTTTCGGGGGGACGCTGCTGCCGGGACCGTAGTGGCGCGAGACCAGCGTCCGGAACACGCCGCGCTTCTTCCACAGGTACAGCTGGAAACCGCGCAGCGAGCCGCCCGGAACGGTTTCGCTGAGGTTGATCATCAGCAGGAACTTGCTGTACGCGTCGCACAGGGCCGCCGGGTCCTCGCCGCTCTGCTGCAACTGCCAGATGCGGGTCAGGAGGTCGGCGTACACCGCTCGCTCGGTGATCACGCCCTCGGTGCCAAGCCGCGACTCGTACAGCCAGCCGTACCCGCCGCGGGCGCTGAACACGCGGCGGATGGGCGGCCGCGCGGCCAGCAAGGCCCGTGTCCGGGGGATTACGGGACCGGCTTCTTCCTTGACGTAGCCGAAATGCGGGAATTCCTTGGCCAGTTCGATCAGCAACGGGACCGACGGCACCGGCCCCTTGTAGGCAACGCCGCCGGTGGTCTGGATGATCACCGGCCGCTGGGCGACGCGTGCCAACGCCCGCCAGTACTGGCGCAGGTCGTCTTCCGTGCGTCCCGAGTCCGGGGGCCGCGAGATGATCGCCGCCGGCCCCAACTTCTCGGCGTGTTCCGCATAGACCAGCATCTCGGCCGTGTCCTTGCCCTGGACGCCCAGGCACAGCGCCGTGCGCAGGCCGCGCGACGCCTCGGCCAAGACCTCCATGCCTTGCAGTTTCTCCTCCCGCGTCAGCAGATCGACGCTGTCACCCGACTGCGGCCAAATCATGCCGGGACATCCGCCCCAATCGACGAACCGCGCCTGGTTGGCCAGGACGTCGAAATCGACCGCCCCTGAAGCCGTAAAAGGCGTGGACAGAATCGGGAACGGACCGCGGATCCTCGGATCGGCGGCGGCGTTGGCGGGCGAGTCTGACGCTGGCTCGCCGGCCCGCAGGACGGCTCCGCCCGCAACGCCCGATGCGCCGGCCACGGCGGCCGCGAGCATCTGACGCCGCGTGAACTGCTGTTGTGAAACCATGAAATTCCTCCTCTGGTCGGGGGCTGATCGCCCGGACTGTACCGAATCTTTCCTCCCGCTCCGGACGCGGGAAACGGAGGCCTACAGCCGCCAGGGGGCGCGGTAGGCGACGTGCAGGTGGCGATTGGCTTCCTCGTCGCCCACGAATCGCTCGGCGACCGGATCCCACTGCAACTGGCGGCCAAGGCGATAGGCGATGTTGCCCAGGTGGCTCCAGCTGGTCACCCGGTGGCCGGTCTCGACGTCCATCACGGGCCGGCGGCGGGAGGCGATGCAGTCGAGCCAATTGCGGAAGTGCTCTTCGCTACGTTCCAGCTGGATTTCGTCCGGGCGGGTCGGCGAAAGGTCCGCCTCGCCCTGGGTGACCTTGAATTCCCAGAAACCGTTGAGCGTGGCCTGGCTGCCGACGAATTCCAGGTCCAGCTTGCCCTTGCCCGGCTGATCCCAGATCAGCTCAAACTTCGGCTCCGCGAACTCCAGCCGCACGCGGAGATCGAGGGGCACATCGTACAAATTGTCCGGCGCTTCGCGTCCCGTGGCTTCGATCTTCACGGGACCCGTCGCATCCGCGCCCATCGCCCAAGACACGACGCTGAACATGTGCACGCCGTTGTCGGCGATGTAGCCGCTGCCGTAGTCGAAGAAGTAGCGGAAGCTGAAGTGACACCGCTGCGGATGGTAGGGCGCCCACGGGGCCGGACCCAGCCACAGATCCCAATCCAGGTTCGGCGGCGGCTGGCTCGGCGGTCCCTGGGGATGCGTGCGATTGGAGGGGTGCGAGAGCCGCACGGTGTGGACCTTGCCAAACCGCCCGTTGCGGACCCACTCGCAGGCCTGACGCGTGACGGCAATGGACCGGTACTGCGTGCCCATCTGGACCACGCGCTCGTAGCGGCGGGCGGCTTCGACCATTTTCCGCCCCTCCTCGATCGTCCTGCACAACGGCTTCTCACAGTAGACGTCCTTGCCGGCCTGGCACGCCATCACGGTCATGGCGGCATGCCAGTGGTCCGGTGTGCCAAGCATCACGGCGTCGATATCCTGGCGGTCCAGGATGGGGCGGAAATCCTGGTAAGCGTCGGCGTCCTGAATGCGTTTTTTGGCCGCGGCCATCCGGTCCAAGTCCACGTCGCACACGGCCGCGATGTGACACCGCGGGTCGTTGCGGATATTCAACAAGCCCATTCCGCGCCCGCCGCAGCCGATCACGGCCGTGACGATGCGGTCGCTGGGCGCGGGCTGCCCCGCGGCGCCCAACACACGGCTGTTGACGAAGTAAGGGGCGACGAGTCCGCAGGCCGTGCCGCCCAGGAAGCGGCGCCGGCTGAGTCGGCTTTTCTTGGCAACCATATCGTTCTCCTTGGGTAGAATTGTCGAACAAGGCGGGCGTTCATCATACGCAATCGTCGCGCGGGGGCAACCCGGCGAGGCGTTGGATCGTGCGGCCTGCCGCCGCTGCGGACGCAAAAAAACGCCGACGGGCTTTCCTCGCGCGTGGTTCGGGCGGACTTCAGGCGATCACCTCCGCCTGCAGGCCCAGCATCTGGGCGAGTTCGCCCAGTTCGGCGGTCCAGTCGCCGTAGACCCACTGCAGGTGGTTGCCGAATTCCAACCGCTTCTTCAGGAACTCCTCGCAACGGCCCTCCGGCGGCTTGATCACGGCTTCGACCGAACAGCCGAGCAGGTCCCGGTTCCAACCGCTGGCGCCGACCAAGTGGCCCTTGAGCACCAGCAGTTTGCGGGCCGTCGGATCGACCCGCGCCACCGTCACCGTTTTCTCCGCGTTGTTCATGAAGTCCACGACCAGCTTAGTGCCCCAGCCCCGCGACACGAAGCGGCCCAGTTGGTACGGGATCTCCGGCTGGTCGAAGCCGTTCATCTTCAGGCTGGGCAGACTGTGGTTGATACGGAACGTGCCGGCCTCGCGCGGATCCGAATTGCCCTCATGGCACGACCTTTCGGCGACCGACATCAACAGCCGCATGGCCAGCAGCGAGCCCAGGTCGCCCTCGCAGGACGAAGCGAACCCCTGGTTCAACTGCAGCGAGTGGATCAGGCACGGCGTGATCGTCCACTCGTGCGGCAAGCGGCTGGAGCAGAATTCAAAGCACTCGATCGTGAACGCGTTGCAGGCGTGCTGCTGCATCAAGGTGCGGATCGTGCGATAGAACTGCAGACTGCGGACGACGTACCTCTTGTCGATGAACGATTGGTCCGCCTTGCGCAACAGTTCGTCCGCGGTCTGCTCCGCCTGCCGGGCAAACGCGGCGTCGGCCAGCGTGCGGCCCATGTGCTCGCCCAACTCGCGGTACGGGATGGTCGTCACCGCGACTCCCAGCCGCTGGTGAAGATCTCGGACGTCCCAGATGCTGCCCACGGAGCAGACGGCGGGGAAACCGCGGTCGGTCGGGAACAGCACGCGGGTCTCGCGAAAGACCTTCCGTGCCCGCAACAGCTTGACCTGTCGCTGGAACTCCGCCTCGTCCGTCGCCACGAACGCCTCGCTGCCCCTGGCCCTGGTGTACGCCGCGATGTCGACGTTCCGGCAGCCCAGGCCCTTGAGCAAAATCGGCTTGCCGAACCGGGCGGCGATTTCGTAGGCGGACACCGACGAGCCTGCCGGGTAGACGAAGTAAGCGTCCGCCTGGGCGCTGTCCGCCGCCAGCCTGGACCACTGCTCGTCGCTGATGGTGAACTTCTCGTTGAACGTCAGGTGCGCCGGCGCCAACAGTTCCGCATCGCCCGGCCGGCCCAGGCCTTGTTCCTGCAGCGTTTTCGACCAGTTGGCGAAACTCTTTTCCGCGTTTTTTGCCTCGTCCTCGACGCCGATCGCATTCCAGCGGCAGGGCCCCTCCCAGACGCCCGTGTGGATGATGTTGGTCATCACGGGCTTGATCCGCAGCTTGACCTCCCGCGGGCTGACCAATCCGTCGCTCCCGGCGGCGGCATCCGCCCCCAGCGCCGCCAGCGTCGCCCAGGGGCTGAGCGACGTGGCCGCGACCGCCGAACCCATGCCCACGCCCAAGAAATCGCGCCGCTTCATCCGCCGGCTCCTTTGCGCTTGTCTAGAAAGTCCGCTTCCTTCAACGTCAGTCCCAACTGCTTGCTGAAACGGGTGAACACCCATAGCTCTCCCGCCGCCGGCTCGAACAGATACGGATAGGATAACCCTCCGCCGGCGCGGCGGGCGATGATCGCCGGCGGGGACCAGGTCGCGCCGTCGTCGTCCGAGAAGGCCAGCGCCAACTCCTGGCGATGCCAGCTCGCAGCCGCCTCCGCGGCCTGGATGTTCTTGCTGCGGGCGATTTCGGTTTTGCCCTCCGGGTACAGCCGGTTCCAGACCAGCGCCAGCCGGCCGCTGGCCAAACGCAGCAGGTGGCCCGGAGCGCTGCTGGCGTCAATCCGGCTCGGACGCACCGTCCGCCACTGCCGGCCCTGGTCTTCGGAAAACGCTTCCCAGAAGCAGTCCCAGTTCGTGCGGATGAGCATCCACACACGGCCGTCGCCGAGTTCGGCCAGCGTCGGTTCCATCGCGCCGTCATGGTGGCCGTGGCCCCCCAGGTCGATGAACTGGTCGCTGCGCCAGGTCTTGCCGTCGTCGTCCGAATAGTAGGGACGGATCTCGTGCCGGCCGGGGTTGCGAAACAGATCCTGGACGGGTACGGCAATTCGGCCCGTGCGGGTCTGGATCATGTCGATCAACGCACCGCAGTACCCGTCGAGGATCATCTGGCGGTCGACCCAGGTCTTGCCCTCGTCCAGGCTGCGGATCGACCAGACGTCCAGATTGACGTCGTCAGCGGGGGCCTGCCTGGCGTTGTCCCAACTCCACTGGAAGGTCGAGCGGTCGGCGAACACGACCACGATCGCGCCGGCTTTGGTCCGCACCGCGACGCTGTTGCCGGGCACGCCCGGCGGGGGACCGTCATAGATGGGTTTCGGCTCCGACCAGGTCTTGCCGCCGTCGGCCGTGACGCTGGTCGTATTGCCTTGCAGGCAGAGGATGCGGCCGTCGGCCAAGTGGACGAACGGCCCCAGTTTGGCGAACGACAGCTTGCCGCACCGCGGTTCGATCCACACGTCGTCGGCCGCCGGCGCTGCGGCCGAAATCCCCCACACCGCGAACAGAGTAATCGCCGCTGCGATGCCACGAATCATGTTGTCGCTCCGGAAAAAAATGTCCTGGAAAAAAAGCCCGGCCGTCAAGCGCCAGGCAGACCTTGCCATTCATCGCCCGATCGCCTCGCGCAGCGCCCGGATGAACTCGGGCGCCGTGCCGCAGCAGCCGCCGAGGAAACTGGCGCCGGCGGCGACCAGCGCCGGGCCGTAGCTGCCGAATTCCTCGGGGGGCGTTTTCCAGACCGGGACGTCGTTGACCAGATCGGGAATGCCGGCGTTCGGTTTGATCCAGATGGGCCGGTCGGTGGCCGCGTGCAGCCGCCGGCAGATCTCGGCGTACCCGGCAATGCCTTGCCCACAGTTGGCCCCGACCACGTCGGCTCCGGCTGCCGTCAGTTCCTGAGCCGCCTGTTCCGGCGTGATCCCCATCAGGGTGCGGTCGAGTTCAGCGCCGGAATCGAAACACAGGCACGCCACGACGGGCAAGCCCGTCGTCTTGGCGCCCTGCACCGCCAGCACGGCTTCCGCCACGTCGCCCATCGTTTCGATCACCAGGGCGTGCGCGCCGCCGGCGGCCAGCGCGCCCGCCTGCTCGGCGAACGTCTCCAGCAATTGCTGCTCGCTCACCTCGCCCATCATCAGCATCCGGCCGCTGGGGCCGATCGAGGCAAACACCAGCGCCCGGTCGCCGGCGGCTCGGCGCGAGATCTCGGCGCCGGCCCGGTTGATGGCTTCCGTCTGGTCCGCCAGGCCGTAGTCGGCCAGCGTCACGCGGTTGGCGCGGAACGTGTTAGTCAACACGATCTGGCTGCCGGCCTCGACGTACGCGCGAGGAATCTCCTCGACCGTCTCCGGATGCGTCAGATTCCATTCGTCCGGGCAGCCGCCCACCGCCAGTCCGCGGGCCTGCATCTGGGTGCCCCAGGCGCCGTCGGTGAGCACGGGTGCGCCGGCTAACAACGATTCAAGCAAGGGATGCATCGGCAGTTTCCTGAAACTTGGCAAGTGACCCGAATCCGAGTTCCTCCGTTGCGGGCGGATTTCCGGAAGTAGTATAGCGAAACACGACCGCCGTTGTCACGCCAACTGGGAACGATTGCACCGGACATGCGGGATCATCCCGACGGGAAACGACCGGCTTCGCGGACGCCGCAGGTTCCCTGTCTCGAAAACGCGACGTAGAATCAAAGAGAACTTTTCGTCTGCATTCATCAGGCTGCCCAAGGAAATTCTCTTCTGTGACGGGTCGAAAGACGTGTCCTGCTCTGGCCACTGCCATGAGACGATCGCTGATCCTTGTCGCCGTTGCGGGTTGGATGTTGTGGGGGGCGGCGGATACCGCCGCACAGACCTGGTCCCGGCCCTCGTT
The DNA here is from genome assembly GCA_012515235.1 of Candidatus Anammoximicrobium sp. Classification (GTDB taxonomy): domain Bacteria; phylum Planctomycetota; class Planctomycetia; order Pirellulales; family Pirellulaceae; genus Anammoximicrobium. Next base: position 56,094 of record JAAYYU010000113.1, read on the forward strand.
CACGGAAACCTATCACGATTTCGGCACGGTCGCCCGCGGCGCCAACGTGGAACACCTGTTCTGGTTTGCGAACACAACGGGCCGGGAGATCCACGTGCGCGGCGTCCGGACCAGTTGCGGCTGTACGACGCCCAGCGTGGTGCATGCGACGGTCCGCAACGGCGAAAAAGGGGCCATTCGCGTCGTCTTCAATACCCGTTCGTTCACTGGCCAACGCGGGGCGACGATCACGGTCGTCTTCGACCGGCCTTACTACACGGAGGCGCAACTGCAGGTCCGGGGCTACATCCGCCGCGACGTGGTGTTCAGTCCGGGCAGCGTCGAGTTTGGCACGGTCCGCCAGGGCGAGTCGGCCGAACGCGTGGTCGCCTTGGATTACGCCGGCCGCGATGACTGGCAAGTCACCTCCGTCCACACGCCCAACCCGCACCTGAGCGTCCAGACGCGGGAGACGAACCGCGGCGCCGGCCGCGTGCGGTACGAACTGGTCGTGAAACTGGCCGCCGAGGCCCCGGCCGGAACGCTGGACACGGAACTCGCATTCCAGACGAACGATTGGCGCAGCAATCGCGTCCCGCTGGCTGTCAGCGGACAGATCGTCCCGCCGCTGTGCGTGAGTCCCGCGGCGCTGTATCTGGGCGACGCGCGGTGCGGCCAGGAGTGGAAAACCAGACTCGTAGTGCGTGCGGCCGAGCCCTTCCGCATCACGCAGGTCGCATGCGACGATCCGCGGTTCGTGTTCGAGGCCGGCCAGGACGCCAAGACGCTGCACTTCGTCGCGGTCAGCTTTCAGCCGGGCCAGGAAGCCGGCCGGCTGTCCGCCAAGATCCGCATCCACACCGATCTGTCCGGCGGCGAGACGGCGGAAGTCACCGCGTCCGGGATGGTGCTGCCCTGAATACCGCGCCGTAGTGTCGAACGGGTTGCCGATCCGTTCCGGACGGGATGGAATTCCGTCCTACTCTGCCCGCGCCAGCTTTTTGCCCGTCAGGTTTTCGATCTGCACGTCGTAGCCCGGCGGGGCGGCCAGCGTGTACCGCAGTTGATCGCCGTCCTTCCGCCAGCGGAGGCGGATTTCGCCGTCGGCCAGCGGCAGACGGCCTTCGCACCAGTCCAACTTGACGTCGCCGAACCGGACACAGACCTTCCGGGCCTGGCGGTCGACGCGCTGCACGCCCAGCACGTCGCGGTACAAGGTGTGGACGATGTGCGAGGCGAAGCCGTGATTGCAGCTGGCATAGTCGCCGACGTTCTCCCACAGCGTGCCCGTCCGCTCGGCCATGTACAGCAGATACGCGATCGACTCGTCCAGGATCTGCTGATTCCGCCCGTCCCGCGACAGCAGTTCCAGGCGGAGCATGTTGCCGACAAACGAATTGGCGACGTGGACTTCGGGAAAAGCCTTCGTCTGGACGCGGTCCGGGCCGAATTGCTCGCACAGCGTGTTCCACAATGCGGCGTGGCTCTGCGGAGTCGCCGTTTCAAAGAAGAAGGCGAAGTATTGACACACCTCGCTGTGATTCTGCGTGACTTGCAGCTTGCCGTCACGGCGCACCGCGTTGTCCACAAAGAACCGTCCGTCGAACGCTTGCCGGCGGATCGTCTCGCGGATCCGCTCGGCCTTGGCCGTCAGTTCCGGCGCGGCGTAGATCCGCCCGGCGGCCGACAAAGCGGCCGCGTACAGCATATTGGACGGGTAGTTCACGTCCTGGACGAACTGGTTGGCCTTGGACCACTCGACGAACACCCAACTGGGCAGCTTTTCCAACAAGCCGTCCTCGTTCTCGTACTGCTGGAAGAACTCCATCAGCCGCAGCACCTTGGTCCGCAGGCCCGCGACGATGGCGCGCTCGCCGGCGCGGGCGGCGTATTCCTCCAACTCCACCACGAACCAGAGGGCCCAGTTGGGAATGAACACGCCGTCGTTGTGGTCGGCCGGATAGCACATCGGCAACATGCCGTCCGGCAGGTGCGCGAAGCGCGCAGGCAGCAGGAAGTTCTCGAACAAGTTGCGTTCGATGAGCGTCGTGCCCGTCAGATCGCTGGCGGTGCGCGCGGTGAAGAAGCTGTCGCACAGCCAGCCCGCCCGTTCCCGCGACGGACAGTCCATGAAGACGTCCAAGGCGTTTTGCCGGAAGGTGAGGACGCCGGCCGCGAACAGGCGTTCGAGCCGCGGATCGCTACAGGCGAATTGGGCCTGCCGAATCGCCGGATGCGCCAACTCGCGCAGATACACGCCGCCGACTTCGCACGCGCCCTGCTGGCAAATCAGTTTCAGGTAGCGGAGCGTGTACGGCTCCAGCGACTCGACTTGATACTCGCCCGGCTGCAACTCGTAACTGACCGCGTTCACGCAACCGAGGCGTTTGAAATCCACGTCCGTGCCGGACAGGATTTCGTCAAAGACCAGGGTCAACCGCGTTTTTTCGGCGCAGGTCACGCGAGCGCCCACAAAGCCGGTCAGATTCGCTCCCAGATCCAGGATGTGATAGGTGTTGTCCTGGAGTTCAACCTTGTCCTGCGCATCGTACGCTCGGTCCAGAGCGGTCGCCTGCGAGGAGGTCAGGTGCTGGAGTTCGATCGAGGGCACAACGGCCAGTTCACGTTCGGGATAGCCTTTCAGCTTCGGGCCGACATTGACCAGGGAACGATCCTTCCACAACTTCGGCACGGTTTCGCGCCGTTCCATTCGTCCTTGGCCGACGTGCCGCACCGGCTGGATGACCGCAAAATCAGGGGCCAACACGTGCCGTGGCAGCAGTTGCTTCTCGGGCTGGACCGGGCATTCGACCGTGGGCCATGCGGCCGCCGGTTCCCGCAGCCAGCGGTCGGACTCCGGCTGCAGCCGGTAGTACTCGATGAACGGCCGCTGGAAACTGTACCGCTGGACCTTTTGAACGCGGTGTTCCAGGACGGCGGCCGCGAACGGGACGCCGCGGCCGGCGGTCGAGGCCAGCACGGTGTCCCCCGCCACGATTTCCGCTTGCAGGAACGACGGCTGATCCAACAGGTAGTAGCTGTTGCAGTTGTAGCCCGCGACCTCGATGGCGACCACGTTCTGGCCCGCGGCGAGTTTCCCGGTCAAGTCCCACTCGTCCACGCGGTAATAGCCGTGCGGCCCCCGAGCCGGTCCGTGGCCGAGAAACTGGCCGTTGACGCGGGCCCGGTACAGCGTCGAAGCGGCCAGCCGCAGCACGGCCTTCGCTTGCGCCGGAGCATCGACGACCGCGCGGAATCCTACCAGCAGATTCATCTCCGCCTCGCGGCCCGCAGGCCAGACCGGTTTGGCGGAGCGGAACGCCACGGCCTCGCCAGCCGCGGCCGAGCAGGCGACACCGAGCGTTAAACAAACAACGGCTGATCGCATCGTCCAACGTGTCATGTCAAGACTCCTCAGCGGGTACTGGGGTCAGCCTGACCCCGTCTCTCACTCTGATTTCAGGGTTGGTGCGTCTGGGCGTAACGGCTCAAGGCGAGCACGTTCTCCGGCGGCGTGCCGCGGGGGATTTCACAGCCGGCGCCGACGATGTAGTGCGGACCCGCTTCCCGGTGGCACTGAGCGACGGCGGCGGTGATCGATTCCGGCGTGCCGTCGCGGAGCGTGCGGACGGGATCCAGATTGCCCAGCAGCACCTGGTCCGGCCCCATGGCCCGGCGGGCGTCGGCGACGGACACGAAGTAGTCCAGATCGACCATTTCGCAACCCAACTGGCCGATGCCGGGCAGAATCTTGGAAATATTGCCGCAGATGTGCAGCCGGACCTTGGTGCCTAGGGCGTGCAGGCCGTCGACGAGCTTCTGCTCGTAGGGCCACACGAATTCTTCGTACAGCTGCGGGCCGACCAGCGACGCGGCCGCGTCGCCCACGCCCATCAGTTCGGCGCCGACATCGATTTGGGCTTTGGCGAAACGGAGTTCCATTTCGAGCACGAAATCGAACAGCCGGCGGACGAAATCCGGGTCGTCGTAAAAGTCCAGCATCAGCGTGTTGATGCCGCGCAGGTCGGCCGACTCGGCACACGGGCCTTCGATCCAGCCCTCGACCAGCTTGTCCCCGCCCGCCTTTTCCTTCAACAGCTCTACGCCGCGGACCCGGTCCAGCATCCGGCCTTCGGCCCGCGGATCCGGAATCTCCAGCCTGTCCAGGACGCTCTTGTCCCCCAGCAAGGCATTCGTCTCGTCGATCGCCGGCGGCTGGTTGTCAAAGTACCGGACGTCGGCCCCGCAGTCCGCCGCTTCGCGGCTCGGGTCGGAGATGGCCGAGACGTAGTCGAACTGATAGTCGCGTGCGGTCGCCAGCTGCGCCTGGGCCAAGACCCGGTAGTCGCTGGCGTACGCGGCGTACTTCACGCCGGCATGGTCGCCCGCGAACATCATGGTGATCGGCATCACCGGCAAGTGATCCACGGGTCGGCCTTCCAGCATGGCCAGGATTCGTTCTCGACCGTTCATCATGCGTCCCTCCTCGTCGGGTGGGCCTGGTCTTCGCGGTCCACCCGACCTGAACTGTCTCGGTGGGCCGCGAAGACTTGACCCACCCGACGGAAACTGTCTCGGTGGGCCACGAAGACTTGGCCCACTCGACGGGAACGCCGTCAGCTCCGGAACACCCAGGCCAGATAAATCCACAAGCCGATCAGCACGGCGACCGTGGCGACCGCGGCCCAGACCACGCGGTAGTTGGTGTCCGACTCCTCCGGCGGTTCGTCTTCCCGGCCGCTGCCGAAATCGTGGCCGCAGTTTTCGCACCAGCGGTAGAATCGGGGCGAAAAAGCTTCGTCGCACGTCGGGCAGATCAGCATGACGGCGGCCGGAGAACCCGGCGGCTGTCCGGTCTCCTGGAACTTGTCGTCGGCTGGCGAGTCTTCGCACGTCGAACAATTGGGCTGCGCTCCCGCACCGCAGCATTCGCCGCCGTACTGCCCGTGTTCCGCGTGTCCCTGTGCTCCGTCCAGCGCCGGCAGCAAGTCGGCGGCCGGATTGAGTTCGGCCAGCGGCAAGTCGGTTCTGGGCACGTTGCAGGTCGGGCAAGCCGTTTCACGCATCGCGCCACAGCGCGGACAGCGAGGCCAGTCCCGCCACGGCGAGGATTCCGCGTCCCGGTCGAACTGCCAGCCGAATCTCGTGTCTTCGCTCATGGCCCTATTAGAAGCGACAACGGGGGACGCTGGCAAGCCGGTTTGCGATGCGCTACACTGAATGCCGTTTCCAGCGGTCGGGAGTTGGAGACAAGACGCGTTTCGCGTCCCCCGGTGTCGTTGCAGGCTTGTGCCTTGGGAGGAACACATCATGAAGGTCTCGTTCCAAGCGTCTCGGTTTCGGCGTTGGCGGCTGGGGTTGTCAGCCGGCCTGTGCGTCCTGTTTTTGGCCGGGGCGCAGGCGGGCGGCGCCGAGGGTCTGCGCGTGCTGCCGCCGGACAAACTGCCGGCCGACCAGCGGCTGGAGAAGCTCAAGGACCTGAACGGCTATTTTCCGTTCACTCCGGCCAAATCGCGAGAAGCCTGGAACCGCCGGGCGGAGCAGGTGCGGCGGCAGATGCTGGTCGCGCTGGGCCTGTGGCCGATGCCGACCAAGACGCCCTTGAACCCGGTGGTTCACGGCTGCCGCGATCAAGGCGACTACACGATCGAGAAAGCGTATTTCGAGAGTTTTCCCGGCTTCTTTGTCACGGGCAGCCTGTATCGGCCCAAGGGCAAGTCGGGCAAGTTGCCGGGCGTGCTGTGCCCGCACGGACACTGGGCCAACGGCCGGTTTTACGACGTGGGCGTCGACGGCGTGCGGAAGCAGATCGTTCAGGGCGCGGAGCGTTTCGAGAACGGCGGCCGCAGTCCGCTGCAGTCCCGCTGTGTGCAACTGGCCCGCATGGGCTGCGTCGTGTTTCATTATGACATGATCGGCTATGCCGACAGCGTGCAGATCTCGCAGGCCCTGGCGCATGGGTTCTCCAAACAGCGGCCGGAAATGAACCAGGCGGAGGCTTGGGGCCTCTTCAGCCCGACCGCCGAATCGCATCTGCAATCGGTCATGGGGATGCAGACCTACGATTCCTTCCGCGCCTTGGATTTTCTCCTAGGCCTGCCGGACGTGGATCCGCAGCGGATCGCCGTCACCGGCGCCAGCGGCGGCGGCACGCAGACGTTCATTTTGAGCCCCCTCGATCCCCGCGTCACCGTCGCGGTTCCGGCCGTGATGGTCTCGACCGCCATGCAAGGCGGCTGCACGTGCGAGAACGCGAGTCTGCTGCGCGTGGGGACCGGAAACGTCGAGTTCGCGGCGTTGTTCGCCCCCAGACCGCTGTGTTTGCTGTCCGCCGACGACTGGACCAAGGAGATGCCCAGCAAGGGATTCCCGCAGTTGCAGGAGCACTACCGGTTGCTGGACGCGGAGAAGAACGTACAGCATCATCCCCTGTTGCACTTCGAGCACAACTACAACTACGTCAGCCGGGCAAAGATGTACGCTTGGCTGAACGCGCAGTTCCACCTGGGGTTGCCGACGCCGATTGTCGAGGAGGACTATCCGCGTTTGACCGCCGCCGAGTTGACCGTCTGGGACGACGCGCATCCCAAGCCGCAGGGTGGCGACGACTTCGAGCGGCAGTTGTTGCGCTGGTGGACCGAAGACGCCCGGAAACAGCTGGCTCAAGTGATTCCCAACGACGCCGCGTCCTTGCCGCGTTACCGGGAGGTTGTCGGCGGGGCCGTCGACGTCGTGATCGGCGCGCGGTTGCCGGCCGCAGAAGACGTGCGGTTCGAGCAGACGACGAGCCGCGACGGCGAAAAGTCCCGCACGGTCGCAGGCTTGTTACGCAACGCGGCGCAGGGCAGCGAATTGCCGGTCGTGGTCCTGGAGCCGAAAACGGCCGGGCCATGCGTCGTCGTGTGGCTTAGCCGGGATGGCAAGGCGGGCCTGTTCACCGCCGCGGGCCAGCCGCAGTCCGCCGTCGCGAGTCTGCTGGAGGCGGGCGTGACCGTCGTGGGCGTCGACTTGATCTATCAAGGCGAATTCCTGGCGGACGGCAAGCCGCTAGCGCGGACCCGCCGCGTGGAGAATCCGCGCGAAGCGGCCGCCTATACGTTCGGCTACAACCGCGCAGTGTTCGCCCAGCGCGTGCATGATGTGTTGACGGTTGTCCGCTTTGCAAAGTCCCGTCGCGACGAGACGGCCGTGTCGCTCGTCGGACTGGACGGGGCGGGGCCTTGGGCCGCCGCCGCGTTGGCTCAGGCCGACGGCGCGATCGCCAGGGCAGCGGTCGATACCGGCTCGTTCCGTTTTGGCCAAGTGCTCGATCTCCACTCGCCGGATTTCCTGCCCGGCGGGGCGAAGTATTTTGACTTGCCCGGCATGATCGCATTGGCCGCCCCGACTCCCCTGTGGCTCGCGGGCGAAGGCACGGCAGCACCGGACGTGGTGGCCGCCGCCTATCAAGCTGCCGGGGGCCGGCAAGCTTTGACGATGGGCGAAGAGGTAGCAGAAAAACGGACCGAGGCCGCCGTCCAGTGGCTGCTGAAGTAGCCGCGCACACAGCACACTGGCCGGCAGGGCACCGGTGCCTCTCCCAACACCGGTCCCTGCCGGCTGGTGCTGTGCATCGTCGAACCCTCCTTTGTCACAGTTCCGGGCCAGCTGAAACACAATTGCCAACAACGCTGGACTGCAGCCGCGGCTTCTGCCCAGCGTTCCTGCTGGCCGCCTTCAATGCAAGTGGCGCTCCAGAACTGACCCTCCCCCCGGATCGCCGCGCTTCTTGACGCGACCTCGCCTGGCGCAACCGTTTTTTGAAACGGGACTTAAGAGCGTTTTGCGGGTCTTTGGCGCGGCGCGACGCCGAGGGCGTCCGCGCGACAGTCGTCGCATCCACTTGCCGCATTCTTGGGCAAACTGCCGGATTCGTTGGCACGCCCCCCGCAATCGTCGCGTTCGGAATTTCAGGGACAGTCTTCGTATCCTGCCCGGACAACACTGCGTTCGTGCGGCGACGGGTCGCGCACTATTCCGTTTATACCGGTCGAACCGACAAGTCCGGCGAAACCGGCAAAATCGCTTCTACCGGCGGCGGACGCGTTGATCGACAACGGCCTCATTACCAGCCGATAACAAACGCACCGCTGTCTTATGGAAGCAGTATCCCCTTAATTGGATTACCTAGGGTGAGGCTCGGTGCAACGCCCCATCCGCTGCACGACAGATCCTTGCGGAGTCAATCATGGCAACATCGGCAATTGTGTTCTTGATGATGGTGGCCAACGGCTTTGGCGCCACCACTCCGAAATCCGTCGTCGAGAAGCAAAACCGGGCCTTTGAACAGTACTGGGGAACCGCGTTTGTTTGGAAGTTCGACGATCTGCCGACGACGGGCACCGTTCCGAATTTTCGCGTGCCCTACTCCGGCCACATCTATACAGATCGCAGCGGCGGGACGGTGAACTCGTTGCGCAAGTACGATCAGGCTTTCCACGGCGGGCGGCCGTTGGCGGTTGGCTTTGAAGAATGGGACACGACGGCGTTCAAAAAGACGACTCCCCGCAAGGGGCCGCTCGGCATGACGTGGGGCATGAAGATGGAAACGCCCAACTGGCACGGCCACTGCAACGGCTGGACCGCCGCCGCGATCCGACACGCGGAACCGAAGAACAACGTCACGGTGAACGGCGTTACGTTTACGCCCGCCGACATCAAAGGCCTGCTCGCCGAAATCTACATGTACAACGACGTGGACCATCTAGCTGGCGTCGATGACGAACTGGAACCCGGCCATTTCCATGCGATCCTCGCCAACTGGCTGGGGCGCGGAGCGCACACGCTGGGCATGGAAGCCGATCCCAGCGAAGAAAAATGGAACTATCCGATTTATGCGTTCAGTTCCTCCTCGGCCAAGCGGTCCCCTCAGCGCGTTGAGGTCAAGTTGAATCTGGCCTATATTAAGGACTCCAACGGCGAGTATCAGGTATCGCCTCGATACCGCCGCGTGAAGTCGTTCCATTACGACTTGTACCTGAACGCGGCCGGCGAAATCATCGGCGGCAAGTGGTACAACGACAGTGCGTTGATCGATATGCTGTGGCTGCCCCTGCGCCCCAAGCAAGGGCGGCAGAAGGGGAACGAGTCCGGCAGCCCCTATGTGGACGTGAACAAAGTGCTGGCGATCTGGCGCCAGTCGGCCGATCCGGAGGAGCGGGAAAGGTGGGTGCTGGTCGATCCGCCCAAAGAGGACCGCATCACCAACATCGCGGACATCAAAACCCTGATTCCCGTGCAGGACCCCCACGCCCCGCGTCCCGCAGCCTCGGTCGCAACGGTTCCCTGGCCGAACCCCTGGCCGGCGACCACCAGCACGCCGCCGGCGACCACCAGCACGCCGTCGGCGCAGCCCGGCACGCCGCGGGTGCAGCCCGTCACGCCGGCGCCGCCGGCCGCTGCCACGGTAATCCCCGCCCCGCCGACAAGGCCTGAGACTCGGACAGAGACCGCCCCCGTCGCGAGGGCGGCGGAGATTCATCTGACCGACCGGGTAGCGGAACCGGAGGCGGTCGGGCCGGATCGCGGTTTGATCGGCGACGAAAGCGGACTCGACGCGCCGGAAGAAATGCCGAACGCGCCGGAAATCCTCTCCGAGACGGAAACCGGGGACGCCGCGCCGGTCGCCGATGAGGCGAGCGAGGAACTGCCCTGGGACGAGGGCTGCGACGACTGAGGCGTCAAACCGGAGCCAGTCGTCTCAACCCGGCCTCTTCGCGGAAGCCGGGTTTTTTGCTGCGCTTGCGGAACCGGTCACACGGCCGGCTGGACGGCCGCTTCGCCGCGGGCGGCCAGCGCGGCGTCGATGCGCTGCAGCGGCCCGTCGTCCAGTCGCCAGCCCATCCCGCCCGCGGTCTCGACGATCTGGTACGGCCGCTTGGCCCCGCACAGGGCGGCCGTAATGCCCTCCCGGTGAATCGTCCAATTGATGGCGACTTGGGCCACGGTCCTGCCGAGGTCCTGCGCGATCTCGCGCAGGCAGTCCACAAAATCCTGGTTCTTCTGCCACTGGTCGCCTTGAAACATGACGTACTTCGCGCGGCCGTCGCCGCGAGGAAAAGCGTAGTTGCGAGGCAGACGGCCGGCCAGCAGGCCCTTCAGCAGCGGCCAGTAAACGACCACCGCGACGCCGTGTCGCCGGCACCAAGGCAGCGTGTCCCGTTCGATCTGCCGCTGGAGCATGTTGTACGGAGGCTGGAAGGCGGCGAGGGGGCAAACGGCGTGGAACGTCTCCAGTTGCTCCAGCGTCACGTTGGACACGCCGACGCAGCGGGTCTTGCCGGCCGCCATCAGGTCCCGCAAGGCGCCGGCCGACTCGGCCAGCGGCGTGGCCGGGTCGGGGGCGTGCAGATAGAGCAGGTCCACGCGGTCCGTGCCCAGTCGCCGCAAGCTCTCCTCGCACTCCCGCCGCAGCCTTTCGGGCCGGGCATCCAGCAGGCGTTTGCCTTGCGGGTCGTAGTGGAGGCCGCCCTTGGTCGCGATCACGATTTCGTCGCGGCGATGGCCCAGGCCCCGCCCGATCAGCCGCTCACTCTCGCCCTCCCGGCCGTAGCAATAGGCCGTGTCGAAGAAATTCACGCCGTGATCCAGGGCGGCCTGCAACGTGGCCAGACTGTCCGCGTCGTTCACGTCCAGACTGGTCATGCCCGCAATCGGCCAGCAACCCATCGCCACGGGGGAGACCCGCAACCCGGAGTCGCCCAAACTGCGATCTTCGTCCTTGTAGCTCATGAAACCCATGGTACGGGACCGTTGCACGATTCTCCAAGAGGGGGTACGGTAAAGGGTGCAGCGTAAACTCTCGTCCCGCTTGAGCGGTGGGCAGAGCAGTCCCGGGCCCTCTCGCTCGTCACGTCGCCGGGCTGCAAGGAGGAACCAGGGCCATGCGTACCTATCTGTACCTGTCGATGACGCCCGAGTCGCTGGTGGCGTCGCAATTGCCTCCCGATGAGTTTGGCGCCTACATGGCCGTCGGCACGCGCAAGAGCGCGCATGGCCAGGTGATCTTTTTCGACCTTCTGGAAGGCTTCCAGAGCGATCAGTTCGACCTGGATTACGCGGCCGAGAACTGTGTTTCCCACGCGGACGGCAAGCCCAAGAACTCGCTGTACCTGGCGATCTACCGCGTTCTGGAGCGAGTGCCCCTGGCGGCCGTCAACAGTCTCTGGCTGACCACTTCGCACGGCAAGACGTTGGAATTGAAACAGACCAAGCCGTTGCCCGATTTCGCAGATCGCTTCTACCTGTACCAGGAACTGTGCCCCGTCCACCCGCTGATCGCCAGCAAGTTGGCGCCCCACGAATTCGCGGCGTTCATCACGCGTCCGGACAAGCCGCTGCAGGTTCCCCGGATCTGCTTTCTCGATTTCGACCTGGGCGAGATGGCCAACGACCCGGAAAACGGCAAGCCCAATCAACTGTACTACCCGGACCCGTTCTGGCATCTGCGCGGGTGCCTGCTGGAGTTGCAAAGCAGTCCCAAGAAGCACAGCAAGACGGTCGACCGGCTGCACCCGCAAGCCTTTCCCTATCACTGCATCCGAACCGGATTCTATTTGGGCGACGCCGACGGCGTGCTGTTTTTCCCCTTTCCGACGCACGTCGAGTTGGAGGGCAAGCACTACGCCTGGTGGCGGTCGACACGGTGAGATGCCGCAGCCAGAGCGGGCCAGGAAAGCCGTCGCGTCGCGCGACACGGCAGAACGTCGCGGGCTACGAGCCGACGAGTTCGTACAGGCCGCGGCCCGTGTACTTGAGCTTGCCCTGCTTGACCAACTCGTCCCAGACTTCCTGAGGAAACTGGTCGGGCGGCCGGATGGCGACCACGCCGGACCTGCCGCCGCCGGACATGGGGCCGTAGCCCAGCCGTGACTCGTCGTCCAACCGCATGAGTTTCAGGCGCTTGCGGAAGGCTTTCATGGCCTGCTGCAGTTCCTCTTTCGAAGGTGGCGCGGGGGACGGCGTGGCTGCTGCTTCAGACATGAGGGACTCCTTGTTGCTGGCAGATTTCATGATTCCGGGAGGATTTCCAGGCCGCACAACAGGGGCGGCTGGGACGAAAGCGGCTGGAACTCGACGGTCAAGCTGTCGGCAATCGGGATGTTGGAGAAACTCGCCACGATCGCCCGCAGTGGACCGCCAGCCTGGGCGACCGGGTCGAGTCGCGCCAGTACGTTCCGGCCCTGGATCACGACGCCAAACACCCGCTGCGCAGGCTGCACCGCCACGTTCGGCTCGACGAAGTGCAGGCGGACGGTGAAGTGTTCGGATGGCGCTGCCGGCGGGGACGGGTTGGAGGACGGGACGGCCGGTGCGTTCTTCGGGTTGGCGACGAGTTGCGACAGGCCTTTGACAGCGGTTTCCACCGTTCGCGCCACGGCCGACTTCGGCTGCGGATCCTCGCGCGGGACCAGCCCGACGGTGAGTTTTTCCAGGCCCTCGACGCCCGAGGCGGCGACCCAGGCGGGGACGGCTCCGGAAATCCTCGAGCTGTGGTGGCGGAACCAACTCAGTTTCCCCTCGATCTGCACCGGGATCTTGGGCGACGCGCCGCCGACCTCCGGATGCTCCAGCCACAACACGCCGTCCTCCGAACGCCGGTCGCCGGGGGCGCCGAAGTTCAGGCCGAGCCGGCGAACATGGGTCCCCGCGCCCGGTTCCAGCGTGTACAGACTGTTGGTCCAGATCTCGGCTTCCGGCATGTGGATCAGCGCCAGCGAAGTCTGGTTCTGATAGGCGCACGTGCAAGTCCGCGTGTATTCGGGAGCGTTCAGCACGCCGTCGGCCACGATCAGGTTCGACGTGCAGCCGGACTTGAAGCCGCCGAAATTGCCCGTGCCGCTGTGACCGCTCAGATCGTAAAACCCGGCGGCTCCCGAGCGGAACGTCAGCAGGTGCTCGCTGGCCACGCACGTGTTGCAGCCGTAGGTGCGGGCGAAGTTCCAGGCCACCGGCTCCTCGGTCAACGGGTGCAGGATGGTGGCCGGCGTCCCGTCCAGCAGGCGAAACGCGCCTTGCGACGCCTTGTAGCTGCCCGCATTGGTGATGATCAGGTCGTGGTGCAGGATACAGGGACCGACATAGGACAAATCGGGTTTCTCCCACAACCGCCGTCCGTCCGCTCCGCGGAACGTCGCCAGGCCTTTGCCGGTTTCGTCGGGGCTGCGGTCGCCCGCGGCCGAGCCGGCTTCCAGCAGCACGTCGCGGGCCGCGGAATACCCCAACCAGGTCCCAAAGACTTTCTCCGTCTGCTGCCAAAGCCGCTGTCCGCTGCGGGCGTCCAACGCCAGCAGACGCGGGGCAGGCGGCTCCCGGCCGCGGCGGCGCAGGTGGTCCTCGACGCGTTTCGGCAACCGGTCCAGGCAATAGATCCGGCCGTTGCCGGCGACGATGCCGTTGTGCAGGAAGCTCGCGTCCGCCGCAACGTTCCACAGCGTTTGGCCGGTGTGCCGGTCGAAGGCCGTCAGGCCCAGGCTGCCGTTGTGGTCCGGCGCCCAGGCAATGCCCCGCTTGCCTTCCGCCTTGTATTCGTAGCCCAGACGCTGGGAATAGTCTCCAAAGCCAGTTCCCGCCAGCAGCAGGTTCTCGTACACGCCGATGAACGCCCACTGGGGCCGCTGTCCGTCTGCCTCCGGCAGTTCGAACTCGCGGACCGTTTCGCCGCTGGCCGCAGCCAACAGCAGACAGCGGCTGCCCAGCGCCAGGTACACTCCCTCCGGCGTGGCCACGTAGTTGGTTCCCCGCGCGTTGGCGCCCGGAATGTGAACCTGGTTGTAGGCGGTGCTCAGCGGCGTTTCGGCGTAGGTCTCGTCGAAGTAGATGTCCCGCGTTCCCAGGTCCTCAAATTCCCGTTTCCACAGCGTGCGGCCCGTGTAGACGTCGCGAGCGCTCAGGCAGCTGATGCCTTGAAGGAACAGCCGGCCGCCGGTGACCTGGGGGCTGGGACCATGACCGTGACGGGGCAGCACGTCCAGATTGGAATTGCCGCCGAACCACAGCAGGCCCAGCGGCAACCGCACGCGCTGGTCATCGGACTTGACCGTGTTGGCGATGTCCCCGTAGGCGTGCGTCCAGTCGGCGGCGCCGGGCAACGGGCCCGCGCGGGTCACGACAACGGCCCGCTCGGTCCGCGCCAGTTGGGCCTTGGCCAAGTCCGCCTGCGCCAGCCCTTGTTCCGTCGCCAGCGGGTCTTCCGCCGGAATCCACAGCCGGCCGCCGTAGGGACGCAGCGATTCGTACACTGCGGCGAGCGTCTCGTGGTTCGCCAACCGTTCGGCCAGCGACGGCCCCACGACGATCAGGCTGGCCATGTAGCGCGGCGGCCGGAAGGCGAGCGGATCGGCAACTCGGATCGCCACCCGGCGGCCGTACAGTCCGGCGGCATCGAACCGGCGCCGCAGCCGGGCGACCCGGTCGGCATCCGAATCGACCGCCACCACGTGCAGCTCGCTGGCCGCCACGACGGCCTCCAGCAACGGCTCGTCCTCGGCTCCGAGCCAAAGCGCATAGCCCTCGCGGGCCTCGGTTTGCCGCAACAGTTGCTCCGCGCGGTTCGCCGCTTCGGCAGGCGGCGCCAGCGGGCGCGGCGTGTCGGTCCAGCTTGTCACGCTGCTTGCGTCGCTGCTTGGGTTGGCGTTCTGGCCGGCGCCGAAGGCCATGATTCGGCCCTCGCGGCTCACGGCGAACAGCATTCCGCTGGCGGCCAGCAGTCGCTCGACGCGGCCTTCCACCTCCAGCGACCAGGCGACGCGGGCCGCCTGGCCGGCGCTGGGCAGGTCGATCGACACGATCTTGCCCGCTCCCGCCGCGTACAGTCGCCGGCCCGCCTTGATCAGGTCGCCGCTGCCGTCGGCCTCGACCTGCCACACCGTCCGTTTGTCCGCGGCAAAGGCCTGGATGGCCGCCGGGGCCAGCGTGCCATCCTTGTTCTTGCCGGGCGTGTTGGCGGCGTACGCGAAACCGTCGGCGAGCACCGGCTCGTTGATCGATAATTTGCCGTCGCTCCCGTCGGCCAGATTCAGCGCCATCGTGCCTCGGACCCGCGTGTGGACAAACGCGCGCAACTCGTCCGCGGCCACGAACGACCCGCCCTGGCCCTTGCTGCCAAAGTTGAAGTACCGCAGGCGGCCCGTCTGCCGGTCAAACGCCGCGGGGAGCGACCGCCCGCCGGGCACCAGCAGCAGTTCCGCCGTGGCGGCCAGCTGGCCTTGCGGAGCGACGCCGGCGAAGGCCGGGGCCGCGTGCGGCTGCTTGACATAGTCGGCGCTGGTCGCATCGTTCACCCAGCGCACGGCGCCGCTGTCGGCGTCCAGGGCGTAGATGAACGTGCCCATGAACGGCCAGATGCTGGCGGCAAAATAGATGATCCCGTCGCGCTCGACGGGGCCGCCGCGCGCGGGCCAGGCGGAAATCACGCGGCGGTTGCCGAGCACCTGCTGATCCGACGGAGCGCCGCGGAACCGCCATTGCAGCCGGCCGTCGGCGGCGCTGACGCAGTACAAGTGGCCGTCGTCGCTGGCGAAGTACACGTGGCCGCGGAAGACGACGGGCGAGAACCGCACGGGTCCGTCGGCGTAGAAACACCATTGCTCCTCGCCCGAACGCGCGTCCAGGGCCACGACCTTGTCCTGGTCGTTAAACGCGACGAACAACCGCCCCTGGGCCGCCACCGGCTCGAACAACGAGTCGTAGGGCATCATGTCCTGGTTCAACGGATCGTCCCAGACCGGAACCCGCGGGGCATACTGCCGCGTCCAGGCCGGCCGCAGCGCCGGCGGCAACTCGTGCGGAGCAGCCGCCGTGTGCCCCGCATCGTACCGCCACATCGGCCAGTCGCCCCGCTCGGCCTCGGCGGCCAAACCGAACGCCAGGGGACCGATCGCCGCCAGCAGCGCGATGGCCAGCGTCGTCAGTCGGACGTGCGGCAGTCCTGCGCGGAGCGCAGCCCACGTTCCTCGCAGCATGATCACGGACTTCGTCGCACTCATGATCTGTCTCCTCACTCAGGTCGCAATCAAGGTCGTCGGTTCCGGTGCCGAGCAGGGGGGGCTCAAAAGAAGCGTCAACCCCGGAAAGCCGCTGGGGACGGGACGGGCAACACTCATGCTCCCGCAGGCACGATGGCTCCCTGTTTGGCCAGGACCTGGCGAAGCCGCTCCAACGGCACTGCCGCGGGCGTCGATCCCCGTTGCACCGCCAAGGCACAGGCGGCGCCGGCGGCCTGGCCCATGGCCATGCACGGAGCCTGGACGCGAAGGGCCGAATTGGCCAACCGGTCGCTGGAAATGCACCGTCCCGCCACCATCAGGTTGCGGCTTCCGCGGGGCACCAGAGCGCCGAGCGGAATGGTCGGCACGGTGCCTTCCTTCAGGTGCTGCGGCCGAACGCCCCCAGGGGTGTGCAAGTCGACCGGATAGTAAGCATAGGCCACGGCGTCCGGGTACCGCTTGCCGGATTCGTATTCCTCCCGGCTGATGATCGTTTCGCCAACGATCCGATAGGTTTCCCGCGCCGCCGTTTCCGGGCGCAGATCGCCCAGTTTCAGCTCCTCGTTGCCGGGTTGTTTCCGCAGGGCCCGAAACATCTTCAGGAACGCCTGCCGGCCGCGGATGTTTGCGTCGGTGTGCGTTTCCGACGTGGAAGGGTCCGCGCCCAGCACGTATTGCTGACGGGGCAGGGAGCCGGTCGGATTCGCCGTCGTCGGCCGGGTCAAGGTGAACAAGATCGAACCCGGCTGAGTCTCCTGCTCGCGGAGTCGCGGCAGACCGGCCAGGGCCACGACCGAGGCGTTGCCGGTGCAGTCGATCAGGGTGCGGCAGCGGACCTCCGCCCGCGTTCCCTTGCCCACGAGTTCCACGAGCCAGCCCTCGCCGTCCGGCTTGACGGCGACGGGGCATTCGTAGTATCGCAGGGCCACCTCCGCCGCCAGGCAGGCCTCCTCGGCCAACGCGGCGTACAGCCCGCCGCGCAGCCGGACCTGGAAACGCGGATGCCGGTGCTGAGCCTCGCCCACCGACAGCGAGAAATCCGGCAACGGGTCGCCGTTCAACTCCGCCGCCTGCTGGACCAGTTCCCAGCCGATGCCGGCAATGATCTGCCGGCCCCAGGCCCAAAACAGGCCGGGGAAGTCGACGCCGCCGGTGGTCATCGTGCCGCCCAATTGACTGCCGGCTTCGACCAGCACGGTGCGGACTCCCAACCGCCCCGCCTGGATGGCGGCAATCGTGCCCGCTGTGCCGCCGCCGATGACCAGCACGTCGGCCGCCAGTTGCCGGACGGGCAAGTTCCCGGCGTCGGCCGGTCCCGCGGCCAGGACCAGCCCGCTGCCCGGCACGAGCCCCAAAGCCCCCAGGAACGTGCGGCGAGAGGCGGACAGATCGGACAGCCGCGTTGTCGAGCCGGCAGGCTTGCAATCGGCGGACACGATCTCGGCGGGGTTGATCTCGGCGGGCTCGACCTTGGCGGGCAGGAAATCGTCAGGCATAGCGCAACACTCCGGACTCAAGGGAAACATCAGGGGTCATGGTACACCAAGCGGACGAGGACCGCCAAGAACCCTTACAGACCAGTCGTTTGGGGATCGAGAGATTCGAGTCGGCTTGTCGCCTGGAATGTCGCCAATCGCTCCGGTAACATCAGAAAGGTATTTCTGTCGCCAGGGCCTGCCAACGGAACGGAGAGAAACGAGGCAAGAGATCATGCGGTTTGCAATCCAACAAAGCCTGTGTGTGGGGGCCTTCCTGATGGCCCTGGCGCCGGCCTGCGGCGACGAGCGCGGCGCGGCGGCGTATCCGCTCGAGCGACTGCAGCTGGACTGGCTCCGCCAGGACGCGCGGCGACTGGATGTTTCCGGTTGTTTTGCGAGCGCGGAGTCGAACGCACTGGAACGGCTGCTGGTGCGCAAGGTGCTGGACGAGGTGCAAGCGCGTCAGGCGGAACCGGCCGCGTTGGAAACCTGGGAGAAGCACTTCGCGACGCTGGCCGAAGCGAACGCAGCCGGCGCCGACCCGGCCTGGAAGCGACTGTACTTCCAGCTGTGCGAAGTGCGGCGGAAACAGCGGCTGCAGCGGGTCTCGCAGTTCGCGGGACAGTATCTCTACGCCAAGCACTGTCAGTTGGCCAATCAGCCGTCGTTTGCGTCCACCGCGTTTTTGTCGGATTCGGTCTATAAGGACCGCCTGGGCGACTGGAAAATGGGCTCGGAATTGTGCCTGCTCACGATTTCCGCCGAAGGCCGGGTGACCACGGAGACGCTGTTGCGACAAGACCGGGGGATCATTCGCGACCCTCAGGTTTCCTACGACGGCGCCCGGATCGCGTTTGCGATGCGGGCCAGCGAGCACGCGGACGATTACCATCTGTACGTCATGCGCTGGGCGGACCGCAGCGTCCGGCAGATTACGTTCGGTGCGGGCACGGCGGATTTCGAGCCCTGCTGGCTGCCCGAGGGCGACCTCGTCTTCTCGTCCACGCGGTGCGACATCTCGGTGCCGTGCTGGTCGTCGGATGTCACGAACCTGTACCGTTGCGACGGCGAAGGCCGTTACCTGCGGCGGCTGGGGTTCGACCAGGCGCACACGCTGTACCCGCAGGTCCTGCACGACGGGCGGATTCTGTACACGCGCTGGGAGTACAACGACCGCGTGTCCGGCAAGGTGCATAAACTGTTCGTGATGAACGCCGACGGCACCGCCCAGACCGAATACTACGGCAACAACTCGTACTCGCCGCGGTCCATCATTCACGGCCGGCCGATTCCGGGCTCCTCCCGCATCATGGTGATCGGTTCCGGTCATCACACGGACCAGAGCGGCAAGCTGATGCGTCTGGACCGGAACCGGGGGACCCAGGAGAATCAGGGCCTGGAGTACGTCGCGCCGGTGCGGCATTTTGAACCCAACCGGGACGATTACTTCGGCCAACAGGGCGAGTTGTTCCAGTACCCGCTGCCCATCGACGAAGACAACTATCTCGTGTCCTTCCTGCCGGAGGGCGGTCCGCCGCGGGGCGCGTACAAGGTTCCCTTTGGGATCTACTGGATGAACAGCGCCGGGGACCGCGAGTTGTTGGCGTTCGACCCGGCCGTCTCCTGCGGGCAACTGGTCCCGCGGATCGCCCGCCCCGCGCCGCCGCCCCGCCCCGACGGCTGGAGCCTCGAGCGCAACGAAGGCGCGTTCTATGTGGAGAACGTGTATTTCGGCCCCGGCCTGGCAGGCATTCCCCAAGGCACGGTCAAGAAACTGCGGATCGTCGCGCTGTCGTACCGCGCCATGTCGGCCGGGGTGGACTACAACCAGCCCAGCTCGCAGGTGCATACGCCGATCGCCATCGGCAACGGCAGCTGGGACGTCAAGCACGTGCTGGGCACGGTCGATGTCGAGGCCGACGGCAGCGCCTATTTCACCGTGCCGCCGCGCCGGGCCGTGTATTTCCAGCTTCTGGACGAACGAGGCTACGTCGTGCAAACCATGCGCAGCTGGACGATGGTCCTGCCCGGCGAGACCTTCGCCTGCCTGGGCTGCCACGAGGCCAAGCACGACACGCTGTCCGACGCCCAGCCGTCGGCCCGCGCACTGCGACGTCCGCCGCAGCGCCCGGTTCCGTTCTATCAACCGGGAGAAATCGCTTCGCAGGAGCAGCTCCGGTTTCTGTCCCCTTCGCAACGGCGTGCTTCTGAGTATCTGAATGTCAATGCGCCGCAGGGCATGGACGTGCCCCAAGGCTTCAGCTACCTCCGCGAAATCCAGCCGATCTGGGACGCCCACTGCGTGGACTGCCACACGGGCCGGAAGACAGCCGACGGCGCGGACGCGCCGCTGAGCCTGCTGGCCGACACGAAGGACTATGGCTGGAAGGAAGCCTGGGAAGGCGTCGCCAGCCGTCCGAAAACGGCCGAATACGTCTATCCGCAGACCGGCAAAGACATGAATCCGGGCCGCGACTACTGCGAATCCTACGTCCACCTGACGAACTACGGCCGCGTGTGCTACGAACAGGTCAACGACCTGGTCAACTGGCTGCCGATGGCCGTCGCCGAGCCGCCGCTGATCCCGCCCTACGCCTACGGCTCGTCCCGGAGCCGGCTCATGCAGTATCTGGACGAGTCGCACTACGGCGTGAAACTGACGCGCCAACAGAAGGAGCGCGTCGCCTGCTGGATCGACTTGAACGTGCCCTACTGCGGTTCGTACATGGAGGCCAACAAATGGGACCGGATCACCCACACCTACATCCATTCGTACCGCGATCAGTGCCGCGCGGCCTACCTGTTCCAGGAGGCCAAACGGCTGCGGCACGCGGAAATCGAGGTGGCCCATCTGGACCGGTACCGGGAGTTTCTGGCCCGTGGCGTCCACACGGCGGCCGCAGCCTTTCCCCGTTTCGATTGGGGCGGCTTGGAGGCGCAGCGGCAGTTCATCGACGCTTACCACAACTGGCCGCACACGGTTCCCATTCACGCCATGGCGGCCGGCAGGGACGCACGCGGCGGCTCGAACGTCGCGGGCAACCACGTCCGCAATCTGGCGCTCAATCCTTCCGCCGCGACGTTCCAACTGCGGTCCTATCCGCACGTGACCTCGAACAGCCACTTCCAGTACCGGCCGGAATTCTCGCCCGCGAACGCCATCGACGGAACCACGGCTTCGGCAGCACAGGCCCCCGACGTTCCGTACTGGCGACCGAACAAGCGGACGGACTTGTGGCTGAAAGTCGAGTTCGGCCGCACGGTGGAAGCCAGTCGCGTGGTGTTGTACCTGCGCAAGCTGCCGAACCAGAAGAAGACGTGGAGCCGTGCGACGTTGGAGTTTTCCAACGCGCACCGGATTCCCATCTCCCTGCAGAACACGACCGCGGCCCAGGAGTTTGCATTCCCGAAACAGGCGACCGCGTGGGTCCGGCTGAGCGGCTTGCAGGAGTCCTTTCCGCTGGGCGACAACGGGCTGGTCGAGTTCGAGGTCTACGGTCAGGACCTCCCCTGAGCGGCGCGGCTCGCGCGCACCGGCCGCGTGGCGAGCACGCCGCTCCAGACGGCGGCTCGGCGCGAATCTGTCTCAGCACGGCGGTCACTTGCCGCCGCTTGCTACGGCGATCGCTGTGAGAAAGCCCGCTGGTCCCGCTGCGGATCAGGCGATTTCCTTGAACTTCGCCTTCGGCGCTCCGCACACCGGGCACTTGTCGGGCGCGCCGCCCACGTGCGTGTGGCCGCAGATTTCGCAGACGTAGATGGCGGCCGGTTCGAGATCCTGCCCGGCCTCGAGCGATTCCAGGGCTGCGCCGTACAGGCCGTGGTGGGTCTGTTCGACCGCGTTGGCGTTGCGGAACGAAACAAGGGCCGCCTTGTTCCCCTCGGCCTCGGCTTGCTGGATGAACCCAGGGTACATTTCCGTGAATTCGTACCGCTCGCCCTCGAGGGCCTCCCGCAGGTTCTGCTTCGTGTCGCCGATGCCGCCCATGACGCGGAGATGAGCGTGGGCGTGGACGGTCTCCGCCGCGGCCACCGCACGGAACAGCTTGGCGATCTGGGGACGCCCCTCGGCGTCCGCCTTGGCGGCGAAAGCGAGGTACTTGCGGTTGGCTTGGCTTTCCCCGGCAAACGCGGCTTGCAGGTTATCTTGGGTCGACATCGAGTTCTTCTCCTTGGGTTGAGTGTGAGTAACGGTGGCAGCTGGCGCGGGGGTCGGCGGCAACGGCTCGCGGACTCCGGCATACGGGATTCCCGCCAGTTCGGCCATGTCCCGTTTCCAGGTCGTGATGTCGTTCGCGTTGAACTGCCTCAAGTGCGTGTGCCCGCAAGCGCGGGCCATGACCTTCATCAGTTCCACGGAAGCGGTCAGGAACCGGGCCAGCCGGGCGGACGCTTCGTCGATATCGAGCCGCGCCCGCAGTTCTTCCTTTTGAGTGGCGATCCCCGCCGGGCAGTTGTTGGTATTGCAGATCCTCGCCGCCACGCAGCCGATGGCCTGGATCGCGGCGTTGGCGACGGCGATCCCGTCGGCTCCCAGGCACAAGGCTTTGACAAAGTCGGCCGGGGTCCGCAGGCCGCCGGTGATGATCAGCGTGACGTCCGAGCGTCCCAGCCGGTCGAGGTGACGGCGAGCCCGCGCCAGCGCCGGGATCGTCGGCACGGAAATGTTGTCCCGAAAGATCAGCGGCGCTGCGCCGGTGCCGCCGCCGCGGCCGTCGAGGATGAGATAGTCCACGCCCGCCTGCAGGGCAAAGTCGATGTCGTCTTCGATGTGCTGGGCCGACATCTTCATCCCGATCGGGATGCCGCCCGTCAGTTCCCGCACGCGGTCGGCGAACCGGCGGAAGTCGTCCGGGGCAGTCAGATCGGTGAACGCAGGCGGCGAAACGGCGGGCTGGCCCTCCGCCAGGTTGCGGATGACGGCGATCTTGCCCCGCACCTTGTCGCCCGGCAGATGGCCGCCCGTCCCGGTCTTGGCCGCCTGGCCGGCCTTGAAGTGAAACGCCTGGATGCGCGGGAGCAGGTCTTCGGTATAGCCGAACTTGGCCGAGCCCAATTCGAAGAAGTACCGCGAGTTGGCGGCGTTTTCTTCCGGCAGCATCCCGCCTTCGCCCGAGGCGATTCCCGTGCCGGCCTGCTGCGCGCCCTTGGCCAAGGCCGTCTTGGCCTCTTCGGATAACGCCCCAAAACTCATGTCCGAGACGAAGATCGGAATCGCCAGCCGCAAGGGCTTGCGGGCGTTGGGGCCGATCACCAGTTCGGTCCCTACCGCCACGTCTTCGGCCAGCGGCTTGCGGGCCAACTGAGCCGGCAGAATCTGGATATCGTCCCACTGAGGAAGCGTGGGCCGCGGCACGCCCATCGCGCCCATCGGACCGTGATGGCCGACCCGGTCGAGCCCCTCCTGGGCCAACGCATGGATCAACTCCACGGTCGGTTCCACGGCCGTGTTCTTGGCCGCCGGCGCACCCGCAGCGCGCGGCCGGGAACCGGCTTCCCGCGCAGCGGCGGGCTCGGCAGCCGGTTCGGCGTCGGGTTCAGCGTCGGGTCCGCTGACCGGTGCTGCCGCGACGACGGTGAAGTCTTCCCGGCCAGCGCCGCAAGTGGGACAAACCCAGTCAGCGGGCAGGGCGTCCCAAGGAGCCTCTTCCTGGTCTTCGTCGTACACGTACCCGCACACAGAACATTCGTATCGAGCCATCGCTGCCGCCTCCTGGGGCACAGATTGAGGAACGTCGGCAGTCTAGCATTTGGGGGCGACGAGGGCCAGGGTCCCACGGCTTGCCGCTGTCGGGCGGCAACCGGCGGCCGTTAGCAACGGTGGCCGAAATGACTTCCCGCATTTTTGCCCCCACGCTGCTCGCCAGCGTGGTGCCCTGTTCAGCACCAGCCGCCGTGCCGCCCTACGACAGCCGATGTCATCGCGGACATCTCTGGTCTTGAACACCGCTCCACGCTGGCGAGCAGCGTGGTGGCGAAGAAGCCGATTTCGCGGACATCTCTGGTCTTGAACACCGCTCCACGCTGGCGCGCAGCGTGGTGGCGAAGAGGGGGCTGCCCCCGCAAAGTTGCTGCGGACCTCAGCTTGCGAGTCAACGAGTGCTTTGGCTTGCCGCCAGGTTTCGCCGGAACGGGGGAAATTATTTTGGCGTCCGTTGCTACCGCTGTGTCTGGAACCACAGGTCCACCGTGATGTCCTGGCCGTGCGGCACGAGCACGCCCTCGGCGTGGGGCCAGGACGGCGGCTGAGTAAAGGTCGCGGCGGCGACGTCGCTGGAGATCTTCCGGCCGTCGGCCAACTCCAGTTCGAGCCAGAACCGCCGGATCTTGAAGTAGTCTCCGTGCGGGTTGAAGACGGCGAGCGTGTTGTGCCGTGCGAGCGTCGCGACGGCCTGCGGCGTCAACGGCATCGTCACGTCGGTGGCCCAGATCCCCTTGCTCTCGTCGCCGCCCGCGGAGGTCATGAAACCCATGTTCACGCCGTTGAGCACCGCGTAGCAGCCGTACTCGCCGCTGCCGGAGAACCCGTTGCCGTCGTAGTGCAGCTTGCCGCTTGTGGCCCGCCGCAGGTCGGCCGCGCTTGCCCCCGGCAACGGCAGCGGCGGCGGCTCGCGCCGATACGCGGGCCCGTCGGGCTCCAGCGAACGCTGCAGCACCGGTTGCAGGCTCTCGACCCGCATCTCGGCCCAGCAGGCCCAGTCGCCGGAACTGTTGTCTTGGCTCCCGACGTCGGAGATCAACTGGAGCCGCACCTGCTGCCCGGCCCAGGGCGACAAGTCGGCCTCGATCGGCAGCCAGGCGTGCCGCAGGACGGTCTTCTCGGCGACGACGGTCTTGGCCCCGCGCTCGTCGACCACGGCCAGCCGGTACAGGATCCCGTCGCCCAAGTCGCTGCCGTCGGACTTGCCCACCACCGCGCGAAAAGCGGCTTTCTGGTCCTTCGGCAGCGCGACCGCGTCGTACCTCGCGAAACTGTAGCCGACGCCGCCGTGATAGGGCGGGTGCATGAAGACGGCGTCCCGGGAAACTTCCCCGCAAGTGACGGACCGCGTGACGACGTGGCCGCGTGTTTCGCCAAAGTCGGAGGTCTCCTGCCCGCCGCGCAGGCACGTCCCCGTGGCGAACTCCGCCGCCAGCGGCGCCAGCGTCAACGGCGCGCTGACCGTCCGCAGCCCGTATTCGACCTGGTGGATGAGTTTGCCTGCCGCAAGCTTGACCGCCAGCAGTTCGGCGCCTTCTTCGGCCGGCGGCCCCAAGTCGAAGACGACGTCCGCCGGCTGACGCGGCATCAGCGCCGCTTCCTTGCTTTGGCCGAGCACCTCGATCCGGTACTTTTCCTGCTGGGCCAGATTGCTGCTCACGCGCAGGGTCAGCAGGTTCCCCGCGAGCGTTGCCCGGACGTCGGCCAGCGGCACGACGGTAAAGTCGAACCATTGGCCGTCCAACTGCTGCCAGATCCGCTGGCCCGGTTTGGCGTCCGCCGGAATCGTGACCGTGTGCGGTTGCCGGATCGTCACCGAAACGGTCTCGCCGGCAATGACCCGATCGCGAGGATTCGGCTGCGGGGCCTGGGACTGGCCGGGGACCTCGGTCACCAGGTAGCTGAAAGCGTCTTTGACGGGCGTCACATAGGTCAGTCCCCGCGCCACGCGCAGCTCGGCCGGCCCGATCTCGTCGCCGCTCTTGTTCAGCGCGACAGCCTTGGCCGGGGGCAGCTTGAACCCGCAATCCGCTCCCTGATAGGGAATGATTTCCCACTGGCCGGGCCCGGCGGTGCGGCAGATGCCGATGCCGTCCGAGGCCGCCTGTTCCCGACGCACGAAGTGCCCTCGGCCGTCGATGTAGACATACGCGGGCGAGACGCAGTAGTCGTAGCGCGGCGTGCCGGGGCCGGAGTCCGTACTGGCGACGAACAGCGATCGGTCCCGCGTCCAACCGCTGTAGCCGTTGGGCGGCAGATCCAGGCCTTCGAACTTCAGCCGCTCGGTCTTGTTCCCGTTGACCATCGTCACGGTGCCATTGGCGTACTCCGTCACAATCTGGTTCCGCCGGAAAGCGCCCGAGGCCACCGCGGCAGACGTTTCAAGCAGCCTGCCCGCCTCGTCCAAGTAGCGGATCCGCTGTACCGGCGAGAGCGTATAGCTGGCCGCCAGTTGCTGGATCAGGTAGTATCCGCGGAGCGATTTGTCCAGGCCGCCGCTGCACAGGAAGCCAGGATGCCCGAAGGCGACCGTGGCCGCCAGGAAGCGGTCGGTATAGGCGTCCGCGCCGTCCGGGCCCGGCTCCGGCCCTGTCTTTTTGCCGTAGAACATGCTTTCGGCGCCCATGCCGAAGTTGCAGTTCAGGTCGTGCATCTTCCGCAGATCGAGGTCCACCAGCCAAGGGTTGTTGGGGATGTCATAGCCGCGGTCCTGGGCGTAGTTGCCGTCCGTCAAACCGCTGTAATAGAAATGGTGGTTGCCCTCGGAATAGACCGGGCCTTTCCAGGCGTTCTTCTGGTGCAGCATGATCTCGCCATAGCTGTAGAACGTGGCGGCGAAGGTCCCCGCGCCGGGCACGCGGTGGTCGTAATCCACGCGGGTCCACGGGGCGACGGCCGTATGGACGTCGCAGTACGCGGTGCTGAAGCGGAATTTTTCCTGGATGATCGGCGCCAGCCTGGCACAATATTCGACGGCCCGCGCCGGCTTGGGCGCATAACACCGCATCCACGCGCCCTGCAACTGGTTTTCCGGCGTGCGGCTGATCAGGTCGAAGCTCCAGTACTCGTTGACCGGCGCGAAATCGGTGAAGTTGTTGTACGGGCCGTAGACGAAGCCCAGCTTGTCCTGCATCAGGCGGGCGTAGTCGTACTGGCCCTGGTCCCCGCCTTTGCCCGGCGCGGGCCGGGTGCGAAACGTGAAGCTCTCGCCGCCGTCGCGCCAACCGGTCTCGTGGTCCGTGATCACGCACTCCCGCATCCCGTGCCGCCAGATGTTGGTCCAGTGCGCCGCGTCGCTCTCGCGATTGCCCGCTCCGTGCGCCCGCCAAACGTGCGTCCCGGCGACGTGCATGTGCGGCGACTTGGGATTGGGCAGCGTGGGCAGCATTTCCTCGTACCGCGGAGACAGTGTGACGAAGAACCGCTCGAAACAGTCGTTGCGTTTCCCGTCGGTCTTGGGAATGTACCGCACGCCCCCCTGATAACTCGTCCGGCCTTCCTGGACCGCTTGGACCGAAAAAGGAACGGAAGCATTCGACAGATACCAGTCGGTGTTGCCGGTCAGGAACAGCGGTTGGTCCGCCGTGCCGCTGACCGCGACCGCCGGCCGATCGGTCGCCGGGTAGCCGTAGTGATAGAAGGGATTGGTCACCAGCCGCGGCTGGTCCAGTCCCTCCGCGTGGCCGTATCGGACCTCGGCCACGTTCCCTCCCAGCGCGGCCGTGTCGATCACCAGCGACTTGTTCCACAGGCGGAACGAGTACGCGACCTCGGCCGAAACGCCCGCCGCGCTGGCCTTCCACCTGCAGACCACCGTCTGGCCTTCCTGCTTCGTGCCCAGCGATTCGATCTTGTCCGGCGCGACCGCTTTGCCGTCGACGGCGAGCCACACGCCGCCGTCCACCAACGGCCGGATCGCCGGGCCCCGGCCCCAACGCGCCGTCACGTCCGACCACGTCCCCGTGCTGGGCGTCAGCGAGTAAGTGAGCGTTCCGTCGCTGCCCGCGTAGGTGAAGACGAACGCGGTCCCCTGCTGCGCCACGCCGGTCTTGAACTCCGAGACCAGGTTATCGGGCAGGATCGTCTCCGGCCGGTTCGGGAACGGCAGCTTGCCGGGGCCGGTGTTCGTCCCGCAGCCCTGGCCGGGAAACAGGGCGATCCCGCGTTCCGGCCGCGGCTCGAAGGTCAGCGGCGGGAACTGCTCGGTGAAGACCGCCAGGTTGTCGAAGAACAGCACGCGGTCTTCCTTGTTCCGCCCGTTGCCGATCTGCAACCCCACAAACGTCGCGCCGTCCTGGACCATCGCGATCTGTTCGGCAGTCAACCGCCGGCTGCACAGGTGCCACTCTTTCCACGTCACGGTGGTCAGCGGCACGTTCACCTCGCGGCCGCGGACGTCCACGAACTTTGCCGTGATCGACACCATCGGCGTGTTGGGGTTCGGGGCGTACGACCAGTTGTTGCCGTACACCCACAGGCTCACGGCGTCAAACGGCTGGTCGATCTTCAGCGGCTTCGGCGGTGCGATCAGATAGGCCGGGGCGGAGCCGGTGGCGCGGTAGGTGAACCTGGCGACGTACTTGTCCCACAACTGCTGCTCCCGCGTCCGCACGAGGCTGGCGACGGAGTGGGTCGTCTGGACCGTCCAGCCGTCCAGGTTCTCGAAGTCCACCAGCGGCGGATGATCGTCCTGGACCCGGTTGGCCCAGTCCATCTCATAGGGCCGCTTGCCGACGACCTCGTCGGCCCCTTCGGCAGCGACCAGCAACGCAAACAGCGAGCACAGCCAGGCGGCAAGACGCATGAGGATACCCTCTCTTTGAATGGCAGAGTTGCGGGGAATGGCAGGGTTGTGGGCGCGAGCCCGCATCAAGGTACGGAGCGTTCCACTTCCAGGCCGCACAGAACCGGTATCTGCTGCGGCGTCGGCGCGGCCTGGGGCGAGCTGAATTCGATCACCAGATGGTCCGTGACGGGAACGTGTTTCACTTCCCGCACGACGAAGCCCGCAGCGTCCTCGGACGGCACCGCCGCGTCCACGTTCGGGCAGGCCAGCTCACCCTGCACGCGGACGTCGCACACGCGCTGGCCGGCTGGCTCGCCCGCCGCCGCGGCAAAGACGAGCCGCAGGGTGTACGCGCCCGGACCATCGCCGGCCCCCCGCAGCGGAATCGCCAGGCGTTTCAGCCCGCGGGCCCCGGACGCGGCGATCCAGGCCTGTTCCGGCGCCCGACGTTCCGAGGCGTCGCCATCGCTGGTAAAGAAACCGCCCCCAGGCAGAAACTCCGCCTCGAACTGCAGCTTCAGATCGAGACTCGTCTCCAGCGACGGGTTCGGCACGGGACGCGGATAGGCCAACCACAGCTGGCCCTGCTTGTCGCGCCGGTCGCCCGGCGCTCCGAAGTTCAGCGACATCTGTTTCACCGGCGTCGTGGCCCCCACGCCGCTGTACAACGTCCACGGGCGACGCGGCTCCCGCGGTTCCATGACGATCGTCGAGGCGATCGAGAACATGCAGACACAGCCGGCGCTGGCTTCCGGAATCACGACCAGCCCGCTGGCGGGAATGGCGTTGATCCAACAGCCGGGCCGATGCCCGGCAAAGTGCCGCGTGCCGGCATCGCTGGCCAAATCAAAGAACGCCGTGTGGAAACTGCGGAAGAACAACATGTTGTCGCACGCCGAAGTCGCCCCGCAATGGTGCCCCGGCCGCATGAAGGTCCACGGCACGGCCGCTCCCGTCAGCGGATGCTCGCGCGTCTTCTGCGCGCCCGATTTCAAGTCGAAAGCCCACGGCTCGGCGATCAGCCGGTCGCCGATGATGAGCGGCCGGTGCCGGTAGTTGGCGTCCTTGGCCCACATCTTGTACCCGTCCTGGGCATACAGGGCCACCAGCCGGCGGCGTGAGAAGTCGCCGGCGACGAACTGCTTCCAGAAATGCCCGTTGGCGTTGGCGCCGCACAGGATCAGCACGCCGTCGTGGTACATCATCATGAGCTTGCCGCCGCCGATGCCGATCTCGCTGCAGTCGGTGACGTCGACCGGCGTCGCCCACTGCTGCTGGCCCGTGGCCGCGTCCAGGGCGACGGCCAGACGCACGTCAAGCGCTTTCAGGCGGTCTTCGGCGTTCTGGCGCGCGGCCCCTTCCAGGCGTTCCAAATCGCTCTTGTCCTGACGCAGGATCGCCTCCCGCTGTTCGCTCGTCACCGAACTGTCGATGAAGAACACTCGCCCCGGTCCCAGGGCGATGGTCTGGAAATCGATGCTTTGGCCCTGGTACGTCCACACGTGCTTGCCGCTGGCCGCGTCGATCGCAAAGATGGCGTCGGTGGCCGCCTGGCCCGGATCGCCCCGCCTGCGGAGATTCAATTGGATCAGTTCGGGACGCGTGGTGGCCGTGCCGAACAGCAGCCCGTCGCGGACCGCGACGTAGCCCCACTCGTGCGTCTTGGAATCGACGGATTCGGGCAGCGAGTGAACGCGTTTTACTTCCCCCGTGGCGGCGTCGTGCTCGTAGACCTTGCTGCGGGCCATGTGAAACACGCGCTCGTCGGTGGCCGCCAGGTTGCCGGGAGTCCGGTTCTGGTAGACTCCCGTGCGGATCGACTCCCGGTTCTCCACCTTCCACAGCAGCTGACCGTTGAACGTATCGTAGGCCATCAGGCTGTCTTCGCCTTGCACGAACATTCGCCCGTTGACGACCAGCGGCCCCACGGCGCCCAAATGACGGTTGACCATCAGGTCCGGTCCCGGGTCGCCGTACCACAGCACGCCCAGGCCGCCCTTGACCAGGGTGTCGCCGCTGTTGGCCGTGTTGCCCGGCTCACCATACTGGTGCGTCCACTTGCCGGCGTTTGGCAACATGCCGCGCGTCAACATGGTCCACGGTCCGTCGGTCCGGATGACGCTCTGATCGGAGATCGGCATCCGCCCCAGCCAAGCCTTGGCGTCCGCCTCGGACAACGCCGCCCCCGCCGCGCCGGCGGGGCGGCCGAGGACGATGACGCCGCCGGCCGGCTTGACGTGCCGGGCCAGTTTTTCCGGATCGCCCGGAATCCGGCCCGTCACCAGCAGGCTGTCCGAGACGATCAGGTTGGCGAAGTAGTTCGAGTAAGGAATCGCGTTCAGATCCGCGTGATGCACGGTGATGCGATGGCCGTACAGGCCCGCCGCCGCCAGGGCGCGGCGGGATTCCCGGACCTTCGTCTCGTCCGGTTCCACCGCGAAAATCTTCAGTTCGCTGCGGCGTGCCAACTCCAGCGCGAGCCGTCCCCGTTCGTTGCCCGCGACCAGGCAGTAGCCGCGCTTCACTCCCGTCGTCCGCAGGATTTCCTCGGCGGCACGCTCGTACACTGCCGTCCACTGGTCCGCCGGGAACGGGGCCTCCGCCTCCGACGCACCGGCCGTGGGGGCCGGCGCTGCCGCGGGAGCGGAAGGGCTGGCAAAACCGTAGATTTTGCCCGCCGTGGTGCTGACCAGCAGTCTGCCCGACGCGACCGCCAGGCCTCGAGCCTGCCCCTCCACGTCGGCCTTCCAGACTTCCTGGCCCGCTGCCGTCTCGAAGGCAAGCACGTTCCCTTGCCCGCCCGTGAACACGAGGCCGCCGGCGACGATCAAGCTGGCATCCGCCGCACACGGTCTTCGCCAGACCACGCCGGCATCCACGATTTCCTTGACGCGCGCCCGCAGTTCCGTCATGCGCTGGCGCATGCCCGCGGCCTGGTCGCCGGCGCCCGGCAGTTTGCGGTTCAGATCGCGCAGCTCGTTCGCAATCCGGACCCGCTCGTTGCACGCTGCGGTGAATTCCTTGCGTTTGGTCCGCAGCAGTTCGCGGCCGGCCGTCACGTAGTACGCATCGTCCACGACGACCAGGTGCGTGTTCAGTGAATACGCCTGCAGCCGCCCGTCGGCGATCAAGGCGTCCGTCCCGGCGATGGCCGTGTTGGCCAGACTCAAGGACGCGGCCCCGCCGCTCAGCAACTGGCCGGTAGCCCGGCTGAAAGACTTGGGACGCGAACGGCCGGACGGAACGTACAGCGTGTCGGCCGTCGCCAGCAGATAGCCTTGCGGCGACAGATCGTTCCGGCCCGCGTCCAGGTGGCTGATGTTGTCGTTCCGCCACACGACCGTCCCGTCCGCACAGCGGACGGCGCCCAGGTAGACGTTCTCATGTGGAAAAATGCCCGCACCGAAATAGGCCAGGCCTTCATCGACCAGCACGCCGGTCCGCACGGGCCAGCGGGAAATCATCTCCCCGCGGGCCAGGAACCATTCGTCGGCCGGTCCCAGTCGCTGTTTCCAAACCAGGTTTCCGGACTCGGCGTCCAAGCAGTACGTGCAACCATCGTCGGACCCGACGTACACCCGGCCCGCCGCGACGCTGGGCGCCAAGCGGACCGGCGCGTCCGTAAAGAACTGCCAGATCTCCTTGCCCGTTTGCAGGTCCAGACAGCGGACCTGATGATCGACGGACGAGCCGAAGACCACGCGCGGCCCGACCGCCGCCACCTGCAGCGCGTCGTCAAATCGCACCCGGTCGCCGATCTCCTTGCCCTCGATGATCCGTCCCACCGCCTCCGTCCACGTCCGCCGCGGGGCGGCTGTTGATGAGAAAACCCAGGCCTGCTGCAGCGGCAACGTTGGCTGGTCCGCGGTCGCTCCTGTCCGCTCGTAATTGCCCAAATACGTCGGCCAGTCGCCTGCCCAAGCCGTGGCGGAGGTTCCCAGCGTCAGGACCAGCAAGCAACCCAAATTCCATTTCATCAGACAGTCTCCAGGGTAACAGACGTTGGCGATTTTTGCGTGCAAAGCGTCCTTATCTTACGCTGAAGGCGCGTCGCCTTAAAGCACCTTGCAACTCCATTTATTGGATTCAGCCCGCGGCGCCGCAAGGGAGCAGTAGTCTCCGCGGAGAGCCCGCGGTGCAGGCCGTTGAAAAAGCGGGACCGGGTCAAGCTTCACCGCTCCTGGACAACGAGCGGCAAACGCGATAGAAAACCAACGCCTCGACGAACGCCGACGGCGGCGAACAGCTCTTTGACCTGGGACCAGAACGGAGAATCCATGAATACGACGGCCGCGCAGCCTGCCACCGAGGCGATCGCTGCGTTAGAACGGGAATTACAGACCAGCCTGCGAGGTGACGTCTATGTGGACCGCATGAGCCGCGGATTGCACGCGACGGACGCCAGCCACTACCAGATGATGCCGGCTTGCGTGGCGGTGCCGCGGGACGAGGCCGACTGTATCGCGGCGGTCGCGGCGGCAGGCCGATTGGGCGTGCCGATCACGCCCCGCGGCGGGGCGACGTCGCTGTCGGGGCAGACCTTTGGACACGGGCTGGTGCTGGACGTTTCCAAGTACATGGACCAGGTGCTGGAGGTGAACGCCGAGGAGCGTTGGGCGCGAGTCCAGCCCGGCGTGATCCGCGATCTGCTGAACGCGCAACTCACCCCGTCACAGCTGCACTTCGCCCCCGATCCGGCGACCGGCAATCGGGCCACGGTCGGCGGGATGATCGGCAACAACGCCTCGGGGACGCGGTCGATCGTCTACGGCAAGACGATCGACCACGTGATTTCGTGCAAGGTCGTGCTGGCCGACGGGACCGTGATGGAATTGGAACCCGTCAGCGACGAGCACTGGCAGCGGCGCAGCGCGGGCAGTTCACGCGAGGCGAAAATTTACCGCGGGGTCGGCGAAATCATCGCTCGCAACCGGGACGAGATTCTGGCCCGGTATCCCAAGGTCATGCGGCGAGTGTCGGGTTACAACCTGGACGAATTCGTCGACGGGGCTGGCTACACGGGGCCGATCGGCGGGCGAAATCTGGACGGGCATCGCATGTGGAACCTGTCGAATCTGATCGTCGGCAGCGAGGGCACGCTGGCGTGCGTGCTGGAAGCCAAACTGCGGCTGACGCAGCTGCCGGGCGCGACGGCGCTGGCGATCGTGCATTTCGACGAGGAACTGGCGGCGCTGCGGAACGTGCCGGAGATTCTCACGTATCAGCCCAGCACGGTCGAATTGCTGGATGAACTGGTCATCCGCGAATCGCTCACCAACGCGGCGACGCGGCAGCTGGCGACGTTCTTCGAGGGGCATCCCAAGGCGGTGCTGATCGTCGAAATGTTCGGCGACGACGCGGCCGCTGCCCGGCGGCGGGTCGAAGACATGGTGGCCAGCCTGAAGCGCAAGCGGATCGGCTACGCCTGGACCGTCCGCGCCGACAAGCCGGACCAGGCCAGCGTGTGGGCCGTGCGCAAAGCCGGCTTGGGCTTGATCAGCAACGTGCCGGGCCCGGTGAAAGGCCAGGCGTTCATTGAAGATGCGTGCGTGCCGGTCGAAATGCTGGCGGAATACGTCCAGCGGCTGCAGGCCGTCTGCCGCGAGTTCGACGTCCCGACCACGATGTACGCGCACGCCAGTGTCGGCGTGATCCACTTCCGACCGCAGCTGGATCTGCACTTGCCGGAGCACCGCCAGAAGATGGTGGCCATCGCCAACCGGGCCTTCGAGCTGGTCTGCCAGTACGGCGGCTCGTTTGCCGGCGAGCACGGCGACGGGTTGGTGCGCGGCGAGTTCGTCCCGCGGTACTTCGGGCCGCAGTTGACCGAGGCGTTCCGGCAAATCAAAGGCCTGTTCGATCCGGGCAACGTGATGAATCCCGGCAAGATCATCGACACGCCGTCGATGATCAGCCACCTGCGGTACGGCGACGCATATCGTCCGGCCGCCGTGCCGACGCTGTTCCACTATCGCGAACAGGGCGGGTTTCAACTGGCCGTCGAACAGTGCAACGGCGTCGGCGCGTGCCGGAAACAGGACGCCGGCTCGATGTGCCCCAGCTTCATGGCCACGAAGGACGAGGAGGCGTCCACGCGCGGCCGGGCGAACGCGCTGCGGCTGGCCATGTCGGGCCAGTTGGGCGACGACGCGCTGGCGTCCGAACGGATGAAGGAGGTGCTGGATCTGTGCCTGGCGTGCAAAGCGTGCAAGAGTGAATGCCCCAACGCGGTCGATATGGCCCGGCTGAAGAGCGAAGTCCTGCAGATGCACCACGATCGGCACGGCGTGCCGCTGGGGTATCGGATGATCGGCGACATGCCGCGGATGGCCCGCTGGCTGGCCGGCCCGCTGGCTCATGTCGTCAATTTCGCAGCCCGTCTGCCGGGTTATGGCTGGTTGCTGGAAAAGATCGGCGGCATCGACCGGCGGCGGCCCATGCCGCCGTTTGCCACGCGGACCCTGGGCCAGTTGCTGCGGGCAAAAAAAGTAGGACGGGTCCCCAGACCCGTCCGGGACGGATCTGGAGATCCATCCTACTCCGCGCGGCCCAAGGTCGTGCTGTTCGACGACACGTACGTGAACTACATGGAGCCGCACGTCGGGATTTCGGCCGTCGAGTTGCTGGAGGGCTGCGGCTACGAAGTGATTCTCGCCCGGGCCGGCTGCTGCCAGCGGCCGCGATTGTCCAAGGGGCTGGTGCGCCAGGCCAAGCGCGACGGCACGAAGACCATGCAGAAGCTGGACGTGTACGCCCGCCAAGGGCTGCCGATTGTGTGCCTGGAGCCGTCCTGCGCCTCGGCGCTGGCCGACGATCTGCCGGATTTGATCGACGACGCCGAGCTGGGCCGGCGGGTGGCGGCCTGTGTCACGATGATCGACGTGTTTCTGGATCGCGAGGTGGCGGCGGGCCGAATTCCGCCGCTGGCGGCCAAGGCCAGCACGTTCCTGTTGCACGGCCATTGTCATCAGAAGTCCGAATTCGGCACGGCGGCGATCCACCGGCACTTTGCGCGGATGCCGGGTGTCGCGTGCGAGGAAGTCGACTCCGGCTGCTGCGGGATGGCCGGCTCGTTTGGCTACGAGCATTACGAGCTTTCGCTGCAGGTGGGCGAACGGCGGCTGTTCCCGGCCGTGCGGCAAGCCGTGGCCGACGACAAGACCGTGATCGCCTGCGGCATCAGCTGCCGGCATCAGCTGCGCGACGCGCTGGGCGTCGAGGCCAAGCACTGGGTGGAAGTGGTGCGGCCTGGCTGACCCCTGACTTTGACTGGCTGACCCCGCAACCGCGGCGTGCTACACTGGTTGCCTCAGAACGGGCTACGACATCTGATCCTCCGCCGTCGAAAGGAGACCACCGCATGATCCGGCAGCCAAGTCAACCATCGCAAGGATCTGGGCAGATCAAGTTCGCGTTGCTGCTCTGGGCCGGCCTTGCCGTGGCCGCGTCGCCGGCGCCAGCCGCGGACTACCAGGTGACGGAGAACGACCAGGAGATCAAGATCGTCACGCCGCAGTTGGAAGCGGCGATCCGCAAGCAAGGCTACGTCTCCGGCGTGGCCGCCCGCTCGCTGCTGGACAAGAAGACCGGCTTCCGCGACGCGGGGTTCGGGCTGGACATCGTCGACTGGATCATGGAGCCCGGCAGCGACGAGGCGTACCGCGAGCAGCTGGAACCGGAATTGCTCTACCAGGCCCACAACCTGTGGCACGGCAAGCGGCTGAAACGGTCGATCGAAGGCCCGCAGATCTGCACGCAGGCCAAGAAGCTGACGCCGGAAGTGATCCGCGGCGACGACTTCGTCGCGGTGCGGCAGGGCTTTCACTATCGCACGGCGGCGCCCGGCAAGAAGACCGGTTCGCGGTGGACGCAGCTGATCGTGTTCCCCGCCGGCCAGCGGTACTTCATTTCGATGGACCGCATCGACGCGGTCAACAGCAGCGAGGCCATGTTCCTGCGGATCGACATGCCCGGACATCTGAAGCACAAGCAGGGCGACACGTTCCAGGAGATCTACCTCAGCTATCTGGGCGGACCCGAGGGGCAGCGGCTCCCGGCCAGCGAGTTCTTCCAGAATTTTGCCCCGGACGAAAGATTTCATTACGCGCGGGAATCCCACCCCGCGCCTGAACGGTTCATCCGCGCCTATCGGCTGCGCGATCCGGCGACCGGCCGCACCGGTCCCTGGCTGGCGGGCATGACGCTAGATCCCGGCGTGGTGTACGAAGCCTGGTGCCACCAGCGCGGGTATGTCTGCATGATCCAGGAGTTCGGCGGCCGGCCGGTCCGGGCGGGCGGTTCGTTCAGCGCGGCGTTCGTCGTCGGCTACTTCGATACGATGGAAGAAATGCACGCGGTCTACGATCGCTATCGCGGCGCAACGGCGCTGAACGTCAGCCCGGCCGGATGGCAACTCGCGCCGGCATCCGCTGACAAGTAGGCCGGGTGTGCTCACTCGGCGTCGCTTCGCAAGCCTCGCCGTTCGTTCGTGGTTCCCGAATCAGGAAACGCCTTCATGGTTCTTCTACATCGCGTTACGAACGCCTTCCAGCGTTTGGGGCAAGCGTGGCCCTGCCGGGCCGTATGGATTGGCTTGGCAGGCTTGTGGTGTTGCGACGTCGCTCAGGCGGATCGCCCGCCGGCCGCGGTCTCGCAACCGGACGCGGGGCGGGAGCGGGTCGTCTTCGACGTGGAACTGGCCGATCCCGTATCCCCGTCGACACCGCCACGCGTTCATCGGGTGGTTCAGTTTCGGGATCAAAACGGCTTTCCGGTGGGGTACGCCCTGCGCATCGCGACGCCCATTTGCTTTGAAAACGAGCGCAAGGTCCTGGACGTGACCATGCATTGGAATGCGGTGGGCTGTTACGAGCGGCTCGAATGGCCGCGGGAAAAGCCGTTGACCAAGAAGAACCTTGTCCCGTTTACGGCGGAGGATTACGCCAAGCTGGATTCGATTCTCAAGGACCAGGACTCGATTCTCGCCACACACTCGCTCGCCTTTCTGGCCAAACCGGTCAAGGACGCCCAGGGCATCGATGGCTTGTCGGGCGCCACTCCGTTGACGGTTCAGGAGTCAGTGATCCAAGACGCGGCCTACGAGACTTGGGTCATGTGGCGCTGGGCCAATGGAAAAATCGTCCCGAAACTGTGCCACCTGACCGAGCAGAGCTGCACTCCCGCCTATCTGAAGCAGCTCTTGTATTCCCAGGATCGGCGATATGTCGATTTCGCCCTGAACTACGCCATTGCTCATCATCCGGCCGATGCCCAATTCCTGGAGGATGTCTTCTGCGTCCTGGAGCGTGGCGACAGGGAGCACGTCGTCCTTTCGCTCCGATTCTTGAAAGGTTTTATGAAAGACAAGGAGCCGTTGCACGCCCGCCTGATCGAGTCCTACGGTCGAATGAAGAGCATGAGCAGTCCGCTCATTTTGGACTTTCTTGCGGCGGAACGGGACCTGCCTCGGACCACGCTGGAAGGACTCACCGGGCACCTGGACCGGCTGCCGTACTTTCAGGTCAACCAGATTCTCCGCTTGCTGGAACAGCGGAATTTCTTTACCAAGAAGACGGAATCCGATGTCGTGCGACTGCTGGACGGCAACGACTTCTTCGTCGCCCGCCGGGCGTGCGAGCATTTGCAGAAACAGAACCTGGGCAGCGAGACGCAAGAGAAGATCAACGCTTTCCGCCAGCGGTATCGCGACCGGTTGTAGGCGCTGGGGAGCACCGTGGGGATCATCTGCCTGCGCGCGTCGCAGGCACACGGGGAGAGGGGCCCATGAAATCGATCGCGCTTGTTTCCGCAGCTTTGTTGTTGGCCGTCGCGTCGTCGAGCCGCCAGCCGCTGGTTGCCGGGGAATCCGATCCGGTTCCCTCGGCGGCCGCTCCGCGCCCCTATCCCGACCGCCTGCAGTGGTGGGCGGAGGCGCGGTTTGGGATGTTCATCCACTGGGGGCCGGTGAGCCTGAAGGGCACGGAGATCAGCTGGTCGCGGGCGAACACCAATCCCCGGTGCCCGAACAAGGGCGCCATTCCCGCGGACGTGTATGACAATCTGTACCAGGAATTCAACCCGACCAGGTTCGACGCGGCCCAGTGGGTCGCCATCGCCAAGGCCGCGGGGATGAAGTACCTGGTGCTGACCGCCAAACATTGCGACGGCTTCCTGCTCTGGCATTCGCAGGCCAGCGACTACAACGTCTCCCGGACGCCGTTCCGGCGGGACCTCTGCGCAGAACTGGCCCAGACGGCGCGGGCCCAGGGCCTGCGGATCGGCTGGTATTTCTCGCCGATGGACTGGCGCGATCCCGATTTCCGCACCGAGCGCAATGCGGCGTTCCTCGGCCGGATGCAAGCGGAACTGCGTGAGCTGTTGACCAACTACGGCCCGATTGACGTGCTGTGGTTCGACTGGGACGGGCGCGAGCCGCTGTACGACCAGGCACGGACCTACGAAATCGTCAAGACCCTCCAGCCGGACGCCGTCATCAACAACCGCCTGGACCTGGGCCCCGGCAACAACAACCGCCAACTCCTCTCGCCTTTCGCCGAATACTGCACCCCGGAGCAGCAAGTCGGCGCCTATGACGATCAGCGTCCGTGGGAGTCCTGCATGACGACCTCGCGCAAGAACCAGTGGGCCTGGGGCGGCGCAGACGACGGCGTGAAGTCGCTGGAAGTCTGCCTGGGCATGTTGATCCGTTGCGCCGGCGGCGACGGCAACCTGCTGTTGAACGTGGGCCCGATGCCGACCGGCGAAATCGCGCCGGAGCAGGCGAACCTGCTGCGCGAAATGGGCGCGTGGCTGGCGCGCCACGGCGAGAGCATCTACGGCACGCGCGGCGGGCCGTTCTTGCCGGGCGATTACGGCGTCTCGACGCGGAAGGGGAACAGGATCTACCTGCACGTGCTGGAATGGCCCGACGAAACGCTGAAGCTCCCGGCGATTCCTGCGACGATCGTGGGCAGCCGCGTGTGGGACGGCGGCAAGGCGGAGGTGCGGCAAACGGCGGCCGGCCTGGAAGTCTTCGTTGCGGAGGCCGAACGCCGGCCGCTGGACACCGTCGTCGTGCTGGAACTGGACCGGTCCGCGCTCGAATTCGCTGCGCTGGCCGTCCCCGGCGCGGTCTCGCTGGCCGCCCAAGCCAAGGCGACCGCCTCGAACGTGTACCAGCGGCTGGCGCAATTCGGCCCCGACAAAGCCGTGGACGGCAATCGCGAGACGCGATGGGCCACCGACTCGGGCACGACGTCCGCCTGGCTGGAAGTGGACCTCGGCCAGCCGACGCGTTTCAGCCGTGCCTCAGTCCGGCAAGCGTATCCGGAACTGAACCGCGTCCGCAAGTTCGCGATCGAGGTTTGGCACAAGGACGGCTGGACGCCGTGTTACCGTGGTGAGGATCTCGGCGCAAAGCTCTCCGCCCGCTTCGACCCGGTGACCGCACAACGGGTGCGGCTGAACATCACCGAAGCCACCGACGGGCCGACGATCTGGGAGTTCCAGCTGTTCAAGTAGTCGCTTGTGCAGCGGGAAGCCTGACGATGCCACGGGCAAGCCGTGGGCGTTGGGGGGCGAAGTCAAGTCGGGACGGATGGGGCGATGGCGGCGCGCCCGCGGTGGTCGGTTTTACGGCCGACGGATTGCCAATCACTGCGGCACGCTGAACTTGTGCACCGTCGTGTGGTGATAAGTCTCGCCCGGCCGCAGCACCGGCGACGGGAACTGAGGCTGATTCGGCGCGTCGGGGAAGTGCTGCGTTTCCAGACAGAAGCCGTCGTACGGCGCGTACGGACGTCCGCCGGCTTGCCAACGGTTGTCCAGGATCCGGGCCGTAAAGAACTGGACGCCGGGCTTGGTGGTCCAGACGTCCATCATGCGGCCGCTGTGCGGGTCCGCCACGTGGGCGACCAGCGGCAACGATTCGCCGGGCCGTCGTTTCAGGACGTAACAGTGGTCGTAGTTCTCGCCCTCGACCTGCTTGATGCGAGCCCCCATCGCGTGCGGGCTGGTAAAGTCCATGACCGTATCCTGAACCCGGCGGATCTCGCCGGTGGGCAGTTTCTGGTCGTTCACCGGCAGATAAGCGTCCGCGTGCAGGGTCAGGATGTGCCTTAGGATGTCGCCGGAGCCTGCGCCGGACAGATTCCAGTAAGTGTGGTTTGTCAAGTTGACGATGGTCGGCTTGTCCGTGGTGGCCGTGTAGTCCATCTTCAGTTCATTCTCGTCGGTCAGCGAGTACACCAGCCGGACCTGCAGCGTGCCCGGATAGCCTTCGTCGCCGTCGGGGCTGGTCAGCGTCAATTCGACGGCCGCGGCGCCGTCCTGCGGCCGCAGCGCCGCCTGCCAGACCTTCTTCTGAAAACCGTGGCGTCCGCCGTGGATGTGAAACTTGCCGGCGTTGGGCGTCAAGCGATACTCTACGCCGTCGATCGTCACCTTGGCCCCCGCGATGCGATTGGCGTAGCGGCCGACGACGGAGCCGAACAGCGGATGGCCGCGCAGATAGTCGTCGAAGGTGTCCATGCACAGCGTGATGTTGGCCCACTTGCCGTCCCGGTCCGGCGTCCTGACCGAGGTGATCGTGGCCCCGTAGGTCATGACCTTCACCTCCAGGCCGTGGGCGTTGGTCAGCGTGACCAGATCGACTTGCGTGCCGTCGGGCAGGCGGCCGTACGGGGACTTGGTGACGGACGGGGCGCGCACGGCGTCGGCGGCGACGAGGAAAGACGCCGGGACGAACAGCGACAGAAGAACTGCCGTTGGGACGGCGGCGGAAAAGACGCGACGATGCGAGAGCAAGGGCAGGGGCATGATTCAACACCGTTTGGGCGAAGATGCGGCCGGTGAAGGATGGGGACCGTGGTCCGGTGGGCCGCGAAGACTTGGCCCACCCTGCGTTGTCTGACCTGACCCCGCGTTACGCGGTCGCTTGTTCGATCATGGCCAGCGTTTCGTCGATTTGTGCGGTGCTCACAAAGCCGATCGTAAAGGCGTCGACCGTGCCCAGGCCCAGGACGTACTTCAGCGACTGCAGGCGTTTCTCCGCCGAATCGAACCCCGTCTCGCCAAAGATCTTCATGCCCAGCACCCCGTGGCCGCGGTCGTGCATCTTCTTGATCTCCGCCGCCACTTTCTCCGGCGTGTCGTCCATTTTGTCGCCGAACGGATTGATCCGCACCAGGTGGACGTCGATCCAGTCGCACTCGGACGATGTGACCAGCGGCGGATATCCGTGGCAGGACACGCCGACCGCCCGGACGCGGCCCTTTTCCTTGGCCTCGTACAACACGTCCATCACGGGCCGCATGTCGGCGTCCCAGCCGCCCTTGGTCATGCAGTGCATCAGCAGCGTGTCCAGCGTCTGCAGGCCCAGTTCCCGGCGGAAGCGTTCGATGTCTGCCTTGGCCACCTCCGGATGCTTGGCCGTGGTCTTGGTCTGGATGAAGTACTTGTCGCGGGGCACGTCCTTCAGGGCGACGGAAACCAGGTAGTGCATGCGGTAGCTATCGGCGGTGTCGATGTAGTGGAGGCCGCAGTCCAACGCGTGCCGCACCAGCTTGGTGAAGCCCGCTTCGCCCAGCGCCCGCTGTTGGCTGCCGCCTACCGTCCCCGTGCCGATGCCCAGGACCGAGGTCCGGATGCCGCTCTTGCCCAGCGTGACGATGTCCGAGCCTTTCTTCTTCGCCGGCGCGCCTTCCGCCGCCCGGCCCAACCGGTTCGTCAGCGACGCCGCTCCGGCAGCCGCCGTTCCCAACACAAACTGACGACGTGAGATGGTGGCCATGATTGGTTCCTTTTCCTTTTTGCAAGCAGAAAGATCAGGGTGATTGGGTGATACAGGAACGATGGTCAGTGTACCAAATCAGCGCAGAAATACAGCGCGGATGGGCAAAATGGATGGGCAAAATGGATGGGCAAAATGGATGGGCAGAATGTGAAGGCGACGCCTTGCGACGCGGTTCCGCGCACGAAGCGGCCGGTCTGCGTGGGAAGGCTTTCGCCCTGTACCCGGCGGTTCGGTCTGCTGGTAGAATCCGCGTCAATCGTGGCTCTTCGCAGGGACGGCTGCTGCCCTGCCGGGAGCCGGTGCGAAACCGCTTGACGTCTCTTGTTCGGGGAGTGGTGCCATGCGTTGCTTGTTG
Source organism: Candidatus Anammoximicrobium sp. (assembly GCA_012515235.1). Taxonomy (GTDB): domain Bacteria; phylum Planctomycetota; class Planctomycetia; order Pirellulales; family Pirellulaceae; genus Anammoximicrobium. The sequence continues at coordinate 98,210 of JAAYYU010000113.1, forward strand.
CTGAATCTGGCGGCGGTCGTTCTGGCTCTGTTGTTTTGCCCGTTCCGCGCGGAGGGGGCCGCGGCGGAGGCGGCGGCGAAAGCCTGCCGACTGATCCCCGCCGGCGGGCAGGCCGAATCGCTGGACGGCTGGAAGTCGTTTCACCAGGACCACGCCAAGACGTCGGACGTCTGGTCGTTGGACGCTCAGGGCGTGCTGCACTGCCAGGGCAGTCCGCTGGGCTACCTGTACACGGAAAAGGACTACGACAACTTCGTGCTCGAACTCGACTGGCGCTGGCCGGCCGGCAAGCAGCCGGGCAAGGGCGGCGTGCTGATCCGCACCACGGGTCCGGACAAGATCTGGCCGAAGAGCCTGGAAGCCCAAATCAACGCCGGCGACGCCGGCGATTTCTGGGGACTGGATGGCTACGTCCTGGACGGCCCCGCCGACCGCAAGAAGACGCTGGAGCATCCCCAGTTCGGCAAACTGACCAACGTCCAGAAGTCGGCCGCGGCCGAAAAGCCGGCGGGCCAATGGAACCGCTACAAGATCGTCGCCGACGGCGCCGTGGTGACGCTGGAGATCAACGGCCAAACGGTCAACCGGGCGACCGGCTGCGAAACCGCGCCGGGCAAGATCCTGATCACCTGCGAAGGCTCGCCGATAGAATTCCGCAACGTGCAACTGCGTCCGGTGGTCAAGCCGTCAACAGCCCCGCGGGACTGATAGGCGTCAGCGCCGTCACTCCGCGCCAGCGCCGGCCGGCTGCCACCAGAAGGAACGCCAGTAGGCCTGATCGGTGGCGTAATAGTCGATCGGCGCGTCGGGCGGCAGATCCTTGGGCAGAAACCCAAATCGCTTCATCTCGCGGAGGTAGTAGCGGTTGGGCCGGAAGCCGGGCATGTCGAACCGTTTTTCCTGGGCCAACTGCCGCCCGCCCGCCTGGATCGCCGCGAGCAGTTTCCGGTAGTCGGCGTCGCCGGCGTCGGCAAACACGGCCGGCTGGCAGATCCCCAAGCCGCCGGCAGCCTTTGCCAGCGGCGCCCGGAGCAGCAGCGATTTCTCCGGCCGGTCCAGATTGCACACGGTGCTGACGCGGTGCCCGTTCAACTCCAAACCGTTCTTGCCTTGGGCGTGACAACCGGCGCAGCGCGCCGCCAGCGCCTGACCCGGCAGCGGCACGCCGTAGACGCCACAGCCCAGACTGGCGTACGTGCCGGCATAGGGCGCACTGGCGTCGATCCACAGCCGCACGGTTCTTCGCTCCTCGTCGGACAGCTTCGCCTCGTAATGGCTGCCGTCGATCAACCGCATCAGCCGGCTGGCCGAGCTGCCGATCGAGCGCGGCGGCCGGTTCCCGACCGGTTCGTTGCGTCCGTCGGCGACGAGGTTAAAGCGACGCAGGTTGTAGTAGCTGACCGACCATTGCGGCTGGTGGTCGCCGGTCAGATCGACGCGGCCCTCGTAACGGTCCGGATTGTGGCAGCGGACGCAGTGCCGGTCCAGGATGGGCTGGATGTCCCGCGGATAATCCGGCGGCGACAGCAATCCGGCGATGGGCGTGATGGGCGCGGGCCGGCGGCGCTTGTCTGCCAGCAACGCGGCGGCGCCGGCCTGCGGAAAGGTCTGCGTCCGCTGCTCGTGGCAACCCACACAGCCGTTGGTCTCGCCCGGCTGGACCGTCACGAAACTCTGCATCCGCTTGACCGACAAGTCGTTCTCGTCCAAGGCGACGAAGAACAGCGACCGCATGGCCGGCACCTCGAAAAACGCCGAACCATCCGCTTCGACCGGCACCGTGCCCAGCACGCGGGCCAGCGTGAACGTGCCGCCCAGGCTGATCGATTCCATGCCGCCGGAAAAGTGGACGGGCATGGGCAGCTGTTCCAGGACCAGCAGCTTCTTGATCTCGCCCCGCTGTACGCCGGCCATGTTGCGGCCGAAGTAGATGTCGGCCAGGAACAGGCGGCCCGTCGCTTGCGCTACGTCCACGCGCGGCGCCAGCACGCGTTCCCGATCGCGCGCCAGCAGCGGCCGCGGCTCGTGGCACTGCAGATGGCCTTCCGACTTCGGCAGCTGGTACACCAGTTCCGTCTTGCCCTGGCCGTCCATCACGAAAATGCCCTGGCGGCTGGAAACCAGGAAGCACTGCTCGGACAGCGCGTAGGGATCTCGCCAAACGGCCGGGCCTTGGCTGATCCGCCGCTCCGCCCGGCGGTCGTCCGGCCCCAACGTGGGATCGACCAGGGCGACGTGCCCCGTGTGCTCCGGCATGCCGTGTCCAGGCGAAAACGAGACCACCACCTTCTTGCTGCCGGGAACGGGTTTGGCGTCCAGCATGGCAATGCCGCCGAACGAGTTCCCATAGAACGTCATCTGCCCCGTGCCGTCCTGGTTGACGGTCCACAAATGATGGTAATGGACCTGCGAACGGTCCACGTACTCCCAGCGCATGTACAGGATGCGGCCGTCCGGCAGCACCCAGGGCGTATTGTCGTGATCGTTGTTGCTGGACACCATGCGGACATGGCTCCCGTCGGCGTCGCACCGGTACAGCGTCGCCACGCGGCTGTACCAGCAATTGACGAACCGGCGGCAGCGGCTGGAGCAGAACACGATCCCGCCGTCCGGCAAGTAGGCCGGCTCGATGTCGTCGTCCGGGCCGTCGGTGAGCTGCTTCAACCCCGTCCCGTCGCGATGGATTTCGTACAGGTGATACGTGCCCGTGCCGCCGCGGCGATAGGAAAACAGGATCTTCTGGCCGTCGTAGTGCACTTGCGGATCGCGCACGCCGCCCTGCGGATCGTCCAGCAGTACGGTCAGCCGGCCGGTCCGCAGGTTCAGCCGGCACAAGCGGCCACCGTCGCCGTAGCCGCGCAGCGACTCGCCGTCGACGTACGTGCCATAGGTTTTTTCCGCTGGCGGTCCGTAATCGCAGCTGTAGTACCCAAAGTTCACGTACCAGTGGTCCCGCCCCGACACGCGCACGGCAAACACGATCTCGTCCACGCCGCGCAAGTCGCCCTCCAACATCGACCGCAGCAGCGGGCCGGGCCGATAGGCCGGGGATTGGCCAGCCGCTGCGGGAAGGACCACGGCGGCGCAGCCCCCAACGCTGGCCATCCAGAACAGCATGCCGCCCAGAGCACGGATCGAATCGCGCATCGCCGGAGCCTCCTGCGCATCGTTCGAGAAATGCCTGTCGCCTCGGGGCACAGCAGCCATCCCACTCCGTAGGACGAGCGGCAATGCACGCGGGACACTTGTTTCTCGCACGATGCTTACGGGTTGGTTGCTTTCCAGCCGGCGTCCGCCGGCCGGGACTGACGGAATCGTGAGGCGTCGTCGTCAGGGTCTTCCGCGGTTGCCAAACCGCCGTTGAACTCTGTGTCGCCGCATGACTTGGCGACGCCAAACGCCGGCATTCTAGTTTCGCACGGCGCCCGCCGCAATTGCGCCCAGGGGGTCTCGCTGCCATTCAGACGCAAGCGGCCGGCCGGGCGGCCGATGTGGCGGCGTCGGATTAGCACCGTTCGAGAAATCACTGTCCGGTGACCAACAGGCGGCAAGGCGCTAGCCGCCGGTCTTGCGGCCAATCCGCGCGACCGGGAACCGGTGGCTAGCGCCAGTCCGCTCACTTGTTTCTCGAACGATGTTTAGCGGGCCCTGTTCTTGCCGTCTGGACCACACTTGGTAAAGTGTTCCTGGGAACCCTCGGAAATCGCGCAAGCGGAGGTTTTGTCGGAGAACACGGAAATGCCTATCCGTTGACTCCCCGACGCGCCTTTGATCCCGTGGAGTGCGAGAAGATGTTTGGGCAGGCGACAGTCGCCGACGCAAAGCTAGAAGCTTGGCTGGATCTGCTGCGCCAAGCCGAACCAACCACCCGCCGTGGCGCATTGATCGAACGCAACCTGCGGGACGACGCCAACGTATGCCCCGCCCTCCAACAAGACCTGCGCGATTTCGTGGCCGCCCAGTCGCCGGCCGCCACGCCCGATGATGCAGCCGAGCAGTACGAGCGATTTCTGCAGGATTTGCACCAGGACGGCCCACCCTGTCAGCACCCGGACAACATTGTCAATCAAATCCCAACGGCGCCGCCCCCAAGGCTCGCCCGCTCGGTCGATGGGGACGCCTTCCTGAAGTACAACTATCTGCCTGCCAACAATCGGAAGGTGCCCAGGTATCACCGGGCAAGTCCATCGGTAAAGACCAAGATTCGGCTTCGAGAACTTCAGAGGCGGGGAGTTCAAACCGCCGCCTTGCGCGGTTCGATCGGCAGATCCGTTGTTTTCGCTACATCGGATAGCGTCGCTACGCGGTATCAGGCCGGCACGTTGGCCGCTGACGGCGTCAGGGACCGATTGGGTTTGGACGATCCGGTCCCCTACGGCCGAGACCAGTTTATGGTAATCTATGTCTATGAGGTTGCTCGAGTCGCCGATGGTGCGTTCTACCGTCCGACCGTGCTGGACGCGGGCTGGAAAGGCTCGGCAATCGCCTTCCTGCCCTCGCCTCCGGGCCCCGCGCGACCCGGGCAGACCCAGGACTTGGCGACGGGACTGCCGGCAGAGCCGGAAGTCCTGCACGCCGTTTTTCCGGCCGCCCAGGTCCAGGAGATTGTGGTCGCAGGTCCTCTGACGCAGGACCCGTCGAATCATTACAAAACCGTCCGCTTGGCGGCCGTTGCGGCCGCATCACCATGAACATCGAGCGCCTTCAATCCATCATCCGCACCAGCAACAAGACGGAACTCGTTCGCCGTTTGGCGGCCGACTTGGACCGCCCCAGTCCGCTGATCGGCGCCGAAGGGCCACCGGACCAGCCGGGGCCGGAGGAGCCGTACATCCGGGCGCTGGCAGACCCGGAGGGGTCTGGGCTCGCGCAGCGGTTGGCCGACGCCCTGCAGGTCCTGCTCCTGGAAGAAGCCGGGCAAATCGCCAAGACGGGCCACGTCCCGCGGCCGCTGTTGTTGTACAACGTTCTTTCCCTGTTGGAGGCCGTGCGGTTGCCGGGACTGGAGGAGTTGTTACAGATCCTCCGCCGGTACGAACAGCCGCTGGCCGCGGCGCTGGCCGATCAGCATGACGATTTGTACGCCCAGCTGCTGCTGGCCCACGCTGTCAACCAGCATGGGTCTGTGGAGGATCTTCGATTCTGGCTGAGTCTGCTGGATCACGACAACGTGCATTATGTCAACGCAGGAGTGGTCGGACTGCGCGAATCCGGTGCCCGCAACGCCCTGCGCTACCTGGAACAGGTGAAGGCGGCTCATCAGCGACACCCGGAAGTGGGCTCCTTTGACGATGAGGTGATGTTGTTGTTGGACACGTACCCGGATTTCAACTGGGCCTCGACGGCTGGCGAGTACGTGCTGGACGAAGAGACGAAGGCCCTGATTCAGTCGCACGACCGCGACCGCTACCGGCCAGACGTAGACGAGTTGACGGGACCTGCCGCCGAAGCGATCCGGCGCGCCGGCAAAGTGGACCAGGTCCGCAAGTCGCGTGAAAATTGGCGTGGCCCGCCGCCAGCGCTGGCGCTGCTGGGAAGGGCCAACGGCGCCGGTCTTGTGGGCGCGTGACCAGGGGAACGGCAGTCAAGCATGCTAACCACCACTTTCTATTCGTTTCGCGGCGGCGTGGGCCGCACGATGGCGCTGGCCAACGTGGCCGCGTATCTGGCCCGCAGCGGGCTGAACGTGCTGCTGGTCGATTTCGACCTGGAAGCGCCCGGATTGTCGCTGATGCCGGAGTTCCGGCCGGAGGCGCCGCCGGAGTCGGAGGAGGGCTTGGTCGGCTTTCTCCGCGCCGGGCTGGAAGATCGCCAACTGCCGGCGCTGCAGTCGTTGTGCTACGAGCCGGTCTTGGCTGCCCAACTCCGCGCCGAACAGCCCAAGATCGGCGCACTTCACGTCTTGCCGGCCGACGCTCGCGCCGGCACGGATCGGCAGTACGACCTGGCTCGCCTGCACCTCGAACGGCTTTACGAGACTCAGAGCCGATCGCTCGTGATCGACGTCCTGAAGGTCCAGATCGAGCAGCAGTTCCGGCCCGACTACGTGCTGGTCGACTCGCGGACCGGGCTGACCGACGTGGGCGGCATCTGCACCGTACACTTGGCCGATCTGCTGGTCATCGTTTCGGGGCTGAACGAGCAGAACATCGAAGGGACACGACTGGCGGTCGAGCGGCTCCAGCGGGCCCGCAAGGACTTTGCGGACAACGTGCTGTTTGTAATCTCGCCAGTCCCGGTCGGCGAAGAGGAATTGAAGGCCAAACGCCTGGCCGTCGCGGCGAAACGATTCGCGCAGGCCATGCAGACTTCCCGCGATTTGACACGCGACCTGTTGATGGTCCCCTATCATCCGCAACTCGCGCTGAGCGAAGGCAGCTTCGTCTTCCACCACCCCCAGTCGCCCCTAGCCGGCGCATTCCGACGGATCGCCGAAGCCATCCGCGATCGCAATCCGGCGGACTTGCCCAAACGGTTTGACCGCTTGATGCGGCGGATCGAGCGGGGCGACCAGCGGGCGTTTCCGGAGTTGTTCGAGTTGGCCGAGACCGAGTCCGCGCCGCGCGACGCCCGCATGATGGCCGCCTCCGTGCGTTTCGGAGCGCAGGAATACGAACCCGCGGCCCGCCTGCTCGAAGCCGTCGTGGCGGACAACGCGGAGGACCAAGAGGCGTTGGATTTCTTGGGCACCGTGCTTTCCGACCAGGCGAAGACGAAGACGGGTGCGGAAGCGGACGGGCTGTTTGCCCAGGCGGGCGAGAAATACGCCGCCGCGGTGCGGATCAAGCCGGACATGCACGAGGCGCTTTCCAACTGGGGGACTGCCCTTTCGGCCCAGGCGAAGACGAAGACGGGTGCGGAAGCGGACGGGCTGTTTGCCCAGGCAGAGGAAAAGTTGTTGGCTGCCGAGCAGCTACGCGCTGGTGCCGGAGCGTACAATCTCGCCTGCGTGGCTGCCCTGCGTGGCGATCATGAGAAGTGCCGCGAATGGCTCGAACGTGCGCTTGCGGCCGGCACGCTGCCGTCCCGCGAACATCTAATGACCGACACCGATCTGAAATCTGTTCGCAACGACGCGTGGTTCGCAGAACTACTTGCGTCCGCCCAAGCCGGGGCGGACTGAACGACCCCGGCCGCGGCCCGGACGGCAGCGCAAGAGCAAAGGTGCGCTGCCCCGAATTCACGGCGTCCTATCAACCGCGGAGTGAAATCATGAAGAAGGCGATCTTCTCGCTGTTTTGCGTCCTGTTCTTGGCAGTGTCCGTCCACGCGAGCGAGCCGTGCCAGGCCCCGTTCGATGTCGTCCCGCCTCGCGTGGCGGACCAGCTCTGCCGCGTGACGCTCAACCGTCAGGAACTGGGCGGCGAGATCGATCGCCGCATTCAAAATCTCATTGATCAAAACTATTTGGTGGTCGATCTGGACGGCAAGTGGCTGAATCACTTCCGCAACCGGACGGATCGGGGCGACCGCTCGCACGTGTACTACGGGATTGGCAAGGTGTTCGACGCCGGCAGCCTGTTCTCGGCTTACACGGGCGACCCGCAGGTGGCCGCACGGACACAGTACATCATCGACGAACTGGTCAAGTCGCGCGACGCGGACGGGTACCTCGGATTCTGGAACGTCGAGCCGGAGAACCGGCAAAACCACATCAACTGGATTCTGCACGAGCAGGAATACATCAACCTGGCATTCGTGCGGAACTATCGCTGCACGGGCAATCCCCAATCGCTGGCCCATGCGAAGGTCATGGCGGACTACATCCTGAAGACGTTTCCTACGCCGCAGAACCCGTGCTGCGACGCGGGCCTGATCTGCACCGCGGGCCTGCCGGAAGGGATGCTGGAACTGTACCGCGTGACGGGCGACAAACGCTATTTCGACTTCGCCGCCGACGTGCCGCACGGGAACCAGCACGGCGAGGTCCAACTGGCGTCGCTGCGGACTTGGGAGCAGGATTTCAGCCGCCGCCCGCGCCACGTGTACGTGATGCTCGCCCGCTGCTACGCCCAGACGGAACTGTACCGCCTGACGGGCGAGGAACGCCTCCTGCACATGAGCCAGTTGATGCGCAACGAGTTGCTCAAGCAGAACGAGGGCGGCCTGCTGGTCACCGGCTCGTGCTCCGACGGCGAACAATTCACCTACAACCAGAACGGCCGCGGAGCCATCGGCGAATCGTGCGTCACCGCCTACATGCTGCGGTGGATCGACAGCCTGCTGCGGCTGGAAGGCGACCTGCGCTACGGCGATCTGCTCGAACGCACGATCTACAACGCGCTGTTCGCCGCCAATTCGCCCGACGGACGCTGGATCCGCTACTTCACGCCGTTCAGCGGCGACCGCAAGTACGATACGCGCGACTATTTCTGCTGCTGCGGGAATTATCGCCGGGCCGTGGCGGAGTTGCCGCAGAAAGTGTATTACCGCACGCCGCAGGGTGGAATCGCGCTGAACCTGTTCAGCAACTCGAAGAAGGCGTTCGACGTGAACGGGCAAACGGTCACGATTGTGCAGGAAACCGCGTACCCGAACGACGGCGAAGTGAAGCTGACGTTCTCCACCGGAGACAAGAAGCCGGCGGCGTTCGACTTTCAATTCCGCACGCCGCGCTGGTGCGAGAAGATCACGCTGCGAGTGAACGACGAAACGCCGCTCACGATCGATCCGCGGAAACAGAAGCTCGGGTGTTACGCGCTGAATCGGATCTGGCGGAACGGCGACGCGGTGAGGATCTCGATGCCGATGGCATGGCGATTCCTGCGCGGCCGGGCGCTCCAGGACGGCCGGGTGGCGCTGTTGCGCGGGCCCGTGGTGTATTGCCTGGGCAAAGACCAGAACGCCGAAGTGCTGAAGAAGTGCCCCGATCCGCGGAATCTGGTCATCGACCCGGCGTCTGTCGGGGAACCGGTGAAAGACGATTCGATTCGGCCTGGCGGTTTGAAAGCCGTCGCCCGAGCGTGGCTGAATCCGGACGGCGCCGGCGAGCAGGTCGAGGTGACGCTGACCGAGTTCATCGACCCCAGCGGCCAGGAGGTGTACTTCCACGTTCCGAACGTGGCGGACACGTCGCCGGTGCGCATCGCGGACGATGAGATCGTGTCGTGGCCGAACGAGTTTGTCAACGCGCACGTGCTGAAGGCATTGTACGGGCCGAAGGCGACGGGCGACCTGGAAGCGGTGTTCGAGATTCGCGGCGACGTCGTCGCGGACCTGGCGGCGGACTACGTTAACCCCGGCGGCAAGACCGGCGTCGCGGCGGAATTCCCCGCCGCCGCCGGCGGACGCTGGGCGTGTTACAGCTGCAAGAATAACGGGCTGCTGTCCACCGCGGCGGCCGGCGACGTGAAACCGTTGAACTCGCAATTCAAGGCCTTCGGCACGCCGCGGGGCTATGCCTATGGGCTGGAAAACCAGGGCGATCAACTCGGCTTCGTGTCGGACTACGCCCCCAGCGAGTCTCAGGAGTCTGCCTGGCGGCAGCACTACACCGAGCAGATGTTCGACCAGGTGCTGTCCGCCGCCCAACGCAAGGAGTTTCTGTACACGCACCCGATTGCCGATGCGGCGAGTTACAACGTCTTCCGCTGGACGCCCGCGGACGACGTGCAGAAGCAGCACGTCGCGCTGTGCGGCACGCTGTTCTCGAATCTGGGCAACGGCGTCGAACTCCGCGTCCTTCGTTGGCACGACGACACCCGGCACGACGTCCTCGGCACGTTCAACACCAAGAATCTCGCGGTGGGCAGATGCGGCACCGCTGAGTTCGTCCTGCAACTGCCGTCCGGCGAGGTCGGCAAGCACCTGGACTTCGTCCTGCACAACGCCGGCAGCCACACCTGCGACGCGACGGCCATCCGAATCCGGGCCTACACCAACGTCCAACAGGCCGCTGCCCAGACCGACGTGACGGAAAAGGTCCAGGCGAAATTCCACAACCGTCTGATCACCCCGCTGGGCTCGTACGCCGAACTGTTCGACGAGGCGGCGTCCGGCGGCCAGAAGACGCTGAAGGTCAAATTCAACTTCTGGCGCGACGGCGTGGTGAAGTACCTCGAATTCCCGCAAGACGCGCCCCTGGATCTCAGCGGCAAGTGATCCTGCAGCAACATCCTACCCAAGGAGCAAGCAACGATGGTGACAACGGCCCTCCAAAAAGTATGCTTCTGTGCCCTGCTCAGCGTGGGCGCCATGCGGGCGGCGGAGGCAGCCGAGTTCTATCAGATCCACGGCGGCATTCCCAACAGCCTGCACTATTTCCGGGCCAACATTGTCGGCAACCAGTACCTGTTCTTCCTCGGCAACAGCGTGCTGGCCGGCACGGGTCTGAAGGACGCGAATCTGCGCTACTCGGCCCAGATGGTCCAGGGCTTCAAGAGGCACTTTCCGGAGGCCGCGGTCATCGAGACGCGGCACATGCAGCCGGGCGGCAGCTGGTTCGGACTGTTCCGCTGCAGCCGGGGGCAAGCGGTGTTCGGCGAGGTGATCTGCAGCGGCCACCTGGCGATCCTCGATTTTGCCGCCGACGACCGCGGCGCGGATCTCGAGCGGGTCAAGACGTCGCTGGAAGGCCTGGTCCGCCAGGTCATCCTGTATCGCGCCACCCACAGCCAGATCCTGGTCTACACCCTGACTCCGGAAATGCTCCAGGCGTATCGGGCGGGCCAAGCGCCGGAGTACATCCGCATCAGCGAGCAGATCGCCGAACACTATGGCATCCCCAGCCTGAACCTGGCCCGGTACGCGGCGGAGAAGATTCTGGCCGGAGAGATCACCTTCGAGGCGTTCTCCGCCGACGGCGTCAACCCCACGGATGCCGGAGCCAAAATCTACGCCGCCGCGGTCGCGGAGTTCATCGATGCGCTGCTGGCCGCCACGCCCATTCCAGAACAGCCCCAACGGCGCACCCTGCCCCCGCCGTTGTTCCCGGACACGGATGACAACGGCCGGATCGTCGCTTACGAGGACGCAGCGGTCCAACGGTCCGGCAACTGGAAGCCGGGACAGGCCAGCCCGATCGGCCCCTTTCGCCATTTGCTCGTCTCGAACGAAGTCGGCGCGACGCTGACGCTGCGATTCCAAGGCTCGGAGATCGGCCTCATCGACGTGGTGGACAAGGGCGGCGCGGACTACGAATACGCCGTGGACGCTGCGGCGTTCCGCAAGCTCCCCGCGCCGCAGGACGTCACCGCCCCCACGATGCGCACGGTATCGCTGGCCAACGGGTTGGATCGGCAGGCGGAGCATGAACTGGTCCTGAAGGTCGCCTCGCCCGGCACGGTGCGGCTGGGCGGGTTCCTGCTCAACGGCCGCGTCGCCGACGCCTTTGCCGGGCTGAGCACCCTGGAGCGGATCGACGCGATCTACGCGGCGATGGACCCGCTCGCGTATCAGCCCCCGGCCGGCCGCCACGCGAACCTTCCCCGCACGATGAGCAAACTCCGGGACGGCGGCGAACTGCGCATGGTGCTCCTGGGCGACAGCATCATGGGCAACACGTCGGGCTCGTCCTTCGAACTGCTGCTGATGCGCAACTATCCGAAGTGCAAGATCGTCAAAATCGCCTCGCTGCGAAGCTCCACCGGGTGCACCTACTATCGGGAAGACAACCGCGTCCAGGAGTACGTGTTGAAACACAATCCGGATCTGCTGGTCATCGGCGGCATCTCCAACCGGGGCGACGCGGAGGCCGTGCGGTCGGTGGTCCAACAGGTCCGCGCCCAGAAGCCGGATACCGAAGTCCTGCTGCTGACCCCGGTTTTCGGCGCGGTGCGCGACGAGCACATCCGGACTTTTACCCGCGAGATCGACACGACGACCAGCAACTTCCGCTTCAATCTGCAAAAGGTGGCGGCGGAAGAAAAGTGCGCTTTCTTCGACATGACGGGCCCCTGGTGGGCGTACATCCAGGACAGCGGCAAGACCTACGGCTGGTTCATGGGCGACGCCGTCCACGCCAATGCCCGCGGTTGCCAGATCATCGGCCGCTTGCTGGAAGCCTGGTTCAAGGAGTAGTCGCGCAGGCCGGATTCTGCGCCGCCGGCACGGGCTGGCAGGAAGATCGGGCGCGGGCCAGCCGTGAAACCGCTGCCGCTGCGCACGAAGCGCCCGCGGGCTTTACGGGCCCGGCCCGACTGTTCGCAGTTCGATCTCGCCCACGCCCATGCGGTCGTTGTAGGCGGAGCGGGTGATTTCCAGGCGCACGGCGTTCGTGACGACCGGCTCGAAGGCGTGGACCACCCAGCCCGGATCTTGGTTGTCCTTGACGGCGACGACGGGCTTCCAAGCGCCGTCCGTCCGCACGGAGACCGTGTAGTCCAAGGTCCGGTAGTGGCCGGGGTTGAGTTGGTGGAAGAGGGTCACCCGGTCGATCTTGGTTGGTTCGGCCAGCGTCAGTTCGAGCCACGCTTGCTTGGGGGCGGTTCGCTGGGTGAGCCAGTAGCCCTGCGGCTCCTGGACGTTGCCGTCGACGGCGTTGGCGGCCGACCAGCCGCGGCTGGGGTCTTCGTCGCTGGCGGTGACTTTGGCGATCTCGATCTTCCGGCCACGGCGGGCCTCCGCCTCGCGGCGGCGGAATTCTTCCTGCTTCAGCCGCTCGGCCTGCTCGTGGCGGTCGAGATAGGCGATCATCCGGTCCCAGCGCGCATGGCCTGCGGGCGCAGAAGCCTGGCGAGCGGATTCCGCAAGCCAACGAGCCTGGACCATGTTTTCGACGTTCTCGCGATCCTTGGCGGTGCGGACCAGCGGGAGGATCTCCAGGAGTTTGCCAGCCGGCTCGGCGCCGCCGTACAGCCGGGCCAGTCGCTGGTCGGCGAATTCTTCGATGGTCATCTCCGGATTCCAGAGAAACGCTTCCCAGGCCAGATAGAACAGCTCCGCATTGGGCCGCTGGGCGGACAGTTCTCCATACGTGTCCAGGCCCTCGAAACCGGCCGCGGCGGCGTCGCGGCAGATGTCCCGGACGGATTCCAGATAGAAATCGTCTGGCGTGTGAGTCGAGCTGTTGCACCAGTGCAGATAGCCGATATTGTGCCGGGCCAGCGGGCGGACGTCGGCCGGCCAGCGCCGCGCCATGCCGGTGAGCGTCCATTGGCACAGGGCGTCCTCCGGGATCAGGGACAGGAACTTGGGCGGAGCGGTCATCATCTGGGCCGTGTAGCCGGTGTACGTGGCGTAGCTCAGCCAGGCCTCGGGGGCCAGGCCGCGCATCGTCTTGAGCGTGACCATGTGCGAGATGGCCATGTCCTTGTAGTAGTCGGGCTCGTCCGACGGGATCGCCGCGCGGGCCTTCCGGCAGTCGTCGCAGTAGCAGACGAAGAAATCGCCCATCTCCAGGTTGACGCCGCCGATGGGGAACGTCCGGAAGAGCCACCGGGCGCCTTCATCGAGCCAATCCTGGTTGGCTTTCTTGGACGGGCAAGGCGCGTTGTGCGGGCGGCCGTTCTTGTCCACGGCCCGCAGTTCCGGATGCGCAGCGACCCAGGCGTCGGCGTTGTAGGGATGATCGCCCTCAAAGTAGTACCCCGCGTAGCCGCTGGTGCCCACGCCCGGCAGAATCCGCACGCCGCGATGCTCTGCGTAGCGGCACAACTCCTGCGACGCCTCGACGCCGCCGTGCGTATCCCGCAAAAAGCCCCAGATGATCAGGCCGTTGAACTTGTGGTCGGCCATGTAGTCGATGCAGTTCTTGAAGTCGATGAGGAACGCTTCGGGCTGCTTGCGATACGTGCCGCCGCCGCCCATCACGTTGCCGACGCGGCCGGGCCCGCCCCACTCCATGCGATGGTCCCAGTTCCAGAACCAGCGGTACCGGTAGCGCGGGATCTGCCGCTGGTCGAGCTGCGGCACGCAAACGCTGTGGCCCTGTCGTTGGAGTCGCCAGTTGACCAGATCGGCCACGGCATGGATCGCCCCGTCGCGGCCGCCGCCGGCCAGGATCAGCCAGTCGCGGCCGTCGTACTGCAACGTGCGGGCGACGTATCCCTGGGCGGTCAGAGGGCCGGGAGCAATGTCCAGCTGCGCCCCAGCGGCAACCCCGCGCAGGACCGGATTCGATTTGGAACTGCCGACAAGGATCAAGACGCCGCGCTCCGGCACGGGGTCCTTCTCCGCTGCGATCACGGCGACCGGGGCGCGGCCCTCTTCGGCGAACCACCGCGCCAGCCGCTCGGCGGCAAAGTCATCCGTTTCGCCGCGGACGATCGTACAGTCCGGCCGGCCGTCGCGGATCAGGACCAGCGGAGCCTGGGCAGAACAAAACCCAACGCTGCCCAAAAACGTCGCCAGGCACGTCAGCAGGACTCGTGATTTCGGCATGAACGTACTCCCCGTCTCGATGTTCGCGATGGACTCACCTCACCTGCGCGCTGGTTGACACGGTGAACCCCAACTGCTCGATCATGGCGTAGTCGGCCGGCGGCGCTTGGCCCTTGGTCGTCAGGTAGTCGCCGACGAAGATCGAATTGGCCGCGTACAGGCCCAACGCCTGCAGGCTCCCCAAGTGCAACTCGCGTCCTCCGGCGATGCGGATCTCCCGGCTCGGGTTGGCAAAGCGGAACAGGCACAGGACCTTGAGGCAGTACCGCGGATTCAGCGCATCCAGGCCCTCCAGCGGCGTGCCCTCCACCGCGTGGAAAAAGTTGACGGGGATCGCGTCCGCTTCGACCTCGCGCAGTTCCAACGCCATGCGCACGACGTCGGTGTCCGCTTCGCCCATCCCGACAATGCCGCCGGAACAGATTTCCAAGCCGGCCTGGCGCACGGTCCGCAGGGTCGCAATCCGATCCTGGTAGGTGTGCGTCGAGCAGATCTGGCCGTAGTACTCGGGGCTGGTGTTCAGGTTGTGATTGATCCGGTCCACGCCGCAGGCCTTCAGCCGCTGGGCTTGCTCCGGCGTCAGCAGTCCCAGGGAGGCGCAGACCTTCAAGTCGTACTGCCGCTTGATTTCCGGCACCAGTTCCTCGACGGCCTGCAACTCATGTTCGCTGGGGCCGCGGGCGGAGATCACGATGCAATAGGTCTTGGCCTTCCGCTCGTGGGCGATCCGGGCGCCGTCCAGCAGCCGCTGGCGGTCCAGGATGTTGTACTTCGGAATGGCCGCCTTCGAGACCCGCGATTGGGAACAGTAATGGCAATCCTCCGGACACAGCCCGCTTTTGGCGTTGATCAGGAAGTTCAGCCGCATCGTCTTGCCAAAGAACCGGCGGCGAATCCGGAACGCGGCGGACAGCAGGTCCAGCAGGTCGTCGTCGGGACAGCGGAGGATCGCCAGACCTTCCTCGGCGGTCAGTGCGCGACCGCTCAGCACCTGCTCGGCGAGTTGGTGCCAATCGTCCACGCCCGGCGATCGCGGGGTTGTGGCTGCCTGCAATGTTTGGCTCATAGACGCTCCGTGCGGGGGTCTTGGGCGAAGGGCCGGGGCGGTCAGCGTCCCGGCACGACGACGCCTTTCTTCAGGATCAGGTTGGCGTACAGGGCCGTCTCGCTGGTGGCGACCACGGCGTAGGCCTGTTTCGCTTGCTCGTAGAACGCAAACCGCTCGACCAACTTCAATTCGACGCTCTTTCCTTCGCTGGCATCCAGCAGCGGCTTGAACTTCTTCCAGATGGGCGGCTGGGGCGGGTCGCCCGGCACGGGCTGCATCACGAACGCCGCGGCGTCGACGTAAGGGTCCAGCGGGAAGAACTGCAGGATGGCTTCCAGCACCTCGGGGACGCTCAGCCCGTCGGCCCGCACGATCCGCCGGGCAATGGAGTCCGCCGGAAAATTGCCGTCCGCCAGGACCAGTTCGTCTCCATGACCCATCTTCATCAATGCGTACATCAGCTCGGGAGAAATCCGAGCGGGAATGCCCTTCAACATGACGTGAGACCTCCTGAAGGAACGAGACCACGGATCAGGCCTCCGACTTCTGCGTCAGAGCCGGCCTGCTGCCTTCTGCTTCACAGCCGTATCGTAACATGTCGCGTCCCGCCGTTGTACGGGCCGACTGTCGAAACCCGAAGCGCTCAACCCGAAACCCGGCAACCCGAAACCCGGCAACCCGCAGCCGGCAACCCGCAACGGATTCAAACCGCCCGCATTCACGGGCTCGCCAACTCCCGCCAGAACTCGAAGGCCGTCGCGGGCCGGGTATGGACATGGCGGCGCAGGGCGCGGCCGATCGCTCGGCCGAACGGGGACGGCAACTGCTCGGCCGTCTCCCGCGGGACGCCGCGGAGGATCTCATCGGCGGTGAACGTCGGCTCGATGCCCATCGCGACTGCCAGCAGAACCAGTCCCGCATGGTAGATGTCCGTCGGCTTGCCGACCTGGCCAAATTCGCTCGGGTTCAACACTTCGGGAGCCACCATCCAAGGCACGGTCGGATTGTCGCTCTGCACCTCGTGCTCGAACCGGCTGACGCCCAGGTCGCCGATCTTGAACGTCACCGATTGAGTCGGGCTGGTCATCAACTCGTCCCGCACATAGGCCCAAAACACGTTCCGCAGATGGATGTCTTTGTGGACGTACCCGTGTTCGTGCATAAAGGCGACGGCCTGCAACAGGCAGCGGGCAATCGGCGGAACCCAAGCGTAGCCGTCGTAATCGGCGATGGAAAACAGCGTCGAGAGGCTGCCGCCGCAACGCTCGACCACGATGTGGAACGTCTTGTCGCGCTCGAAGGCGTCGTACACGTAGGTGATGTTCGGATGCCGCAGGGTGAACAGCGAGGCGATCTCCCGCTGCCAATTCACCCGCACCTGCTCGTACGTCTGCCGATGCGGGATCAGCACTTTGACGACCAGACTGTTGGCCCACTGGTCGGTACAAGCAAACGTCGCCCCGTAAGTCCCGCGCCCCAAGGCCTCGCCGACCGCATACGCATTCTTGCCGTGCGTGATAATCTCGCCGGGAACCGGCCAGCGAATCGACGGCGGCGGCAGCGACGGCTTGTTCATGATCGTGTGCGGATACCAAGGATCAAGCCCGGCGGACACCATGCCGGTCACGGCGGATGATTATACCGCGGGCGGTTAAGGATGGCACCACGTCAGTCCTTGTTCGTGCCCCGGACGCTGTGAAAACCGTGCGCGAAACACGGAAAAACGCGGGCGGGACGTGGTGGGTCGGTTGCAAGCGGGAACCGTTCTCGGCATACTTCAGCGGCATTGGCGACGAATTCGATGCGGAGAACGGGCAGAACGGAAAGCCGAGACCAGGACGATGAACGACATTTTCGCTGATTTGGCGTGGCGGGGCCTGATTCAACAGACGACCGACGATCAACACTTGCCGCAGTGGCTGAACTCCGGTTCCCGCACCCTGTACATCGGCTTCGACCCGACCGCCCCCAGTCTGCACGTCGGCAGCCTGTTGCCGCTGCTCACGCTCCGCCGGTTCCAGCGGGCCGGCCATCGCCCGATCCCCTTGGTGGGCGGAGCTACGGGCATGATCGGCGACCCCAGCGGCAAGAGCGAAGAACGGAATCTGATGTCCGTCGAGACGTTGCGGGCCAATGTCGAGGGTCTGCAGCAGCAGATGCGGCAGTTCCTGGATTTCGATTGCGGCCAACGGTCGGCCCTGCTGGTGAACAACTTCGACTGGATGCGCAACTTCAGCTTCCTGGACTTCCTGCGCGACGTCGGCAAGAACTTCCCGGTGAACGTCATGCTGACCAAGGACTCGGTCAAGAGCCGCCTGGACCGATCGGACGGCGGACTGAGCTACACCGAATTCAGCTACATGCTGCTGCAAGCCTATGATTTCGTCCACCTGTACGATCATTACGGCTGCCAACTGCAGGCCGGCGGCAGCGACCAGTGGGGAAACATCACGGCCGGCATCGACCTGGGGCGGCGAATGCGGGGCGTGCAACTGTACGGACTCACCTGTCCCCTGCTGACCAAATCGGACGGCACGAAGATGGGCAAGACGGAGAAAGGCACCATCTGGCTGACGGCCGACCGCACCAGCCCGTACGCCTTCTACCAGTACTGGATCAACGTGGCCGACGCGGACGCGGGAAAGTGCTTGCGGATGCTGACGGAACTGCCCCGCGAGGAAATCGAATCGCTGGACCGGTCTCGCGAGACGGAGCCGCACCTGCGGCAGAGCCAGAAGCGACTGGCCGAGGAGCTGACCGGGTTGGTCCACGGCGACGCAGGACTGGCGACCGCGCGCCGGGCTACCGAGATGTTCTTCGGCGCCGAAATCGCCGATTTGAACGACGCCCAATTGGTCGAGATCTTCGCCGACGTGCCCAGCCAACAACTGTCCAAAGAACGCCTGTCCGGCGACGGCCTGCCGCTGATCGACGCCCTGACCGAAGCCGGACTGGCCAAGAGCAAAGGCGAAGCCCGTCGCACGATCCAGCAGGGCGGAGCCTACGTCAACAACCGCCGCATCACGGAGTTGGACACGCGTCTGACCGGGAGCCATTTGGCCAGCGAGACCGTCATGGTGCTCCGCAGCGGCAAGAAAAACTACGCCCTGCTGCGGTTTGCAGAGTGAACGGCCCAGCACGGTCTGGCGACGTCGAATTGGCAGCCACACACCCTTGTCTGTCCGAACGTTGCTGCCCCAGAACACACGGGTCAGTCGAGATCGGCTGGCAGAAGGACAAAGTGAGCGAATGCAGAGGACTTGACGATCCGAAAATGACGCTGATCGAGAGTGAGGATGCGTTTCAGCCGCAGGCGTTCCGCAGTGGCGATCACGGACGCATCGGCGAGCCCCAGCGGCAGGTCTCGGTATCGTTGGACCAGTTCGCCGCAGCGAAGCAAATCCTCAGAGGTTGGGTCCACCAGCGTGAAGGCACCCGATTCGACACTCGCCAAGAAATCCAAAGTCGCGTCCACTCCCAGCCGTTCGTTCAGCAGATAGTCGATCTCCGCGAGCAGGATCGTCGGCAGATAGAGCGTTCCTGGTTCAGCCTCAACCACGGCCTTCACGGCGTCGTGGTGGCCATCGTCGGCGTCGTACAGAGCGTAAATGCCGCCGGTGTCACAGATTAGGGCCATCGCCCACCCTTGACAGCTTCCCGCAGGATCGGCCTTGCGTTCTCCGAGGTATCAGTCTTGCCGCTATGGTACTTCCCAACACCTTGGGGAGCCGGCCTTTTGTCTTCCGTGTAGATCTCCAGCGCCTCACTCACGATCTCGCTTTCGCTGCGTTCTTGGGCCGCAGCCAGAGTGCGGATTACATCAGCCAGCCGGTCGTCGAGTTGAATTGCCAAGGTAACCATGCCACATCCCTCTCGAACCGCACAACGTCGAAGTGCAAAGGAACATTGTATCCCGCCAGAGCATTGGCAACAAGCGAGTCGGACTGCTGGTGCTGGTTCGAATCGACTGCGGGACGTCACATAGCGGGCAGAGCAAGGAAAACAGGTCAGCGGGCCAATCGCAGCAACCGTCCGCCACCGGGCGGCAGTTTCAGTTCCGCTCGCGCGCCGGCGGCGGGCTGCCAGGCGGAACTTATCGCGTCGAACAGTTCCAGCCGGCCGGGGCCGATGACCGTGGTCGTGGCTTCGGCCTTATAGTCCAGGTTGACGACCACCACGTGCGTCGGTTCGTTCGCCTGGCCGAAGTAGCCCAGCACGAATCCGCGGACGCGTTCGGGAACCCGGTATTCCATGTCCGGCACGGCGGGTTCCAAGCGGAACGGTGCGTCCGGCGGCAGCGGCACGGTTCCGTCCGGCTTCATGCCCAGATGGTAGACCGCCAGCGATCGCAAAGGCTGCAACTGGCCGGCGATGGCCGTGAATTCGCGGTTCAGGGATTTCAAGGCGTGGTAGATCAGCGTCGGCGTCCCGTCGGGCAGCGCGATGGCGCCCGTGTGGCCGGGATGACAGTAGACATAATAGGAAATGCCCTGGGCTCCGTACGCCAGCGTGGTGTAGACCAGGTACGTCATTTCGTCGCCCGTGGGCACGCGCATCGACGGCGTCCACGTGCAGGCTTGGACGATGTTCAGGAACGGCAGTCTCGCGTCCAGCGACGCCTGCCGGATCATCGCCAGATTCAGGAAGTACTGTCCGTTGTCGCCGTTCTTGGCGAACTGGTAGTGGTCGTAACTGATCAGCGCCGGGCGGACGATGTCCACGTACTGCCGCAGGTGTTCGCGATACGCGGTGACCGTGTCGCCCGAAGTGCCCAGTTGCTGGTTATTGGCGTAGGTGGGAAACAGGTTGATGTACGCCATGTGTGCCGGATCGCGCTGGCGAAGGTAGGCGACCAGCTTGCCCAAGGGCGGAAAGGCTCCCGCGCTGGGCTCGTCGGTGATGAAGTAGCTGTACATCGCCGGGTGATTTCGGACACGGGCGATCAAGGCATCGAGTTTCTCGCGGGCGGCCGGGTCGTCCAGCGTCGCCGGTCTCAATAGCCCGTCGCTCAACTGGGCCCGCAGACCGTGCCGCTGCGCCGTGTCGAGTTGCTGTTCCGAACACCACACGACATTGAAGCCGCCCTCGGCCATCTGCTGGGCGACCGCATCCGTCAGTGCCGGCCCGGCCCAATAGGTGACCATCGGCGTGCCGACGCGCCAGGCGTCGACGCCGCTGGGCGCCAGATCAGCGCCCCACGCCGACTGGACGATGGCCTGGACAACGATCAATAACGAGAAAAAGGATGCGGTTTTCATGCTCTCTCCTCAAACGGTTTCGGCTAACTCCAACACCAAACGTTCCGTGCTGGCCCAATCGATACAGGCATCGGTGATCGACTGGCCGTAGACCAACGCATCCCGCGGTTGCGGAAACGGCTGGCTGCCGCCCAGCAGATTACTTTCCAGCATGGCCCCGAACACGGAGGCGCGCCCCTGGGCCCGCAGGCCGGCGACATACCGCAAGACCTCGGGTTGCCGTGCGGCATCTTTGCCGCTGTTGCCGTGGCTGCAGTCGATCAGAATCGCCTGTTCCAAGCCGGCCTGTGCCAGTTCCCGTTCCGCGTCCGCGACGTGCTCCGCCGAGTAATTGGGTCCGCTGTCGCCGCCGCGAAGGACGATGTGGCAGTTGGGATTGCCGGTCGTCGAGACGGCCGAGGCCACGCCATCGCCGCTGATGCCCAGGAACGTCTGCGGCTCGCGCGCCGCTTTGATCGCATTCACCGCAGATCCGACGGTACCGAGCGTGGCGTTCTTGAAGCCCAGCGGCATGGACAGGCCGGACGCCAGTTGCCGGTGCGTCTGGGATTCCGTCGTGCGGGCCCCGATGGCCGACCAGCAAATCAGATCGGCAATGTACTGCGGCGTCATGGGGTCCAGCAGTTCGGTGGCCGTGGGTACGCCCAGATCGATCACTTCGAGCAGGAACCGGCGCGCCATCCGCAGGCCGTTGGGAATGTCGTGCGAACCGTCCAGGTGCGGGTCCATGATCAGCCCCTTCCAGCCGACCGAGGTGCGCGGTTTCTCGAAATAACAGCGCATCACCAGAAACACCTTACCCTGGACGCGCTCGCTCAACCCGCGCAGCCGAACCGCGTAATCCCGGCCCGCTCGCGTGTCGTGAATCGAACAGGGCCCGACAATCAGCAGGAACCGCGAATCCTGCCGATGAATGATGTTGCGGATCGCCTGCCGGGCGTCCGCCACGAACTCTTCCTGAGCCTCCGAACGCGGAATCTCGTGCAGCATCAAGGCCGGCGCGGGCAGAGGGATATTGGAGGCGATATTCAGATCGGAGACTTTTCGCATGGCAGGCTCTCCAAGACGAGTGCGACCGGGCACGGCAAGCTCATACGGGAGATTGTTCGCGATGGCCGGGCGATCTGCAAGGCCACGGCAGGCAGACCATTCTGGAGTGCGGCGACTTGTCGCCGCTTTGAACAGCGGCGGGTAGTGTCACGGAGGTTGGGGTTCTGGCGACGCAGCAAGGCATCGGAACCCAGCGTCGCGGTCGCGGCGCAACGGCCGGACCAAAGCAACTTGCACGCCCTTGCTTACGGCACTCTCAACAGGCGGCTGCCTCGTGCGGCCAGTTCAGAACCGATCGCGGCGGTTGCTCAAGTACTCCAGCAGCGCCTTGTCGAACTGCATGCTGGTGTCCAATTCGACGTAATCCACGCCGATCTGAAAGCATTCCTGGCGGTAGGATGCGCGGAACGCTTCGATCTCCTGGAGGTATTCTCGCCGATAGTTGCTGGCATCCACGCACACGCGTTCCTCCGTCTCCGGCTCCTCGAATTCGATCACGCCGTCGAACGGAAACTTGACTTCCGCCTCGTCCAGCACATGGAACAGGATCACGTCGTGGCCCCCGTGTCTGAGCAACCGCAGGCTCTGGAGCACCGGCTCCGTGTCGCACAGCAGATCCGAGAAGATCATGACCAGGCTGCGGTGCCGCAGCATGGCGGCGATTTGCCGCACGCTGTTGGCGATGTCCGTCGGTCCTGTCGGCTGCAGCCGCGCCAGGTGCGAGAGCACATTGGCCAACTGGGTGCGTTTGGATCGCGGGGCCAGGCTGTTCCGGATTCGCTGGTCGAAGGTGATCAAGCCCACCGGGTCCTGCTGGTGGATCATCAGGTAGCACAGCGACGCGGCGAGGCAAATCGCATAGTCGAACTTGGTCAGCTCCTGGCGGTAGGTGTAGCCCATGGACCGGCTCAAGTCCATCGCCAGATAGCCGGTGATGTTGGTCTCGGCCTCGAACTTCTTGACGTAATACTTGTCCGTTTTGGCGTACACCAGCCAGTCGATGTCGTTGGGATCGTCGCCCGGCGTATAGCGGCGGTGCTCGCTGAACTCGACAGAAAAGCCGTGGTACGGGCTGGCGTGCAGGCCTTGCAGGAATCCCTTGACCACGAATTTGGCGCGAAGGTCCAGCCGCTTGATCTGGTTGATGACCTCCGGCTTCAGGTACTTTTCGACAGACATAGCAGTCGGGCGGCAAGGGAACAGCGGGGCGCGGATGCCAATCGGGGCGCGCGGTTCCCCGCAGCGCCGCGCCTGCGCCGGTGTCATCTGAGCCGTCGCGTCGGTCCGTGTCAAGCCGGCCAGGCGGCGAGGCGGCGATCAGGCCCGGGCTGCGGCGGTCTGTGCCGTCTCGGATTGGCTCGGAGTTCCCGCCGCGCACTGTTCCAGACGGGCTGTTCCAGACGGGGCTTCCCGTGTCCCGTCGCGGCGACTATCCTGGAACCGTTCCCTGATTCACCACCGTTGTTTTCTTGATGGAAGAGGAGAAATGAAGCTGTGACCAGAACCACCCTCGTTGCAAGCCTGACGGTTGTCGGGTTGTTGTGCCTTGCTGCGGACGCGAGTCTTTTCGGCGCCGAGTACCTGAGCGGCATTCAATGGTCCGAGCCGGCCGTGATCGATCCAGGGCCGCCGGGAGGCCCGCCCTCCGACGCCGTCGTGCTGTTCGACGGCAAGGACATGTCGAAGTGGGACAAGGCCGAAAAGTGGATCGTCAAAGACGGGTTTGTTGAAGCCGGCCCGGGGGCTCCTGTCAGCAAAGACGTGTTCGGCGACTGCCAGGTGCATGTGGAATGGGCCTCGGCCGAGGAGATCAAAGGCGAGGGGCAAGGCCGCAGCAACAGCGGCGTGTTTCTGATGGGCATCTACGAAGTCCAGGTGCTCGATTCCTTCGGCAACAAGACGTACTTCGACGGCCAGTGCGGAGCGATCTACAAACAGCACCCGCCGCTGGTCAACGCCTGCCGCAAGCCCGGCGAGTGGCAGACGTACGATATTATTTGGAAAGGCCCCAAGTTCGATGCCGAGGGCAAGCTGGTCAGCCCGGCCTTCATCACCGTGCTGCACAACGGCGTGGTGATCCAGAACCACTTCCAGCTGGAAGGCGACACGCCGTACCACCGCGCCCCGGAATATAAGCCCCATCCCGACAAGGGCCCCATCAGCCTGCAGTACCACGGCAACCCCGTCCGCTTCCGCAACATCTGGGTCCGCGAGCTCCAGGACGTCGCGCACGAGCGCGTGGCGGAACCCTCGATCAGAAAGTGATTCACGAGCAGTCCCGTTGGCGAGTCGGGAAGTTGCGCCGGCCACCGCTGCTTGCCGGGCAAGGAGAAGCCAGACGCGGCAGAGAATCCGGCAACCGGCGGGCATCCGCCCGCCGGTTTTGTCGGCGTTGCCCGGCGTTCTGCCGCTGCCCCGTGTGCTTCACGTCGCGCGCGATCCGCGGGACAGCGGCCGATCCGGGCGGAGGGCCGCAGGATCGGCGAGCTGACAGCCTGTAGAAAAAAGGGAACAGGCATCTCGCGGCAGTCGTTTTTCGTTTAGTCTTTCCAAGGCAACTCGTTGGCAGCTCGCCGCCATGCTTCGGGCGACGAGGCCCGGTTCAGGCTAACCAAGCGGCGCGCGGAATTCCAGTAGCGCCGGTTTTCGCGCAGCAAGACCGCTTGTCCAAGGCTCCGACGCTCTTGACGCGGCGAGGAACTTGGCGCGGCCCTCGGCGCGCCGGGGGCCGCTCAATCCGCTTCGATCTTGTACAGATGGCGCTGGCCTCGGAGGAACAATTCGCGGCCGACCACGACCGGCGACGCGTCGAGTCCTTCCGCCAGCCTGTTGGCGGCCAGCACGTCCCACGCGGGCTGGTTCTTGATGACCAGTGTGACGCCTTCGCGGCTGGGCAGGTACACGCGGTCGGCGGCCCCGACGGGCGAGGCATAGACGCTCTTCAGTTCCGGCAGCCGGACGCTGTCCCGCAGCGCGGCTCCCGACGCAGGATCGAGAATCTTGAGGATCGGCGAATTGGACTTGGTGACGAACAGGTGCCGGCCGTAGACCAGCGGCGACGGCACGTACGGCGCGTGGCTGTGCGATTGCCACACTACCTGCTGAGGATTGTCCGTTACATCTCCGCGGGAATCCAGTCGGATCGCCCGCACTTCGTTCTTTCCATGCCCGCTCATACAGATGACCAGATCGCCGTACGTCACGGGACAGGGAATCACGTTCGTGCTCAGGCCGCCGCACTCCCAGATGACCTCTCCGGTGGCCAGGTCGTAACTCATGATTCGGCGCGTGGCAGGCACAATCACTTGGGTTCGCCCGCCGTGCTCGATCACGCGCGGCGTGGACCAACTCGTGACCTCCCGGCGGTCGACGCGCCACTTCGTTTCGCCCGTCGCCGCGTCCAGGACCGCCAGGAACGATTGGCCCTCGTGGTCCCAGTTGACAATCAGCCGGTCGCCGTACAGCACCGGCGACGCGCCTTCGCCCCAGCCGAAGCGGGTCACCATCTCGCCCAGGTCGCGGTCCCAGATCGGCTGACCGTCCACATCGTAACAGAAGATCCCGTGGGAGCCGAACGAGACGTACAGTCGGCGGCCGTCGGTGGTCGGCGAAGCCGAAGCGTAGGTGTTGGTCGAGTGCCGTCCTTCGTGCGGCAGGACTTCACAGGCCACTCGCTGCCAGCGCGTTTGCCCCGTCGCACGATCGAGGCAGAGCACGACGAACTGGTAGTACGCCATGGGCCGGGGCGTCTTATAGCCGCCGGGCGGTTCGGCTTTCGGCGGTTCGAGCGTGGCGACTTCGCGATCCGTCTTCACGGCGGACAGCACGAAGATCCGGTCGCCCCAAAGGATCGGCGTGGCGTGGCCCTCGCCGGGGATTGCCGTCTTCCAGCGGACGTTCTGTTCCTCGTCCCAGTGGACCGGCGGATCGCCGAGGGGCGACAGACCGTCCGCGCGAGGACCGCGCCACTGGTGCCAATGCTTCAAGCACTCCGCTTGAAAACTGTCGCCCAGACAGGCCGACACGGCAAGCCAACAGACGACGGCCGGCAGGAGGCATTTAATCATGGTCGGTTCCCGTCTTGCGTGAACGGTGGGGTCTTCGAGGCCTCTTGGACACCGGTCCTTCAGAGGCCGCCTTGGGTCGCGCACGGCGGATTCTCAGTCCGACGGACGTTCGTCTGGCCGCTCCGGCACGAGGCTGGCCAGGTACCGATCCGTGTAATCCGCGACTTCCTGGTTCCCAGGTTGATAGATGAACAGCCGATCGTCCAGATCCTCTCGCTGTTGGAACTCGGTTATTTCCAGCACGACCAGGGGACGTGCGGCGGCATTCTGGTCCCCCGCCGACTCGGCCGGTTGCCGCCGATACTCGATGCGATACGGCAACAAGTCGCTCTGTCCGAGCACGAGCCGCACCTCCGTCGGCAAGTGGGCCGGCAACTGGCGCGGGTCGGCGGGGTTGACCTTCGCCGTTTGGGGCTTCCACTCGGGCGGAAGGCTGGCGAGTTTGTCTGCTTTCCAGCGTCCCTCCAGGACCCACATGGCCGCTTGGTCCGAGCGCACGGCCTGAGGCGGAGAGAACTGAAAGTGCTCGGCCAGCGCGGCGATCAGCCCTGGCAGGCCCCCCCTCGCCAACCAGTCGGTCGTGACCTCCGGCCGGGCCGGCTGGCCACGCTGCGGCAGGGCCGCCCGGAGCCGTTCCAGGTCGACCCGTCCCAACGACGTGCCGCCGGGCAGATCGCGGCGGATCCAGAGAAAGCGGCCGTCCGCGACCTGCTGCAGCGACGACAGCTGGCTGCCCACCTGCAGCTTCAGTTCCAGCCGCAGCAGCAGACCTTGCGGCGACCGCTTCTGCAGATACGAGCCCGCCCCGGACAACTCCTGGCCGAACAGCTGGACCCGCTGGCGAAATCGGGCTTCTAGCGACGGCGTCCCGGCCAGTTGAGCGGCGGCGCGGTTCAGCAGCGTCTGGCTGTCTGCCGCCGGTTCGTCGGCGCTGGCGGCGGCCGAAACCGGGCCGAGTGGGCCCAGTGTTGCCAGCAGCGCCAGCAAGCTCGTCCGGGTGAAGTTGTGCCGACTAAGTCCAGATGTTGGGATTGTACGGGTTTTTCCAAAGAAACGTGTTGTACGGAGCCGAACATTAACCCACGTAGACATATTCCACCGTAGACCGTTCCAAAACGCCGCCCCAGGGGCGAGGCAGACGGCGGCGATTGTAAGACCGCTGGGCGGTAAGGTCTACGCCAATCGGAAAGGGTCCCGGGGGGAGGTCGTCACCCGGCGGGAACTGCTGGAAACCGTAGCGGACTGCGGGTTTGGTCCGGAGGGGGAACGCGATGAAGATTCGACTTTGCATGTGGGTCTCATGTTGGGCCGCCATGTTGACGGCCCTGGGTTGTGTGACGCCCATCGAGCACAACCTGCCGCCCGCGGAGCAATTGATGCATCCCGGACCGGGCGTCGATGGTCCTGGACCGGGAGTCATGCGCCCGCCGGCCACGCCCTTTCCGGTGATGACGGGGATGCTGGGGATGACGCCTGCGGCGTCGCCGAACGTGCAGATTTTGTTCGCCAAACCGGAAGGCATGCAGGTGCGTTGGGACGTCGCCAGCGAAGGCGGCTTTGATTCGACGCCGCTGGTGGCTCCCGGCCGGCAGAACTTCCCCCAGGGCGCGATCTATCGCTTGAAACTCACCAATATCATGGGACGCGAAGGCGTCGAGCTGTATCCCACGCTGGAGATCGGCCCCACGACGCCCCGCACCGAGGCCTACCTGGCGCACAACGCGATCCCCGTCCAGTTCACGGAAGAGGATTTCGATCAGGTGCTGACGGGCAATTTCGTCACCAAGGTGATCTATCTGCCCGACCCGGAATTCCAGGAACTGGCCCTGGCGGGCGTCGAGACGCTGGTCAGCACGCGACTGGACCCGGGCACCGACCCGATCACCGAGGCGGACCGGCGGGGAGCGATCCTGGCGGTCGTTCGCCTGGGCAACAAGGACGTGGAGCTGCCGGGAGCCGACGGCAATGCGACGCCGTCGATCCCGGGCGTGCAGCCTAACGGCGGCGTCATGCCGACCTCCTACACGAGCACCTGCCCTGGCCCCTACGGAGCGATGCCGATGGCCGGCGGCATGGCCGGCTATCCCGCCGCGATGGGCCCGACCGGACTGCTGCCGCAGAACGTGGCCGGCATCACGGCTCCGGAGTGGGGCATGCCGTCCAGCGGCACGCCGATCGGCTTGCCCGGACCGCCGCACATCCCGTACGGCGGCCCGGCGGGCTTGCGGCAGCACACCATGAAAAACTACACGCATACCCAGATTCCGGAGCCGACCAAGCACGTCACGATCGGCGTGCGCCAGATGCCGGGCTACAGCTATCCGATGCCTCCGAACCGAGTCCACATCACGGAGCAGTCGGTGTATCCGTCGCAGCCCTACAGCCAGCCGCGCGTGTTGCGGCACGAACTGCTGCCCAGCGAGCAGAGTTGCCAGTGAAGAAGGAGTTCGACCTGGGATCTTGCAACGCGGCAAGATTCCAGGTCTCAGGCCGAGAGCCGAGGTCCGACACGCCCAGCCGACAATCTTGAGTTTCCAATTCTGCCATGTCCGTTCACGGGTTCACAAAACCGGGTCCCAACCACAGTGCGGCCGCCCGTCGGACTTGGGTCTGGCGAGCGGCGTGCTGCTTGTTGCTGTCGGCCGGCGCGGCCAGCGTTGCGTTCGGACAACGTGAACCCAACCACTACTTCCATTCCAGCCGCCTGCCGCCAGGCACGATCGGCCCGAGCCAACTGTTGCGTGGCGGAGCCCTGGCCGGCTATTTCCAGCCGGTCGAGATCCGCGGGCCCGAAGGCCTGGAAGTCTCCGTCGCCGTCGAAGGCCAGTTTGATTCGCCGCAGCCCGCACCTGCGACGTTCGGGATGCTGATCGGCCCCGTGTACCGTCTGAAGATCACCCGCATTCCGCGGAACGAAGGGTTCGAGGTGTACCCGACGATCGAGGTCATCAACCGCCTGTATCCGCCACCGGGGCTGGAAAATCACTTCCCGATCCCCGTGCATTTCACGCTGGAAGAACTGGAACTGGCCCTGTCGGGACGCCTGGTGACCCGCGTCATCTACTTGGAAGATCCCCAGTCGGCGCTGCCGGTCCCCGACACGCTGGAGGAACAGCGTTATTACGAGGTCCGCTGCGACGCAGATCCGCTGAAAGCCGCCGACCGTTTGGGGCGGCCCGTCGCGATTATGCGGATGGGTTCGAGGACGCCCGAAGTCGACAGCCAATCGCAGCGGTTCTTGTTCCATTGTCCGCCGCTGGCAAAGTTGGACCGGCCGGCGCCGCTGCCGGCGCTGCGTTCCGGCATCGAAGAAGTACAGCCGCCTGTGCCCAGGTTGGATCGCTCGAGGTAGCCTTGAACAGAACCGGACATCCCACGCACGCGGAACTGCTGCCCGAAGCCCTGCTTCGGCGATTTCGGCCCCGGCGACTGCTGGCCGCCGCGCTGCTGATCACCTGCTGTTCCTGCCAGGCCGTGCCGCCCGCCGGCCACCAACCGCGTCAGCCCTTGGGAACCGCCGCGGCAACCCCGCCGGCCGGAAGAATGCCCGGCGGCAACCTGGCGGCGGCGGACTACGGCGTGCAACTCGCCGCGTACGCTCCGGCCGACCTGCCTGCCAGCGCCTGGACCGGAGCGCGCGAGTTCGGTTCCGCGCCCGGCATGGGGGCCGGAACCTGCCCGCCCTGTCCGGCCTGTGAACCGCCCGCCGGATTCGCGGCTCCACCGAACCCTTGGCGGCCGCCCGGCATTTCCGGTCACTGGCCCGGCAACGAGTACCTGTGCGACGGAGGAGACCAGGGCGCCCAGGTCGAGGTCATGCGGGATCGGACCATCCTGGGGCTCGACCGGGAGGACACCGTGGCTCAATACGACACGGTGGACGGGCGGACGGAGGTCAAAGCCTCCAACCCCGTGTGCCTGTACGCTCCCCGGTTCGCCGCCGTGCGACAGGTGTCCGGGTTGCTCGCGCACGAGGGTCACGACCGCTTGGCCGGCGTGGCGCTGCCCTTGCTGCCCGGCTCGCAGGAACAACGCGGCGTGCCGACCACGGTGCTGCAGCCGGTCGAACCGGAACGCTATGTGGGCACCGATTCGCCGCACGCTTTCCGGGAACGCGTCCGTGGAGAATCCGTGGACGGATCGCAACCGTTGGCCAAGCTGGTCAATCGCTTCCGCGCGTACGAGGACTTCCGCATCATCCGCACGGGCGCTTTCGACAACGCGGAGAAAGCCCGCCTGGCCCAGCAGCTCGACGCGGCCCTGGTCTGGAGCGAGAATCAAGCGGTCCAAGTGACGATCGAAAAGGTCACGGCTGTCCTGGCCGCCAACGACGTCGGGCTGCAATCCGTCTACCGCTATGAACTGCCGCCGGGCAAGCCGCGGCTGCGGGTCGTCAAGGTGGCCTCGAAGAAGTCGGCCCAGCCCGGCGAAGAAGTGGAATTCACCATCCGCTTCGACAACGTAGGCGATCAGACCGTCGGCAACGTCACGCTGGTGGACAGCCTGACGACGCGGCTCCAGTACGTCCCCGACACCGCCCAGTGCAGCCTGGAGGCGAGATTCCACACCCAGGAAAACGAGGCCGAATCGCTTGTCCTGCGGTGGGAGATCAGAAGCCCGCTGAAAGTGGGCGAGGGCGGCGTCATCCGCTTCACCTGCCGCGTCCGATAGCCGGCCTGTCCGATAGCCGGCGCCGTCGAATGGCCGGCCCGATTGCCGCCCGCATCGCCCAATCGCTTGCCGTCGGCCTTGCCCCCTAGTTGCCCCAAGACTTGGCCTAGATTACCCTATAACCTGCCCCAGGTTCTCAGGGCACCGCCTTGTCCATCGGGGTTCCACACGCTTTTCTGCCAAGGAGTACGCACAGATGGCCGTTGTATCGACCACGGAAACCGGCGGCAAACTCATTCCGCCACCCGAAAACTTTGCCGGCAAAGCTCACTGTCCCTCGTTCGAGGCCTATCAGGACATGTACCAGCGGTCCATTCAGGACCCAGAGGGCTTTTGGGGCGACATTGCGGAGGACTTTGTCTGGAATAAGAAATGGGAAAAAGTCCGCGACTACACGTTCGAGGGCAACGTCAACATCAAATGGTTCATCGGCGGCAAGACCAACATCAGCGTCAATGCCCTGGATCGGCATCTGGAAGAACGCGGGGACCAACCGGCGATCATCTGGGAAGGCAACGAACCGACGGAACAGTGCATCATGACCTACCGGCAGATGCACAGCGACGTCTGCAAGTTCGCCAACGTGCTCAAATCGCTGGGAGTCAAGAAAGGCGATCGCGTCTGCCTGTACTTGCAGATGATCCCGCAGTTGCCCATCGCCATGCTCGCCTGTGCCCGGATCGGCGCGATCCATTCGGTCGTGTTCGGCGCGTTCAGTGAAGATTCGCTCCGCGACCGCATCCAGGATTCGGCGTGCAAACTCCTGGTGACGCAGGACACGGCTTACCGGGGCAAGAAGCATGATATCCCGATGAAGACCAAAGCCGACGCGGCCTTGGCCGAGTGCCCCAGCATCGAGAAGGTCGTGGTGGTCAAACGCACGGGCGTGGAAGTGCCCATGCAGTCCGGGCGGGACTACTGGTGGGACGAGGCCCTGGCCGCAGCCGACCCGCATTGCGAACCCGAATGGATGGACGCCGAAGATCCGCTGTTCATTCTGTACACCTCCGGTTCGACCGGCAAGCCGAAGGGCGTGTTGCACACCACGGGCGGTTACATGGTCTACACCGCCACGACGTTCAAGTACATCTTCGATTACCAGGAAGGCGACATCTGGTGGTGTACCGCCGACATCGGCTGGGTCACGGGCCACTCTTACATTGTCTATGGCCCGCTGTGTACGGGCGCCATCAGCGTGATGTTCGAAGGCATCCCCACCTATCCCGACGCGGGACGCTTCTGGGACGTGATCGACAAGTATAAGATCACCCAGTTCTACACGGCCCCGACGGCGATCCGGGCCCTGATGCGCGAGGGCGAGGCGCACATCACGAAACGGGATCTGTCCAGCCTGAAACTGCTGGGCTCCGTCGGCGAACCCATCAATCCCGAAGTCTGGCTGTGGTACTGGCGGTTGGTCGGCAAGGAACGGTGCCCGGTGGTCGACACCTGGTGGCAGACCGAGACGGGCGGCATCCTGATCACGCCGCTGCCCGGCGCGCATACGCTCAAGCCCGGCAGCGCCAGTCGCCCCTTCTTCGGCGTCGAGCCAATCGTCCTGGACGATCAGGGCAATCCGGTTCCGGACGGCACCTCCGGCAAGTTGTGCATCTCCAAGCCCTGGCCCGGCATCATGCGGACCACGTACGGAGACCATGACCGGTTCATCCAGACGTATTTCAGCGCCTACAAGGGAATGTACTTCACGGGCGATGGGGCCCGCCGCGACGCCGACGGCGATTACTGGCTGTTGGGCCGCGTGGACGACGTGATCAACGTCTCCGGCCACCGCCTGGGGACGGCCGAGGTGGAAAGCGCGTTGGTCAGCCATCCTGCGGTTGCCGAAGCCGCCGTCGTCGGTTATCCGCACGACATCAAGGGGCAAGGCATCTACGCCTATGTCACGCTCAAGACGGGCATCGAACCGACGGAAGAGTTGCGGACCAAGTTGATCAAGCACGTCCGCGAGGAGATCGGGCCGATCGCGACGCCGGACGTGCTTCAATGGGCGCCGGGGCTGCCCAAGACTCGCAGCGGCAAGATCATGCGTCGCATCCTGCGGAAGATCGCCGAGAACGAGGTGGACAAGGTGGGCGACATCACCACGCTGGCCGATCCGTCCGTCGTGGAGCACTTGGTGGCCAACCGGCCGAAAGCTTAGACGCAGACGAGAGACGTGGCGAGAAGCCCGGCTGCTGGACACGGGCCGGGCTTCCTCGCCCCCTTCTCGAGCGATGACTTTCCAAGCGTTTGGCAAGGTGTTTCTTTAGACCAGGGGCAATCTGTCCGACGTGACCGCGGACCACTTTTTTGAACGGAGAATCCATGTCTGCCGCCTCAAGTCTCGCGTCCCTCAAGCTGCCTCCGGCTCGTGACCTGCGACCGCTGTTTTTTCCCAAGTCGATTGCCGTCGTCGGCGCGTCCCGCAAAGTCGGTTCGGTGGGACATGCGGTGATTCGCAATTTGATTTACGGCCATTACACGGGGGTCATTTACCCCATCAACCCCCAGGCCAAAGGCATTCTGGGCGTGCCCTGCTTCCCGGACCTGAAGGCCATCAACGAAATTCCCGACCTGGTCGTGGTGGTCGTTCCTTCGCAGCACGTGGAACGCGTCGTCGTGCAAGCGGCGGAACTGGGAACCAAGCACTTGGTCGTCATCTCCGCGGGGTTCAAGGAAGTGGGCGAAGAAGGGGCGGCCCGTGAGGCGCGGATCCGCGACATCGCCCGCGAACGCGGCCTGGCGATTTTGGGCCCCAACTGCCTGGGCGTGATCAATACCGACCCCGACGTGCAGATGAACGCGTCGTTCGGGCGCGACATTCCGCCCCACGGCTGCCTGGGCCTGATTTCCCAAAGCGGGGCCTTGTGCGCCGCCCTGCTGGACTATGCCAAAGGCCGCGGCATGGGCTTTTCCCAGTTCGTCAGTTTCGGCAACAAGTGCGATATCGACGAGGTGGACCTGATCCGCGCGCTGGCCGCGGACGAGAAGACGCAGGCCATCATGATGTACGTCGAGGAGATCAGCGACGGTCAGCGGTTTCTGGCCGCCGCGCACGACATTACCCACGGGGCCAATCCCAAGCCGATCCTGGTGATCAAGAGCGGACGGACGGCCGAGGGGGCCGCAGCCGCCGCGTCGCACACGGGTTCGCTGGCCGGCTCCGATGAATTGTACAACGCCCTGATGACCCAGGCCGGCGCGTTCCGCGTGGAGACGGTCGCCCAACTGTTCGACCTGGCCGAGGTGTTCACCGATCCGTGCCTGCCCGCCGGGCGCAAGACGGCCATCGTCACCAACGCCGGCGGACCGGGCATCATGGCCACCGACGCGGCCATCCGTCACGGTCTGGAACTGGCCAAGTTCCGGGACTACACCAAGAAATCGCTGCAGTTCCAAATGCCCACCGTGGGCAGCATCAAGAATCCCGTCGACGTGATCGGGGACGCCCGCAGCGACCGCTACCGCGCGGCCCTGGACGCCGTCACCGCCGACGAAACCGTGGATCAAGTCCTGGTGATCGTCACGCCGCAGACCATGACCGACGTCGTGGAGATTTCCGAGGTGATCGGCGGCACGCGGGAATTCTGCAACAAGCCGATCGCCGCCTGCCTGATGGGCTTGGAAGACGTCTCGGCGGGCGTCGAGATCCTGCAGAAAAAGTACCACGTGCCGACGTTCGCGTTCCCGGAAAACGCCATGCGGGCGCTGGCTGCCAAGAGCCGGTTCGGCGAGTGGGTGCGGTCCAAGATCCGCGGCTACCGGCAGTTCGACGCGGACAAGGGCGCCGTCGACAAACTGTTCCAGGAAGAAGTCGCCGCCGGCCGGCCGCAGTTGATCGAAATCCGCGCCCTGGAAGCGCTGAAAGCCTATGGTTTTCCCACGGTTCCGTACAAGCTGGCCCCGACGGCCGACGAGGCCGTAGCGGCCGCCGACGAAATCGGCTACCCCGTGGTCATGAAAATCGTCGGGCCCAAGATTCTGCACAAGACCGACGTGGGGGGAGTCAAATTGGACCTGCGCGACGGTCCGGCAGTGCGCGCGGCCTACGAAACCATGGTCGAATCCGTGCGCAGCCGGCTGGGCAAGGACGTGGAAATCTGGGGCGTGCTGATCCAAAAAATGATGGAGCAAGGCAAGGAGGTGATCCTGGGCGTGACGCGGGACAAACGCTTCGGTCCGGTGCTGATGGTGGGCCTGGGCGGCATCTATACCGAGATCTTGAAGGATGTGTCCTTCCGCCTGGCCCCGCTCCGCGAAAACGAAGCCGAGGAGATGATCCGCGAAATCCGGAGCATCAAGCTGCTGCAGGGCGCCCGCGGGGAACCGCCGTCCGATCTGGGCGCCGTGGCGGAATGCCTGCTGCGCTTGAGTGCGTTTGTGACCGACCATCCAAATATCCACGAACTGGACATCAACCCGTTGTTGGTCTACGCACGCGGCAAAGGCGCGGTGGTCGCCGATGCGAGAATCATTCTTTCCACCTAGCAACTCGTCGCGCCGGTGGAAGCCGGCGCTGGCCGTTCGTGGTCGCCGACGTGAAGATTATTCTTAGGGAGTAGAGGAACAACCATGTCTGTTGATTGGCGTGAAACCTGGAAAAAGAAGTTGGTCTCGGCCCAGGCTGCGATCAAGCACATCAAGCCCGGCAACCGCGTCTTTATCGGTTCCGCGTGCGGCGAGCCGCAAGAACTGGTCCGGGCCCTGGTGGAAACCGGCGACGAGGCGGAAGACACCGAAGTCATGAACGTGCTGACGATGGGCGTCGCGCCGTACACCGACCCCAAGTACTCCAGCCGCTTCCGGGCCAACGCCTTTTTCATCGGCAACAGCGTCCGCGACGCCGTGGGCCAGGCCCGCGCCGATTACACGCCGATTTTCTTCTCCCAGATCCCCGGCATGTTCAAATCCGGCCGGATTCCGATCGACGTGGCGTTGATCATGGTCAGCCCGCCGGACGAGCACGGATTCGTCAGCCTGGGAGTCTCCGTCGACATGACCCGCTCCGCCGCGCTGGCCGCCAAGCTGCTGATCGCGCAGGTCAATAGCTACATGCCCCGCACGCTGGGCAACAGCTTCATCCATGTCCGCGACATTGAGTACCTGGTCGAGCACAACGAGCCGCTGCTGGAGTGGCCGGTGATCAGCGAACCCGACGACGTCACGGCGCGGATCGCAGAAAACGTGGCCAGCCTGATCGCCGACGGCGATACCCTGCAACTGGGCATCGGCCGCTTGCCCGACACGGTGCTGCTGTCGCTGATGGGCCGCAACGACTTGGGCATCCACACCGAGATGTTCTCCGACGGCGTCATGCGGCTGACCGAAGCCGGCGTCATCACCGGCCACCGCAAGACCGTCCACCAAGGGAAAATCGTGGGCAGCTTCGCCGCCGGAACCCAGGAACTGTTCTGCTTCCTGCACAACAATCCCCAGATCGAAATGCACCCCTCGGAGTATACCAACGACCCGCGGGTGATCGCCCAGCACGACAACATCGTGGCCATCAACGCCGCCATCGAGGTCGACTTGACCGGACAGGCCGTGGCGGATTCGATCGGCGAGCGGCTGTACAGCGGTATCGGCGGCCACGCCGATTTCATGCGCGGAGCGGCGATGGCCCGCGGCGGCAAGCCGGTGCTGGCGTTGCCCAGTACGTACACGGACAAGGACGGCCGTGTCCGCAGCCGCATCGTGCCGTTCCTGCAACAGGGCGCCGGAGTGGTCACCACGCGAGGCGATACGCATTACGTCGTCACCGAATACGGCATCGCGTACCTGCACGGCCGGACCATGCGCGAACGGGCCATGGCCTTGATCCATATCGCCCACCCGGACTTCCGCGGCGAATTGCTGCACGCCTCCAAACGCCGCCGCCTGGTGTACGCCGACCAGATCCTCCCGTCGGCCGTGCCGTACCCGGAGGAACTCGAAGCAACGCTGACCCTGCCCGACGAGACGACGGTGATGGTGCGTCCGATCCGGCCGTCCGACGAGGACTATATCAAGGCCATGTTCTATGCGTTTAGCGAACAGACCAAGTACCTCCGCTACCACGGTACGCTCAAAGCGCTGCCGCACAACAAGCTGCAGGTCTTCTGCAACGTGGACTACGAGACGGAAATGGCGTTGGTCGTGATCCGCGGCCAGGCTGGCCACGAGGAGATCGTGGCCGTGGGCCGCTATATGACCAATCCTGGAAAACGGTCCGCGGAAATGGCCTTCGTGGTCCGCGACGACTGGCAACGCCGCGGCATCGGCTCGCATCTGTTCCGCCGCTTGATCGAAATCGGACTCCAGGCCGGAATCACCGAATTCAACGCCGACGTGCTGCCGGAAAACAGCGGCATGTTGAAGATCTTCCACCGCTCCGGCCTGAACACGGAAACCGCGACCGAAGAAGGCGTCGTCCGAGTCACCATGCGGGTAACGGCACCGAAGGGAGCGTGAGTGCGGCAGGCGGGAACGCGGCACGGCCAGCCAGCCAGGCCGTGCCACACAAATCCGCGCCACACAAACCTGCGGCCAACCGGGCAGAAGCACAACGCGCCTTCGCGCCGCGATTGGCGATCAGCGATCACGGCTCCGACTCCCCGACCGACTCCACCCCGTACTGTTCCAGTTTCTTCTTCAACGTCGTGCGGTGCAGGCCGAGCATTCGGGCGGCCCCCGCGAACTGGCCGTGGTGCCGCTCCAGGACGGCGGCCAGCAGCGGCGGCTCGACCACGCGCAGCAGGTCCTCGTGCAACTGCCCTTCCTCGGCGGCTTGAGCCAGCCGCGTTTCGGCCCACTGGCGGACAAGACCCGCAAGGCGGTCGTCGAGCGAGCGGTCAGTGTCCGGCGCCGCAGGCCAGACGGGCGGCGTGGGCGGGGGCAGGTGCTCCGGCTCGATGCTGCCGCTGCGGGCCACGATCACCGCGTGCTCGACGGCGTTCTTTAGCTCGCGCACGTTTCCGTACCACGGCCGCCGCTGCAGTTCCTCGAGCGTGTCGGCGGAGAATCCGGGCGGCGACTCGCGACGCTGTTCGGCCAACGACAGAAAGTACTCGGCCAACTCGCGGATGTCGTCCGGACGCTGGCGGAGCGGCGGCAGGTCGATGCGAAATGCGGCCAGCCGGAAGTACAGGTCGTGGCGGAACTGCCCGTCGCGGATCTTGGCCAGCAGTTCCTGATGCGTTGCGGAGACCACGCGGAAATCGCTCTTCACGGGCTGATGAGCGCCGACGGGCACAAACTCGCCGTGTTCCAGTGCCCGCAGCAGCTTGACCTGCGCAGGCAGCGGAATATCGGCGACTTCATCCAGAAACAGCGTGCCGCCGTGGGCTTGCAGCAGCAACCCGGTGTGCTCCCGCTCCGCGCCCGTAAACGCGCCGCGGGCATGGCCGAACAGTTCGCTTTCGGCCAGCGAGGAACTGAGCGAAGCCAGATTCACGGCCACGAAAGGCCCCTCGGCGCGGCGGCTGTAGCGGTGAATCGCGCGGGCCGTCAGTTCCTTGCCGGAGCCGCTCTCGCCGCACAGCAGCACGCTGGCTTCCGAGGAGGCCGCCAACGCGATGCGTTTGAACACCTCTTGCATCACCGGCGATCGGCCCACCAGGCCTGCCACCTTTTCCCCGCGAGCGGCCGGCAACGGCGGCGTTTCGCGGGTCAAGGCTCGCCGCACCGCCCGCTCCGCCGCGTCCAGGTCGAACGGTTTGATCAGGTATTCAAACGCGCCTTGGCGGACGGCTTCGACGGCCGTGTTCAAGTCGCCATAGGCCGTGATGATGATGATCGGCACGTCGCCGCAAAGCTCGCGCAGCTGCGGCATCGCCGTCAAGCCGTCCATGCCGGGCAGGCGGACGTCCAGCACCACGACATCCGGCGGCTGCCGGGCGGCCAATTCCAGCGCCTGTTCGGCGGACGAGGCCGTCGCCACTTCATGGCCGAGGCTTTGCCCCAGGCGGCTCAAGGCCCAGCAGATACTCGGCTCGTCATCCACGACCAACAGTCTCGGCATGGCCGTCCTCCACCTTCCATCTTGGCAGTTCGATGACAAAACACGTCAGGTTGTCGCGGCGGCGCCAAGCCAGCGTGCCGCCGTGCTGTTCGATCACCTCCTGGGCCAGGGATAGCCCCAGCCCGACACCGTCCGGCTTGGCGGACACGAGCGGCTCGCACAACCGATCGCACACGTGCTCCGCGGGGCCAAGGCCGGTGTCCAGGACCTCCAACCGGACAACGCCGGGACGCTCGGCGGGAGCAAGCCGGATGCAGACGCGGGGCGCCGTCCGCTCCGCCGCCTGCGCTGCGCCGGCCTCGGCCGCCGCCTCGACGGCGTTCAGCACCACGTTGACGACGACTTGGGCCAGATCGTCTGCGTCGCCGGCCACCCGCAGCAAATCCGCCGGAGCGGACCAGTGCAACTCGACACCCAAATGCCGCGCCTTGGGACGCAC
Organism: Candidatus Anammoximicrobium sp.; assembly: GCA_012515235.1. GTDB lineage: Bacteria > Planctomycetota > Planctomycetia > Pirellulales > Pirellulaceae > Anammoximicrobium. The sequence goes on from JAAYYU010000113.1 coordinate 137,061, forward strand.
CAACGCAAGCGCACGCTCGACGACGTCGGCCAGGTTCAGCCGGGTCAGGGGCCGCGTCTCTTGTTTGCCCAACGACAGGAAACGCTGCAGGTACTCTTCCATCAGGTCCAGTTGCTGCCGAGCGACGGCCAACCCCTCGTCGTCCGGCAACGCACATTCCCGTCCATGCAGCTCGATCGCCAGCCGGCAGCCGGTCACGGCGTTGCGCAACTGGTGGGCGATCCCGCCGCCGAGGCGGCCGAGCGTGCGCAGCTTCTCATTGCGACGTACCTGCTGCTCGTAACGCATCAACATCTCCGCCATCCGATTGACGGCCAGGGCCAAGTCCCGCAGTTCGTCGTCCCGCTGTGGGATGGGCAGCGGCGCAAAATCCCCTTCCGCAATCCGGTCCACCTGGCCGGACAGCCGGTGCAGCGGCCGGGTCACGCGGGCCGCGATCATGCCGCTGACGGCCACGACGATCACCAGCGCGGCCATGCCGGCCAGGGCCGGCGGCAGGACCGCAGCCCGCCAGGCGTGGCGATAACGGCCTTCCGGGTACAGCACGTGCAAGACGTCGGGTTCCCGGCCTCGAAAGGGCCGTGAGAGGCTGAGTTGCGAATGCAGATAGGTTTCGCCAGCCACCAGCACGCGCCGCTGGAAGGTCATCGGTTCCTGGCCGGCCGTCGGTGCCGGCAATTGCTCCGCTACCGCTTCCTTGAAGCTGGAAGCGACGATCGCTCCCCCTCGGTTCACGACGACGAACTCGGCTCCCGAAAGTCCCCGCATCTGCTGCAGGACGTTGTCCGTCAGCGGAAAGGACGCCCCGGCCAGCGTGCCGCCGATCTCCCGCAATTGCTTCTCGATCTGCTCCTGGGCTCGCCGGCCCGCCAGCCAAGCGTCCACGCTGCTGACCGCGACTACGGTGGCAAGCATGACGCAGCCCATCGGCAGCAGAATCTGAGATCTCAACGGCCAACGCACGGGCAAGCTCCAGACAGGGAATCGACGAAAACGCTGACGACTATCTTAAGCGAACTGCCGCGTCTTTTCGCCGAGGGTCGCAGTCTGAAGACCCGGCTTTTCCGAAAAAGCCAGACTCCTTCCAGACCGCTTTTCTTTCCGTCTGCCTGTCGATGCGTTCGACACGGGTGTCGAAAACTTCGCGGCGTCCCGGACGACTCCGGCCGCCTCGCGAACGGCACGCGGCGCAATCGTCTGCGCCGTAGCCAGTTCGGACGACGGAGCGAATGACCGGATTCAGCCCGTTCCACGGCTTGGTTTTTGCACATCGATCCAGTTGCCGTGTGACCGAGAAGGAAGTAAGTGACGAGGAGAAATCTATGGGCGGTTGCCGCAAGCGTCTTGGTTCGGGATTCACACTCGTGGAATTGCTGGTCGTGATTGCGATCATTGGCATCCTGGTCGGCCTGTTGCTGCCCGCGATTCAGGCTGCGCGCGAGGCCGCCCGGCGCACCCAGTGCTCGAACAACTTGCGGCAAGTCGCGCTGGGCGTGCTGAACTACGAGAGCACCTACCGCTGCCTGCCGGCGAGCACTATCCTCAATCTGAACACCACCTCGACGGCCAATAATCTGGCCTGGGGCGTGCACGGCCGCATCCTGCAGTTTCTGGAGCAGGGCGATTTGTACAACCAGGTCGATCTGAATCAGGCCTGGGATTTTCAGTCTGCCATCGACGCCTTGCGGGTCCCCGTTTACGCCTGTCCCAGCGATCCGCAAGCCGACCAACTCCGCGATCCGGGCGGCGGCAAGGTGAAACTGTATCCGACCACCTACGGGTTCAACTTCGGAACCTGGTTCGTGTTCGATCCGGCGACAAGCCGTGGCGGCGACGGAGCCTTCTATCCCAACAGCCATGTTCATCTGGCCGCTTTCCTGGACGGCACCAGCCAGACCCTGTTGGCAGCGGAAGTGAAGGCTTGGCAGCCCTACACTCGCAACGGCGGACCGTCCGGCACGGCGATCCCGAACGACGTCGCGGCGGCGGGGGCAGTCGTGGCCTCCGGAACGCAGTTCAAGGACACCGGGCACACGGAATGGCCGGACGGCAGAGTCCACCACACCGGGTTCACCGCCGTCCTGACGCCGAACACAGCCGTGCCCTATGCCTCCGGCAGCCAAACGGTCGATGCGGATTACAACTCCTGGCAAGAGGGCCTCAACGGCAGCGCCGGCGTCGCGACGTACGCCGTCATCACCTCGCGGAGCTACCATCCGGGCACGGTCCAAGCTGCGCTGGTCGATGGCTCAGTGCGGTCCATCGCGCAGACGATCGGCCTGGGCGTCTGGCGGGCACTGGCGACACGCGCCGGCGGCGAAGTGATGCCGGTCTTCTAGCGCTAAACGGAATCTCGGCACTTTCTCAAGGGCGTTCACGAACTCACGCCCCAGTGTAGCACGGCCTACTCGTTGGCCGTGCCGCCGCAGACACGGCCAACAAGTAGGCCGTGCCACGAGGAGAATTGGGCTACGCTTGGGGGGCGCCGTAAGGGGGACTGGTATCCGTCCCACAAACGTCCGGATCCGCGAGCTTCACCGTCGGCAACTCGGGCGGGGGCGGGGTGTCTGCTCGGAGCGTGTTCTCCGGCGCGGCATCCCATCTCTGGACCCACGCCTCCCAGGTCAGGCGGGAGCGGCTGAAGAAGATCTCGTCCAGCGTCGCCGGCGGCACCTCGGTCACGTGGTACGGAGTGGGCATCCAGGGAGCATTGGCCGCCGTGTCGCGGAAGCGGTACAGTTCCGCCGCGGCGTGCCGCCCGTCGCGCCACACCAAGAGCCCCTCCACGGTGACATCGTACCAGTTCACGTTCGGCCCGAATCGGGCGGCGACTTGCTCCCAAACCAGATCGACGCCGGCCAGATGGTACAAACCGCGAACGGCCTGCAGAAACGCCTCACGCTGTTCGGCACAGACGGCGTCCAGCCAACCGCGCTGGGCCAGCGATGCGATGATCCAGCCGGCCCGTTCCTGAAAGGCCAATTGCAGCGTCCCCGGCCCCACGCTCGGACACCCGATCTCCACCAGGATTTGATTTGTGGCCAGGCGAATTTGGGCCAAGGCCAACGGCGTTTCACACCATTCCCGGCCTTCCGCCAACAACGCCAGCAGTTCCCGCTCTACGAAAAACCGCACCGCCTCTTCGACGTTTCGCAGACGTTCCAGCGGCTTGTGAACCAAGTGCCCCTTTCGCGTCCGCTGCACGCAGCGGCCAGCGTGGCGGAGCCGGCCGAACAGTTTCGGAAGCGTTCCCGAGTGGATCCCCGGACGCAGCAGCCGCAACAGGGTCTCGCCCTGCCGGCCGATCGGGACCGGCTTCAGATGCCGTTGCCGGTTGGAAGCGTACAAGCGCCAATTCTCTTTCAGCTCCCACACCAAGAAGCCGAAGACTCCGGGGATCAGCCAAATCGTGGACCAAACCAGGGTATTGGCCCGCGCAACGCCCAGGTACGGACTCAACTGGGCCACGATCATCGGCCCCGCCGGGATCAGCAGCTTGTGAGACACCGTGACGACGGGAAAGTGCTTGATCGGGTTGATCTGCGGCTCCAGCAGCAGCGTGAATACAAACGCAGTCACGTAGGACACGAAAAACCAGATGCCGCCGCCGATCAGTTTGACCAAGACCGACAACCGGTTGTCGCCGGACCGGAACCGTAACCACTCGTCCACCGTATACAACACCCGCTCCAGTCCGTTCAGCAGGTAATGGAACGAGTCCATGACCCAGTGAAAGGCCGCCGCAAAGACGCGGATCTGCAACTCGCGCCAGCCGCGCATCAATTGCTCGGTGATCAGCTGATCCAGATAGCGGCCCAGCGGCGAGTTGAGCGCCAAATTGACCGACAGGAACGTGATCGTCCATGTGCTCCAGGTGAGCCAGCCGAAGAGCAAACGAAACGGCAGGACCAGGCAAATCGTGAACATCAACGGCTTGACCGCATAGCCGATCAGCACCGCGTAGAAGACGCTGTCGAAAAACCGCCGCACCCAAGGCAACTGCCACAGCGAGACCGGCAGATCGTAAAGTCCCCGGCGGGCCATCTGGCCCAGCTTGCGGAGCAGGGACAGGCACCCGCGGCGAAATCCCTCGCGATCGATCAGCAACAGCAGGAAGGTGCCCAGCACGAGCACGGGTACGAGCGACAACAAGTTAGGGGCCGGAGCAGCCACCTCCGCCGGCGACAGTTCGGCCGCGACCTGTTCCAGCGTCTGGATTCCCGGACTGCCGTGCGGGTCGTAGAACATGTGCGCGACATGCCGCCCAAACTCCACCAACAGGAAGGCCCCGCCATACGGCAAAGCCAGATACCGCGTGAGCAGACGCCCGAACCCCGTGCCGAAGGCGATCGCACTCAACTGATGGGACCAGCGCAGATAAACGGGGCCTCGGTAGTGGACGCCCGACAAAACGGCGGCCAGGCGGCGGTCGATGCGCAGCAACAAATCGCCGCTCACCAACTCCCAGGGGCTCGTCAAATCCGACAGCTTCAGGTTGTTCTGGGAGAATGCATCCCGCAGATGGCCCAAGCTCAGATAGCCTTGCCGCACGATCCGGTCCAGCAATTCTTCCACGATCTTGCGAAAGGCAACCCGTTCCGGCACGTTCTGCGGCCGCAAACCTTCGGCGGCTAACGCCTCGGCAATCAACGGCCGGATGCGGCTCCGCAACCGCCGCTGCGCCTGGCCGACCGCAACCTCGATCAACAGCGACAGCCGCGCTCGCGTTTCACCGGTCAGTCGCGAGGCTGCGAGTTTGGCGGCGGCGCTCCGCAGATGCTTGACCGCCATCACCTCCGACAGCAACGGCAACGGCCGCCGGAGCGGTTCGCGCCCCAGGGAGCGGCACCAGCGCAGCACGTCAAATTTGAAGAACCCGCGTTCGTGCTCCAGGCAGACTTTCTGCAAGTCGTGCAGCACCCGCGATTCCGCCGTGCGGAAACCTTGATCGGCATGTGCCAGCAAGGGGCTCAACGCCTCCGCCCAGTCACGGGCCTCATCGTCGCGCAGATCGAGCGCCGCCTGCAACCGGCGGGCCAGCCGCTCCAACTCGGCCTGGGCCAAGCCGAGCGATTCCTGCGCGCGGTCGGGCAGGGCCAAGCGGACCACCTTTCGCCGCAGGATGGCCGCCTTGGCCACATTGCCCAGGCGGCTGGCCTTCTCGGCGCGGGCGATCAGCCGCCAGTAGGCCGGCGGTGAGGGACGCAGCGGATCCGTCTCCTCCACCGACTCCGGCACTCCCGAAAAATCCCAGAGTCCGGCCTCGCCACACTCCCGCGCGACACGTTCGTCGGCCCCAGGCAAACGCGTCGCTTCGTACAACGCCCGATGATCTACGTCGCGGCCAAGCAAGTCCGCAATCCGATCCGTCTCCAACAACGCGGGAAACGTCCAGGGCAACTGTTCGGGAACGAAATACAGCAGCTCTAAAAACACCGCCGCGAATTCTTCATAGGTCGCCGCGTCCGACCGGGGCGGCAACAGCATGTCGTCACGCTGCAGCACCGCCCGGATCTCGGCGTATTCCGTCGAGCCGATGTGGCGGAGCCGCGACAACACGTCGTCGTCCGTCAACCGCCCCTCGCCGGATCGCCGCTCCAGTTCCCGATGCACTCGGATGTGAAACAGAAGCCGCCAGTATTCGCGCAGGATTTCCCCCGCCGGCCGTTTCTCGAATTCTTCCTCATCCGGACGCTCGATCAGCAGGACCACCTCGGGCAACCGGCGCGAAGGCTCCAACTCCAACTCAAACCGGCTCACACAATCAAACAACCGGTCTTGCGGCAAGAGATAGGTCCTGCCGTGAGGAACATTGAATCCCAAGGTTCCGATTCGCCGGTCCAGCCGGATGACACGGCGCAGCAATCGCGAGGAAACCAGCAAAACTGCCGGGTCCACGCGCACCAGAGTCGCCTCAAGTTCCTCCAGCGTCAGATATTGCGGCGAAGTCAACGCACTCATTCTTTATCCTGTCCGCCACGGCAAATCCGGCTTGCGGTCGCCTCCCTTAACTCTAAGACGCGATCCAGGCTCGCTCGAAGCCGCTGCTCGTTCGATCCACTAATGGCCCTGCTGGCGGTGACGATCCTGTCGCTGACACCGAAGATTCCAGCCGCCGGTCCCACGGATTTTGCACTATTATAGCGGCGGCAAGGATTCTGGGGCGGGGGTAGCGAAAGGTCGTTGAGCCGGCGCGTTGTGCTCCGCTATACTGTTGGCGGGGGCAGATCCCCGTCTGGACGCCTCTTGCACTGGCCGAGCCACCCAGATTCTCGAAAGGAGTGCCGCTCATGACTACGGACGTGCCGACAACCGTTTCCTGCCTGGAGCAGATTGGGCAAACCGCCGGGCTCGTCTGGCGGACGCTGGACGAACAAGGCCCCCAATCCCTGGCCAAACTGACCAAGTCCGTCGAATCGCCCCGCGATCTGGTGATGCAGGCGGTCGGCTGGCTGGCACGCGAAGACAAAGTCTGGATCGAAGACACGAAACGCGGAAGGACGATCGGCCTGCGGTGACGCGACCCGACGGGGTTGGAACGGATTCCGCCCGGTTCAAACGCCTTCGCCCCCTGCCGCCAAGCAACCCGTTTTCCGCTACGCACCGTTCGAGAAATGACTGGCGCCTCGTCCAAGCAACCAGCGCACTCCGTGGGATAATCAGCAATCAACACTGGACAGTTGTTTCTCGAACGATACGAAGGCTTCTTCGGCTTCCCGTAGACAGGCTACCACCTGTCGTTCACACGGCCCCACACCCCACGAGCGCGAGTACACCATGAACGAAACCCTTGCCCCTGTGCCGGAACAACCGCAACCCCGCTGGCGTCCCCTGAACTCGCGGCAGCGCCGCGTCCTCGGCGTGTTGATCGAAAAGGCCAAGACAACGCCGGACGCCTACCCCATGACGCTGAACGCCCTCGTGACGGGCTGTAATCAAAAAAGCAACCGTTCGCCCCAGATGAACTTGAGTGCCGACGACGTCCAGCAGGTCGTCGATGAACTGCGCGAGCTGGGGGCGATTGTCGAAGTGCAAGGCAGCGGACGGGTTCCCAAGTATCGGCATCAAATGTACGAGTGGCTCGGCGTCGATAAGGTCGAGTTGGCGGTGATGGGCGAACTGCTGTTGCGCGGCGAGCAGACGGTGGGCGAGTTGCGATCGCGCGCGTCGCGGATGGAACCGATTCCCGGCCTGCCGGAGTTGAAACCCATCCTGCAGTCCCTGACGGCCAAGAACCTTGTGCTCGCGCTCACGCCGGAAGGCCGCGGGCAGATGGTGAGCCACAACCTGTACAAGGACCGCGAGCTGCCAGAACTGAAAGCCCGGATGGCGACCTACACGCCGCCGTCCGACGACGAAGCGGACGCCCGGCCCCGACCCAGTGGCCCGGCTCCGGCCGGAGCCTCCGTCCCGCAAGACCAGTTCGACGAACTCCGCCACGAAGTGGCCCAACTGCGGGAAGAAGTGGCCGCCCTCCGCGACGTCGTCGCCAAGGTCGAACAACTGATGCAGTAGTTCGCCGCAGACGGCTCGCGCGGCGAGCGGATTTGCGTCGCGTCCCCAAGCCGCGCGCCTCCGCTCGCCGGCCCTCCCAGGACGGGCCGCGTGAAGCCCTCGCAGACCCTCTTGAACGATCGGATTGACCCGATGCCAGAACGATACCGGGTCCGGCTGAACAAAGAACATCACGTTTTCTCCGCCGGCCATTTCATCACGTTCGGCGGCGACGTCTGCGAGCGGCTGCACGGCCACAACTACCGCGTGCAAGTCGAAGTCGACGGGCCGCTGGACAAAAACCACTACGTCATCGACTTCATCGCGCTCCGCGACGCCCTGAAAACCGTCACCGATGAACTGGACCACCGCATGATGCTGCCCACCCAGCACCGTGCGATTCGCGTCCAGGCCGACGAGCGCGAAGTGGCGGTGACCTTCGAGGATCGCCGCTGGGTGTTCCCCCGTTGCGACTGCGTGCTGCTGCCGCTGCCCAACACCACCGCCGAACTGCTGGCCCACTATATCGGCCGGCGCCTGCTGGAATCCCTGCAAACCCAAACGGGCTTCCAACCCGAACGGATTCAGGTGGCCGTCGACGAGGACAACGGGCAGTGGGGGATCTGGGAAAGGACAAAGGACGAAGGATGAACGATAAAGGCTGAAGGGAGAAGGGATGAGGGGAGAAGAGATGAGGGATCAACGATTGGGCTGGTGGATGACGTTTTTACGTAGGACAGGCGGCGTTGCGGTCGTTGCCGCGTTGGTGGTGCCTCTCGGCGCGGGCCCGGTTCCGGCCGCCGATTCCACCGCCCCGCAGACGTACCAGGCCCGCGACACGCTGGCCGAACCGGCGGACCCGGTGCCCGACGCGGCGTCTTGCCTGCGCGAGTTGGCCTGGAAACCGGTTTCGTTTTCCGTCGCCTGCTGCCGCGAAGACGGCGCGGCGTATGACTTCCTCGTTCAGTTTCCTTCGCCCATCGCCAGCGGCGATGCGGTGAACGACCGCGTCGCGATGGAGTGGTACCAGCCGCGCGACGGCCAAGGAACCGTCCGCACTGCGCCCGCCGTCCTGGTCGTCCATGAATCCGGCCGCTCGATGCCGGTCGGAAAACTGTTCGCCCGCGCCTTTCAAGCGGCCGGACTGCACAGCTTCCTGATCCACCTGCCCTACTACGGCAAACGCAACGCAGACCGCCGCGACCCAAAGGCGGATCAGCTGGTCACGCTGATCCGCCAGGCCATTGCCGACGCCCGCCGCGCCCGCGACGCCATCGCGGTCCTGCCGCACGTGGACAGCCGGAACATTGCCGTGCAAGGCACCAGCCTGGGCGGCTTCGTCGTCGCCACCTCCGCCAGCCTGGACCAGGCCTTCCAGTCGGTGTTCATCATGTTGGCCGGCGGCAACCTGTACGACATGTTCCAGCGCGGCCAGCGCGAAGTGGCTGAGGCCCGCCGCAAATTGGCAGAATCCGGAATCAGCGACGATCAACTCCAGCAGCTTCTCTGGCAAATCGAACCTACGCGGGTCGTTCACCGCCTGGATCCGCAACGCACGTGGCTCTTTTCGGCCGAGCAAGACCAGGTCGTGCCCATCGAAAACGCCCAAGCCCTGGCCCGGACCGCCGGCCTGCCCGACCGCCACCACGTCCGCGTGCCCGGCAACCACTATACCGTGATCGTCTACTTCCCCATCATCCTGCAACAAGTGACGGAGCAGATCCGAGGTCCACGCATGGAACCCGATCGTGGGCGCCAGCCCCGCAGCCCCCACGCCGCGACGCCCTGAGAACGCCTCTCCTTGGCCATCGATCCGCCCAAGGTTCGCGAAACGGGGACAGGCCCTTTTTGCCGGAACGGCCCGCAGGGGGCTTCGCCCAAAAAGGTCCTGTCCCCGTTTCGCGAACTCCTTTTTTTGAAACGCCCTTTGCGAAAGGGAGACCGGACATGCTTCGCTGCAGCCTCCTGCTGGCCGTTTTTTTGTGTTGGAGCGCCGCCCAGGCTCAGACGCCCGCCGAGGTCAAGGGCCTGATCTTCTACCAGGACTTCGACCACGGTTCGACGACCCTGTGCGGTCCCGGCTGGGCCGTCACCCTGCCCGTGCAGGCAGACCGCTTTGTGTCCGGACGCTTTGGCCAGGGCTACCGGATGGAGCGAAGCCGCACCAATCATCTGTCGCCGAACCAAGCGTCGGTCGAAGGCGGTATCGAGGGCTTTGCCGCCGGCGCCGGGGTCCAATTGGCCAGCGTTGCCGTGCCGACAAGCTACGGCGAAAAGGCGCTGCGCGCCGCCGTCCCGCAACCCGGCCCGATGTGGAACCTGGAGCCGTTGACGCTTCAGGTAAAGGCCCCGCACCGACCCGGCAAGCTGTTCGTGTTGTCCGTCTACCTGCGCGCGGAACGGCCCGGCGCGAAGGTGCGGCTGACGCTGTGCGACGGCCTGGAACAGGGCGGCTGGCGGCAGAAGATCGAGGCCGACAACAAGGCGACTCTGGAGAAGGATGCCAAGGCGAAAATCTCGCCGCCGCGGGAAACCGTCAGCGAGCCGGGCGAGACGGTCCTGGACACCTCCTGGCAGCGGGTCATGGCGCTGCTGGAGGTCGATGCCCGGCGGCCGGAGCAGCAGTTGCAGGGCCGCTTGGAATTGGTCGAGGGCTCGCCGGTGGTCGTCTTTGCCGACGGGTTGCAGCTGGAGCAAACGGCCGTCTATCCGACGACCAATACCGCGCCCACCACCTGGCTTCCCGGCGGCACGTCGCGCGGCCACGGCTGGCTGGACGTGTTTGCCGCCGATACGGGCTTCACGGGCCAATCCGGGACCATCGCCTGCTGGGTGCGGCCGGTGCCGGATGAATGCGGCGGGACTCGGCCGGTGAATGCCGTCGTCGCCATCGGCACGGGCTGGTTCAATCCGATCTGGCAACTCGGCGGCGGCACATGGTACGCCGGCGACGGGCACGCGTCCGGGTTCCGGAAAGGCCGTTTGCCGGGTACTGCCGCGGAGCGGGGACTGGGCGAACCGGGAGACCATGACGGCTGGCATCACTGGTCGCTGGCCTGGGACGACCGGAAAGCAGTGGGCTACCTGGATGGCAAACCGTTCGGCCGGTGCGAAGTCGAGTCGGGCCAACTCGCCCCCGGCACGGCGATCCGGCTTGGCGGCAGCTTCCTGGAGGGAACGCCGATGAACGGTGATCTCGATGAGGTGGCCGTCTACCGGCAGCGTCTGTCGGACAGCGAGTTGGCCGCGCTGGCGGGACGCGAGCGCCCGTTGGCTGCCGAGCTGCCGCGCGTCCTGGTGCGCCGGCCCGCCCGCATGGCCTTCCTCCGCTCCGAGCCGCAGGCGGAGATTGAGCTGGAGCCGGTGGCGTACGCCGCGCCGGAAGACAAAGCGAACGGCGGCGGTCTTCCCGCCGACCGGGCTCGCCGCCAGGAAAGGCCTGCCGCCCAAAACATGGAATTGGCGAGCCAGTCCTCGGCGCGTGCAAGCGTGCAGGCCGACATCCCGGCGGTCCAAGCCACGCTGAGCGGGCCGACGCCTGCCAGCCCGTCCGCACGGCTGAACCTGCGACCGTGGCTGGCGTCAGCAGGCAAGCATCCGATCCGGGTGCGCGTCGAGGCGGCGGCGGACCGGGCCACGATCGACGATTTCATTGAGGTCTTTGAGGAGCCCGCGGGTCGAGAGTTCATCATTTATGCCTGGGGCGGCGGCGATGATCTCCATCAACGCGGCTTCAACTCGGCGGTCGCCGCCGGGCGCGGCGCACATCGCCAGTTGCTTGAACGCGGCCTGTGGGCCCAAGCCCGCATCGACGTCCGGGACGGCGTGCCGCATCCGTGGTCGCCCCAGACCCGCGCCGCGGCTCGGCCGATTGCCCAGTCGGTGGCCCGCGCCGCGATGGCCAATCCCAACGTGGTCGCCCTGCTGGTGAATTCCGAGGTCGGCGATCCGCCCTTTCCGGCGACGGATCAAACCTGGTTTTACGAATGGATGAAGCAGGAAACGGGCCTGGCGGAAATCCCCGCCGAAGTGGCCCGCCCGCCCCTGCACGTCGCATCGACTCAGGACAACGCGCCGCCCGCCGTGGTGCCGGAGACGCATCCGGCGTTCCGCTTTCTGCGCTGGTGGAAGGAGCGGGGGCAGGGCTACTGGCTGCTGAATGGACAATTGGCGCGATGGATGCGCGAGGCGGGTCTGACGGAGGTCAAGTACTATTCGGACCAGCCCGTCGCGCTGACCCAGTTCGAGCAAATGGACCTGGTCGACTTCTGGGGCTATCCGCGGGCGCCGGAGGGTCTGGTTGCCGAATTCGCGCACGCCGAAAACATCGCACGGCTGTTGGGCAAGCCCTTCCAAGCCATGCCCGGCACCGTGTACTGGGACGACGGCAACGGCCTGTGGGTGACCGACGACGATGGCAAACGCAAGGTGTTGTGCTTGAGCCCGGACTGCCTGCGTGAGAACCTCTGGCTGTCCGTCGCCTGCCCGTCCAGCAGCATCGGCCTGTACGGCTTGGGCGAACGCAAGACCGAGGTGTATGACCGGGCCTGCGACGACGTGCTGACCGAAACGTACGGCCTGATCAGTCCGGTCGGGACGCTGGTGGGCGGGCTGCCCATGGAGCAACCGAAAGTGGCCCTGCTGGAGACGGACGGGCTGTACTTCATCCAGCCAGGCGCGGGCAACAACTGGGTGCGGCACTGGCTGGTGCGGACCGCCAGTCGCACCCTCGCCCGCGCCCGCTTGCCCTTTGATTTCCTTACCGACGACCACGTCGCGGCCGGCTGGCTGGACCGCTACCAGGCGGTCGTGGTGCCCGGAGCGTGGTGCCTGCCGCAGCAGACCCACGAAGCGCTGGTGGCCTATGCCAACCAGGGCGGCAAGGTGCTTGCCGACCAGGTGCTGCGAGCCGAGATTCCCGGCGTCCAGCGATTGGCGATCCCCAACCAGGCGTATGCCCGCGACGTTGCGGAACGGGAATTGGGCGGCTGGGCACGGGCCTTCCGCGACGCCCGCCGCGGTTGGGCCCAGGTCAGCCCCAGCGACCGCGTCTTCAGCTACACGCGCGAGGCCGGCGCCGCACGCTATGTGTTCGTGATCAACGACCACCGCGAGCCGGGGCCGCAGTTCGAGCGTTGGAAGGTCACGCTGCCCAACGACGGCGGCGGCCCCCTGCGCGATCGGGGCTTGCCCCAGGAGGTCACGCTCAGCGTGCCGGCCGGCTTCGCGCTGTACGACGTTTTGGCGCATCGCCGACTGGACGCCCAACTCCACCAAGGCCGACAGACCTGCCAGTTGACGCTCGCCCCCGGCGCCGCCGCCGTGGTGGCGGCGCTGCCCGCCGCGGTGGCCAGCTTGGATCTCCCGGTGCCCGGAAGGATCGCGCCCGGCAGCGAGACGAACCTGCTGCTGACACTGCGGGATGAGTCGGATCGTCCGCCGGCTGGAAGGCAACTGGCCGAGGTGACTGTCACCTCGCCGTCGGGGCCGTGGTGCGGCACGCAGCGCTATCAACGCATTCAAGACGGCCAGCGGATCATTCCCCTGCGTTTGCCCCTGACGGCGACTCCCGGCCAATGGCGGATACGCGTCCAGGAGTGGGTCTCCGGCCTGGAAGTGGAGAAGGTGTTTGAGGTCAGGTGAGCATCGTTCGAGAAATAACGGTCCCGCGTTGATTGCGGATCCTCCCGTGGAATGTGATGGCTGTTTTGACGAGGCGACCGCTGTCTCTCGAACGGTGCCAAGCCCCCGCCGAGTCCCGTGGCAACGGACGTGGAAACAACTTCCCAACACCAGAGACGTCCGCGAAGAATTCGGCTGCCTCGCCACCACGCTGCTTGCCAGCGTGGAGCGGTGTTCAAGACCAGAGATGTCGCGAAATCGGCTGCCTCGCCACCACGCTGCTTGCCAGCGTGGAGCGGTGTTCAAGACCAGAGATGT
>JAAYYU010000114.1 GCA_012515235.1 Candidatus Anammoximicrobium sp.
ATCGGGATCGTGTATGGCTGAATCACTTGCTCATCGCTGGGGACAAATCGTCGGAGATGTCTTCGAGGCGTTTGTCCAAAGTCTCTTGGCGGACGTGGCGAATCGGCACGGCTTGTATCTCGATCACCAGAGGCCACGAAAAGCCCGTGCCGGTCAGGGTGGAAAGAACCTCTCGAAAGTGACTTGGCAGGATGGGTACGGCAATCGACACGACCTGGACTACGTGTTGGAGCGGGGCGGCACGGAGGATGCCTTCGGCACACCCGTTGCCTTCATCGAGTCGGCTTGGCGGCGGTACACCAAGCACTCCAAAAACAAGGCCCAGGAAATCGAAGCGGCCGTACGCCCTGTAACGCAGACCTTCAGTCGGCATCAACCGTTCTGCGGGGCGGTGCTAGCAGGCAAGTTCACAAAAAACGCACTGGCCCAATTGGAGTCGAAGGGCTTCGCCGTGCTTCATATTCCGTACGCTTCGATCGTGGCCTGTTTTGCCGACCTCGGCATCGACGCTTCCTCGGAAGATGGAGTTGAAGGGACGACCGAAGATGACTTTCGAAAGAAGATCGCCCTTTGGGAATCGTTGCTTCAACCAGACGCCATCAGCACGCAGGTCCGTCATCTCTCGTCGCTGCATGCCAGTCAGATCAGCTCGTTTGTTTTTCGATTGGAGGCGGCCATCACTCGCAGGGTGATTTCGGTCCGCCTCAGCGTGCTGCGGGGACACGCGTTGGAACTTCCTGACGTCGCCAGCGCCATTTCGTACCTGATCGAGGAAGAGCGAGCATGGGTGGTTCGCGAGGACGCTCAGTCGCGCGAGTACTTCGAAATCCAAGTTCGTTTCAACACCGGGGCAAGGATTGAAGCTACGTTTCCTGCACGCCAAGAAGCAATCGCTTTTCTACGCACGTTCGAGTAACCAGTGGGTGTCAACGTTGCTGGGTAGCCCTCACGAGTCGCAGCAACGCCAAAGACAATTTCCAGGAGCCGCCAAGCATGATTTCTAAGCCTATCGCGCTTGCAATTCTCTGCGCATCCGCGTTCGGGTTCGGACTGGTGACTAAGTTCTCGGCTGCCGACGAGAAAGCCTACCCCAATCCCTTCTTCGTCTTCGACAACGGATTGCACGGCATCGCCGATCCGCCGCGGGTGTTGAAGGAGTTGGGCTACCAGGGGGTCGGCGTGCGGGCTTTGGACATCGGCGGTTTCATCCGGAGCTACGAGCAGGCCGGCTTGAAGGTGTTCAGCACGTACGTCGGCTGCCGCTTGGACCAAACGCCGCCGTACGATCCAAGCTTCAAGGACCAGATCCCGAAATTGCGGGGCACGGACGTCATCTTGTGGCTGACGGTGCTGGGCGGCCAGCGCGGCCGGGAGGACGCCAAGGCGGCTGCGGTGGTGCGTGAGATCGCCGACCTGGCGGCGGCCGCGAAGCTCCGCGTGGCCCTGTATCCGCACGCCGGATTCTACGTCGCCACGACGGCCGACGCGTTGCGGGTGGCCAGGCAGGTCGCGCGGCCGAACGTGGGCGTGTCGATCAATCTGTGCCACGAATTGATGGGCGACCAGGGACCGCAACTGGACGCCACGATCCGCGAAGCCGGGCCGCAGTTGATGGTCGTCTCGATCAACGGTGCGGACGTCAAGCAGCCCGGCCTCGGCTGGGACCGCCTGATCCAGCCGCTGGGCCGCGGCAACTACGACGTGTGCGGCTTCCTCAAAAAGCTCCAGGCCGCCGGCTATCGGGGCCCGATCGGGCTGCAGTGCTATGGCGTCAAGGGCGATCCGTTGGAGAACCTAAAGCAGTCGATCCGGGCCTGGAAGGATTGCCAGGCGGGCCTGCCCCAGTGACCTTTTCGCCGCTGCGTGCGGCCCGAGTCGTTAGCCCTGCTTTTTCTCCGTGGTGCCGCCAAGTAGAATGAAGCGGTCGGGAGTCCGGTCCAGTGACCGGATTCGTCCCGCGGCACGTATTTTTCCCATCAAGGAGCGCCCTCGTGTTTGCCAATCTTCCCTCGTTGCCCCCGACCCCGCCCCCCGAGGGCATGCATCCGCTGGTCGTCCATTTCCCCATTGCGCTGCTGCTGTTTGCGGCCGTCTTTGTCGTCTTGGCCATGATCGTCCCCAAACGCGGCTGGTGGTTCTCCGTTTCGGCCCTGATCCTGCTGATCGGCGGCACGGCCGGCGCGTTCCAGGCGGTGTCCACGGGCATCGCGGCCCGCGACGTGGTGGAAGACGCCGAAGACGATGCGATGTGGGACGTCATGCAGGAGCATGAAGACATGATGGTCCAGGCGCGAAACGTGTTCGCGGCCTTGACGATTGTCTATGCGGGAATCGTCGTGCTGCCGCTGTTGGCTCAATCGCTGCAAGGCCTGAAGTTCGCGTTCCCGGCCAACTTGGTCTTCCTGGCGGCGCTGATGGGCGCCAATCTGCTGATGGCCAGCGGCGCTCACCTCGGCGGCCGCTTGGTCCACCAGTACGGCGTCAAATCAGCGCTGGCTCCCGAAGACGAAGCGGCGGCGTCCGCAACCGAAGAGGAGACTCCCGCTGCCGAAGACGAAGAGCAGGCCATGCCGGCGGACGACGAAAAGGAGGCCGCCGCCCCGGACATCGCGGAGGAGAAGCCAGCGGCCGAAGGCATGCAGGAAGAACCGGCCCCGGACGCCGCGAAGGAGGCCCCCGCCGAGGAACCCAAGACCGAGGCTCCGGCTCCGGAAGCCAAAGAAGAATCTCCGCCAGCGGATGCCAAGAAGGAGGCTCCGGCCGCGGACCCGACCGACGATGGCGCGGCTAAGGAAGCTCCGAAATTGTGAATCAAGTCAGTGGAAATCTCCCAGTTTTCTGAGGCGCAGGACGGACGAGCCATGTCAGTTGCTGAGCAGGCGAAACGGGTCTACGAGTTACGTCTGAAGGCGGACTTGGAGGCGAGGCACCGCGACCGGTTCGTGGCGATCGAGCCCGTGTCGGAATCCTACTTTCTGGGCGACGATTTCATGGATGCCGCGATGGCCGCCAAGAAGGCTTATCCGGATCGAAAGTCCTTTGTGCTGCGAGTTGGCCACGAAGCCGCATTCCACATTGGAGGGTTCGCGTCTTGATCGGGACAGTCGACGATCGTAATCGTGCCCTCATCGACCTGGAAGTGCGGCAAACGCGGAACTCTCCGGCAGCCACGCGTCCTCCGGATTGACCACGCGAACCGAAAAGCGACGCTCGACTGACTCGACGAACGACGCAGTACGAAGGACGACCGCTTCGTACTACCCGATTCGCTGCGGATCGGCTGGCCGCGGCAGGTGGGGGCGCTCGCGACCAGCTTGATCGTGCCGTCGGACTTTATTGGGCGGGGCCCTTGCCTTCGATCTCCAGGTCGCCCACGACCTTCAAGGCCACGACGCTGCAAATCGGATCGGGGGCCGCGGCCGGAAGTTGCACGCAGACGCCGGATGCGGCGGCTTCGGTCGCCAGGGCTTTCTGGCTCGCGTCGGCCAGAAGATACGCGGCGGCGATTTTGTTGCGCAAGCCGGGCACGAGCAGTTTTCCATCGCGGGGCCACTGGAAGACGTGCAGGTACAACGTGGTGCCGCCGTCGGTCAATTTCTTCGTGCAACGGCCCCAGGGCAGCGACTTAAACGGGCTGGCCGAGGTGGCGTAGATCGCTTCGCCGTTGACCTGCATCCACTTGCCGATCGCCTGCAACCGCTCGACTGACGCCGCCGGAATCACGCCTTCGGCCGTGGGGCCGACGTTCAGCAGATAGTTGCCGCCTTTGGAGGCAATGTCGATCAGGTTGCGGATCAGCGTTTCGCTGCTTTTCCAGTTGTGGTCGTCCTGCTTGTATCCCCAGGTGTCGTTCATCGTCATGCAGGATTCCCAATCGACGCCGGCCAGTCCAGTGGCCGGGATCTGCTGCTCCGGCGTGCCGAAATCGCCGGCGTACTCGCGATCGCCCTTGTTGATGCCGTCCATGCCTTGGCGGCCCTTGCCGACGCGGTTGTTGATGATCAGCTGCGGTTTCAGTTTCCGCAGATAGGCGTAGACGTCGCGGGCGTCTTCCTCGGTGTACCAGTCGCACCATTCGCCGTCGAACCAGAGGACTTCGGTATCGCAGTTGTCCAGCAGTTCCTTCAACTGCTGTTTCATGAAGTCCATGTATTCCGCCTTGCGGCCCGGAACGATTTTCGTGGGATTGTAGCTCTTCTCGTTACGGCGAGTCTGAGCCGGGTGGTGCCAGTCCATGATCGAGTGGTAGACGCAGAACTTCAGGCCCTGCTTGCGGCACTCGTCGGCTAGCGGCTTCAGCAGGCACTTGCCGTAGGGCGTCGCGTCCACCACGTCGTAGCGGGTGGCCCGGGAATCGAACAAGGCGAATCCGTCGTGGTGCTTGGACGTGATCACGAGGTACTTGACGCCGGCCTGTTTGGCGATGCGGACCCAGGCGGCCGGATCGTACTGGACCGGATTGAATTCCTTGGCCAGCTGCTCGTACTCGGCCACCGGGATGTTCGCGCTGTTCATGATCCACTCGCCGATGCCGCGGACCGGCTGGCCCTTCCAGTGCCCGGCCGGAAGGGAGTACAAGCCCCAGTGGATGAACAGGCCGAAACGGGCGTCGCGCCACCACTTCATGCGAGCGTCGCGCTGTTCCGACGTCTCCCGGTTCCCTTGGGCGTCGTCCGCAGCAGGCAGCGGCCCAGCAATCGTCAACCAGCCCAGCAAAACAACAAGACCGCCAGCAACTCGTCGTGGATTCATGTCGTGTTTCCTCGTTATGGACATCCTCTTGTCAATCGCGAGCTTTATAGTATACCAGATGTCGTCCGTCTTCCCAGGAGCCGAAACGCCGTGCACGAGATGTCGATCGTCCAAACCTTGATCGAGCAGGTCGAGGCCGAAGTGGAAAAGTCCGGCCGGTCCGGACGCGTGGTCGGGCTGGACCTGGTCATCGGCCGGCTGTCCGGCGTCAACGCGGACTCGATCCGCTTCGCCCATGAAGTGCTCGCCCCCGGCACGATCCTGGAGGGCTCGACCCTGCGCATCAGCCAGCCGGCCGCGTACAGCGACTGCCGGGCCTGCGGCGTCCGGGCAGAGATCGAGGCATTTTCCATGCAGTGCCCGCACTGCGGCAGCGACGACATCGTGATCGACGGCGGACGCGAGTTGCTGCTGCAGTCGATCGAACTGGAACAGACGTGACAAGACCCCCTAACCCCAGGAGTATCTCGATGAACGAGCATCCTCAACCCGTTTCCCGCAACGATTGTTCCCGCCGCCGATTTCTGGCCGCTTCCGCCGCCGGAGCCGCGCTGGGCGCGCTGCCCCTGGCCCGTCGCGTCCACGCGGCTGGCAGCGACGTCATTAAGGTGGGCTTGATCGGCTGCGGCGGGCGCGGCAGCGGCGCGGCGGTGAACGCCATGAACGCCGGTCCCGACGTCCGCCTGATCGCCATGTCCGACGTGTTCGAGGACCGCGTGCAGGCCAGCCGCGCCAACCTCAAGAAGAGCAAGCCCGACCAGGTGGCGGTGGACGACGACCACTGCTTCGTCGGCTTCGACGCCTACCAGAAGGTGATCGCCAGCGGCGTGGACGTCGTGCTGATCGCGTGTGCGTCGAAATTCCATCCCCCGTACCTGAAAGCCGCGGTCGAAGCGGGCAAGCACGTGTTCGTGGAAAAGCCCCACGCCATCGATCCGCCGGGCATTCACCTCGTCGAGCAGGCGTGCGAGGAAGCCAAGAAAAAGAATCTGAGCATCGTCTCCGGCCTGTGCTGGCGCTACGACAAAGCCGTCCAGGAGACGATCCAGCGCGTGCTGGACGGCGCGATCGGCGACATCGTCGCGATCCAAGAGACTTACATGCGTTCCACGTATCGCAACATCGAACGCGAGGCGGGCTGGAGCGAACTGGCGTACCAATTCCGCAACTGGTACCACTTCCGCTGGCTGTCGGGCGACGACGGCCCGCAGTCGCTGCTGCACAGCATCGACAAGGGCGCTTGGGCGTTGCGCGAGGAGACGCCGGTCAAGGCGTTCGGCTCCGGCGGGCGTTCGTCGTGTTTCTTTCCCGTCCACGGCGACGTGTTCGATCACTGCGCCATCGTCTATGAATATGCCAACGGCGTGCGGATGTACGCCAACGTCCGCGCCCAGGACGGCTGCTACAGCGAAGTCTCGGACACGTTCCTGGGCACCAAGGGCCGCGCGTACCTGCCCAACAAGTGCCGCATCGAAGGCGAGACGAACTGGGAGTACCGTGGGCCGAAAGCCAACATGTACGACGCCGAGCACGTGGTGCTGTTCGACGCCGTGCGGAGCGGCAAGCCGGTGAACGACGGCGTGCGCATGGTCCGCAGCACGATGCTTTCGCTGCTGGGCCAGATGGTCTGCTACACGGGCCAGCAGATGACGTGGGACCAAGCCCTGAACTCGCCGTGGCGGGCCGGGCCGGACGCCGTCAGCTGGGATATGGACCCGCCGGCCAAGCCGGAGGCCAACGGGACCTATCCGGTTCCGATTCCGGGGATCACCAAGCTGGGTTAGCCCCTGGCGCGAGACTCGTGGCCGCTCCAGACACCCGGCGTTCTGCGAAAGCCGGGTGTCTTCACTTGCCCGCTGGCAACTCGGTCACACGTTCTGACAACGCGCCACAAACGCGGCGTGTGCGGGGCTGGCGAGGCCCTGCTGAAGCACTCGGACGACCTCCGCCACATCGCCGCGCACGACGGCGGCCGGTTCCAGCCAGAGCCCCGGAAAGACTTCGCTGCGGTAGACGCCCTCGGCCAGCGGCAGCGGCTCGAAGCGGCCGCTGCGGAGCGCGAACCAAGCGACGGCCTCGTCCCACACTCGCCACACAGTCATCGAAGAGTTCCCAGCGGTTTGTCGCCTCTCGTTTCGCCTGCCTGTCGTCTTGTGCCGGCGTGCCGGAAACTCAAGTGGCCTGCTGCCGTTCCGAGAGCTCAGCGCCCCAACAACCGATCGACCGCCGCGCCGATGTCGGGACTGGCCATCAGCGATTCGCCGACCAGCATGGCGTCGACGCCGGCGGCTTCCAGCATCCGGACGTCGGCGCGCGTGTGAATGCCGCTTTCCGCCACCAACCGCCGCTGGCGCGGGATCTGGTCCCGCATCCGGATCGTGTGCTGGAGATCCACGTCAAAGGTCCGCAGGTCGCGGTTGTTCACGCCGATCAGGTGCGCGTCGGCAGCCAGCACGCGGGGCAAGTTGCCGGGATCGTACAGTTCGACCAGCGGGGTCATGCCCAATCCCAGGGCTTCGTCGTGCAGTCGCTGCAGGCTCTCGGCGTCCAGGCACTCGGCGATCAGCAGAACCGCGTCCGCCCCCGCCACGCGGGCTTCCAGCAGTTGGTACACGTCCAGGATGAAGTCCTTGCGCAACAGCGGCACGCCGACTGCCGCGCGGATGTCGGTCAAGTACTGCAGGCAGCCCTGGAAGTACGGCTGATCGGTCAGCACGCTGATCGCCGCCGCGCCGTGCCGTTCGTAGATCTGCGCGATTTGGACCGGTTGGAAATCCTCGCGGATGAGGCCTTTGGACGGGCTGGCCTTCTTGACTTCCGCGATCAGGCGGATCCCGCCCTCGCCGGACAGCGCTGCCAGGAAATCGCGCACCGGCGGCGCGTCGGCCAAGGCGGCCAGCAGTTCCGACTCGGGCCGCGCCTTGCGGGCTGCCGCGATCTCCTGACGCTTTGTATCGATGATTTCGTCCAGAATCGTAGTCACGGGCGCGAGTCTCCCTTTGCCAGCGGGGCCGACAGGCCGTAAGATCTCTCTGCCGGTCCTTCAAGTTTAGCGAAATCGGCCGCCGCGGCCAGCGGAGGAACGTGTTCCGCCGCGCGGCACACGACGGCCGTCCGCCCAGGAAGCCTCCATGACCAAGTCGGAGCCGACGACCAGGTCCGAGACACCGCACCGCCGCCGCCCGCAGTTTGGCATGGGCAGCCTGCTGATGGTCATGCTGGTGTGCAGTGTCATGGCGGCGGCTGGCTCCTATTTCGTCCGCAGCGCGCTGAAGCCCGGCGGCGCCAGCCTTCTGGTGTTCATTCTGTTCACCCTGGTGACGCCCGTCGTGCTGATGATCGTCGTCAGTCTGACGCGGCAAATCGCACTGTGGCTCAGTCGCCGCCGCCGGTAGCCGGTTAAGAAAACGGGACGGGCTCCGAGCCGCGTTGGAGAAAACCAAGAAAAAGCGACTGCCGCGAGTGCCCGCAGCGGCCGCAAGCCCGTTTGCTGGCCGCGGCAGCGTCATCCGCGCTTTCTTCGAGCGATTCCGCCGCAGCCGTCCCCCCTTCGATTCGGACGATCGGCGGTAGACGCGGGGGCCGGGTGTCAAACCTTGCCGGGTATGCCTTTCGTACCCGTCGTGCTTGGCGGACGAGTCTCCGCTGTGGTGACGATTGTCAAGAGTCCGTGGAGAGGAAGACGACAAGACGTTCAGACAGCCTCGCGTTACCCTCTGACGACAGGACTCTCCGCCCGATGCGTTATCCCTCTCTGTCCGTGCAAGCCGCAAATCCGTTACAGCCCGCCGTGGCGCAGGGCAGCCCACGGGCGGAAGTGCGACGGATCGTGGCGGGCATCTGGGCCAGCCCCGGCATCGTCTGGGGTCTGTCGCTCTGGATGGCTGTCGCCTGTTGCGGCAATCTGGCCGCTGAGACCGTGCGGTTGGCCAACCCGTTGTTTGCGCCCGGCGATTGGCAGAGGGAGAACTCGTTTCCGCCCGCAGGCAGCATGGATGTGACCGGCATCCCGTTCGCCGAGTCACCCCAGGTCCCGTCTTCTTGGCCTGCTGCGGCGTTCGTCGTGGCGGACGGGCACGCGCCCCACGGCGTCGCGCCCCCGGCTCAGACCGCTGACGGACTTCGCTCCTTGTCGCAGTTGTCCGTCGGCATCCGGCCGCCCGCTGGGGACCTGCCCGGCGACCCGGCTGCGTCGAGATTCGCTGCGGCCGGTTGCGTCCACCACGGACTTGGCGCCAGCCGGCCCTGGCCGCTGTCTTGCTACCGGTGGGAAGCGCCCAGCGTGCTTCATCGGCCGCTGTACTTTGAACAAGTCAACCTGGAACGGTACGGATACACTTGCGGCCTGGCACAGCCGTTCGTCTCCGCCGCGCATTTCTTCGGGACGATTCCGGCGCTGCCTTACCTGATGGCCGCCGAGCCGTGCGGGTGCGGCGTGTACACGCTGGGCCACTATCGTCCCGGCTCGTGTGCGCCGTTCCAGCTGCACCGTCCGCCGCTGAGCGTTCGGGGCGGCGTTGCGGAAGCCGCCGTGATCACGGGCCTGATCTTCGCCATTCCGTGACGGCCGCCTACCCGGTTCGGGCCGGCGCGCCGGCCGCGTCTCGTGCCGCCTGGCTGTCGTCCGTCCCGACCACGCGGCGGGCCGCCCCCAGGCCGAATTTCCAGAACAGGGCGGGGCGCACGAAAAACTCCAGCAGAGTGCTGGTGACCAGGCCGCCCAGGATGACCGTGGCGACGGGATACAGGATCTCCTTGCCCGGCTCGCCCGCGGCGACAGCCAGCGGGAGCAAACCGATGCCGGAGGTCAACGCGGTCATCCACACCGGGGCCACGCGTTCGCGGCCTGCCCGCACGATCATTTCCCAGGTCCAACTCTCGCCTTCGTGCCGGACCAGTTGCAGGTAGTGGTTGATCAGCAGGATGCCGTTCCGCGAGGCGATCCCGCACAGCGAAATGAACCCGACCAGCGCGGCCACCGTGAGCGTCTGGCCCGTCAGGTGCAAGGCGGCCACCGCGCCGATCAAAGCCGCCGGCAGGGCGATCATGACTTGCAGCGACAGATTCGCCGAACGGAACATCGTGTGCAGCGCCAGGAACACGCCGCTCAACGCCACCGCCAGCAAAACGACGATCGCCCGCGTGGCCGACCGCTGGCTCTCGAACTGCCCGCCGTACTGGACGAAGTAGCCCGTCGGCAGCGACGCTTCGAGGGGCCGCAGGCGGTCCTGGATGTCCCGGACGACGTCCACCAGACCGCGTCCGGCGGTGTTGCATTGGACAACGATCCGGCGGCGGACGTGTTCGCGGTTGATTGTGTTCGGGCCGCTGGCGCGGTACACGTTGGCCACCGCGCTCAAGCTGGTCGCCCCGCCGTCCGGCAGGTTGAGCGTCAGCCGCCGGACGGCGTCCAGGTTTTCGCGGTACGGCTCGTCCAGCCGCACCAGCAGATCGAACGTCCGCTGGCCCAACAGGACTTCGGAGACCACGGCCCCGTTCATGGCGGTCTGGACGAATTCGTTGACGTCGCGGCGGCGGAGTCCGTACTTCTGGAGTTGCGCGCCGTCGATTTCGATCCGCAGTTGCGGGATCTCGGTCTGCGGCTCCACTTGCAGATCCGTCACGCCGGGCACGCCGGCGATTGCGGCTTGCATCTGATGCGCGGTGCGGCGGAGGGTTTCCAGATCGTCGCCGTACAGCTTGACGGCGATCTGGGCTTGCACGCCGGAGAGCATGTGGGAGATCAGATGGGCCAGCGGCTGTTCGACGCTGGTCACGATGCCCGGTACGTCGGCCAGCGCTTCGCGGATCGCCGTCAAGGTCTGTCCGCGGCTGCGCGGACTGTCCGGAATCAAGGTCGCGATGAACTCGGAGGAACTGACCGGCACGGCGTGCTCGTCCAGTTCCGCTCGTCCCGTTCTTCGCACCAGCGTCTGGATGTCGGGCAGTTGTTGCAGACGCTGTTCGACGGTCCGGGCGATGCGCTGCGAAGTTTCCAGCGACGTGCCGGGCGGCAAAACGACGTTGATCTGCACGGCGCCTTCGTCAAAGGGCGGCAGGAAATCGCTTTCCAGCCGCAGCAGCGCGGCGATGCTGACGCCGACCGCCGCCACGGCTCCGATCAGGACCAGGGCCGGCGCGCGGAGACTGAACCCGATCGCCCCGGCCGCCAGCCGTTGGAGACCTCGCAGCAGAAGCCCGTCACGGTCCCGCTCGGACCGGCGATCGGCCCACCTCATCAGCGCCCACAGCAGGGGCGCGGCGGCCAGGGCCGTCGCCGCGTGAATCCAAAATGGCCGGGCGGTCCAGCCCGCGGCGGCAGCCCTCAGCCCGCACCACGCCAGGGCCGACGGCGCCGCCCAGGCAGCCATCGCGAAGGCCGCCAGGGGAGCGGTCAACGCGGCGACGTAGGGCCACGCCCGCCGCTGCGCCAGCAACCAATACGACAGCACCGGCGTGACGGTCAGCGAGACGAGCAACGACGAGAGGATGGAGACGATATAGGCCGCGGCCAAGGGCGCAAATAACCGGCCTTCCATGCCGCCCAGGGCGAATACCGGCGTGAAGACCAGCACGACGATCAGCGTGCTGAAGACGATCGAATTGCGGACCTCCGTGCTCGCCTGATACACAACCCGCAGCGCCGGCTGCGGCTCCGCCGCGAGGCGGTTTTCCTTCAGGCGGCGGAAGATGTTCTCGACGTCCACGATGGCGTCGTCCACCAGTTCGCCGATGGCGACGGCCAGTCCGCCCAGCGTCATCGTGTTGATCGACAGGCCGCAGCCGGCGAACACCAGAGCCGTGACGACGAGGGACAACGGAATGGCGGTCAAGGTGATCAAGGTGGTGCGGACGTTGAGCAGGAACAGGAACAGGATCACGACCACCAGGAGGCCGCCGTCCCGCAGCGCGTGGGCCACGTTTTCCACGGCCAGGTCGATGAACGCCTGTTGCTGGTACAGGTGCGGCTCGACGCGGACGTCGCCGGGCAACCGCGGCTGCAACTCGCGGAGCGCGGAGGCAACGTCCTCGGTCACCCGGCGCGTGTCCGCTTGAGGTTGCTTGTTGACCGTCAGTACGACGGCCGGGCCGCCGGAAAAGCGGCCGTCCGCGTCGCGCACCCAGGCGGCGCTGTCGCCCCGCTTGAGCTGCGGCCCTTCGATCACGCGGGCGACTTGTCTGACCAGCACGGGCCGTCCTTCCCGCATCTTCACCACGATCTCCTGAATCTGCTCCCGCGTCTGGACGCGGCCCAGGGAACGCACCAGCAGTTCGTAAGGCCCCTGTTCGTCCAGGTAGCCGCCTGTGGCGTTTTCGTTGCTCGCTTCCAGCGCCTCCCGGACCTCGTGGAGCGTCACGCCGTAACGCAGCAGGGCCGCGGGATCGACCAGCACCTGGTACTGCTTCCGTTGGCCGCCCATGGTGAAGACCTGCGATACGCCGGGGATGGTCAACAGACGCTGGCGCACGACCCAGTCGGCCAGCGTCCGCAACTCCATCGGCGGCGTGGTTCCATCCTGGCTCCACAGGCCGACGACCAGGATCTGGCCCATGACCGAGGAAATCGGCGCCAATTGGGGTTGCACGCCGGGAGGCAGCCGCTCGGCCGCCAAGGCCAGCCGCTCCGCCACGATCTGGCGGTCTCGGAAAAGGTCGGTGCCCCAGCCGAACTCGACGGACAGGACCGCCAGCCCCACGCTGGACGACGAGCGGACGGCCTCGACACCCGTCGCGCCGTTCAGCACCGACTCCAGCGGAAACGTGATCAGCGTCTCGACTTCTTCCGGAGCCAGTCCCGGCGCCTCGACCATGACCGTCACCCGCGGCCGGTCCAAGTCGGGAAAGACGTCGATCGGCAACCGCGCGATCTGCCAGCCGCCCAGGGCGGTCAACAGCAGCGCCGCCGCCGCCACCAGCACGCGCTGGTGCAGGGAAAATCGGATGATTCCGTTCAACGGCTGGATCAGCATCGCTGGCTACCTGTCCTTGGTTCTGGGCGCGCGGCGCCTTGTCGCCGCGTGGGAGCCGACGCAACGCCGCTCGTGCCGATGGGATTCCCGTGTTGCTTGTGGCAAAGGTCCGCGGCGCCGTTGGCGTTCAGCCAAAGCGGCGACAAGGCGCCGCACTCCAAAGTGGCCCGGCGCGTCAGTGGTTGTGGCCCGCGTGGGGATCCGCGCCGCCGCCCGTCTTGTTCTTGACGGCCAGGTGGATCTGGTAGGCGCCGTTGGCGACGGCCTGCTGGCCGGGGGCCAGGGCGCCGTCGGCCCCCAGGACCGCCCATTGCTGATCGCGATACTCGACGTGCACCGCTTGGCGGTCGAAATGATCGCCGTGCTTGAGGAACACGAACGATTCCGCGCCTTCCTGCACCACCGCCTGGACCGGCAGCACGACGCGCCGCTCCCAACGCTCGACGGGCACCAGCACCTCGACCCGCTGCCCCGGTTTGTAGCGCCAGCTGATGAAGCGGCGACCGTCCGGCGTGGCTTCGTTGCGGACCAGCTCGTTGGCCAGACCGGCGTAGAACTTCAGCGCGCGGGAATCGCGTTCCACTTGGTCTTCGACGTACAGGATCCGCAGCCCGGAAACTTCCCGCTTGCCAGTCGCCTCGGATTCGACCAGCGCAGACACCTCCGTCCCCGCGTTGGCGACCCGGTTCAACACCTGGGCGTCTTGCTCGAACGCGCTTCCCTCAATGTACAATTCGCAATGATCGCTCAAGATCGCCAGCGGCGTCCCGGTGTTCACGTGATCGCCGCGGTTGATCGCCAGGCGGGCGACCTGCAGAAAGTCCTGATGGGCGCCGCTGGCGTGATCGCTGTCCGGCTCCGGCGTCGCGATGACCAGTTTGCGGATCAGCCGCCGTTGTTTCTCGATCGTTTGAATCTGTTCGTCGCTCAGGCCGTGCAGCAACAGGGCCTCGCGCTCGGCCCGCATGGCGCCTTCCAGTTTCTGACGTTCGTAGCCTTGCTCCAGGAGCATCTTGCCCGGCAGAGCGCCGCTGCGGGTCACGTCCTCCAATCGCGCCAACTCTTGCTTGGCCACATCCAACTGTTCCAGGTCCCGCAGAAAGGCCGTTTGTTTTTCGACCAGGTCTTCGTGCGTCAACCGCAATTCGAACAGCGGTTCGCCCGGTCGTACCGCCTGGCCGGGGATCGGATAGATACGGGTGACGATTCCCGTCAGCGGAGCGGAGACCGTGATCTGGGACCGGCCGGGCCGCTGGACGATCGTGGCCGGGACGGAAACCGTCCGCTGGAAGTCGCGGGGCTCCACGGTGATCAGCGACAGCCCGACATTCCGCTGCGCCTGCGGGCTCAGTTCGATCGTCGTCGCCTGGTCGTGGCTGGCAGGAGTTCGGGGCGCGGTTTCGCCCTCGCTCCGCGCCTGGTGCGCGTGGTTGTGTTCGCCCTCGTGCGCGTGCTCGCCGGCGTGCTCATGCTCGCCCTCCTGCCCTTCTCCCGCCGCCGGTTGCTTGGCCTCCAGCCAGGCTTGCAGCGGCGGCTGCCACCAGGGACGGGCCAGCGCAGCAGCGGCGACGGCGCTCAGAACCAGGCCGGCGACGATCAGGCCGCGTCCAGGCCGCCGCCGCACGTCGGCCGATCCGGACGCTGATTGTCTCGGCGCCACAGATGGTTCCGGCGCCGCTTGCTGTTCTTCTTGTCGGCCTTGCCCCGCCGGCGGCGATCGGCCGCCCATTTCTGCACGAGTCATCAACATGCCTCCGGGTTTCTGTCGGATTCTAGGCCCGTCTCCTGCGACGGACCAGACAACCGGGGGCAAGTTTTTCCGTTGCGAACCCAGCAACAGGCGCGGTGCAAGCGTTCAAGACTCGGCCAACGACTGCTCCGCGGGCCACTCGCGGTCGCGTGCCGTTCACCGGGCGGGGTGGTGCCGAAAAGCGCGCGGCGCGAGTCCGGCCGCGCGGGTTCGCGCCGACGGGCGACTGGTGTGCGGTCTGGTTCGGGCTGCGTGGAACGCGAAGGACGCCGGCGGGCCGGAAAGATCGGGATTGTCTGGCTCCGCCGATCCTTGCCGAAAGCGACGCTGCGGCTACTTGAGTTCCTTGATCCGCATGTTGCGGAAGAACACTTCGGCGCCGTAGTTGCCGTGGGCGTGCAGGCCGATGCGGCCCTTTTCGTATTTCAGGCCGGGGTGTTCGTGGCCGTCGATCGGCTGGACTTTGTCCAAGTCGGCATCGACGATCACCGCGCCGTTCAGGATCACCTTCAGGTGCCGGCCGTCGCAGATCACTTCCTGGTCATTCCACTGCCCGGCCGGTTTCAGGTGGCCGGTCTTGGCCGGCACGACGCCGTAGATCGAGCCGTGGTGCTGATAGTCCTTGAGCTTGATCGGGTCGCCGTCGGCGTAATAGTCGTCCTCCAAGATCTGCAGTTCCATGCCCTCGATGTGCGGCTGCTTGGAAATCTTCGTGCGGATTCCCAGGCCGTTGTTGCCGCCGGGATCGAGCTTGATCTGCAGCCGCAGGATGAAGTTGGCGTACTCCTTCTCGGAAAAAATGTGGACTTTGCCCGTGTCCTTGCAGATCAGCATGCCGTCCTTGACGTAGTAGCTGCTGGTGTCGTCGCCGATGCCGACCCAGCCAGCCAGCGATTGACCGTCGAACAGGGGCACGAAACCTTCCGCGGCTTCCGCAGCGCTCAGGCCGGAACTGGGATTCGCGTCGGCGGCAAGCGCCGTCGAGGAAAGGCAGCAGAGGGCGATCGTGGCGAACAGAATCTGACGCATGGTGAAGTCTCCTGGGGTGGCTGATGAAATCGAACCAAGTATAGGTGGGGCGGCTGGCGGCTGCAAGGTTTCCGGTACAATACGGAGCAGACGGGCGAAGTAAATTTCCTGGTGCCGGGGACGCGGCCAAGCCGTCACGGCTGTTTGTGGGAGGTAGACGACATGACACGACGTCTCGGACGGCGGGGCTTTCTTCAGTTTGGAGCGGCGACTGCCGCGGGGCTTGGGCTGACGGCAGGCGGCTCAGCGGGCGAGCCCGCGCCGAACCGGACCAATCGCGTCGTCGAACCGGCCCGTGACGTGCCGGTCGCGGATTCCACGGACGTGGTGGTTTGCGGCGCCGGCCCCGCTGGCGTGGCGGCGGCCATCGCGGCGGCGCGGGCCGGGGCCAGCGTGCGGTTGATCGAAAACCACGGGCAACTGGGCGGCATCTGGACGACCGGGCTGTTGTCGTGGATCATCGACGCGGCCAAGAAGACCGGCCTGATGGAGCAGATCGTCCAGCGACTCGATGCCCGCGCCGGACTCTTCGGCCAAGCCCCTTGGAACCGCCAGGGCTCGATGCCCTACGACGCGGAGCAGATGAAACTGGTCCTGGATCAGATGTGCCTGGAAGCGGGCGTCCAAGTGCGGTTGCACACGCGGGTGGTGGCCGCCGTGAAGGACGGCCGCCGCGTGACGCACTGCATCACCGAATCCAAGTCCGGTCGCGAAGCGTTCGCCGGCAAGGCCTTCGTCGATTGCACCGGAGACGGCGATCTGGCGGCGCTGGCCGGCTGTGCATTCGACTTCGGCCGACCCGCCGACGGGCCCGGTTCCGCCGGCCCGGAGCGCGCCGGCGAAACGCAGCCGTTCAGCCTGCTGATGCTCATCACCGGCATCGATCCCCAGGCCGTCGCCGAATTCTACGAGCGCACGGGCCGCGCCTGGGCGGCGCCGAAAGACGCCCTGTTGGCGGAATTCAAGCGGGCCGGACTGGAACCATCCTACGGCCGGCCCACGATCTTCAAGATCCACAACGACCTGTACGCCTGGATGATCAACCACGAGTACGGCTGTCGCGGCATCGATGCCCAGCACCTGACCGACGCCACGCTCCGCGCCCGCGCGGAATTGCACCAGCTGGTCGACGGTCTGCGCTCGCTGGGCGATCCGTGGCGGAACATCAAGATCGTCGCCACCGCGGCGCAAATCGGCGTCCGCGAAGGCCGCCGTATCCACGGCCGTTACACGGTCTTTGTGGACGACATGCTGCAGGGCGCCAAGCACGACGACGCCGTCTGCCGCGTGAGCTTCGGCATCGATGTCCACTCCACCAGCCAGCAGCATTCGACGGGCATCGAAAGCCACACCGCGAAACGCTCGACGCAGCCGTACGACATCCCCCTGCGGGCCTTGATCGCCCAGGACGCCGACGGCCTGCTGCTGGCCGGCCGCTGCATCAGCGGCGATTTCCTGGCCCACTCCAGCTACCGCGTCACCGGCAACGCCGTGCCGATGGGCGAAGCCGCCGGCGCAACGGCCGCGCTGGCCGCTCGGCAAGCCTGCCTGCCGCACGACGTCCAATGGGCCGAGGTGGCAGCCTGTTTGGGCGCCAGGTGAGTCCGACCGAAGAAACCCCAGCCCGGCCGTCGGCTTCCATCTCTGGCCCGGCGTGCCACGCGCGGATTGCCGCGGGTGCCGTTGCGAGAACTGCCGGCTCCCGCCTACAATACGGCCGCAATCGGCCAGAGTTCGTCCACCGTCTGGGGTCAGGCTTACAGATTTCAATTTTCGCGGGGCAGTCGCTTTCCAAGTGGGAATCCCTGGGACCGCGAAAATTGAAATCTGTAAGCCTGACCCCAGACTCCGCGGAAACCGGGAAGTCATTTCGGTCACCGTTGCTCGTGGGGCTTTTTGAAGAGCCATCCGTACGCGAAGCATCATGAATCACATCGTCAACGTCGGTTTGCGTCTGTCGGCCACCGCGGCCTGCGATCCGGACGGGATCGCCGTGGCGGAGCCAGCGGGCCGGGATGCTCAGGGGAAACGCCGCTATCGGCAGGTGACCTTCCGGCAACTGGAGGATGACAGCAATCGGCTGGCCGACGGGCTGCGCTCGCTGGGCGTGTCCGACCAGACGCGCATGGTCTTGCTGGTGCGGCCGAGCATCGACTTTATCTCTCTGACCTTTGCCCTGTTCAAGGCCGGCGCCGTGACGGTTTTGATCGATCCGGGGATGGGTCGAAGGAATCTCGTGCGGTGCCTGGCGGAATCGGAGCCGGAGGGGTTTGTCGCGATTCCGCTGGTCCACGCGGTCCGCACTTTGTTGCGGCGACGGTTTCCCAAATCTCGCTATCATGTGACCGTCGGCCGCCGCTGGTTTTGGGGCGGAACCACGCTGGCGAGGCTTCGCGCCCGCCCGCTCAGTCCCGGTTTCCAGTCGGCGGCAACTCGGGCGGACGACCCGGCCGCCGTCATCTTTACCACCGGCAGCACTGGGCCGCCCAAAGGCACCCTGTATCTGCACGGCAATTTCGACCGCCAGGTCGACGAACTTCGCGACTTCTACGGCATCCGCCCCGGCGAGTTGGATCTGCCCGGTTTTCCGCTGTTCGGCTTGTTCAACTGTGCCATGGGCGTCACCACGGTGATTCCGGACATGGACCCGACGCGGCCAGCGCAAGTCAACCCGGAGTTGATCGTCGAGGCCGTCCGCGACTGGAGCATCACCCAGGCTTTCGGTTCGCCGGCCCTATGGAACGTCGTCGGTCGCCACTGCGAAGAGTGCGGGATCGTCCTGCCCACGCTGCGCCGCGTTCTGTCGGCCGGTGCGCCGGTCCCGCCGCACGTGCTGCAGCGGATGAGGCGGGCGATTGCCGCCGACGGCGACGTGCATACTCCCTACGGGGCGACCGAGGCGCTGCCGGTGGCGTCGATCTCGGCCAGCGAGGTGCTGGACGAGACGGCGGCCCGCAGTCGGCGCGGCGCCGGCACGTGCGTGGGTCGGCGGTTTCCCGGCATCCGCTGGAAAGTGATCCGCATCGAGGACGGCCCGCTGCCCGCGATCGAGGCTGCCGCGGAGCTGCCTCGCGGCGAAATCGGCGAATTGATCGTGCAAGGCCCTGTCGTGACGCGTCAGTACGTCACGCGGTGCGAAGCGAATCCGCTCCACAAGATCCGCGACGGCCACGCCTTCTGGCACCGCCTGGGCGACGTGGGGTATCTGGACGACCAGGACCGCTTCTGGTTCTGCGGCCGCAAATCCCACCGCGTCCGGACGGCGGGCGGCGACATGTACACCATCCCCTGCGAAGCCGTCTTCAACCAGCACCTCCAAGTCTACCGCTCTGCGCTGGTGGGCGTCGGCCCTGTCGGCCGGCAGCGGCCGGTGATTATCGTGGAACCCTGGCCCGACCGGCGGCCGCGGTCGGCGGCCGAGCGAGCCATCCTGCTGGGCGAACTGCGCGACCTGGCCCTGGCCCACCCACACACGCGTCCGATCCGGGATTTCCTGATTCGCTCCGCCCTGCCCGTCGACATCCGCCACAACGCCAAGATCTTTCGCGAGCAACTCGCTGTCTGGGCGGCGCGTCACGTCAGGGGCCCCAAGACGGCGAGTTGATTCGCGAAAAGTTTGCGAAAAAGGGTCAGTCAGGACTCTTTCGGCTGCAGTGCCTGACCCCTGACTCTCGCTGCTAGGACCAAACGGGAAACTGCCACGGAAAGTCGCTGTCTATGATGGCACGGTCGCGCGAAATGGGGTCAGGCTTACAGAATTCAGTTTTGGCCGAGTTTGGAGCCAGCCACGTCCTACGATTCTGCTCGGCCAAAACTGAATTCTGTAAGCCTGACCCCAGCACCGATGGCCGTGACTTCATAAACGACGCGGAGAAGTGTCGAAATCCCGTTTGCTGCTAGCATCTCGCAGCCTTACGATCCACGTCGCCTGAACCACTGGCCGACAAGCGGCGAGGATGCCGGCACCAGCAAGAATTGGGCCGAACAGTCTTGGTCCTGTCCACTTTTCGCCAAACATGGCATAGACCCGCGAAGACTCTGCGCGTAAGATCCGCGCCGCGCTGGTCGTGCCGCCTTCAGGCCGTTCGACTCGCCTGTCGGCAGCATGGCCTACCGGCGGGGGCGGGCCCCGTCCAAAAGACGCCGACCTGGGTTTGGTTGGACACCGGCGTGCGAAGAGAGAAGTTCTGGCGAGTGTATGCCGACAAGCACGGCGTGGCATGATGTTGCAGGGACGTGGCTGGCTGCCCTGCCGTCGTTGTTTTGGCGAAGCCCGTTGTGCAATTCGCACGAGGACGTTGTCTGCGCGAAGTGCATCGGTTTCGAAAGCGTCTGGAAATCGTCGATTACTGATTTTCAAAGCGTTCAGCGTCTCGGAGTTAGCAATTTGATTCCGGCGCCGCCGCGTCAACCCGGAGACGCCCCCGCTGGGAGTCTGCGCTCGGCCGGGGCGGAGGAAGAGACTGTCCTGCGGCCCAGCGTTCGTCAGCTCGAACCAACCAGCGACCACGGTTGCCGCGTGGCAATTGCGGTCTTTTTCTTGTGCCGGCAACCAGCGCATCGACAGCAGCGTCAACCCACAGCTCAACTCACGTCCTAGGAGGTCACGATCATGTTGTCCCGCCTCTCGTTCTTCGGCCGCAAGTCGAATTGCACGTCCTCGAAAGCGAATCGCAAGCAGCGCGAGCAGCGGCAGCGGCGGCGACAATTACTGCTCGAGTCGTTGGAGGGCCGGATGCTCCTGACCGCCATTTCGACGATTGCGGGCGACGACAAAGTCAACCTGGCGGAGTACACCGCCGTCACCGTGAGTGGCGTCGGGGCGGGGGCCAACGAAACGATCAAACTGACGTTGACGGACTCCAAGAGCCCGTTTCCGACGATGATCTCGACGGGCGTGACCGCCAACGCTGCCGGGGAGTGGTCGCACACGCTCAGCCTGGGCAGTCTGAGCGACGGCAGTATCACCGTCGACGCCCTCAGCACGACGGGGGATGACCAGAAGATTATCGTGAAAGACATCGTCCCGCCGACGGTGGCCAACGTGGGCGTCCCGGCGGCGGGAGCCCACAAGATTGGCGACGACTTGGACTTTACCGTCAACTTCAACGAGGCGGTTTACGACGAACCCGGATCGCCGCGAATTGAATTCACGTTGGGTGCGGACACGGCGTACGCGAACTATGCGTCGGGCCTTGAGTCGTCGGCGTTGGTCTTTCGCTACACGGTACAGGAAAACGATCTCGACACCGACGGGATCGTCGTGCCCGGGCAGGACATTGACCAGGGCGGAGGGAACCTCCAGGATGGCGCGGGGAACCCGGCCGTGCTGACGCTCAACAATGTGGGCGACACCAGCGGGGTGAACGTGGACGGAGTGCGGCCGACGGTGACGGGCGTGGACGTCCCGGCGGACGCGACGTACGCCATCGACGGCAACTTGGACTTTACCGTCAACTTCGACGACAACGTCACGGTGGACGCCACAGGCGGGACGCCGCGGCTCGAGTTGACGCTGGATTCCGGCACGGTCTACGCGGACTACACCGGGGGCAGCGGCACGGCCGCCTTGACCTTCCAGTGTGTGGTCGCCGAAACCAATTTGGACACCGATGGAATCGAAGTCTCGGCGCTGCAGGCCAACGGCGGCACGCTGCGCGATGCGGTGGGAAACGATGCGGTCCTGACGCTCAACGTGGTGGGCGACGCCAGCGGAGTGAACGTGGACGGGGTGCGGCCGACGGTGGACAGTGTCGAGGTCAGCAACGTGCTGATCACGGATTCGGACACAGGCCCCGGGAAGACGTTCACGGTAACGGTCCAGTTCAGCGAAGTCATGGACGCCTTGGTGCCGCCGGTGCTGACTTTCGGCGAGGACGTTTCGGCAACGCTGAGCAATCCGCAGGGCGACTGGCCCAATGGCAACACGTACACCGTCACGTACGACGTGGCAGACGCGAACCTGGCGCAGTATGACATCACGATCGGCGTGAGCGGGGCTGACGACGCGGTCGGAAACGCTCAAGAAGCCCACACGCCGGATCCCGAATTCGTGATTCATACGGCGTCTCCGGTGGTCTATGTCGATGACGACTGGAGCACACTGAACCTCGGCGACCCTGTGAGTGCGCCGGCGCACTACTTCGGTCTGGACGCCTTCGCCACGATCCAGGAGGCCGTCAACGCCGTGGATGCTGGCGGGGCCGTGAAGGTGCTGGCGGGGACCTATAGCGGCGACGTCAGTATCGCCAAGCAACTCGAACTGATCGGCGATTCCTCCACGCCGCCGGCCGTCTCCGGGCGGATCGACGTAGCGAACGCCGACAACGTCGTGATCGAAAGCTTCGACGTGTCGGGAAACGGCGTTTACCTCAACCATGCCGACCATGCCGAGATTGTTGACCTCTCCGTCAGCGGCTGGGAGCGGGGCCTGGAAGTTCGCGACTCGGTTGCCGGCACCTTCACCGGCGTGGATCTGTCGGACATCACCGGCGCGGCGGGTGACCCAATTGCGCTGTTGGTCAACGGCGGAAGCGGCCACCAGTTCACGGACCTGACGATTTCCAATGTTACCACCACGGGCAGCTTCTCGCGCGGCGTCTATCTCGGATCGACCTCCAACAACGTCTTCCAGAACACGGCCATCCAGAACGTTCAGGGCGGGGCCAACAGCATCTACGGCATCTACATGGTGGGCGCTACAGGTAATCAGTTCACGGACACGACCATCGACGGGATCAGCGGCCTGCCGGGGACGGTCGCAAACCAAGCTTGGGGCGTTCTGCTGCAGGTGTGCTCGGACAACACGTTCACGAACTACACCGCGCAAAACCTGAGCGCGACATACCAGGCGGCGGGCATTGCACAACTGTACGAGCAGGCGAATGACACCTTCGAAAACGTGCTGGTGGAAAACGTCTCCATCGTCGGTTCGTATGCGTCATCCACGCTGGCCACGGGCATCGCTGTCCAGCCGCTGCCCCCGCCGAGCCCCACGTCTCAGGACCACGTCTATCGCGACGTCGTGATTCGCAACATCAACGGGTTGGCGACCACCTTCGTCCGCGGCGTGTACTTGAAAGAAACGACGAACGTGCAGTTGCTGAACGTGGATGTGTCCCTGGCAGGCGTGGCGAACGACGTCCAGGAAGCATCGGCCTATCGCCTGATTCGAACGGTCAACACGCAGATCCTGGCGTCCACGTCCGGCGGAGGTGCTGCCACCGACGCGACGCGCGGCGTGTACGTGGACGGCGGTACCGTGTCTATCGACGACATGGAAATCTACGCCAATGGGACGGGCCTCTTCGTGGTCAACGGCGGCCAGGTTACGCTGAGCAATTCGGACTTCGACAGCGGCTCGCCCAATCAGACAGACATTCGTTTGGAAGACAGCGCCGGCACGATGACGATCATGAATGGCAACGCGTTTGCGGCCAGCGATTACTTCATTGACAACCGCAGCGCCCAGCCGTTGGACCTGACTTCCCAAACCGGCGGCAGTTTCGGCGGGCTCGACCCGGCAACGAACCCGACCGACAACTTCCGCATCGAAGACAAGATGTACCACCGGGTGGACGACGCGTCGTTGGGGCTGATCACGTGGGTGTCCGACAACGTCTACGTGACCGCCCCCGGAACGCAGACTCCCGGTTCCACCGACACCGACTCCAGCATCCAAGGCGGCATCGAGGCCGCCTCCGACGGCGATACGGTGAACGTTGAGGCCGGCAACTTTGTCGAGAACGTGCTAGTCGACAAGTCGGTGACGATCAACGGTGCGGGCCCGGACGGCAGCGGGACGGTGGTCCAGGTTCCTCCCCTGGAACTCCCCGAGGTCGGCGTCGGCTTCACGATCGCCGCGGACGGCGTGACGCTGCAGAACATGCTGGTCCAGGGCGACAGTATGACCGCCCCTGACGGTCTGGCCACGACCCACGGCGTGGTGTTCAATACGAGCGTCGATGGCGCCACTCTCTACAACCTGGCGGCCAGTCTGAACAACAACGGTGTGTTGGTCGACGCGAATGGCGCCGTAACGAATCTAGAACTGAATCAGGTCAGTTTGAACTCGAACGGAGACGGCTTCTACGTGGCCGCCACGGGCACCGTCAACGGCATGTACGTGACCGACAGCCACTTCGACGGCAACCTGTACGGCTTCGCCGCCACGGCCGATCCGGATTCGTCCACCAACGAAGAGAGCTTCACGGATTTGTACGTCGAA
The DNA here is from genome assembly GCA_012515235.1 of Candidatus Anammoximicrobium sp. Taxonomy (GTDB): domain Bacteria; phylum Planctomycetota; class Planctomycetia; order Pirellulales; family Pirellulaceae; genus Anammoximicrobium. The sequence continues at coordinate 23,729 of JAAYYU010000114.1, forward strand.
TTCTCGACGTTCAATCACAACGCCCGGAAGGGCATCTACCTCGAAAAGTTGAACTATGCCAAGTTCGACGCCATCACGGTCGACCAGAGCGGCACTTCCGGCGACTATACCGACGGCGCGGGCGTCGATATCAACCTCAAGTTCGGCAACTATGCCGAGCTCGCGGTGCTGAATTCCACGATCAGCGCTTCAGGCACCGGCAGCCCGGTCAACGGCGTGGGGTTGACCGTCAAAGCCCGCGATATCGGCGGTGCTGACGGAATCTACGAGACCAACCCGGCCACATTGACCTCGGTGGAGGTGGCCAACAACTTCATCACCGGCAACCAGACCGGCATTCGCTTCGGCGAACCGGGCCAGACCAACGCCGGGCCGACCGATGTGTATGTGTATGAAAACTCGATCACCGGCAACATCCTGGCAGGCTTGGACGTCCAGTCGCTGGGCGAGGTGGATGCGTGCGGCAACTGGTGGGGAGATTCCAACGGTCCGAACACCCCGCTGAACCCGCTGATGTATCCGACCACCGGCGACACCGTGCTCGGCGAGGCGATTATCGCCCCCTGGCTGACCGACGGGACCGACTACGAGTCGGCGACGAATCCGCCTGACGCTCCGGGCTTTCAACCGGGGCCGCTGGATTGGTTCGCGCCCTCGGAGCCCTCGGACAGCGACCCCGCTGACGACGCGGTCGACGAGGGCGCGAGCGTCGACACGGCGGTGGGGGTGACCGCCACCTCGACGGACGACACGCCGGACGATTCGATCACGTACCGCCTGACAGACAATGGCGGAGGGGCCTTCCAGATTGACGCTCTCACGGGCGTCGTGACCGTGGCCGATTCGACCAAGTTGGACTACGAGACCTCGGATACCCTGTGGATCACGGTGCAGGCCACCGATCAGGCCGGGAATTCGGCCACAGCCGACTTTGAGATCGCGGTCAACAACGTGGCCCCCACCGCGGCGAACGACAGCGGAGCCACGACGGAGAACGCCACGACCAGCGGAGACGTACTGACGAACGACACGGATCCCAACGGGCCCAATGGGAGCGGGACCGGGCTGACGGTGTCGCAGGTGAACGGTGAACCGGCGGACGTGGGGACGGAAATCACGCTCCCGTCGGGCGCCTTGCTGACACTCAACGCAGACGGCAGCTACACCTACGACCCCAACGGCAGTTTCGACGAACTCCCGGCGGGAGTTCCGGGCTCGGATAGCTTCACCTATACGGCCAGTGACGGTACAGCGGATTCGAACGAGGCCGCGGTGACGATCACGATCACGGGGGAGAACGACCCGCCGGTGGCCGTGGACGACGACGTGCCGTCCGTCCTGCAACAGTTGGGCGGCGAGATCGTGCTGGACTTCAATGGTGCGATCAATCTGGCGGACTACAGGGGTTACAACCTGTCAAGCTTCACGCTTTATCAGGGGGGCTACGGCGACGGCGACGCATCGTGTGTTTACGCGTACGATGGGGGGGCCGCGTATGAGGCCTTCATCCTCCGAGCCGGTGGGGGAGACTTCGACCTGCGCAGTTTTCGCGCGAGGTCGGGCTGGTCCAACCACAACGTGGCCGTGTTCGCGTACGACGATGGCGCCCTCGTGGCGTCGACCACGCTGGCGCTGACGACGGCGCACCAGACCTTTGCGTTTGGAAGCCTGTGGGAAGGGGTCGACGAGGTGCGGTTTGACGTGAACGTGATCAGTGATTACATCTTCATGGACAATGTTCGCTTGGGTTACCCGATCGTCTGGGCGGCCACCCATGAGGACGCCTCCCTGGACGTGGACGTCCTGGACAACGACTACGACGTCGACGCGGGCGACGCGTTCGCGATGACGGATTTCGACGCCACCAGCGCGCTGGGCGCGGCGATCAGTCAGAACGCGGACGGCACCCTGCACTACGATCCGACGGCGGCGCCAACGCTGCAGCAAATGTCGCCCGGCGAGACGCTGACGGACACTTTTACGTACACGATCACGGATGGCCAGGGAGCCACCGATTCGGCGGTGGTCACCCTGGTGGTCAGCGGCGTGAACGATGCGCCCGTGGCGGTGGATGAACCGACGGTGTTTTCCACGAACGAGGATGGCAGCGTCGGCTCGGGCAGCGTCTTGGCCAACGACACGGACGTCGAGAACGACCCGTTAGTAGTTTCGACGTTTCATGGCGGGACGCCCACCGGAACATGGGTAACGTTCTCGTCCGGGGCGCGAGCTTACATGGACTTCAACGGCAACTGGCAGTATGAGACCAATGCGGCGTTCGATTGGCTGCAGGCGGGCGAGACGGCCACGGACTACATCACCTACCGGGTGCATGACGGCTGGGAGGAGTCGGCCAACGAGGCCACGGTCACGATCACGGTCACCGGCGTGAACGACGCCCCGGATTGGGATCCGGAGACAGCGATCAATCTGCCCCAGATCGACGTGAACGACACCGGCAACCGCGGAATGGCGCTGGAAGAGTTTGCCGTCGACCGGATTTGGGACCCCGATGGGACGGGCTTCGGGATCGCGCTGACCGCCGCGTCAGGGGCGACGGGCTTGGGCCAGTGGGAGTATTCGACGGACGATGGTGCCAGTTGGACCGCGATGGACACGGTCTCCAACAGCCAGGCCTTGCACTTAGTTGCCGACGGCATGACGCGCGTGCGGTTCCTCCCGCCGTCGCCGCCGAGCAGTCTTACGGGCTACGCCACGCTGACCGCCCGAGCCTGGGACACAACCAATACGCCCTCCGTCGCCAACGGGACGAAACAGGCCGTCACGGACACGGGAACGCCACATCCCTACAGCGGCGATTATGTGATCATCCGACAGCAGGTGGTGAACTCGGCCAACCCGAACGACGCGCCGTGGGTCGCCGAGCCGCTGGTCGCTCAGACGGCATCCGAGGGCGCGGGGTGGTCGTTTACGGTACCGGCGAACACGTTCGCCGACCAGGATTACAATGACACGCTGACCTACCACGCCTCGTTGTTCGAAGGCAGCCCGCTGCCCGGCTGGCTGACTTTCAGCGGCAGCACGCGGACTTTCAGCGGCACACCAGCCCAGGCGGACGTGGGCGTGTACCGCTTGGCCGTCATCGCCGTGGACAGCGGCGGCCTGATCGCCTCCAGCGACTTCTTCTTGATCGTCGAAGCAGTCAACGACGCGCCGGTGCTCGCCGCCATTGGCACCCAGACGGTGGCGGAGCAGACGTTGTTGACCTTTGTCGCCTCGGCCACCGACCCCGAAGCGCCGCCCGAAACACTGACCTTTACGTTGGACGCGGACTCGCTGGCCTTGGGAATGATGATCGATGCGGCGTCGGGCGCGTTCACGTGGACGCCAACCGAGGCCGACGGACCGGGCGTGTACCCGGTGACGGTCACGGTCACGGACGACGGCACACCGGCGTTGGCCGATTTCGAGACGTTCAATATCACGGTCAACGAAGTGAACGTGGCACCGGTGCTGGGCGTCATCGGCGACCAGGCAGTGGACGAATGCATCGAATTGACATTCCAAGCGACGGCCACCGACGCGGACGATCCGGCCAACGCGTTGACCTATACGCTGGATGCAGCCTCGCTGGCCTTGGGAATGGCGATCGATGCGGCGTCGGGCGTGTTCACGTGGACGCCGAGCAAAGCCCACGGGCCGGGCGTGTACCCGGTGACAATTACGGTCACGGACGACGGCACACCGGCGTTGGCCGATTTCGAGACGTTCAATATCACGGTCAACGAAGTGAACGTGGCCCCGGTGCTGGACGTCATCGGCGACCAGGCAGTGGACGAAGGCATCGAATTGACGTTCCAAGCGACGGCGACCGACGCAGACGATCCGGCCAACACGTTGACCTACACGCTGGATGCAGCCTCGCTGGCCTTGGGAATGGCGATCGATGCGGCGTCGGGCGCGTTCACGTGGACGCCAACCGAGGCCGACGGGCCGGGCGTGTACCCGGTG
>JAAYYU010000014.1 GCA_012515235.1 Candidatus Anammoximicrobium sp.
CCCCGCTCCCTGCGCCGCTTCGTGCGCCGCTTCGTGCGCCGCGTTGGGGCGCGGTCCAGGCGACGACGGAGGGGCGGCCGGAAAACCAGCTGGAGAAGCCGAGTTGGAGAACGCAAGGGTCAACTCCGGCGCATCGTCGTCGTCGCTCGGCGGTCCCGCCCCACCTGCAGGAGCGGCCAAACCGTCCTTGGTGATCTGGCTCTCCAGCGGAATGTCCAGCCCGGCACCGCACTGAGGACAGACGCCGCGCTTGCCCGCCAAGAACGACTTGACGTTCAATCTGTGACTGCAAGTAGGACAAAGAAATCGGATGCCCATGAGTCCTTCTGCCGCAACTCGTTGATCGACCGTGGCCCTGCCCCTGACGCCTCATTATACATAGTGCTAAGCTATTGGGAAGATTACGGTTGCACGCGAGACGAGGAGTGCGGAAGCAGGGACCAGACGCAGCGACTTTCGGTCCGTTGCAGCACTCCCGGCCCCGACGTAAACCTTGCACGTAGGTTGATCGGCTTGGACAAAAAGGAAGGCAGGAGAAGATGGGAAGACAGCGGTCTGAACGACGCGAAACAGAACCACCACCGGAAATTGCCGTCATCGGAGATCTGACCGAACACGAAGCGGACGTGTGCGACAAACTGTTGGCCGTGCCCGTCGGGGGCGAATGCACGCTGTACTTCAATTCGCCGGGCGGGAGTTCGTACAGCGCCATCTCGATGCTGGCCTTGCTCGTGCTCCGCAATCTGCAGGCGACGGGCATCGTCACGGGCGAGTGTTCCTCCGCGGCCATTTGGCCTTTGGCCGCCTGCCGCCGCCGCATCGTCACGCGGTACAGCGTGCTCCTGTTTCACCCCATGCGCTGGCAGAGCGAGGAGAGCGTCCAGTTGCCCGAAGCGCGCGAATGGACGCGGCACTTCATCCAGTTGGAACAGGACATGGACCAATTGCTGGCCGAATTCCTGGGGCTCGCCCCGGAACGCTTGGCAACGTGGATGACGCCCGGACGCTACGTGAGCGGACGGGAATTCGCCGAGGCGGGCTTGGCCGAACTGATCGACCTGCCACAGCAGCTTCACTGACAAGCCAGCGCACGGCCGATCCGGATCTGCCAGGGACCGGCAGCCAGCGGCGGCAAGCAGCGGAATCACGGGCAACCTTGCCGCGGAGGCGGTGACGCCGGGGGAGGCGCGGAGGCGGCGTGGCGACTTGCAGCAACCGCGCGGATGCCGGCGGGCATTTGCCTCAAGGCTTCACTTCGAGCAGCTTCCGCATGGCTTCCGTCAAAACTTGCTCGGCTTCCGGGGCCACATTGCTCGCTCCGGCGCTGGTTTCGTAGCCGCCTTCGGCATAAGCCGCCGTGGTGCCGATGTAGCCGGGGCCGTACTCGCCATAGGCCGCCATTGCGACGTGCAGGTCGGGGCGCATCGCCTTGGCGGCCAGCTGATACTCGACGAACAGCTCGCCTGGCAAGTGCAGCACGCGCGACTGGCCCACGCGCAAACAGGCGATGTCGATCGCCCGGCCCGCCGTGCAGCGTTGCAGCCACGCCAACTGATCGGCCTTGGCGATGTAGCCGCGGGCGGGCTCCGTCTTGATCGCTTGAATGAGTTCCGCCTCTTTCAGGTGCGGGGCGACGGGCAGCCGTACGGGGACGGTCTGCCAACCGAGATCGCCGGCGGCCAGCGGGAATTTCTCCGTCGTATCGAGAGCTTGCTGCATGGCGTCCGCCAGCCGCATCGCGAGCTTCATGCGGTTCTCCTTGGCGCCGTCGTTGTACTTTCCCGCGCCCAGGTTGCCGCCCGCGCCGTTGAAGTGGACGTGCAGGGCTTCGGGCACGTCCTGGCCGCGAATGAAACGGGCGATGCCGGGGAAGTCGGGGCTGGGAATTCCGGTGCGGTAGTAGCTTTGCGGATGGCACGCATAATAGCTCAGCACCGCCAGCGGCCGGTCGCCGTTCCAGAAGGAAAGCAGCGACAACTGCGGATCGATCACCCCCTCCGGCTCGGCCCGCATGGCCGCGTCGCGGCAAGTGGTGTACCGCGTCGCCCGGACGCGGCCGTCCGGCCCCGGGAGGCGGCGGTTGGAGGCAATTTCTTTGACGGTTGCCACGCCCCGGCCGTAATGGGTCACCGCGTCCGCTGCAGGCAGCGCCGCGCGGATCGCGTCGGCGGCCCGCTGGATGACCTGCCGGTGAAAGGTCCCTTCGAAGCGGCCGTAGTCGGCGACGCCCAACTCGCGGATGATCCGCTCGGCCGTGAAATCGCAGCCGGGCGCATCGTGCTGGTGCAGGGTGTGGACCGCCACGCGGTCGCGCGTGGTTCCGGCCGCCTCGGCCAGCGCCTCGCGGAACGCATCCTGCCCTTCGTTGGCGATGCCGATCCAGTCGACCGCACAAACAACGATCGGCTGTTCCGCGCCGAGCAATACGATGCCGCGGCAGCGGAGCGTCAGTTCGCCGTGCCGCCGCACGGGATCGTAGGCCATCGCCGAGCCGACGGGCGGAGTCGCATCCACGTCAAATGCAGCGATCTTGACCGCCGTTTCGCCGGCGGTCTCCGCCGCCGCGGCACGGCCGCCAGTGATGGTTCCGACAACGGTCAGCGCGGCCACGATGCACGGAAGTAGGTGGTGTCTCACGGATGCCTCCTGTCAGTTACGAGAAAGGGGATTGCTCATGGCGCTCGGCGCAGGCTTCCCGACCTCGCCGAACTGGCCGACCGCAGATCTCCCCGAGCCTTGAGACCTATCGGTCGCGTCTTGTGCGGCGTCGGGGGACCCGCGCACAACTGGGGAAAGAGTTGGTGGCACCGCTCATTCCGCCGGGCTGCGCCTCCACTGTTCGAACGCCTTGGCCATCGCCTCGACTCGTGCGGGCTCCTCTTGGGCCAGGTCGTTCAACTCGGTGCGGTCGGCCTCCAGATTGTACAGTTCCCACGGTCCGCCTTTGGCCGCGACGAGTTTCCAGTTTCCGAGGCGGACCGCGCGACAGCCGGAAGTCGCCCAGCACAGCGTCCGCGGGCCTGTGAACCGCCCGCCTTGGAGAACGGGCAAAAGGCTCTGCCCTGCCGGCGGCAACACGCGGCGGCCGGGAAACTGCTCAGGATACTCAACGCCCGCCGCGTCCAAGCACGTCGCCGTGACGTCGGTGATGTGGGCCGGTTCGTGCGAAATGACACCGGCCTGTTTGAGAGCCGCGGGCCAGCGCACAATCAACGGGGCCGCGATGCCGCCCTCGTGGTTCGAGTTCTTGTGGCGGCGGAAGGGCGCGTTGGAGACGTTGGCCCACGGCGGGCCGGCGGTGACGAAGGTGTCCGGGCCGCCGGGCGGAATGTCCGGCCGGTTGCCCACCCGCGTGGGCGTGCCGTCGGAGCGCCACGTCAGGCCGGGCTTGTCCAGCGCGCCGACCGCCATGTCCGAGGCGCCGTTGTCGGAGAGGAAGATAACGAGGGTGTTGTCGGCGGCCTGGGCACCGCGCAATGCGTCCATGATTCGCCCGACACTCTGATCGAGCGAATCGACTTGCCCGGCGTACGCGGCCATCCGCTCGGCTTCCCACTCCTTGTGCTTCGCGTCCTGCCAGGCCGGCACGCGGTCATCGCGCGGCGACAGGCGGTTCTCGCGGCCGATCAGTCCCAGTTCGACCAGCCGTTGGTAGCGGCGCGAGCGGGCTTCGTCCCAGCCCAGATTCCGGTACTGCTCGCGGTACTTCGCCATGTCGGCGGGCTTGGCGTGCAGCGGCCAATGGGGCGCGTAATGGGCGACGTACAGGAAAAACGGCTGCTGCCGGGCCGCCGCCTGGACGATGAATTCCACGGCAAAGTCGGTGATCAGATCGGTCTTGTACGCGCCTTCCGGCAGGGAAAAGGGGCAGCCGTCGCGGTAGAAGTTGGTGTTGCGGACGTCCTTGAAGTAGTTGCCCGGTCCGCTGTGCCCGGTGCTGCCCAAGAAGCGGTCCACGTAGCGTTGAATCATCGCCGGATCGTGCCAGTCGTCGGCCGTGACCATGTCGAGTCGCCCCACGGCGCACGTCTGGTAGCCGGCGCCCTTGAGCAACTCGAAGGCCGTCACGCAACGGTCGTTCAGCAGCCCGGTCCACTTGAAGATGTCGACTTGGTGCGGATGAAGCCCCGTCATCAGGGCGGCGCGCGACGGGCCGCACAAAGCGCAGTTGTAGAACTGCGAGCACCTCACGCCCTCGGCGGCCAGGCGGTCCAGATTCGGCGTCTGGATCTCGCCGCCGTAACAGCCCAGGTCGGAGTAGCCCAGGTCGTCGGCCATGATCAACACAATATTGGGCCGCTCGGCGGCGGATGCCTGGCCCGCGGCCAACGCCAAGCCGAGCAACGCGGCGGTCAGTAGGTGGGCAATTCGCATCGTCGTTCTCCGTTTCTTTGTGTGCAGCTTGGAGGGCGGCGCCTTGCCGCCGCTTTGGCTCGACAGCAACCCGACAGCGGATTCGGTATGTTCCAATGCCTTGCCCCGGTTCCTGAACCCAGTCAACCGCAGCGATGCGGGCCGCCGTCCAAAGCGGTGACAAGGCACCGCACTCCAAAAAGTCGCTTGTCGCAGCAGAAAGTTTATCGTGATCGTCCAACTCTGGAAAGGAAATGGAGACAAGAAGTGCCGCAAAAAAAGAACGCAGGGATGGTTGCATCGGGAGCAGCGGCGGTCGAAAATTCCGGTCAGTCCCAACGAGCGCACGGTGACTTGATGGAGGACCCTATGTCAGTGCCTGAAGCGACGATCGAGAAGGAAGCGTTTGGCCAGACCGCAGACGGTACGGCCGTGGACCGCTATACGCTGCGCAACGGCAGCGGCATGACGGTCCGTTTGATCACCTACGGGGCCACGGTCACGGAACTCTGGACGCCGGACCGGCAGGGGGCGGCGGCGGACCTCGTTCTCGGTTTCGACCGGTTGTCGCAGTACGAGACGCAAAGTCCGTACTTCGGCTGTGTCGTCGGCCGCGTCGCGTTCCGCATCGCGGGTGGCAAATTCGATCTGGACGGCCGGTCGTACCAGTTGACGGTGAACGACGGCGGAGATCACCTGCACGGCGGCCGCAAGGGGTTCAGCCACGTGGTCTGGGAGGCCGAATCGCTGCCCGATCCCAAGTCCCCGGCTGTCCGGTTCACGCACCGCAGCCCCGACGGCGATCAAGGCTATCCGGGCACGCTGGACACCGCAGTGACTTACACCCTGACCGAGGCCGGTGAACTGCGGATCGACTATACCGCCACGACCGATCGGCCGACGCCGGTGAACCTGAGCCATCACAGCTACTTCAACCTGGCCGGCGCGGGCGCCGGCGACATCCTGGCCCACGTGCTGCAACTGGACGCGGATCGCTGGATCCCCGCCGAGAAGCCGGATTTGCCTTCGGGCGAAGTCGCACCGGTCACCGGGACGCCGTTCGATTTTTTGCAGCCGACGCCCATCGGCGCTCGCATCCAACAGGTGGGCGGACCCACCCAAGGCTACGACCTGGCCTACCTGCACAATCACCCGGACGGCAACCTGGCGCGCGTGGCCACCGTCCACGAGCCGCAGTCGGGACGCGGCATGGCCGTCTGGACGAACGAGCCGGCGATCATCCTGTACACCGGGAATTACTTGGACGGCAGTCTGCGCGGCAAAGGCGGCGTGCCCTACGGACAATACGCGGGCATCTGCCTGGAAACCGGCCGCCCGCCCGACGCCGTTCACCATCCGCAGTTTCCCTCGACGATTCTCCGCCCCGGCCAGGTCTACCGGCATACGTGCGTGTATCAGTTCTTCGCGCGATGACTTTGCCTGAGAACAATGTCATCCTGAGCCCCCATCAACGATCACGGATCAGATCACCGATGACGGATCGCCGATCACTGACAACCGACAACCGATCACTACGAACGGTAACGCCATGAGCTATCTCGGACTGGACATCGGCACCACCGGCTGCAAGGCAGCCGTTTTTGATCTGGAAGGCCGCATGTTGGCCTTGGCCTATCGCGAGTATCCGCTGCTGTCGCCTCAGCCGGGTTGGGCCGAGGTTGATTCGGCGCGGGTCTGCGAGGATTGTTGCAGTGCGATCCGCGAAGCGGCGGCCGCGTGCCCCGGCGATCCCGTCCGCGGACTGGGCATCTCCTGCCAGGGCGAGGCGTTCACCGCGGTCGGCGCGGGCAGCGAGTTGCTGGCCAACGGCATGGTCTCCTCCGACGTCCGCGCGGTGGACGTCGTGACGTCCTTCAGCCGCGATTTTGGCGCAGGGCGGTTGTACGAGCGCACGGGCCACACGCCGCATCCGATGTTTACGGTCTTCAAGCTGCTTTGGCTGAAGCAGCAACGGCCCGACGTGTTTGCCAAGGCCAGGAAGTTCCTGTGCTTCGAGGACTTGTTCCAGCAGCGGCTGGGGTTGGAGCCGGCCATCAGTTGGCCGCTGGCCGGGCGGACGATGCTGTTCAACGTGCGCACGCACCAGTGGGATGACGAGATCCTGAAGGCCATCGATCTGGAGCCCGAGCGTCTGGCCTCGCCCGTTCCGTCGGGTACGGTGGTGGGCACGATTCCGCGGCCAGTGGCCGACGAATTGGGTCTGCCGAACGGAGTCATCGTGGTCGCCGGCGGGCACGACCAGCCGTGCGGAGCCCTGGGAGCCGGCGCGGTCGACTCGGACGTGGCGATGTACGCTTCGGGCACCGTGGAATGCATCTGCCCCGTGTTCGACCGACTGTGCCTGGACGACCGGCTGTTCCGCGCCAACTTGTGTACCTACGACGCCACGCTGCCGGAGATGTACACGACGGTTTTGTTCAGCCTGACCGGCGGGAACCTGTTGCGCTGGTTCCGCGACCAGTGGGGCCAGGCCGAGGTGGCCGAGGCGGCCCGCAGCGGCGTCGATGTCTACGAATTGTTGACGCGGGCCATGGCGCCCGATCCCACCGACCTGTTGGTGCTGCCCTACTTCACTCCCTCCGGCACGCCGTACTTCGATCACGAAGTGCCGGGGGCGATCCTCGGCCTGCGGCTCGCGACGACGCGCGGCCAGGTGCTGCGGGCGCTGGTCGAGGGCGTGGCGATGGAGATGCGGCTGAACCTGGAGATCCTTCAGGAATCCGGCCTGGGCGTGCGACAGTTGCGGGCCATCGGCGGCGGCGCAAAGAGTCCGACGCTGGTCCAACTGAAAGCCGACGTCCTGGATCGTCCGATCACGACGCTGGCGGTCACCGAGGCCGGCTGTCTGGGCATGGCCATGCTGGCCTGTGCCGCCCAGACCGGCGCCGCGCCGCACGAACTCGTGCGCACATGGGTCAAGACCGGCGCGGCTATCGAACCCGAGCCGCGGCGGGCAGCACGCTACCACGAACGCTTTCAGGCCTATCGCCAATTGTACCCAATTATGCGAGAATCCTGGAAACGGTTGAAACCGTAGACGGCTCGCTGCGCGAGCCGAGATCCGCTCGCGGAGCGAGCGGCCTACGATGGCGCATCCTCTGAATCGAGACCCCCATAAGGAGATTTCCCGATGATTCGTCCCACGATCGGATTTCTGGTTTACGGCGTTCACAAGGACGGTTTGCTGGATCCCATGGGCCAGCCGTTCATCGACGACGCGTTGGTGGCCCGCGCCAAGCAGACGTTGCGGGACCAGGGCCTGGAGTTGATTGAGCACGACACCGTCCTGGCCACCAAGCAGGAAGCCCGCGCCGCGCTGAAGAAGATGAAGGATGACGACCGCGTGTGCGGCGTCGTGCTCTTCTCGGCCACCTGGGTCTGGGCGGCCCATCTGGTCGCCGCGGTCCGCGACTTTGCGGCGACTGGCAAAGGCGTGCTGATCTGGACGCATCCCGGTTCCCAGGGCTGGCGGCCCGTCGGCGGGCTGGTCATGCACGGGGCCTTGCTGGAAGTAGGCATCCCGCACAAGTTCGTCTACGGCGCAGCCGACGACCCGGCGGACGTGGCCAGCATCGCCAGTTTCTGTCGGGCGGCCCACATGCGCAGCTGGCTGAACATGGCCACGATCGGCACCTTCGGCGGTCGCGGCATGGGCCAGACCTGCGGCGCGGCCGACCCCAGTCAATGGATGAAGGTCTTTGGCGTGGACATCGACTCGCGGGACACGACCGAACTGATGCGCACAGCCCAGCAGATCGAGTCGGCCGAGCTGGCCGAACTGGAACCGCGGGTCAAGAAGTTGTTCGGGGCATTGCCCAAGAAGGACGTGGTCAACGAGCGGTCGATGCGTCTGTACCTGGCCATCAAGAAGCTGGTCGCCAAGAACGGTTGGGACTTCTATACGATCCAGTCGTTTCCGGGTCTGGCCGACGACTACTCCGCCACCTGTTTCGCCCAGAGCATGATGCTGGAAGACGGCGTGGGCACTTCGACGCTGGGCGATTTCAACACGGCCATGACCGTTCTGCTGCTGACCAAGCTGAGCCGGGACCCCGTCTACTACGGCGACCTGCAGCACATCGACAAACGGACCCGCGAGATCAAGATCATCGGCGACGGGGCCTGCCCGCCGTCGCTGGCCGGCAAGCTTGGCCCAGCCGGGTTTGCCGAACACGGCATCCCGACCGAGGGCGAGGCCGGCGGGCTGTCGATCAAGCTGGTCTGCAAGCCGGGCGAAGGCGTGCTGGCCCGGCTCGGACGCATTGACGGCCGCTTCAACATGATCATCACGCGCTGCTCGGTCGTGGAGCCGCCGGCCAACCAACTGGAGGCCCGGCAGCTGGAGTGCGGCATCCCCTTCTGGCCGCACGCCTTCGTGACCGCCCACGGCGACATCAACGTGCTGCTGGAGCATTGGACCAACGAGTACGCCTGTCTGGGCTACGGCGAGCACCTGTACGGCGATCTGATCGAATTCTGCAAACAGACCGAAATCGAGGCGATCCTGCCATGAAAGACGTATTGCTGAAAGACTTCCGTCCGCAGTGCCTGCTGCGCGTGGCGTCGCACGTGCCTGATCAGGCGAGGTTCCCGGTGATCGACGCCCACAACCACCTGTTCGGCGAACTGCCGGCGGACCGACTGATCGAGGTCATGGACGCCGTGGGCGTACGGGTCTGGGTGAACGTCACCGGCAACACGACCTTGCCGCTGGTGAACAACACCTACAGCATCGCCCGTTGCGACATCGACACGTTCATGGAGAACTACGTGCGGCGGTATCCCGGCCGGTTTGCCGCCCTGACGATGGCGGATTTTGCCCAGTGGGGAGATCCGGTCCTGATCAAGGACAACGATTTCGCCAAGCGGTGCATCGAGCGTCTGGAGGCCGACGTGGCGGCCGGGGCCCGCGGGCTGAAGGTGACCAAGGAACTGGGGCTGTACTTCCGCGACCATACCGATGCCCTGCTCCGAGTGGACGACGAGCGGCTGGCGCCGATCTGGCAGCGAGCCGGCGAGTTGGGAATCCCGGTCCTGATTCACGTTTCCGATCCCGTCGCTTTCTTCCAGCCCATCGACGAGCACAACGAGCACTACCTGACGTTGCAGGAATTCCCCGGCTGGAGTTTCTGCGGTTCGCATTTCAGCAAATGGGAGATTCTGGAGCAGCGCAACCGCATGATCGCCCGGCACCCTGGGACCACGTTCTGGCTGCCGCACATGGCCAATTTGCCGGAGGATCTGGGGTCGGTCGGCGAGTTGCTGGACAGCCATCCGAATGTGTCGATCGACTTCTCGGCCCGCATCGACGAGTTGGGTCGCCAGCCCTACACGGCGGCCGAGTTCTTCCGCCGTTATGCCGACCGGATCATGTTCGGACTGGACATGCCGGTTTCGGTGGAAGCCTACCGCTGCTATTTCCGCTTGTTGGAGACCCGCGACGAGTACTTCGACTATCCCGACTACATCGGCCGGTTCGGCGTGTATACCCGCTGGAAGTTGTACGGGTTGGGACTTCCCGACGACGTGCTCAAGCGGGTTTACCACGAGAACGCGATGCGGCTGTTGGGATTGACTTTGCCATAGCGATCCGGTGTGGATGCCTTCGTAACACGGCGGTCCAAGCCGTGCCAAGTGGATGGCGGCCTCCGGCCGCTGGACGGTCGCGCATCGCCGGCCGCTCGCTTCCCAAGCGGGTTTTTGCTCGCGGAGCGGGCGGCCAGCGATCGATTGCGGCCCGTGACCGAATCAGGAGCCTTTCGATGCCATTGATTGTGACGCGAGATCAAGTGCTGGACCTGTATGCGGAAGCCGCGCGGAGGAAATGGGTGATTCCCTGCTTCTGTTCGGAGAATCTCACGACGACCGAAGCGGTTCTGGCCGCGGCGTCCGACTTTGCGCGTCAGCGCAAGCTGGACCGCGTGCCGATCACGGTGGGGATCACGAACCAGTACTCGCACCGCGCCCAGTCGGCCTGGTACACGCATTCGCGGCGTTGGGACGTCGGCTTGCGGCTGTTCATGGCCGAACTGCAGGTCCTGGCCCGCGACGATTCGCCCTACGCCAACGTCGACGTGATGGTGCACCTGGACCACACGCAGCACGACCACGATCGCGAACTGTTGGAGTGGGACATGGGCCAGTTTTCGTCGATCATGTTCGACGCTTCGACGCTGCCGTTCGAAGAGAACATCGCGGCCACGCGGCAGTTCGTGCGCGCCAAGGGCGACCAGATTGTCGTGGAAGGCGCCTGCGACGAGATCCTCGACGCCGGGGGCGAAGAAGCGGGCGACCTGACCAGCCCGGACCACGCGGAGCGTTACGTGCGCGAAACCGGCGCCGATATGATCGTCGCCAACCTGGGCACGGAACACCGCGCCAGCGCCGCCTCGCTGCAGTATCACGGGGACCTGGCCCGGCAGATCAGCAGCCGCATCGGTCCGAAACTGGTTCTCCACGGCTGTTCCTCGGTGCCGCCCGAACAGATCGGCAAACTGTTCGACGACGGGATCTGCAAGGCCAATGTCTGGACCGCCCTGGAACGCGACAGCAGTCCCGTTCTGCTGGCGGAAATGGTGCGCAACGCCGTGCAAGTCGCCGGCGCCGAAGCGGTTGGACGACTGCAGGAAGAAGGCCTGCTCGGTCCCGGCGTCCCGGCCAGCGGACGGGCCGCGCTCAGCCACTTTACGACCTGCTACCGCCAGGACATCGTCTTTCAGGTGATGAAAGAGATCGTCGTCAATTTCCTGGCAATGTGGTATCCCGGCAACGGCAAGCCGTAACTTCGATCCGTCTCCCCGCGGACGCTCACGCCCCCAAAAGTCGCCGGATCGCTTCGATCGCGGCTTCCGCGCCGTTCGCCAGGGAACACGTCTCGCTCTGGGCGCTCTGCAGGTCTTTGATCTGGCACTCCCCCGCCTGGAACTCCCGGCTGCCGGCGATCAGGGCCACGCGAAAACCGCGCTGGTCCGCGTACTTCAGTTGCTGGCCAATCTTCTTGGCTTCCGGGAACACTTCGACGCCCAGTCCCGCGCGGCGGAGTTGGCCCGCCAGACGCAAGTAATCGTTCAAGTGCCCGGCGTCGAAGAAGACGACCAACACGTCGGCGGGCGTCCGCACCCGGCCGATCATGTTCAACTCTTCCATCGCGGCCAGCAACCGGTCCAGCCCCAGCGATGCGCCGATCCCCGGCAGATCCTGCCTGGTGTACACGCCGGCCAGGTTGTCGTACCGGCCGCCCGAACAGACGCTGCCGATGTTGGGCAACGCCTCCAGGAAGGTCTCGAAGACCGCGCCGGTATAGTAGTCCAGTCCGCGGGCAATCGCCACGTCCAACGCCAGCTGCTCGTCCGCGACCCCGGCGGCGCGCACGCCGGCCAGGATTTGCGACAGGCGGGCGACGCCCTCCTGTCCGATGTCGCTGCCCGCGACCAGTGGCTCCAATTGCTGCAGCATCTGGTCCTTGGAACCGGTCAGCGCAGAAAGCCGCAAGACGTCCGCCGCTTGCTCGGCGCTCGCGCCCGCAGCCGCCATCATCTCCTCGGCCACCTTGTCCGGACCGATCTTGGACAACTTGTCCAGCGCGCGGAGGATCGCCGTCGCCCGTTCGCCCAATCCCAGCCTCTCGAGCAGGCCGTTCAGCACCATCCGGTTGTTGATGCGGATGGTGAAACGCTCGAACCCGATGGCGCGCATCAGGTCGTGGATCACCAACACCGTCTCGATGTCCGACGCGACGCCGCGCGTGCCGATGGTGTCAAAATCACATTGCAGGAATTCGCGGTAGCGGCCGCGTTGTGTGTTCTCGCCGCGCCACACGGCGGCAATCTGGTAGCGTTTGAACGGCGTGCCCAGTTCGCTGACGTGCTGGGCCACGAAGCGGGCCAGGGGCACCGTCAGGTCAAACCGCATGCCGACCTCGCGGCCGCCGTGATCCTGGAACCGGTACAACTGGCGATCCGTCTCGTCGCCGCCTTTGCCGGTGAGGACTTCCAAATACTCCAGCGCCGGGGTGTCGATGGGACTGAAACCGTACGAACGATAGACTTGCTTGGCCGTGTCGATCAGCCGTTCGCGAGGAATCATTGTTTCCGGCAGATAATCGCGAAAGCCCTTGAGGGTTCGGGGTTGGATCAGCGGGGCAGCGGGCATGGCAAGCGTTTCCTGGACAGGGACAAAAGGCTTACGGGTTGGATCGGTGAGCCCGGATTTCAAATCCGTAATTCGAGACTTGATCTTCCGGCTTGGACCACGGCCGCGACGCCGGCGACAAAAACCGCCGGCGAGTGCGGATGCTTTCGCCGGGTCGTGCGGGACGCGACTGCAGGGACCCAGGGCTTTACAGCATACGTTCTGTAGGCTGTATTGGATAGACGGCCTTCCGCGTCGGACGCGGGGCAACAGGCCGGCGAGTTCCTTTCAGCCCGCGTCCCTTGCTCCCCAGTCCAACGCCCATGATCCACATCGACGGTTCCCAAGGCGAAGGCGGCGGTCAGATCGTCCGCTCGTCACTCGCCCTGTCGCTGGTCACCGGCCGGCCGTTTACGATCCACCGGGTTCGGGCGCGGCGGCGCAAGCCGGGACTGATGCGCCAGCACCTGACCGCCGTCCAGGCGGCGATGCAGGTCTCGTCCGCCCATGTTCAAGGCGCAGAACTGGGCTCGACCCAACTGGTCTTTCACCCCGAGTCGGTCCAGTCCGGCGAGTACGCCTTTCGCATTGGCACGGCCGGCAGCACGACGCTGGTCCTGCAGACCGTCCTGCCGGCCCTGATGATCGCCGACGGCGTTTCGTCCGTCACGCTCGAGGGCGGGACGCACAATCCGCTGGCGCCGCCCTTCGAATTTCTCGCCCGAACTTACCTGCCGCTGATCGCTCGCCTTGGCCCCCAGGTCCCGGTGACGCTGCACCGTCCCGGTTTCTTCCCCGCCGGCCTGGGGCGGATCTCGGCGTTGATCCATCCGTCGCCACAGCTGGGCCGGATGGAGTTGCTGGAACGCGGGGCCCGGATCGGTTGCAAGGTCCGCGCTCTGGTGGCCCGGCTGCCGAGGCACATCGCCCAACGGGAATGCCAGACGATCGCACGGGCGACGGGCTGGGACGGCTCCTGTTTCGAGGTCGCAGAGATCGCCGACGCGCCCGGCCCCGGCAATGCCGTCACGATCGAATTGCAGTTCGAGCACGTGACGGAGGTCTTCACCGGCTTCGGCGAACGTGGCGTGCGGGCCGAGACCGTCGCCCAACGGACGCTCCTGCAGGCGGAGCAATACCTGGCCACGGACGTGCCCGTCGGCGAGCACTTGGCCGATCAGCTGCTGCTGCCGCTGGGAATCGGCGCCCATCAGGGGACCGGCGGCGGGACGTTTCGCACGTTGCCGCTGTCCCCGCATTCCCTCACGCACATCCAAGTCCTGAAGGAATTCCTGGACGTGAGCATCGATGTGGCATTTGGCCCGCTCGGCTGCCAGGTCCGCGTCGAGCCGGCAAGATGACTCAAGTCCTCCGCGAAAATCGGTTGACTGCCGCAAAACGGATGCGGCCCCCCAGCCCCCAAGGCGCATGACACGGGCGGGGCCCCGGCGGTACGACGACAGCGCTTCACGGTCAGAGGGCTGCCACCAGCCGCTCGACGAATGCTTTGGCTTTCTTGGCCTCGGCCACAGTCGCCGCCGGATCGCCCGGCGTCACGCATTCGATCAACAGGGGGCCGTGCGTCAAGCCGCCGGCGTGAAGCTTTTTCATCATGGCGGCAAAATCGACCTCGCCGGTGCCCGGAGTCATGGCCACGTCCTTGGGTCCGCGGAAGTCCTTGACCGAGATGCCGGTGACTAACCCGCGAACGGCCTCGCAGTCGGCCGCCGGGTCGACCTTGCCGTCCGAGTAATAGAGGATGTTGCCCGGATCGTACATTAGCGTGAAATACTTGTGGTTGACGCGCTGATGCGCGTCTCGCAACTGCGGGCCGGTGCCGGTCGTTCCCCCGTGCGGCTTGAGTACGATCACGATCTGTTTTTCGGCGGCGTAGTCGCAACAGGCGGCGATCGTCCGACAGCAGGCCTGGTAGGTCTTCTCCGGGCTGACCGACGACAACAGCACGGACCAACCGCCGGCGGCGTGACAGTTGTCGATCATCTTGCGGAGTTGCTCCGGCCCGTTCTGCAAGGCCACACCGCCGCCGTAGATGTTGGTGATGGCGAGACCGCGCTTCCGAGCCTCTTCGCCCGCCCGCGCCGCCTCCTCGACACTGGTCTTGACCCCGATCACCCGTCCGGTCGGCGTCTTGGCCCCGGTGAAGCCGACGTACCGGAAGCCCGCTTCGGCCATCGCATCGAAGCCCACGCGGTAATCCTGCCCGGCCCAAGGGCGAGTCCAGCAACCGATCAACCAGCCTCGGTCCTGGTAATAGGGCGGCACTTGCTCGGCTTGGGCGACGGCCCGCCCAGCCAGCAGGCCGGCTCCACTCAAAACAACGGAACGAGCCAAGAAATGACGACGGGACAACTGCGGCGAAAGGTTCATCAGGCAGGTCTCCAGGTTGCAGTTTTCACTTGACACCAGCGGCAAATCACGGCGACTGGACGACACACGACGGGACTGTCTGGGCACCGGCCGCAGGACCTGCCGCGCGAGGACGGGCAGCCGTTCATTCGTCCGCCACCGCGGCCGAACGCAACGCCAACTCGTCCAGGCGATACGGGTTCTCTCCGGCGGACCAGGCGATCCCGCGCAACAGCCAGAGGCGAAAGTACGGGTCGTCGAAGGTCCACGAATAATGGCCCAGCACACAGCCGAAGACCCGCCCCCGGCCGCGTTGGTACGTCCAAAACATCGGCTGCAGCGCCGTGGCGGGCTGAGCGGGCTCGACCTGTTCCTTGCTGGCCGCCAAGACCTGTACGTCCGCGGCGTCGATCGCCGGCGTGGGCGGCCAGTAGGATTCATCCTCCAGCGTCAGCAGGGGCGGTAGTCCCAGGCAGATCGGATGCTGGGGCTGGGTCGTCTCCAACGAGATCGCTCCATGACGCCAACGCTGGAATCCGCCCACTCCCAGCACGGCCGCTACGTCCGCCGAAGCCTTGGGTTTGGTCCAAGTCGCCGAGTGGATTACGACCAGCCCGCCGCCACGGTCCACGAATTGGCCCAACTCCGCGATCCGTTCCGGAGTCCAGGCGACGTAGCAAAAGGCGACGATCACATCGGCGGTCTTCCCTTGCTCCGCTGACGGCCAGCCGTCGGCCGTCGTGACGCGAACGTGCGGCGCCCCCTGCTGAGCCGCCGGAGCGTCGCGGTCTGGACCGTGCAAATTGGCCGCAGCCGCCGTGGAAGCCGCGGAGCCGCCCAACAGCAGCGCCCAGCGCGATTGCCAGCGCGGATAATCGTGTTCGCCCGGCCCATGATCCTTCCGATCGGCCAACAAGACAATCTGCAACGGCCTCTCGGCCGGTCGTTCCGGCTGATGCTCGCGGGCCACGGCAATCACCCGCTGGACGTCACTCCGCTTGGGCGGCGGAGGCGGCGCCGCGGCGCGGATCGGCGCGGCCGGCCCAGCAATCAGAAGCAGGAAGGCGAGTCCCCAAAGCGGAGAAAGAGCTTGCGCTTGCACGGTTCATCTCCTGAACGAGATTGCTTAGGTTTCATCGGTCGGCGGTGCGGAGGCGGCCGCACGGTCCGCGGCGGAGAGCCGCACCAGGGCGTCCTCCGTCTTGCGAATTCTATCGGCGAACACGCGAGCCGAATAGTACAAGAGCGCCCAGCAAATGACGGCAGGCCACAACATCACCAACGTAAGGCAGACCAGCGCCACGGCTTTCCACCACGGCGGAACGAACTGGGCATTCCAGCAGGCGACGAGCTTGGGCACGCAACCCCACGCTCCCAGGGCCAGGAAGGCCAGCGGCAGCCAGGGCTGCCATCGGCGGACTGTCGTCAGGGACTTCCGCCAGTGGGCCAGCCGAAACTCGCCGTCAGCGCGACTTTGAAGGTCGCCAAACGTTTGAAAGACTTGCCAGCAGCGCGGCGGTACGAGGGACGAAAGACGGCTTGCCCACTCCATTTGGCGTTTGCCTATCGTCCCGATCCGCTGGCCATCGATGACGACTGAGTTGATCTGGCCCCGAACGTCGCTCATGCCCTGGACGTGCAATTCCAGGCGATTGACAACGCCGTGCTGCACTATCCTGCGGACCAGGCGGAACGTCAGGACAGCATCCCAATCGTACTGTCCCGTTTCCCGCCGATCCTGGAGTTCGATTCCTTGCGCTGTCAGACGCAACCGACGAAAGATGCCAAAGCCGATCGTGGCTTCGGTGGGGGCGGAGACCGCCGTTGCCGCATCCGACTCCGCCGTCGGGACCGGCATCAAGCTGCGGCAAAAACGGGCCACTCGCGTTGCTACGTCCGCGTCCGCGAATTCCAGGTGCAGCCAGCGGTCCCACCACGGTCGAGTGGGGCAGCGAAACGACAGGGGGCTGTCCGTGGCTTGCACCGTGCCGTCCGCAAATTGGCTCCATGTCCAAGTCGACCAGACACCCAGCCGGCGTCTTGCCAGACCTGTGCGATCGATCCGCAGCCGCCAGCTCTGGACATACAACCACAAGAGCACACAGGGCCCAAGAATCAACCCCATCGGCCACCAGGCTCTCTGCGGCGGCAGCACGGCCACGAGGACCGTCACGAGGGTGAAACCGACTACGACGTAGAGGCTGCATCGACGGTACTCGGATCTGAGGCGGACCGTCAGAGGCTCCTCGACAGAACCGAGAATCGGGTTGGCTTCAGAGAGCGTGGACATGCGCGTTCGAGGTGCCTGAACGGATCTGGAGATCCATCCTACTGGACTCGAGTACTATGGAACCTCGGGACCGGGGGCCAATGGTGCCACGACCGGTCCCGTTGCTTCCCATTGGATACGTGCCAGGAACAGCCCCTTGGTCCTGTCGCTCCTTTCGTGTTTCAGGTCCAGCAAGTCGCGGGAACAGCTGCTGTTGTCGGCTAAAGTGATCGCGCATCCCTCTCGCCTCGGATGACACCAACGACCTCGATGCCGCAGGGGACGGGGCGGAAGAAGGTGAATTCGACGATCGCCTTCACGTCTTCCTTCGCCACGGGCGCATACGCCCGCTTCGCCATCTATCTGTCTTCGCCTCGTTCGACCTCGGCAATTCGCCGTTCCAACGCCTCGAACACGTCCTCCTCGTCGAGTGCCTCGCCGCGGTCCAACTGAGCGACCCCGGCAGCCACATCCCTTCGCAACTGCTCACGGGTCTGGAGCAAGCGCAGGCCTTCCACGAGTACCTGATCCCCATCTTGATATCTTCCGTCGGCGACCAAGTCCTGGACGAACCGGCTCAAGTCCGGCGGGATCTGGACGTTCATGGCGTGTGTCTCCCGTTTCACTTGATCCGGAACGTAACTGCAAGTTCGGTCCGCGACATCTGCGGTGTGGTGCCCGCCGCGAGCACTTGGTAAATTGTACACAGTACCGGAGTTTGTCGCCACGCCGACGGCGCCGACATGTCTTCGCGGCGCAAAAATGGCGGATGCATCCGAGGAGGCAGGCATGGGCAAGGCACTGAGGTCCCGGAACGGGGCATTGACGGCGATGGTGTTCAGCCTCATGGCGGTGACAGCCGCGAGCGGCAAGGAGCCGTTCGAGGTGCCGCTGGAAAACCCGTCTTTCACGAAAGGCCTGGACGGCAGCGGCGTCCCCGCTGGCTGGTCCAAGTACGGGGGCGGCGGCAAGGAGCAGGAACTGAAAATCGTGGACGGTCCCGACGGCGGGAAGGCGCTGCTCATTGCGGACGGCGACCCGGCGGTCGAGATCGGCGTGTTCCAGGCATTCGAGTTGAAAGGCGGCGAGACCTATCAGGTCACGGCCAAGGTCCGCGCGGTAGCAGATGCATCCCCCGCGGGCGCTTACCTGCAGTTCCGGTTCCTGCCCTCCCAGGTCTATGTCCAAACCGGCTTGGCTGCCGATTCAGCCGCCAGGTTTTCCGAGGTGTCGCTCAAGGGCACGGCGCCCCCAGACACCAGGCAAGCCGTGATCTACCTGTACACGCACCGCGACCCGACGCCGCAAGTGCTGGTGACCGACGTGCGGGTCGTAGGCGGCGTCCCGCCTCCTCCGCCTCCTCCCCCGCCGCCCGTGCCGCCGCAATACGACAAGCTCACGGACCCTTGCCTCGAAATCCATCTGGTGAAAGACGGCCGGCCGAACGCGGCGATCGTGGCGCCGGCGTCCGGCGTCTATCAAAACGCCGCCGCAGTCATCCAACGGGAAACCGAAAACCGGACCGGCGTCAAGGTGCCGATTCTCTCCGACACCGCGCCAGAAGCGGCTGTCCCCATCCGCGGCAATCTCGTCGTGCTCGGCAATCGCTCGACCAACAAGACGATCAATGCCCTGTACGACCTGTACTACTGCCTGGTCGATTTGAAATACCCGGGGCCGGAAGGCTATGTCATCCGCTCCGTTCACAATCCGTTCGGCAACGGGCACAGCGTCGTGATCGTCGGGGGCAGCGACACGGTGGGAGTCGATGAAGGAGCCAGGGCGCTGGCCGGCATCCTGTCCAAGGCGACCGCCGCTAAGGGCGACTTGGCGATCGGTTGGACGATGGACACGAAGCTCGGTAAAGGAGTGCAGCCGCCGACGGACATCAAGGATTTCGAGACCTGGGAAGCTTCGCGGGGCTATGGCTCCGTCGGCTACTTCGGCTGGTGCAGTATCAGCAAACGCATGGCCATGTACTACATGACGGGCGACGAGTTCAGCGCCCGTGAGGTCGTGCGTCTGTCGTTTCCCGACCGGCAAGCGCTCAAGGACATCGAGGAGATCGATGGCGAGCGGATCGAAAACAAGCACGATCCGCTGGCCGGCTTCTATCACTACAACGCCCACCTGGCGATCCTGTTCTGGGACTTGATCGAAGAAAGCCCGGTGTTCACGGACGAGGAGCGGCTGAAGATCACCAACGCCTTCGCCCGGCAACTGAACCATCGCAAGAACGAAGGCGTGTACGGCCTCACCCGGCCGCCCAGCGCCGTCAGCTCCCGGCATGGGCAGTGGTCGGCCATCTCGCTGTACTGCTTGGGCCGGTACTTCAACAAGCACTACCCGCATCCCGTGTGGGCCCAGTGCGAGCGGGCCGGCCAACTGGCGTTCCAGTCTTTGCACCACCAGGCCTGGGTTTCGGGCGAGAGCGACAACCTGTTCTGGTACAACACCGGCATCGCGCCGATCTTCACGTACATGGTCCTCACGGGCGATCGCAAGCCGCTGGACAACGGAGTGATCGGCGACCTGCTTCGCGGCCAGGAAATCTTGATCTCGGGCCGCGTTCCCGACTGGGCGCTGAACTCCGCCTCGCTGGGCCTGTTCCACAAGGCCGCGTACGTAACCAGCGACGGCCGCTGGATCACGTACCGCGAGCGGAGCGGCATCGACACCAGCGTATTCCGGCTGGGCCAGTCGTTCTGGCCCGACGCGACGCTAACGCCCCAGTTGCCGGACGATCTGGTGAGCAAGTGGAGCATCCACCGTTTGCCGAAACCCGCCTGGGGCGCCCGTGGCAGCGGCCTGACGTTCGACCAGTCGTTCTACTTCGGCAGCTATCGCAGCGCGGCCGACGCGAGCGGAGACTACATCCTGCTGGACGGCTTCAACGGCGCCTCCCGCAATCCCTACCACACATTCGACATCCTGGAATTGCGGCTGGACGGCCAGACGATCCTGCAAGGCTACCGCAATCAAGTACTGACGAGCGCGGACGGCATGGTCGAGCCGGCCGTGGCCATGGACGCCGCCCTGCTTTACGCGGACGTCGTCGGCCCGACCGCTACGGCGGTGGGCGAAGTGCCCCGCGCGGCATTCTGCAACTGGCGGCGCACGCTGTGCCAGCGGACGGGCCGTTACACGCTGGTCGTCGACGACCTGACGTTTCGCACCGACAGCCAGAACATGAAGGTCAGCACGACCTGGCAGGTGACGCGCGGAGGTTGGGACCAGAAGGAACAGGCCGTCCGCGTGCCGGCCAGCGATCCGGCCCGCGGGCGAACGTTCGAGTTGCGTTCCTGCGACGTTCAAGAGACCCGCCGCGCCGAAGCCGTGACGATGCATTGGAACGGCGCCGTGCGGAAGGACAAACATCGAATCGCCTTCTCTCTGATAGGACAGACTGCCGCCAAGTCGCCGAGCACGCTGGCCTGCGTCCGGTTAGCGGACAACGTTGCTGCGTTGGCCCTGCCGCAGCCGGCCTTGGGCGTAGCGGGTGAGTTCCGACAGATGAAGGGAGAGTTGGTGGTCTTGGCCGAGGATCATCTGTACGGACATGCGCTGACCAGCGCCGGCATCGGCCACGTTGTCGCCTCCAGCGACGCGCCGCTCGATCTCGACTGGGACTTTGCCGGCGGCACGGTGAACGTCGTGGCGGCCAAGCCCGCGACGTTGCGGCTGAGCGTGAGGGCGCCGGACGAGTTGCGGCTGGGTGGCGAACCCGTGAAAGGCTCGACTGCCAGCGGGCTCTGCAGCATTCCGTTGTCCGCGGGACGCCACGTGCTGAGCGGCGCATTGCCCGCGACAGAAACAACCGCGGGACTGGCGACGGATCTTCAGCGTTTACTGGCCGAAGGGCGCAAGCTCCGCGCTGAAGCGTTGGCGGCGACCGGTCCGCAGGCCAGACCGGCAGTCGCGGAGTTGCCGACCGCGTTCACTGCCCAGGTCGGCGGCAAAGTGGCGGATATGATCGCCATCCCCTCGGCGGCCGAACCGCAACTGGGCGTCGCGGCGGGCAAAACGGTCCATCTGCTGACGCACGAAGGCAAGGAAATCCGCCAGTTGCCAACCGACGGCCCGATCCGCGTGCTCCGCTGGTGGGAGGAGCACCAACTGCTGCTGGCCGGCTGCACGGACGAGAAAGTCATCGCCTTTGACCGCCAGGGACGGCGCAAATGGGTCTTTACTTCGGAAATGGACCCGGCCGTGTACGAAGCCGCCAAGACCTATTGGTTCAAGAGCGCTCCAGGCCATGCAGGCATTCACGGCCTGCACACCGGCGCGTTTGACGGAGAGAAGAGCCGCTGTTTTGTGGGCAGCGCGTGTACGCTTGAAATCCTGGACGAGACCGGCCAAGTGGTGAAACGCACGCCCGTTTTCTGGGGGCCGGGCTGGAAGTTCCTGTTGGTCGCCGGCCGGGACGGCAGTCCCAACTTGCTCGTTGCCCGCTGGCCCAACGGCAGCGACAATCTGGCGATCGTCAGCAGCCGGACGATGACGGACACGGGGCATGGGTACCAAGGAGTCCCCGCCGGGCACTCGTTCGTCGGCGGCTGGACCGCGCAGAACCGAACCGGCCTGTTCTGTGAAGACCTCGATGGCGACGGCAAGAAGGAAGTCGCGACGGCGATCAACGGCACCTGGAACCGGGTGACTGTGTACTCGGAGCAAGGACAGCCCCTGTACAACGCCCAATTCGGGCCGGGAGCCAGCACAGCGCCGCGGGCCCAGCTGCGGGACATGGATCTTGCCGATCTGAATGGCGATGGCAAGCGGGAAATCGTCGTCGGCATTTCCGAAGGCTTGCTTGTCGTCCTGAACCACCGCTGCGAGAAGCTCTGGTCCACGCGACTGCCCAGCCCGCCCGTTTCCCTGCGCTGCATCCCGCCGTCAAGCACGGGACTTCCGCGGGTCGTGGCGGGTTGTGACGACGGCGCCGTCGTGGCCGTGGATGGCCGTGGTGTCCTTCTCCGGCTCGGCAAAGTCACCGGCCGGCCGATGCACATCGAGGCTCTGCAGACGCCTGCGGGACCGTTGGCCGTCCTGGCAACGGATCAAGGCGACGTGCGAGGCTTCAAGACAGCCGACTGAGTCGACTGTCTGACTCTACTCGTGCCAGACCGTCGCCCACAATGCTTCGTCCAAGGCGGCAGCGCGGTTGGGACATGCGGACCGTTGGCACACTTGGCAACTGCGGAACGAGTTCTCCGTGGGAAACCGGATCCCGGAGACGGTCTTGTTGGGAATCATCAGGTAGGTGTCGGTCAACTCGACGCCGATCTGTTCCGGGATTTCCCCCAACAGGGCAAATAGCTGCCTTTGCTGTTCGATGGGCCACACGGCGGCGTCCCCCGAGCCGGGGTGCATGCTGGACGTTTGCGGCAGAAGGTGCTTGCGATCCAAGTGCTCCGCCAAGTGGCGAATGGCCACGCTCAACAGCTCGCCCTTGATCAGATCCCACCAGAATGCCGCCAGCCAATCGTCTCCGTCGACGGCGACCTGATCCAGTTCGCGCCCGCAGGTCACGAGGAAGGCAAACACGCGTTCGGCGTGCTCCAGATTCTTGCGAAGTATCCGGCTGGTGAACGTAATGCCCTCGATGGTCACCGTCTGCTCGCCCTTGAGGTCGATGAAGGCCTCCCGGTACCCGGCTTTCGGCCGCCCGACCGAACGTGCCGCCTGCACAAATCGCTCGAATTCGACGGCGTCCGCGCAGTTCTGGGCGACGTGCGCCCGTTTCATCAGCGACGGCGAGTCCAAGTCGAACGGAATTTCCCGTAAAACTTGCATGGGCTGAGTCGGGTGGCGGGGCTTCCAAGGCAACGCAGCACGCCGAATTCGAGCGAGTCGTTCCTGATTTCTTGCCGGATTCTGGGAAATCGGCTCCCCGTAGTCTAACTCCAAGCGTGCAGTTTGCCATCCGTGGCGGAGCATCCCGCTCGGGCAAGATCCGAGAAAACATCGGGCAACGAGCAAGAAGAGCGTGACTGAAAAACCTCCAAGAAAACAAAAACCCGCCAGGATCGGCCAAATCCTGGCGGGCTTCGTCTTCAATTTAGTAGCTGTCAGACTTGCGTCCGACTGACCTTTCGAGTGTTCGAGATCGTGTCCACGTTGTGTCTGACGCCGTCGCCAGCGGCAGACAAATCATCCTTAGAAAGGAGGTGATCCAGCCGCAGGTTCCCCTACGGCTACCTTGTTACGACTTAGTCCCAATTGCGGAGTTGACCTTCGGCACCTGCCTCCCTTGCGGGTTAGCTTGGCGACTTCGGGCCCTCCCCACTTTCGTGGCTTGACGGGCGGTGTGTACAAGGCTCAGGAACACATTCACCGCGGTATGCTGACCCGCGATTACTAGCGATTCCAGCTTCATGCAGGCGGGTTGCAGCCTGCAATCCGAACTGAGCGATGTTTTTTGGGATTTGCTTGCTCTCACGAGCTTGCGTCCCTTTGTACATCGCATTGTAGGACGTGTGCAGCCCTGATCATAAAGGCCATGAGGACTTGACGTCATCCCCGCCTTCCTCCGGTTTAACACCGGCAGTCTCCCTAGAGTCCCCGACATGACTCGCTGGCAACTAGGGACAAGGGTTTCGCTCGTTAAGGGACTTAACCCGACATCTCACGACACGAGCTGACGACAGCCATGCAGCACCTGTGCAAGGGCTCTCCGAAAAGCACTCCCACCTTTCAGCGGGATTCCCAAGCATGTCAAGACCAGGATAAGGTTCTTCGCGTAGCCTCGAATTAAGCCACATCCTCCACCGCTTGTGTGAGCCCCCGTCAATTCCTTTGAGTTTCAGCCTTGCGACCATACTCCCCAGGCGGAGCACTTAACACTTTCGCTACGGCCGAGGGGATGTGGAGGTCCCCTCAACCTAGTGCTCATCGTTTACGGCTAGGACTACCGGGGTATCTAATCCCGTTCGCTCCCCTAGCTTTCGTTCCTCAGCGTCAGTAAAGACCCAGTGAGCCGCTTTCGCCACCGGTGTTCCTGATGATATCAACGCATTTCACCGCTCCACCATCAGTTCCGCTCACCTCTATCTTACTCAAGCACGCCAGTTTCGAGCGCAATTCCTCGGTTGGGCCGAGGGATTTCACACCCGACTTAACGCGCCGCCTACGAACTCTTTAAGCCCAGTGATTCCGAATAACGTTCGCGCAGTTCGTGTTACCGCGGCTGCTGGCACGAACTTAGCCTGCGCTTCCTCTGCGGATCGGTCAAGCACAAGGGAGAACCCTCATGCATTTCCTCCCCACTGACAGCGGTTTACAACCCGAAGGCCTTCATCCCGCACGCGGCGTCGCTCCGTCAGGCTTTCGCCCATTGCGGAAGATTCTCGACTGCAGCCACCCGTAGGTGTCTGGGCAGTGTCTCAGTCCCAGTGAGCGGGGGCATGCTCTCACACCCCGTACCCGTCTTTGCCTTGGTGAGCCTTTACCTCTCCAACTAGCTGATAGGACGTGGGCCCCTCCTCCGGCGGAATCACACCTTTGGTCCGGAGACATCATCCGGTATTAATTGCAGTTTCCCGCAGCTATCCCGGTCCTGAGGGCAGGTACCCGCGTGTTACTCTCCCTTACGCCGCTCGCCAGCACCCCTTGCGGGGCCTGCTGCCGCACGACTTGCATGCCTAATCCACGCCGCCAACGTTCATTCTGAGCCAGGATCAAACCCTTCAATTAAGTATCTGCTTAACTAGACCAGCCACCGAAGCAACCGGCCCAGCATTGAGCAACTCAACTGATGGCTTGAAACCATCTTTGGCGTCCCGGTCGCGGAACGCCGTTCATTGGCCTGTAAGCACAATCTCGAGCTAAAACTCGAAAGGTCGCTACCAAATTGTCAAAGATCATTTGCAGCAAAGTTGTCCTTGCTGCGAGATGCGTAATCCTACGCAAAGCTGATCCAGTGTCAAGGGTCCACCAAAAATTATTTTGGAAACCGCAATGTTCCAACTGTCTTCGGCTTTCCGTGCTCTCAACTTTACCGAACTGCCCCGCACTTCGCAAGGGCCCCCTGTCCAGTTCGCCATTTTTCTTATCACCGCTGCCGTGACTGTACCATGCACG
The DNA here is from genome assembly GCA_012515235.1 of Candidatus Anammoximicrobium sp. Lineage (GTDB taxonomy): Bacteria > Planctomycetota > Planctomycetia > Pirellulales > Pirellulaceae > Anammoximicrobium. The sequence continues at coordinate 25,220 of JAAYYU010000014.1, forward strand.
CGACCTCCTCGGAAGACGGTCGAGGCGGCCTTACGCTGGCCCGAAACGCCCCTGAGGAACGACTGCTTTGGCTGGGACTGGCGGTGCGCCAACTCCTTTGGTAATCTTGATGTTGACAAACGCAATGCGCCAAAAAGACCTTTGCCGCGCGGGAATTGGCGCATCTGCCGAGGCCTGTCCAAACCGCGAAAACAGTCCCAGATCCCGCCGCGGCCGGCAAGGAAACGCTGTGTTCTGGGTCTGATTCAAACTGCGGCCGTTAACCGAGGGGCAAGAGTCATGGAACAACCACTTGCAGGCGTCGCTCCAGACGAATCGGCCGAGGCCGCGGTCATGACCATCTGGCCTTCCCTCGCCGCTTTTCCCTCAGGCCGCTTTCTGGGAAGGCTGTACGACATCCGCTGGCCCAACGTGTACATTTTTCGCCTCGGCAGACTGTTGACCCTGCTGTCCGTCCCGCACGCGCTGCTGTTGTATTTCTGGCGGGTCATGCCGCGCGTGGGATCGTGTTACACGCTGACCAACCGCCGCGTGGTGATCCAGAAAGGCTGGCCCCCTGCCGAGCATTCGGCGATCGGACTGGACGGCTTCGATTCGATCGAAGTCGACGTTTTGCCCGGCCAAGAATGGTTTGCCGCCGGGGATCTGAGCTTCCGGAACGGCGGCAGTGAAGTGTTTCGCTTGGCTGGCGTCCCGCGCCCGGAAGCCTTCCGGCAGACGTGCCTCAAGTCGCGCCTGGCCTACGTCGGAGTCAAGCAGGCGCTGCTGCGCCAGACGCAGGCTCAGTCCGCGTGATCGTCAGCAGTTGGGAGCCCCGTGCCGGGACGGTCGCGACGCAACCCCGCCAGCTCAGATCAGTACAGCAACATCGCCAGCTCGCGGCGATACTCGTTCACGAGACGGGACCCTTCCGGCAGGACGCGGAAGATGTCGATCATGGCCTGCCGCGCTTGCTCGCCCACTCCCGGCCGGTCCCGCTCGACCAAGGCCAGACAAATGTCCAGCGCCTCCTGATGCCCCCCGCTGCCCGCCAGCGCTTGGGCCAACTGCAATTGCAGTTCCAGATTTCCGGGTTCTGCCTCGGCCGCTTGACGCAGCGCCGCGACGTCGACCTTGCCTTTCTCCCGCAGTTCCAAAGCGGCTCTCAACTTCTCGGCCTCAGGCTCCAGAAACCCGCGAGATTCCAACTGCCGCAGAATGGCCTGGGCTTCCTCGATCCGCTCCTGCCGCTCCAGCAAGCGTCCCAATCCGATCAACGCGTTGCGGTCCTCGGACTGCTCGGCCAAGATCTTGCGATAGCTCCGCTCGGCTCTCTCCGGATCGGTCGCTTCGCAACGTTGGGCTTCCCGGAACAACGCCGCCAGCAGCAGCTGGTCCAGCCACGCCCGGACGTGCGATTCGGGAAGGACCCCGGTGAAAAAGTCGAGGACCTCGCCGCCCACAACGCCAAACACGGCGGGAATCGACTGGACTTGGAATTGGGCCGCCGCATCCGGCAACTGATCCGTATCGGCCTTCACCAGGATAAACCGGCCCGCATATTCCGCCGCCAACTTCTCCAAAATCGGCCCCAACGCACGGCAAGGGGCACACCACGACGCCCAGAAGTCGACCACCACGGGAACGTCGTTCGATTGCTGAAGGACGTCACGTTCAAACGTGGCCGCAGTCGTGCTGACGACACACGGCCTGACTGGCTCCTGATTGTCGGTCATGGTTTGGCAAACTCCCGCATCTTTTGGACAAAGGTCTTGAAAAACGGCGTGTCGTAGTTGTGCCATGTGCCGGCGCTGACCAGGTTGCCGTCGACGACGAACGGCTCGTTGACGTACACGCCGCCGGTCTGGGTGATGTCCAATGCGCATTTGGCCACGGTCGTGGCCCGCCGGCCGCCCTGCAGTCCGCCCGCCGCCGCAAGGATCTCGATGCCGTGACAGACAACCGCGATGGGCTTGTTCTCCTTGACAAAGTGCTGGGTGATCCGCATCAGGTCCTTGTCGTAGCGGAGATACTCCGGTGCGCGGCCACCGGACAGGAACAGCCCGGCGTACTCCTCCGGCTTGACGTCGCGAAAGGCCGCCACGGCCTGGATGTGATAGCCGGGCATCTCGCGCGTGATGTCCCACGGCACGTCGCTGTTGGGCGGCACTTCGTGCAGCACCATGTGGTACTTCCTCGCCTCCGGGCCAGCCACGACGACTTCATAGCCCTCCTCCGCCAAGCGGAAGAACGGATACAGCGTGTCCATGGCCTCGGTCGCATCGCCGATCGGCATCAGCACCTTGCCCCGTTTCTGGCCCAACTGGCTCTCTGCCGCGGACAGACTGCCCGCCAGCAACCCCAAGACGGCCAGCGCCGCGGCCAGCCAAGGATAGACCTGCCTTCGTGACCGATGGTGGTTGTTCATCCGGTTCTCCTTTCTTCGTGCTTTTCAAGATCGATTCGAAAGATCACGCAATCTGGGCCAGGGCCTTGCGGAGGGCTGCGATCACGGCGACGCACGCGGCGTCGTTGTCCAGTTCGTTGACCGCCTGGTTGAACGGCTCAGCGCGCACGGGGCCGTCGTAACCGAGGCGTTGCAGCGCGCCCAGAAACGCCCCGACGGGAATCACGCCCGTCGCACAGGGCAGCTCGCGCTTTCCGTCCTGCTGTTGCTCCAGCGGGATGCCGGCCGGGGCGTCGTTCAGATCGACGGAAATCACGTCCACGGAACGGAGTTGAAGCAAGTCGCCGGCCGTCTCGCCCGCCGTCCACCAGTGCCAGCTGTCCAGCACACAGCCGACGTTGCCCGTGCCGATCTCGGCCAAGAGCTCCTGCAGTTCGCGGAGCGAGTGCAGGAACGGATAACGCCGGCTCTGCCGGGCGGTCGGAGTGCCGACGTACTCCAGCCCCAGCCGCTGGCCGTGGTCTGAGAGCACCTGCGCCACGGCCCGCAACCGCTCGGCGTGCTGCCGGAAGTTCTGCCGGTAGGTCAACTCGTTATGAGCCGGCGAAATCCAGGTCCCGACGCGGTCCACGCCGGCCCGTTTCAGCCCCGCCGCCAGCCGCGGGAGATCCTCCAATCCTGTGCGAAAGCGGGCTTCGTCGCTGCGGAAATCCACCGGCAGCCCCGCCGCCGCGAACGCGATCCCCTGGGCTCGCATCTCCGCCAGCAGGTCCGTCATTTCTCCGTCGCCAAGGCCCGCCAGGAACCCGGCATGAGGCTCGACGGCATCAAAGCCGTAACGCCGGGCCAATGCGAGCGATTCGCGCTGATCCGCCTTGACGCCGATCGATCCGGGAGTCAACGCCAGCTTCATCTTGGCCGGCGAGACAGCCGCCTCCGCGCCGGCCACGACGGCTGGCAGACAGCCGGCCGCCGTACCGGCCAGGGCCGCTCGGAACAGAAAATCGCGTCGCGTACAAGGGGCGTTCATGCTTACGGCTCCTGCTCGTTCGGGCAAGTCAGGCCAACTTGTGGTCGGCAATCACGCAAATCCTGCCGCCACTCGCGCGGGACGGCGCGAATCGACTTCATGCTAGGGGCCGCGTCGTCCCGATGCAAGCGGCCTGGGCTCGCGCGGAAGGTCTGCGGACAGCCGGCGAAAACCGCCGCCGGCAGTCGCCTCGAATCTTTGACAGGGATCGCCTGGCTTGCTACGTTTGTTCCGGGCACTTGGCCGTGCCGGAACCGCGCAGTCTGGCTCCTGCCTGCCGAGCGCCCGACCGGGTCTCGGAAGTCACCAACGGGAAGCCGCCTCCAAACACGCTCGTCGCCCCCCGGAGTTCTCATCATGCATGGTTATCGGTTGGGACTGGTCGCCTGCTGGCTCGGCTGGGCCTCGGCGGCCTGGGCCGGCGGCGGACCGCAGAATGTGGCCGTCGTCGTCAACGCGGACAGCTTCGCGTCGCAAGCTGTCGCCAACGCGTTCTTCGAGTTCCGCGACATCCCGGCGGCCAACGTGATCTGCCTGCCGCTGGGCGACCTGCCGGATTTTGAGACGGTGGATGTCGAGACGTTCCGCCAGCGAATCCTGAAGCCGACGCTCGACACACTGGACAGCCGCGGCCTGGCGGCACAGATCGACTGTGTGGCCTACTCGGCTGACATCCCCTTTGCCGTCCGCGTCAACGCGGATCTCGGCGACCGCAAGCTGCCGCAGGTCATCACGCCGACCGCGTCGGTCAACGGACTGACCTATCTGTATGGGCTGGTCCTGGCGAAGAATCCCGAGTACCTCGGCCTGGGCGTGAACTTCTACGCCCGCTTGCAGACGCGCACCTGGAACGAGGGCGACAAACCGTGGTCGGACGACCAGCGGGCGCGGTACCGCGAAGCCCTAAAGCAGCTGGCCGACAAGGACTATGCGACGGCCGCCAAGACGCTGACGGAATTGTCCGCGGCACGGCCCAAGATGCCGCAACTGTGGTACAACCTGGCCTGCGCCCTGGCCCGGCAGGACAAGGCGGACGAGGCCGTGCAGGCGTTAACGCAAGCCGTCTCGGCCGGCTGGAGCGACGCCGCACACCTCCTGGATGACGATGATTTCGCGACGCTCCGCCCGCGCGAGGATTTCCAGAAGCTGGTCCAATCCCTGCAAGACAAACCGCTTGAACTGAGGCCCACCGTCGGCTTCCGCGGCGTCGTCGGCTGGAATCCCAACGGCCAGCCCACACCGCCGGACCGCGGGCTGAGGTATCTGCTGTCCACGATGCTCTCGGTGACCAGCGGCCGGGGACTGAGCATGCGGGAAGCGATCGAGCACCTTCGCCGCAGCGCCGCAGCCGATGCGACGCTTCCCGGCGGCAGCGTGTACCTGATGAACAACTCGGACATCCGCGCCCGCACACGGCGGCCGATGTTCGAGCCAACGGTCAAGCTGCTGCAGGGGCTGGGCGTGCGTGCCGAGATCGTCCAGGGCACGCTGCCGCAGGGCCGCGACGACGTAATGGGGCTGGTGGCCGGCTCCGCCGGTTTCGACTGGCCTGCGTCCAAGAGCCGCATCCTACCCGGCGCGATCTGCGAGCACCTGACCAGCTGCGGGGGCATGATGCGGGAGAACGCGGGCCAGACGCCGCTGACGGAGTTCCTGCGTCACGGCGCAGCGCTGTCCAGCGGCACCGTGACCGAACCCTACGCGATTGCGGCCAAGTTCCCCTTGCCGTTTCTGCACGTCCACTACGCCCAAGGCTGCTCGGCCGCTGAGGCGTTCTACCAATCGCTGTCGGGGCCGTATCAGCTGCTGATCGTGGGCGATCCGCTGTGCGCCCCGTGGGCCCGCCGGCCCGTCGTAAAGCCGCCCGAATTGCCGACTCCGCTGAAGGGCCTGGTCGAGTTCCAGCCGTCGGCCGCGGCCCCGGAGGGCAAGTCCATCGCCCGCTTCGAGTTGTTCGTCGACGGACTGCGGCGTGCCGCGTGCCGCGACGGCGAAAAGTTGCAGCTGGATTCGACGGCGCTGCCCGACGGCCCGCACGAGTTCCGCCTGGTCGCGATCGTCGCCGACGCGATCCAAACTCAGGGCCGCGCCGTGTGGACCGGCACGGTCGATAACCACGGACATTCCGTGCAACTGACGCTGGACGGGCCCGGCGATCTGCCGCTGGGCCAGCCGCTAAAGCTGCATGTGGCCGCGCCACAAGCGGCAGCCATCGAAGTACTGCACCACGGCCGCGTGCTCGGCCGGATCGACGGGGCCGAAGGCCAGTGTACGCTGGACACCAAGAGCCTCGGCCTGGGCCTGGCCCAACTGCGCGCCGCAGCGTTTCTCGCCGGCGCGGAGCAGTCGGCTGCCGTCAGCCCCGCCGTGCTCGTGCGGGTCACGCCGCCTGTTGCCCTGGAGCCGATCGCTGTGCCGGAAGGCGTCGAATTGGTGAAAGGAATTGCGGTCCGGGCGGCCGAGCGGCCAGCCCAAATCGCGGAGAACTCGCTGGGCGGCGGCTGGCTCAAGGATCTGGGCGTGCAGGCCGACGAGCCGATCGTGATCGAAGGCTACTTCGACGTGCCGGCGGACGATCTGTACCAGTTCCAGTTGCGCAGCCCGCGGCAGGTGCAGATGGCGGTCGACGAGACGGCGCTTGGCCAGAGCGCGGACAGTCCTTGGAAATTCCTGCCCGTCGCGTTGAAGCAGGGCACGCACCGCCTGCGAGTGACCGTCACCGGCGACGGCCCGCCGCAACTGGCCTTGCGTTTCGGCGGCCCCGGCGTCTACAGCGTCGGCGCCCGGCAGTTCCGCGCCGCGGCGAAGTAGGCCGGACGAGCGATACATCGAAGACCCCACTCCGCCAGCTTTGCGTACAAGCTGTTGACCGCCCCTGCGCCGTCCGGGCAGCGGTGATTGGCGACTCCCATTGGGGTCAGGCTTACAGAATTCAATTTTGCGGGGCAAGGCACTCTCCATCTTGAGGCTCCTCGACCCGCAAAATTGAATTCTGTAAGCCTGACCCCTTACTCCGCGCGCCTTGCCACGCCGGGCGTCGAGTCAGACGTAGTACCGGTTCTCGAAATCGCACAGCCGAGGCCAGAGACTGCCGTAGGTTTTCATGGGGAAAGCATTTCTATAACGCGCCGCCTGCGGCGGCGAGAAGACAGAATCCAGGATAACAGAAACCAGAAATCAGGAAACAGAAACCGAAGAGAGGAGAGTTACTGGGCGCAACGAAAACCCCAGTGCAGGGAGCAGAGCCAGTACGGGCCGGGCCGGGAGCGGCAAACGCAACGGACGTACTGGGCGTTGTCGTACCAACTCCCGCTGCGGAGGACGCGATCCTCGCGACCTTCGGGCGAATCATCCGGCTCGCCACGGTACGACCCGCGCCACTTGGTGACGCACCACTCCCAGACGTTGCCGGCCATGTCCAGACAGCCGTAGGGGCTGGCCCCGTCCGGATAGCTGCCCACGTCGGTCGTGGCGCCGACGTTCTTGTTAAAGTTGCAGAGTTTCTCGCTGGGCGGATCGTTGCCCCAGGGCCACAGTCGCCCGTCGGTCCCGCGGGCCGCTTTTTCCCACTCGCGTTCCGTTGGCAGCCGCAGGCCGGCCCACTTGCAGTATTCCATCGCATCGTACCACGTCACGCCGACGACCGGCTGGTTCGGCTGGTTGAATCGCTTCTCGTTCCATAGCGCGGGCTCGCCATGTCCCGTGGCTTCCATGAACCGCCGGTACTGGGCATTGGTGATCGGCGTGCGGGCGATGTAGTATTCGGGCAGCGTCACGCGGTGCTTCGGCCGTTCGTTTTCCGGCCCGTCGTCGGTGCCCATCCAGAATTCGCCGGCCGGGATGCGGATCAGCTCGGTCCCGTCCCGCTCGTTGATGATGATTTCGCCCGCGGCAGCGGCGGACACGGCGGCTTCCGGCGCAAGTTGTTCTAACCGCAGCAGCGCGTCGCGGGCGGCGGACGCGACTTGGGCCTCCGGGTCGCGCAGTACCGACCTTAGCGCCGCGACCGCCTCCGCCCCGCCGATTTCGCGCAGGAACACCGCACACATGGCCCGCACGGCGCCGGACGTTGCCGGGTCGCAAAGCGCCTGGGCGAACGGGGCAACGTTGGGCGCCAAGGCTTCGCGCAGGCAGCGCAGGGCAAGATCCACGTTCTGCTGACAGCGCGGCGAACGGATCAGCGATTCGAACAACGCCTCCTGAAACCGCGGATCATCCATCCCCACGGCCAACAGCGTAGGCTCCCGCCACCAGCTGCTGCCAAACTGGTCGATCAGCCGCCCGGGCAGACTCTGCTTGACGATCTCCTCGGCGGCCAGGAATTCCTGGAAACTCAGGTGTTGGAACCCATAGCGGGCCACGTCGAAACCCACGAACAGCCCGCTGCGGTCGCGGACGCTGGTCAGCACGCGGTCCAATTGCTGTTCGGCCTCTTCACGCGTACCCCGCAGCACGCGGGCCAAGTGTGGGCGAAGGACCTGCTTGACCTGCTCGGCGTCGGCGTGCGTGCGGTTCTCTTCCTCGTGCAGCCAGAGGGCCAACGGGCGCAGCACCTGGCGGGCCTCGTCGGCCTTCAAGTACACCTCCAGGCCCTTGGCCTCGTCCCAGTTCTGCAGCAGGACCTCGACGCACTTCTCGTACAACGCCGCCCGGCGCTGGGGCATTGTCCCGTGCGTGCGGTGGACCAGGCAGATGATCTGCAGCATCAGCGGATTGCAGGCCAGCCCCTGCAATCGCTCGGACAGGTCCAGCTGCCGAATCAAGTCGTCGCTCTGCTGGCGCGCGTGATCCTGCCATTCGGGCTTGTCATCGCGCTGGCGTGTTTCCACCTGCCGGTACCAGCGGCGCACGAAGGTCCGCACGTCTTCGTCGCGGAAATCGCGGACGTGCAGCTCCAAGTAGTGTTCCGGCAGCCGCGTGCTGCCCCGATAGCCGGCGAACCGGGACGTGACGACGATCCGGTGTCGCGCCCCCTGCTTCCGCTGCCACTCGATCCACTCCAGGGCTTCCAACCGGCGCTCGGGCGTAGCCACTTCGTCCAGTCCGTCCAGCATCAGCAGGCAGGGATGCTCGTCCAGCACGCGCTGGAAAAAGTCGCCGGGCAGTTCCAGACGCCGCATCGCGTCGGCATAGTAGCCTCGCAGCACCGCGTCGAGCGAGGCCTGGAAATCGTCCACCCGCCGCAGCGGCAGCAGCAGCGGGAACCATCCGCCCGGCACGCCCGTGTGCTGCGCCGGCTTGTCGTGCGCCAGGCACAACGTCAAGAACTTCAGCAGCGTGGACTTGCCGCTGCCCGGATCGCCCAGGATGACCATCCCGCCGTAGTGCTGCCGCTCGCAGAACTGCAACGCCGGACCGATTTCCAGCTCGTCGAGACGGCCGTTCGGCGCGTTCGGCGCAGGTGTCCCGACCTCGCCGAAACCTGCGACCGTAGGTCTCCCTGGAGCCGCCGGAGACCCATCGGTCGGCCCCAGCGGCAAGGTCGGGAGCCCCGCGCCGAAAGGGGGGCCGCTCGGCTCGCGGCACCTACCAAGCGGTCCCTCCATTTCCACGTGTACCGGCACGGCGCGGAGCGAGATGTACAACGGTTCCAGTTCCAGAGGCACGCGGAAGTCGGAGCCGAACCCCTTGAACTGCAGATAGCGATGCTCTTCGCTCAAGAAGGCTCGCCAGCGTCGGCAGGCTTCGGCCAAGCTCGGTTTCGAACGCAACGGCGGCGCCTCGTCGGCAGGCAGCGCCAGAGCGACGACGCCCGATTCGTCCACGCTCGGATCCGCGGTCCATTTGCCTTCACCGGTCAAACCGAACGACTTGGCGGAATACTGGCGCATCACGAGCGCCACGGCGTTGCGTTTGCGGATTTCGACAATCTGGTACTGATTGGGCATGTCCGGCAACGTCTGCTGGTCCAGCCCCGCGCTGCCGGCCGCAGCGATGGTCAGCGGCGGCCCGGCGCCCTGTCCGTACAGGTGCGCCCCGGAAATATGCCGATGGCCGTGCAACAGCAAGCGGATCCGTCCCTTCCGCAGGTTCGGGAAAATGGCGTCCCGATCCCGCAAGTTTTCGTTATCGAGGTTGCTGGCGCCGAGGAAGTTGTGGTGCAGAGCCCCGATCCGCAGCCAGGTCCGGCTCGGATCCAGCTCGTCGCAACGCTGGACTGCCCGCCGGACTTGTTCCACGCCGATCCAGCCGTAGTGGTCCAGGTCCCGTTCCGATTCCCGGATGCATGAATTGAAACCGACGATCAGCACCTGTTCTTCCGGAAACGCATAGACGTGAAACAGATGGTCTTCATCGAACAACACGTCGGTGCCGGCGTAGAACGCGTTGAAGAATTGTTGAAAGTTGCGGAACTTGGCGAAGTACGGTTCCTCGAACGGCCGGCTGCTGCCCTCCGCCATCAACCGCGCGCCCTGGCACAATTTCCGGTTGATATCGTGATTGCCGGGCACGATGACAACCCGCTCCCGGGCGATTTTCAGATGCGTCGCAAGCCGATCGAGAAATTCAGCCGCAGCCTTATACTCCTCGACAAGACTCCACTCCGCCACGTCCCCGGTGACCACAATCGCCGTCGGCCGCAGGTCCCGTTTTTCGGCCAGCTCGTCCAGATCCTCCGCCAGCTTTGCGTACAAGCTGTTCAACGACCCCTCGCCGTCCGGGTAACGGTGGTTCCGGCCGAACTGCAGGTCGGACAGGTGCAGGATGGTGAGGGTGTCGGTCATGGACGTCGGCTCCAACTGGGGTCAGGCTTACAGAATTCAATTTTGCGGGGCAAGGCACTCTCCATCTTGAGGCTCCTCGACCCGCAAAATTGAATTCTGTAAGCCTGACCCCTTTCTGGAAAAATGCCCGGTTCCAAGCTTCGGCCGGGGCCTACCACAGGGAACCGGGCTCTTCGATCTTCGGCCGGGCCGCCGACCCGCGAGGGTCCCGGCCGGCCGGGAATAGGCCTGTAACTCTCCTGTTGAACTCCGGCGAGCCGTCCGTGAACGGCCCGCATTCCGGTTCGGTCGGCAATCGTTATTGGGCGCAACGAAAACCCCTGTTCTGGTTCCAGTTCCAGTTCGGGTCGTTCCGGTTGCGGCAAACGCAACGGACGTTGACGAACCTCGGCCGTCTCTTTCGCGCGCTGTGGCCTACCCCCAACGTAGCATGGCTCTCCGAGCCGTGCCGAGTGCTTTGCACGGCTCGGAGAGCCATGCTACGTGTTCGCCTCTCCCGCCGGCACAACATTCCCCTTGCGCTTGGTCCAAGCGCCCAGCAGGCGTCCCAATTCGGCCGTCAGCCGGGCACCGTGTTCGTAATGCCGCAGGTCGATCAACTTCATCTCGTGGGCCATCCGCAACCGCCGTTTCAACAGGGCCAACTGCACGTCAGCCGCCGCCAGGCGATCGGCGCCCTTGGGCCTCAGCGCCGCCTGAATCTGCTCCTGAAAGGCGAACGCCGGGTCCTCAAGCCGTCTCGCCATCCGGAAGCGATGCGACTTCGGGAACCTGTCCGTGCAGCCCATCAGCCACATCAGCATCTGGTCCGTCTTGACGAAGATCGGCGACTCTTGCATGGCTTGTCCGGCACCCATGAAACTCCCTCAGCACGGCCCGCCGCAGCCCCCATGTGTCGCCGTGCGCCGCGTGGGCAATCCAGGCCTTGACCGATGCCCGCACGCGGGCCGCGTCGATCCGGTTGGCGCTGAACTGACGCCCCAGCCAGCGGAACCGCCGCCGCGCCCGCTGGGCATTCTCCGGCAGCAAACGCCGATGATCAGGATAGACGCGAAACCCCAGAAACTCAATCCCGTCGCGGACCGGAAGCACGCGAAAACTTCTTGGATTGGGCGACAAGCGCAGTTCGGCCAACTTCGCGATCACGGCGGCTTGCCATTGCCACAACGGACGCTTGGAATCCGCGAACAGCAGGAAGTCGTCGGCGTAACGGAGGTAGGCCAGCACGCCCAGCACCCGCTTGACGTACTGGTCCAACTCGTTCAGGTACACGTTGGCCCAGAACTGGCTGGTCAGATTGCCGATCGGCAGGCCCTTTCGGACGCAGGACCGCGAACAAATCCGGGCGTCCAGCCAAGCGTAGTACAGGTTCTCAAAATCGCACAGCCGAGGCCAGAGACTGCGGTAGGTTTTCATGGGGAAAGCATTTCTATAGCGCGCCGCCTGCGGCGGCGAGAAGACAGAATCCAGGATAACAGAAACCAGAAATCAAGAACCAGGAACCGAAGATGAGGAGAGTTGCTGGACGCAACGAAAACCCCAGTACAGGAACCAGTGCCAGCGCGGGACGTACCAGTAGCGGCAACCGCAACAAACGTACTTGGGTTCGTTGCCGTAGCAACCTCCTCGAATGATTCTGCTGGCGGTGCCCTCCGGCGATCCATCGGCCGGTTTGGCGCACGAGTCGCGCCACTTGGTCGCACACCACTCCCAAACATTGCCGCTCAGATCGCAGACCAGTTTTCCCGTGCGTTCGGCTAGCCAGCGGCTGGCACCCGCCGGGAACAGGCCCACGGCGCTGGTGTGGCCGATGTTGGCCCCTTCCGCAGATCGTCCAGATACCGGCGGAGACGTTCGGGCGCGACGGCGGGCGCGACGGACTCCGGAGTCGTTATCGGAGTTGCAGCCTGAGACGCGGTTTCGGCCTCGCTCGCGACAGACTTTCGCCCCGATGGATGGCAGGGCGCGGCGCGGAGGGCCGCGAGCAAACGCTGCAGGCCCTGTTTGCGCCGTGCGGCGGGGAACAGATCGACGTAGTTCAGGCTGTCCAAGTAGTCGCTTTCGGAGATCCGGAGTTGCGGAATCTCGCACTCGCTAAGCCGAACGGGGATCAGGAACACCGACCCGGGGGCGTGTTGCCGGTACGCGTCGATCGCGTCCAGAGCTTCGGGATAGATTCCGGACGTGGCGCGGGTCTGGGCTTCTTTGGACAGGCACAGCACGACGGCGTAGCTGGCCTTCATGGCCTGGTGGATGGCCAGCCGCCAATCCTGGCCTGGCAGGATCTGCTGGTCCCACCACACTTGCTCGTCGGCGGCCAGCAGGTCGTCGCGGAGTTTGGCGACCAACTTGGCGTTGTCTCGGCAGTAGGACAAAAACACGTGCTTGGCGGCCAAGGGAGTGCTCCTCTTGATTTCCCGACAGCGGCGAACCGATCCGGCCTCTATTGTTCCAAAATCGTGTTATACTGGAAGCCCCTGTTTCCGAGCCAGAGTCCGAGGTTCGCTATGACGAACAAGCTTCGACCATCCATCCTGGCCATCGTCGTCCTGGCGGCCGTCGCGCCGCTGTGCGCTGCCGAGCGTTGGGGTCCGCCGCAGGATGTGGAATTCCGAGCCGAGTTGGACGGCTCGGTGCAGCGGTACGTCGAGTTGCTGCCGGAGCCGTTCGACCCGGCGCAGGAAAGCCACCTGTTGATCGGCCTGCACGGGCACGGGTCGGACCGCTGGCAGTACGTGCGGCAGGAGCGGGGCGAATGCCGGGGGGCGCGGGACGTGGCGTTGAAGCACGGGATGATCTTCCTGTCGCCGGACTACCGTGCGCCGGATTCGTGGATGGGGCCGGCAGCCGAAGCGGATCTGGTGCAAATCCTCCGCGCGGCCCGCACGCGGCGCCGGATCGGCCGCGTCGTCCTGGGCGGCGGCTCGATGGGCGGCACCAGCGCGCTGATCTTCGCCGCGCTGCATCCCGATCTGGTCGACGGCGTGGTGAGCCAGAACGGCACAGCGAACATGATCGAGTACGACCGATTCCAGGATTCGATCCGCCGCTGGTACGGCGGGACCAAGCAGGCGCGGCCGGACGAGTACCGGAAACGGAGCCCGGAGTTCGCGGCCGACAAGCTGACGATGCCCATCGCGCTGACGACGGGTGGCCGCGACACGCTGGTGCCGCCCGACAGCGTCTTGCGTTTGGCTGGACAGTTGGAGAAATCGAATCCGGCCATGCTCTTGCTGCACCGCGAACAGGGCGGACATGCCACGGATTATGACGACACCGTCCGCGCCTACGAGTTCGTCGTGCAACGCGTGCTGGCGCAAGACCGCAAGCGGTGAAACGGGTTCGTCGTCCAAAGGCCCTGACCTGCACGGGGAACCGGCAGGCCGGCTCGCTCCCGCCCCGCTCTGCCCCGCTACTTTGCAGCCGGAGTCTGCGCTCCATCGGCGGGCCGGTCGGCTTGGGCCGACCGCACGTCGTACAGCTGGTATCGACCGCAAACACGGATTCTTCGCGTCGCACGAGAAGACTGGCTGGCGGTCCTTTACGTCGCCGTTGCCACGCTTCAAGCCGCGTGGTATCCTCGGCGGGTGTATCTGGAAGAAGGTCGGAGAGAATTCTGCGAGGGCCGGCGACCCACTCGTCGCGATAGCCACCTTTTTCGGGCGCAGCCTAGGCGACCTGGGGCTGCAGAGCTACCTTCCTTCAATGGTCAACGGGGCCTCCCACGGCTCAATCGAGACAATTCTTCGCGTCGGCCACGGTGGACAGAATCGACCGTGCTTAACAATCGACGGCAAACCGAACAGCCAAGGGGGTCGCCCCTGAAAGCAACGGCCGTTGGCTGTCGCCGGTTGAATCATGACGTTCGGTGCTGGATTTGACGGTCCGACGTCTGGGCACCGTCTGAGGAGTCAGAAATATGCCGAAACTGATTCACGCCGAGGCGCTTCCCGGCTACAAATTGCGAATCCAGTACGCCGATGGCGTTACGGGCGACGTCGACCTCTCGCACCTGGTTGGCAAAGGCGTGTTCCAACTTTGGAACGATCCGGACGCGTTTGCCCGCGTGGCCATCGGAACCGCAGGCGAGCTGCGTTGGAGCGACGAGGTCGATCTCTGTGCGGATGCATTGTACATGGAAATCACGGGGAAAGAACCTGATGAGGTGTTTCCGAGTCTCCGCAGGGTGTCGATGCACGCCTGAGATCAGTCGCTTCTACGGCATCGTCATCAAGATGCTCCACAATGACCATCAGCCGCCGCACTTCCACGCGGAGCATGGCGGAGATCAGATGATCGTGGCGATCGAGACGCTCGGCGTGATCGCGGGTAAGCTCCGTCCTCGCGCCACGGGACTGGTGATGGAATGGGCGTCGCAGCACCAGGACGAGCTTCAGCACGTCTGGGAACAAGCCCGCAGCCAGGAACCGTTGGATCGCGTCGATCCGCTGCCCTGACCGGGACCAGCGCAGGGCGAAACAGAGCCGCTGGTATCGCCTAGCAACGCTCACGAAATAACTTCCTCATTCCAACAAGCCAGCCGCTGAGCGCGAGCCGAAGCTTCCGGTTTGGTGAGTTGGATGCCACGGGCTTGCCCCGTGGAGGCTCCCGTTTCCAGCTACAC
>JAAYYU010000115.1 GCA_012515235.1 Candidatus Anammoximicrobium sp.
CGGCGCGGCCTCGACCCGTCTCCTCGCCCCTAAGTTGCCGGGCCAGACGCCTGAGATCGAGCGAAGTGGGCGATTGCAGAACAAAGGTGTCCTTCTCGACTTTGAGTAGCCCCAATCGCTTGAAGGCATCCGGTTCGACATTCAGCGACTTGGCCAGCCGGCGGACATCGTCGGTGCCTGCTACCTCGCCCTGGAACGTGTCGAGCCACAGCCAAAGCGTCTGCGTGTTTCTGTCCACGGATTCGGCGGTGAAATCTCGGAGCAACTCGTCCGCCTTGGCACGCTCGGTGAGACTGGCCAGGATCTGCTCCAATCGCCAGGCGCCGACTGCCTTGTACGCTTCCTCCAACGCGTCTTCGAGATCCACCTCGCGGCCAGCCAGCGTCGTTACCGGCCAGTTCTTGCCGACTTCACCAAGCGCCGGCCCCAACGCCGACAGGTAGAGGTCCGTCCCCGAAAGGCCCTGCCCCTGGAATCGCTGGGCGGCAGCGCGGGCCACGTGGTTTACCCGTTTTTGGACTGTGGACCAGTTCCCTTCCGGCTGCTCCCGTTCTTCGCGCGGGACGCACATCAGCAGGACCGTGCTACGGGCCGCGTCCAAGCCCCGGATGTTCAGGCTCGACTCGGCCTCGGTGTGGATCGGCACCGAACTGCGGACCTCGAATCCGGCCCGCGTGAGGGCCATACCAAGCGAACTCCACGCGGCGGTCTGCTTGTGGTTGAACATCACCACCATGCGCCCGGCAGGATGTAGCAGCTGGCGTGCTCGTCGGAAGACGGCGGACATCTTATCCTCGTAGAACCTGTCCGCTCGCTGAGCAGCGGTCTGCGGCTTTGTGCCGGCAGCTTCTTCGGCCGCCGCCTTGGCCTGCTTCAGTTTCGCGCCCTGGCCCCGCAACCGCTGCAGGGCCTTCTCATACCGGTCTTGCCACCGAGCTTGCTCCTCCTCTTCCTCGCGTTTCCAGCGGGCCGGGTTGGCGACAGCCTCGCGATTTGACTCGGCGAGCGGTTCGCGGAAGAGAGGCGACAAACCATCGAAATCTCGCAAAGCACGCTTGAGCCAGACGTAAAAGAAATTGGAGAGTTCGGAGTATTGGACGTTATTATAGTAGGGGGGATCGACGCAGATCAGATGTACTGTGCCTGGCCCTGGCTCAGATAATGCCGCAGCATCGTCACAGGTGACCGTCGGAACAATTACCTCGGGACGGAGGCGAGGCATGCCATCGTCGATCAATGGCTCACCATTCATCGATTCGTCTTCTTCGGCATCTTCACCCGAATCGGGTTCGACTTCGTTTTCGCCGGTCGAGATATCGTCATCTTCGCCCCCTTCAAGACACACGTCCTCACCGTGAATAAGACCAGCCAACGCATCGTAGGCGCTGACGACTTGTGTGGCGGCCCAAGCAATCGTCTCACGGTTGGCTTCCATCTCCGTGAAGCCGGCGTGATACCTCAGATCATGCCCCATCATCATTCCGCGGATTTGCCGGCGACTGTCGTGCCATGACGATGAAGCCGAGTTGTAGTTGATGATCTTGCTCAGCATCATGGTAAGATATACGGAAACCGCTTCTCCCTGCTCGGCCGGCAGCTCCTTGCGCATCCGCTCCTGGAGCTTAATGATTTCTTCCAGCACGACACCGTCTGACAAGAGCTGTCTGGGCGAAAAAAAATCTCTCCAATGGAACATTCCCATATTTCTTGGCTCGCGAGTCTTTTCTCCTTCCGGTATTTCCTCGGTAGGTATGAGGTCACTCGCAGTCCATTTTGCCCTCAACCGGGTAAGCTCTCGTTCTGCAGATCGGACCGCTTGTAGATCAGCCGAAATTGGAACGCGAAATCGCCACAAGGAACGGACCTTCACATCTCCATCGCGATACGTCAGCTTGACTGGCACCTGGGAACAAACGCCGTACATTTGGGCGGCCAAGCCTCCCTCATCGGATCGCGAACGAGCGTAGGCTTTAACTTCATCTCCGGGAATGTCCTTGCCGCACCTTGGGCAGTACGCGTTGCCGTCTTTGTATGTGTAGCCATCACACCGTGGGGTTTTTCCGTTTGGCGGAATGTCGCCGTTGGGATGCCAGCGAGTGAAATCAGGCTTGGGCCATAGACACTTGTCCCACTCGGGGCGACTCACGATGCGAAATGAGCATTCATTGCCACGAGTTGGGATCTCCGGAAAGGCAGCAATCTCTTCGTCGGGTTTACCCTTTGGCTTGGAGATGAACCAGTTCGTTGAGAGTGGGATCGTCAAACCGCATTTCGGACAGGGTATGGTTTTGCACCAGAGAGTTGCCTGAATTCGTTCTTCACCAGCCGGCTCCCGCTTCTTTATCGACTTGGCTGAAAACTTTGCAGTTGCCGCGCTGCGACATTCGGGCCACCATTCGACGTCCGATTGATGATAGAAGAAATCGCGCATCCGTTCGTGGACCGACCGTGCGAGTTCCTGACTGTAGGCTGCAATCTGAGGGGTCAACTGTCGTCCGAACCACGCCGGGTAATGGATTGTGGCTTTGAGAACCAGCGCTGCGACTGGGTTCAGGTCGTTGGCAAAAACCTTCACGCCATATCGCACGCCTTCAAGGGGAATGCTGCCGCCACCAGCCATTGAGTCGAGCAACACAACCGGATCGCCGTCGCGAACGCAGCAGAGTTGCCGAATGCGATCCAGCAGCGAGTCAATGAGTATCTCGGATGGGGACACTCGGAACGCCGGCGGATGTCGATATCCCCACTCCGCCGGCATTTGGGAGGAATGCCCATCGACCGTATTCTCCAGTGCATAAGCGATGCGGCGATAGGCTGCATCCGCGTCGCCTGTGATTCCCATCGCTCGTAGGAACTCACGGTGCGCGTGGGTCAACGGTGTCGAACGGACTTCTCGAAGCAATCGGACAAAGAATTCCGCGTACGGCTCGAACTTCCTCGGCAGATTCGGAATGTCCTTCTTGGATGGCTCCTCGACCATCGACGGTAGCACCGAGTCGTCAAGATCGAGATCGTGCGGCAGCAACGAGGATAGAATCGCCGCTCGGCAGATCGTCGGCGCGCGGCGAGCCCACCAGATATGCAACCGATTCTGGGGTGGACGCTCGCGAGCATTGTTATCTCGCTGACACTCGGCCGACAGTGATGAGCACGGCAAACCGCCTTCCAGAAACGATGGCTTGGTCTTAGCGAATTTCTCGGACATTTAATTGGCCTCGTCTTCTGGGGTTACTTGTCGTTACGTCGCAAGAGCAGACTCATCGCGACGCCGCCGCGGATCGTCGGCGGGTCTTGGCTGGCTTCTTCCCTGCCTTGCCGTTGACTTCATAGTCGGGAGTTGCCGATTCCTCTGCCTGGTCGGCTACAGGGAACAGCAGACGGGTCTTGTCGCTGGGCTTCTTTCCGCCGCGTCTGGATGCCTTTGGCCGCTCGTCCGCTTGATCGCGCCCCGGCTCTTCGTAAGTCAGCAGGGTCCGCAGGGCGGCTCGGCCGGCGGACCGGCGATGTCCGTAGAAGC
>JAAYYU010000116.1 GCA_012515235.1 Candidatus Anammoximicrobium sp.
CACCGCCGCGACGAACCAGTGTCGCTCGTCATGTCCGCACAGGAACTTGTGCTTGTCGTCATCCTGGCGGGACAGCAACAGCAGGTGCCGCAACCGGGGCTGCGTGTCGATCACGGCCAAGCCGGAGGTCGCACCACGGGCCACCGCGATGTCGAAGAACTCACCTTCCTCGTCGTGGCCGATGTCGATGCGGACGCCGGTCTCGGCGCCCGGCCGAGTATCGTTGCGCACCAAGGCCCGCGCGCCGATCTTGGCGAATTGTCGTTCGATCAAGTGCGCGTTCATGGTTACGTCCTCCAGGAAACTACAGCTTCAAATTCAGCGTCAGCGGAAGGAGCGGGAATCGAACCCGCAAGGCCGCAAAGCTCAACCGGCTTCCAACCGGGTCCCGTCGCCAATCGGGTTGCCCTTCCGTTTCGTCGTTACCCTCCAGCAGCCCGACCAGGACTCGAACCCGGAACACCTCGGTAGAAACGAGGGATGATGTCCGTTTCACCATCGGGCCGTTAGCGGAAGGTGGGGGAATCGAACCCTATCCAACCCTTGATCGGGCGACTGGTTAGCAACCAGCTTCCTGAGCCAGTTCGGTTACCTTCCGTTTGTCAGTGGACCCACCCAGAGTCGAACTGGGGTCTCCGCCACGCCAGGGCGGTGTCGTTCCGTTGGACCATGAGCCCATGCCTGCAAGTGGACCGCCGAGGAGTCGAACCCCGATTAACCGTGTCGGCCGGACTTGCCTCGTACTCCAGTTGGGAGATCTTCCCATGACACCGCGATCGTTGGCTCTGTTGGCGGGAATCGTCATGCCGCTAATCGGCGGATCGTTATGCTCCGGCCAAACCGTTCCCGGGGAATTGCCGGTTGGATCGGGCGGCAGCTACATTCCGGGCGGCGAGTTGGGGCAGACGAGCGCATCGGGCGAACAGTCCACGCGGCAAGTCACCCCGAGCACCGACCCGAGGCGACAGAAGTTCATCGACACGTTGTTCCGGCAGATCGGACAATTCAAGCCCACCGATGCTCCGAAGAAGGCCCTCGACGACTACTTCGTCCTTGGAACCGCCGAAGTCAACGTTCGGACGCTGGACGCCGGTGTTTGCTTTGAGACCCGCCAAGGGCAGCGTTCCGTGGCGGAGTACCTGGTGGATTACGTTCTGGCTGCCTCGGAAGACACGTTCCGCAAATGGCACGTCTTTTCGCGTCACAAAGACGGATACGTCGCGGAGCAAGCCTTGAATTCAGTCCGCATGCAATACGACCAGAGTCTGGCGTACCAAGCTCAACTGCGACAGATCTACGCTGCCAAGACCATGCGCCGCACATGACGGCGTTAGACACGAGGCTGTGTGTCACAGCCAAAAGCCGTCGGCTGCCGCCCCCTGCATCCCAAGCTGGGATCGAGCGCTGGTTCAGTCAAACCACACATGCACCGCACCATATTCCCGCCCGCCACGATCGGCAGCACGGCCCGCACGATCGCGCTGGGATTCCGCGTCAGCCAGCGGCACAGGGCGTCGTTCAGCATGTGCGACAGCCGCGTCGGGTCTGGAGCTGACGTTTCGGCGTGGACGTACACCCAGCCTTTCGCCAACTCGTCGCAGTGGACCAGGGTTTGGCGTTCCGAACCGCTTGGCGTCGGCTGCGGATCGAGTTCGCCCGCGAGCCAATCGTCGGATGGCCGCAATCCCGGCGCGCGGGCCATCGACGGCCAGAGCGGCTGGTCCCGTGCCTCAGCGATGTGCCCAGCCATCGCCCGAAACTCGTCCATGTCGCCTGCGTCCAGAGCCTGCAAGCAGCCCCGCGCTTTCGCCCGCATCACGCGGAACCATTCTACGTCGATCGGCGGTTGGTCCGGACGATGCACGGCCCGTAGTTCGCAGTCGCGGATCGTTTGGCCACAATGGGCAATCATCGCCTGAAGCGTGTTTCGGACTTTATGCGTGTCCATCGCATCAATTCGCCTGCGGTCCAAGCGTTGTCGAAAAGCCGGAGGAATTCAGCAACGGATCGAGCGTAGCAGCGGCACAAGGCGGACGCAACCAACGGGCACGGAACGGTCCAGCAACCGCAGAAATGTCCGACGCAGCAGGACGGCTGCCACCCCAAACCAATGGTCTTCTTCGTTGTGATTGGTCGCATGTGGACTAAGTTGGTCACTTTTACCGCTCATCATTGAGGCGATTCAACGTGCGGTTCTCCTGTCTTCGGCGTAGTCGTCACGGGCAACAGAGCCTCCTCACACGCGCTTTCCCTCTGTTGGGGCGCGCGGCTCGTCTGGAACGCTTGAGATTCTTGTTCTACTTTTGTGTCTAAGTGTCGCTGCAGCTTGCTGTACCAGAGTGAGAACCCGCGGACACTGATCAGAATGCCAGCAGTTGCCACGATTGCGTAGACAAACAGCGTCCAAAAAAGGTTTTTTTGAAGGTGTTGAGCCAATTCAAGACTGTAAACACTCTCCATAAGACTGACTTCCTGTTTCGAGTGCGAAGCACCTTCGAGCCATTTTTCGGTGCGACTTAACAGATCATGGTAGCTACTATTGAGTTCCAATGCCTTTTCGTAGTAACTTTCGAGTGCTTTCGCATTATCCTGATACTGCTCTTCCAATGCTCTTGCATTATCTTGAAGCTGCTTAAGGTGTGCCTCCATCGACGACTTATCAACAGTTACATCAACATTCCCCAATGCCTGATCTATCAACTCTGCCAACTCTTTCGAACGTTTTGTGATCGAGGCAGCCTCAACTTCAAGTTTCTTTCGCTCGTTATCCAGCCATGTGAGTCTCAAGGCAATGTCCGAAACATCTGCGTTGTGCAACATGACGCGCATGTCACATTGTCTTGCGAATGCAAGCGTGAGCGCGTTAGATTCAGCCGATTTCACCAAGGCATCTCGAAGAACGTCGTCACGTCGCTCGATGGCTCGGTTTGCCAAGTAGGCGGCGAGCACGAAGAGTGTCAAACCGCTAATGGCTACAAACTTATACAAGTTGTCAGTAGGTCCCCGTAGAAATTCCATCGTCCTTCTCCGTGTGAGAATCTTGCGAAACGCAATCATATTAGTGATTCGAGATTTACGTAGGGAGATTGTCCCTTCTCGGAGCAAGTTCTGCCAAGTGGCCGAGCGATTCTTTGGAACAAGCGGGATCTTGGCTCTTGTGCATACTCAGCTTGGAGATTTTTGGTATCCTTTATCCGGTAGTAGTGAACTGTTCCTTTTTTCTCTTTAAGAACGAGCAGAACTCACGGATTACGACTGAACAGGGTCAGCTCTACCAGGACCGCGAATCTAGGACCAAAATCATCCTGTGCGATCCCGTTAGTTTCCCAATGATGTGGATGAGGCTACCTGAGAAACCGAGGCTAATTTACCAATCCTTGGTGAAGTCTTCGAAGTTCCGAGCTACGACGTACTTTATCGTGCGTTCGGCTGCCCGTCGCCGACTTGACGATCCGTTCCTCATCGAACTCGTCGCCCAGTTCCTTGAACAGATGGTACAGCGTCAGGACGTAGATCAGCGCCGGTTCGCGGTGGTCCGTCAGTGCCTTGAGCCGCGCGAGCAGGGCACGTTTTGGCTCCGGTGACTCGGGAAGGCTGTCCCATAGCCCGGTGAACCATACGACGAGGATGGTGCATTCTTCGGCGTTCTCCGTCGCCTGGATCAGGCTGAACTGGTTGCCGGGGGTGATTCCCAGCCCTTCAGTTGTGAACGGGCAGTTGCCGCTGATGACGCGAGTGGGCGAACCGTCCCCGTTGCCAACGATCAGCGTGGCCTGCGGCAATCCGGCCGGGGCGGTCTTCACGTCCACCGTGGCTTCCAGCCAAGCCTCGCACTGCTTGGCCAGCCAGCGGCCCAGCAGGCGATTTCGGTAGCTGCGGTCAGACGGGCCGCCGAGCAGGATCAAGTCGGTCGTCTGGCCGTCGGGGGCCAGCAACCGGCATTTGCTCAGTCTGGACAGCAGTTCCTGGACTTCGGCAAACGCAAACAGCGAGAAGCCAGCCGTGGCGATGTCCAGCGTGCCGTGGGATCCAAGGGATTGACGCAGTTCATCGACCACGCGATCGCCGCCGCTGTTTCTGATCAGTCGCATGATGGCCGCTCCCTTTCCTCGGGCACGGCCGATGGACGCCAGCGGAAAGGCGAGCAGAAACGCCAACGCAGTCGGCCCGATTTCAGCCGCGCAGCTAGATAGACCACACGGCACCCGGTGGAAGTAGCCTAACCCCCGCCGAATTGGATTTCAACCAGCCCGGCCGATTAAATGGACGAATTTGTCCCTAGCTTGCCATGAACGGGGCAAGGTTGTCCCCAGTGCCCCTGTGTCTGTCCCCAATCCCGCTGCTCTGCCAACATCCTGCCAGCCTGCCGGGATACAAAGCAGATTTTCGGTTTGATCCGAAAATCTCCCACGACAGGGCAGGCAGGGCGAATCTCGCCCCGTTGGCGGCGGATGCGGTAAGCAGGCCAACGGCGGCCAACGACGCTTCCCGCTGGGCGTGTACGCCACGCGTGACTGCATAAACAGCAAAGCGGTCATCGCTGACAATCAAACGCCGGACATTCTGTCCGGCACGAACGAGCTTTCTTTGGCACCGCCAGCACGCACGAAAACTCGGTTCATGTTGTCCGTCAGCGTCTCACGGCGTTCTTGTTTGGCCTCGGCGGCGGCGCAGTCGCCACATGCTGGCCTGCCTGGCGGCGATACCAAGCGGCAGCTTCGCCTGCTCGGCTGCGGTCGGCTACATCGGTCGCGTCATGCCGTGTATACTTCGCCTGCGGCTGCGTTTTGTTCCAGCGGGTCTTCCCGGCGATCCAGGATTCTCGAACAGCCATTCCCACCATGCCCAATTTCGTTTTGGTCCGACACGGTGAATCCCGGCTGAACGTCGTCAACCGCCAATCGCGTGTGTTCTGCGGTCAGGTCGATACTCCGCTCACCGAGCGGGGGCGAGAGCAGGCCCGAACCGTCGGCAAGATGCTTGCCGCCTGGGCGGATCTTCGCATCTCGGCTGCGATCAGCTCGGCCCTGGGCCGTTGCCGGGAGTCCTTGGACCTGATTCTGCAGGAATTGCCGTACGACGTTCAGCGACTTGCCGACTCGTCCGAACTTAACGAACGTTCCCTGGGCGCGTTTGAAGGCTGCCAGGCCGATGCGGTGTACGCGCAGTATCCACAGTACCGCGATGACCCGAATTTCAACCAGTTTGACAGGCATTTCGTTCAGAAAGCCCCCGGCGGCGAAAACCTACGCGAGGTGACTGAACGGGCCTGGGCGGTCATCGAACGGCTCGACAAGCTGCACGAGGGCAACGTGCTGATCGTGTCGCACGCCATGCGCGAC
>JAAYYU010000117.1 GCA_012515235.1 Candidatus Anammoximicrobium sp.
AGTCTCCCTCAGGAGAACCTCGAAGACGCCGTCACGACGCTGAGGCCAACGCTCAGAGAAGACCAAGAACTCGACCAGCAAGAAAGAGTCTGCACCGAAACGCGAAGTCGGCTTAGTTCAACGACCGCCGTAACCGGGCGGCGACGAAAGATTGTCCATTTCGAATCCGCCGGACTTCGCCGCTCCGGTTCACGGCTTGGTTCTGCCACGTCGGGCCAAGTATAAACGCAATGCCTCAAGGAAAGAGCCTTCGTCCATCAGCCCTTCCGTTTCAGCAGACTGGATTGTTGATTCTGGAGCAAGTGACTGCAAGTACGCGAGCAATCGAAAGAAGGCATCTACATTTCTTGGATTCCAATCACGCCCCATACGAAAATCGATTTCAATACCGTTCTTGAAGACAAAGATGCCGAGGACAGGAATTTCAACACCGTCTATAGAAACACCGCCAAAGCAGCAATGAAATGAATCAGTCCGTCCGCGCTGAACCCAGTCGCACGGATCTGTTACCGACATGAGCGGTGCGTCCAATTGCAGTTCGTTGTCCCAAATGGTCGGGGTTTCCGTGACGCAACGTCCATGCGCAGAAATATATCGGTAGATTTTTGCGATGCTGGCCGATGTCAGATCGCCAAGGTCGATTGTTGGAAGCGAGCCGTCGTCCTCGGCGAAGTTGACGGACGCAACGTGCCATGCGTCGCTCATTGATTTTGTGGCAGAACGATACTAATTATCGCCAACAAAACCTCTGATAACACGATTATCAGCGGGATTATCACCGGTGCCTGATAAATTCTGATAACGTTACCGTGGTGTTATCTCCGGCGGTGTCCCGCCGGAACTGCGGGGTGCCACGGCCCGCCCCAATGGCAGTTGACGATTGGACCCGTTGATTGTCAAGAGGGGAAACCAAGAAAGCCCTGCCCCGGACTGCGTGACCGGCCACTCGGCCGTCTGATCGCCATCCCTGTTGACAAACCCGGCTTTTTTTCTCCAAAATACAGAAAGTGTCATCAGTTTGACTACAGTCGCAACGAGGTTTCCAGGGTGGAGGTTGATTCGATGGCCAAAAACGAGGCGGAAGGCAAGGTGTTGGAGAAGGTTCGGGGCGTGGAAAAGGAGCAGGGCTCGTTCGCCGAAGCCGGCAGCGAACCGCCTCCGCACTACGGGCATGGCTCGGCCAAGAGTCCGGGCGTGGCGGGCAACAAGATGCCCGGCGGGAAGAAAGACTGAAAGTCAGTGGTCAGTGGTCAGTGGTCAGTGGTCAGTGGTCAGTGGTCAGTGGTCAGTTGTCAGTTGTCAGTGGTCATTGGTCATTGGTCACCCCGGTTGGGGGTGCTTGAACTATGGACCCGTCGAGTCCCGCTGATCTTCAGAAACTCCGGGAGGCGATCCGGCACTCGCAGAGCGAGCTGGAGCCGTTTCGGCAGCAGTATCGGGAGCGGCTGGTCCAGTACGCGGGGGACGGGTACGGGGACAACCGGGACGCCGCCGACACTCCGTTCAACGTCTACAACCTGGCCCTGCGGATCTACAAGCGGCGGCTGTTCAGCGGGCAGATGCGGGTACTGGTCACGTCCCGCAGTCCGTCCGAGCGGCGGGCGGCCTGGGAACTGGGGCTGGCCGGCGACGACGTGATCCGCGAGATCAACCTGGACGCGACGTTCGACAAGGTGCTGCAACAGGCGCTGCTGTCGGTCGGCATCGTGAAGATCGGGCTGGTGGCCGAGGGGACGGCCGAGTCCGAAAGCTACTTGCAGGATGCCGATCAGCCGTACGTCGAGCCGGTGCTGCTGGAGGATTTCGCCTACGACACGGCGGCCAAGTCGTGGGACCAGGTGGACTTTGCGGCCAATCGCTACCGCGTGCCGCTGGCCGACGTGATCGACAATCCGCTGTTCGATCCGGCGGCCACCGAAAAGCTCTCCCCGTCCGACAGCCGGCAGGCGGAGGAACTGCGCGGCGACGGGGTGGACGACGATTCGGTCCAGCGGCTGGGCACGGGCAGCAACATGCTGCGGGAAGAGATCCGCGAGTACGTGACGCTGTGGGACGTGTGGCTGCCGAAGGAAGGGCTGCTGGTCACAATGGCCGATCAGTCCGGGGGCCCGGCGCTGCGGATCGTGCCGTGGGAAGGACCGGAGCACGGGCCGTACATCCTGCTGGGCTTCGACGTGGTGCCCGGCAACGTGATGCCCATCGCGCCGGGCGCGCATCTGCTGGGGCTGGCCCGGCTGCTGAACCGGATGATGCGGAAGCTGGGCGACCAGGCCGACCGGCAGAAGATCGTGACGCTGGTCAGCCGGGCGGCGTCGCAGAACGGCACGGGGCAGGCGGCGGTTGAGGCGGAGGACGGGGAAGCGATCCCGACCGACGATCCGAAGGCGTTCACGCAGTTGAAGCTGGGCGGCATCGACCAGAACAGCTACGCGTTCTTTATGGGCGTGATGCAGTTGTACAGCTACCTGGGCGGCAACATCGACACGATCGGCGGGCTGTCGTCGCAGGCGGACACGCTGGGCCAAGAGAAGCTGCTGGCCGAGGCCGGCAACGGGTTGATCAGCGATATGGACGCCAGCGTGCTGATGTTCCTGAAGCAGGTGCTGACGGATGTGTGCTGGTACGTGTACTCCGATCCGACGGCTCGGCGGGAATTGATCGCGCGGGTCGAGGGGACGGATTACCAGCTGTCCGTGCCCTGGGGCCCGGAGAAGCGGACGATTCCGTGGTTCCTGTTCCAGTTCGACGTGGACCCGTTTTCGGTGCATGTGCGGAGCCCGTCGGAACGGCTGCAGTCGGTGATGCAGATGTACCAGACGATCGTGGTGCCGATGATGCAGTTCATGGGCCAGGCGGGGATTACGTTCGATCTGGAGGCGTTCTGGCGGTTGCTGGTCCGGTACACGGGACTGCACGAACTGGCGGACTTGCTGAAGGCCGGGGGGATTCCGATCACGGGCGAGCCGAAGGAGGCGATGGGGGAGATGCCGAGCAAGTCGCCGTTTACGTCGCGGGAGTATGTGCGGCGGAACGTGGGCAGCGGGGCCAATACGGGGATGGGACAGGGGCCGGGGCAGCAGGCGCTGCAGATGATGATGAAGGGGGAGCAGGTGGCACAGACCGTGTGAAGGCGGGATGCGAGATGCGGGTCCTGTTTCAACACGCAGGACAATCAAGTGGCCGAGAAAGCATGTCCAGATCACCGGATCACGTACCTGTACGGCGAGGCCGCCCGCTTGGCGAAGGCCAGCGACCTGCCACCGCTGAAAGCGATCCGGGCGAACTGTCTGGATTGTTCGGGCGGTTCGCCCGCCGAGGTCAAGTTGTGCGGGATTACCGATTGCCCGCTGCGGCCGTATCGTCTGGGCCGGAATCCGTTCCGACAGGAACGCGTGTTGACGTCAGAGCAGCGGGTTGCGGCTACTGAGCGGTTCGCCAAGCTGAGAGCCAAGCCCCGCTAATCGCCGTTTCTGCGCGTTTCTCTATGTCTGTCGTGGAAGAACTTTCGGGACGCGTGAAGTTGGACCTGAGAGCCATCCAGACCATTCGGCGCCGCGGCACGTGGCTATTTGCCAGGACCGCAAGCCCGGGCCGGGGTGGGAGGGAGGCGTTCAAATGCGTTTGCGTCCGTTCTGGGCGATGTCAGATGTTCCATTCGCCACACGGAATCGCAGTCAGGACGGCGACGATGACGTGAACCGGCGGGCAGGGTCCACGGCGGTGCCGGCTTCGGGGCGGACGGTTCCGGCGTCGGTATGTCTTTGGATTGCGGCGATCCAGCAGTCTTCTTCTGTAAACTCGCCGTCTCGCTTCCGGGGAAGGGAATGGACCTTGCGACGCGGAAGCCTAGTCGAACCGCAGCAGACTCCCGTTGCAGTTGGGCTCGATGAGCGTGTTGCGGCTGGTGGGGTGTGGCTGCCACGTTTGCCCGAGATCCTTTGTCACGGCGACCGCGCGGAAACGTTCGTGATCATTGCGGACATTGAGCATGATCGCCCCGTCGCCCAGCTGCGCGGCCTGGCATTCATTGCCGCCGGTCACGCCCGGTTTGCCGACCGTCCAGGTTTGACCGTGATCGCGGCTGATCATCAGCGTCGCGAACGTGGCCAACCGTTCGCGGCCAGTGCGACCTTCAACCGGCATCACCAGCGTTCCGTCGGACAAGCAAATACCGGACTGCGGCGACGGCGCGAGCAGCCACCAGGATTCGTCCTTCAGTTGCCGAGTCAGGTTTTCGGGCTTCGACCACGTGAGGCCGTCGTCCTGGGAACGAACTGCCATGAACTGAGCGGCCTTGCCGATTTCGAAACCCGGCTCCGAGCCATCGTCGTTCCATTGGTGCTTGCCGGGCTTGCCGTTCATCCAGACGGCAAAGCAAAAAATCTCGCCCGTCTGCCGGTCGACGATGATGCCCGGATCGCTGCAACCGTTCTGCTCCTGGGGCAGGCCGCCGTACTCGCCCATGTCCATGATGACGCGAACCGGTTCCCACGTCGCGCCGCCGTCCGTGCTGCGGCTCAGGCCGATGTCGATGTCTTCCTGCAGATCGCGGCCCATCCGCCGCCGCATGTCGTACACGCAGAGCAGCGTGCCCTTGGGGGTCGTGGTGAGTGCGGGAATGCGGTACGTGTGGACGCCGTCGTCGTTGTGCTTGCGCAGAGCGACCGCGATGCGATGCCGTGCGCTGGCCACGTCGTCGCGCGGCGTCACGGTTCCAACCGAGGTCGCGATCGAAGTACACGATGTGACGATCTGATGTTGCAGGTCGGCGGAGTCCTTCAACCGGCACGACAACCAGAAGACGTTCTTGCCGGGCCGCAGCGGTTGTTCGCCGCGGAACGCGATCGTCTCCGCGGGACGCCGAGGCTCGCCGACGGGATTTGCCGGGGAAAATGGCTCCTGGTCCTGCGTGAAGAACAGGGCGAGCGAATCGAGATCGGCTAGATCATCGGTGCCGGCCAGCGAAACGGTCAGGCCCCGGAACGCGACTTCCCGGTTCTCCGCGACCTCGATCACGACGCGCATCAGGGGGCCGTGTTCATTGCGGATCAGCACCGGATGAACCGGCCGTTTCACGCTCGCGGCGACTCCGTCACCCGACTCGGCGGCAGCGATCGGCGCCGCGATGCTCAGCAACAACGCGATGACCAGCAACTGCAACCGTTGCAGCGCCGTGTGCGAAAGAGGCGTGTGTTTCATGACGATCCTCCCTTCCCCAGGGGCCACGATCCTATCACTTCCTGCAATCACCAACGCCTTCCGGGCGGTTTGCAGCCGCCGGTATTCCGGCCCATCCGGAACCGGTGGCTAGCGCCATTTCGCTCGCTCATTTCTCGAACGATGCTCACTCGCCCACGCGGACGCTTGACCAGGCGCGGCCCATCCCCCCACGAATTCGGCTACGGGCCCCTACACGCGGGGCCTCAGTCGTCCGCTCCAAACGGTTCGATCAGCTCGACTCGACTCCGACGAACCGCGCGGTACGAGTCGGCCGTGTAGATCGCAATCGCAGTCCAGATGCACGCGAAGCTCACCAGTTGCGGCGTCGAGAACGGTTCGCCGAACGCCAGCACCGCCAACAAGAATTGCCCGCTGGGCGTGACATATTGCAGAATGCCCAGCGTCGACAGCCGCAGACGCCGCGCGGCCGCGCCGAAGAACAACAGCGGGATCGTGGTCACGGGGCCGCTGAGCATCAGGCGGCCGAGTGCGTTCAGTCCCTGCCCGGTCAACTGTTCGACGCCCGCCAGGTAGCCGAGATAGGCCAAGGCGAACGGGGCCATGACGCACGTCTCGACAGCCAGACTCGCCATGCCGTCGACCGGCATGATCTTCCGCAACAGGCCATAGAAGGCAAACGAGAACGCCAGTGTCAAGGCGATCCAGGGCACCTGGCCCACCATCGCGGCCAAGACCGTGACGCCGACAACAGCCATCCCGATGCTCACCAACTGCCACGGGCGCAATCGCTCGCGCAGGAAAACAACGCCCAATAGCACACTCACCAACGGGTTCGCGAAATAGCCCAGACTGGCCTGCAGCACCTGCCGGGTCACGACCGCGTAGATGAAGATCAGCCAGTTGAGGGCGATCAACAGCGAGGTCAACGCCAACATCGCCAGCAGCTTGGGCTTGCGCACCTCCCGCCGCAGTTCGCCCCAACGTCCCAGCCAGCCAATCAAGAGGGCCAGCATCACAAACGACCACAGCGCCCGGTGTGCCAGGACTTCCAGCGGCGGCACGTCAGAGACCAGCTTGAAGTACAGCGGGATCAGCCCCCACAACCCGTAGGCACCCAGGCCGTACAACAGGCCATCTCGCGAACCGTGCGGGCCGAATTGATTCATGAAGGTGTACCTGCGGTCTGGTTGCTCTAGCCCGCGTCAAGGGCGGAGGGAACGGGGGTGATCGGTGATCAGGCTGTCGGCGAATGGCTGTCGGGGCGCACGCGGCGGGAGAGTATAGGCGTTTGCGGGGAGATCGGCTACCCACGAACGGTTCATCCGTCTGCGAATGACTGTTTTTGACGGCGTTTCCCCCACAGGCGAACACGAGTGTGCGGTCGTCGGTCAGGTTGCCTTACGCCGCAAGGCAGTGATACAATGACGGCAGCGCCGGGCTCGAACTCAGCCGACCTCGTTCTCGCTGGTACACTATGAAAGCTGCCGCAGTCGAAGTTCATCCCGACGCGACCTTGCCGGACCGAGAAGCCCGGCCCAAGTCGGCCACCAAGGACGAGACAACCACCCGCCGACAACCGCCCTACGCGGTGGTGCTGCACAACGACGACCTGAACGGTTTCGACTTCGTGGTCGAGGTGCTCCGCAAAGTGTTTCACTACGACCAGGTGAAATCGTTTCGGCTGACGCTCGAAGCCCACAAAACAGGCCGCAGCGTGGTTTGGTCGGGCAGCCTGGAGGTGGCGGAATTGAAGGCCGATCAAGTCCGCTCCTGCGGCGCGGACGCCCGGATGGCCGCCCGCGGAGCACTCCCGCTCCGGGTGACCATCGAGCCGTTGCCGGATTGAACAACGGAAAGGAGCCTGCGACCATGAAACCAGCTTGGGCGAGCGCGTTGTTCGTCGTCGGTGGTCTTGTTCTGCTGCCGCTGCCGGCCGACAAGAATCGGGTCTGCGCGGCGGCCGCGGACTCGCCGCCGCCTCAAGTCCTGATCGTCGTCGGGCCGTCCCTGCATCCGCCGGGAACGCACGAAGTGCTCGCCGGGGCACGGGTGCTGGAGTACATGCTGGAGCATGTGGAAGGCCTCCCGCCGGTCGCGACTGCGGTCGTGAACCAATGGCCGCAGGACAAGCGTCTGCGGGACCACGTGCAGACGGTCGTGTTTACCGGCGACATCTTTCCCGGCGAAACCTTGCCGAACCCCGAAGCCGTTAAGGCCGATCTGGGGGCGATGACGGCGCGCGGCTGCGGCATCGTCTGCGTCCACTACGCGACGGGCCTGCGGGCGCAGCATGTCAGCCCGGACGGCGATCATCCGCTGTTGCGCTGGATGGGCGGCTATTTCGCCACCGGCTGCAAGCATCACCGCAGCGTGGCCCGCGTCGTCACGGCGACACTCTCGCCGGCGGAAGTAGACCATCCCGTGCTGCGCGGCTGGAAGGCGTTCACGTTTGACGACGAACCGTACTGGAACAACTACTTCGGCACAGACGGTCCGGCCGCAAACGTCACGCCGCTGGTCACGACCATGATGCCGCCGGAGGCGCCGAAAAAGGAAACGGTCGTCTGGGCCATCCAGCGTCCCGACGGCGGCCGCGGCCTGGGCATCGTCGTGCCCCACTACTTTCGCAACTGGCGGATCGCCGACCTGAGAACCCTGGTCCTGAACGGCATCTGCTGGACCGCCCAGCTGGAGATCCCCGCCAACGGACTCCACGGCACGCTGCCGGACCTGGCCCAGTTCGAACCCGCCTCGGTGGAGCCTTTGCCGCCGCCCAAGCCGAAGACGAAGACGAAGACGGCCAGCTGAGTTCGGCGACGTCCGCCGCCGGAAGCGGGGCGAACGTGGTCAGGGCAAAAGCCTGGGGTCCGCCCCAGGCTGCCGGCCAGGAACCGGGACGAGCCAACGGGGCATCGTGCCGATTGTGTCGCTTAGCTCCTCGCGGTACGATCAGAGGGCAACGACCGCGTTCCTGCGCGGGAAGACTGCCTGCATCTGGTTGCACCAAAACGGCATCTCGGAGTATCTGAGCCATGACACACCGTGCTAACGCTGGGAAGCACGCTCGCAGGGACTTGCGGGCGGTGATTTTGTGCCGGGGCGGCTTGTTGATCTTGCTGGGCACAGTCCTGATGTCGTCGGCGGCCGCGGCGGCCGACAAGCCCCACATTCTGTTTCTGCTGAGCGACGACCACAGCTATCCCTTTGTCGGCTGCTATGGGGACCGCAACGTGCGGACGCCGACACTGGATCGGTTGGCGGCCGAGGGCATGAAGTTCCACCGGTTTTTCACCGGTGCGCCGCAATGCGTCCCGTCGCGAGCCACGCTGATGACCGGCCGCTCGCCCGTCGCCGCCAGGATGACGCGGTTCTCGGCCCCGCTGCCACGCGACGAGGTGACGTTCCCGGAACTGCTGCGGGACCAGGCCGGCTACGCGACCGGCGTCTGCGGCCGGACTTATCACCTGGATGGCACCACCAGGCAGGGGGCGGCGATCGCCCGCGTGTACCAGCAGCACCGTCTGCAGACCTTTGCCGAACGGGTCGACTATCTGCGGACCGGCCGCGACACGGAGGTGGCGGGGCAAGTGGCCGAATTCCTCGATCAGAAATCCGCCGAGAAGCCGTTCTTCCTGTGGGCCAATTTCAGCGATCCGCACCACGCCTGGAACGCGCCGGCCGAATTCCGGCCCGATCCGGCGTCGCTGCAGTTGCCCGCCCACTGGCCCGACTTGCCGGGGATGCGAGAACAGCTGGCCGATTACTGTGCCGAGGTGAATCGGCTGGACCGCACGATCGGCACGGTCCTGGACGTGCTGGCCCAACGCGATTTCCTCGACAAGACGCTGATCGTGTTTGCCGGCGACAACGGCGCGGCGCTGCCACACGGCAAAGGCTCGCTGTACGATCCCGGCTCGAACGTGCCGCTGATCGTCCGCTGGCCCGGCGTGGTCCAGGCGGGCGGCGAGTCGCGGGCGCTGCTCAGCGGCGAGGATCTCGGCCCCACGCTGCTGGCTGCCGCGGGGCTGGAGCCGCCTCCGCGGATGAGCGGCGTCAGTTTCCTGCCGCTGCTCAAGGGCGAACCGTACACGCCGCGCAAGCACATTTTTGTCGAACGCGGCTCGCACGGTTCCGCCGCTCCGGTGAACGTGAACATTCGCAGCAGCAGCTATGACCTGGGCCGGGCCGTGCGCAGCGACCGCTACAAGTTCATCTACAATGGCACGCCCTGGATTCCCTACTCGCCTGTCGATTCGGCAGGTGGCGCTGCCTGGACGCAGATTCAAGCCGCAGCGGCCGAGGGGAAACTGGCGCCCGGCCTCCAGGCGACGTACTTCACGACGCCGCGGCCGGTGTATGAACTGTACGACCTCGACAACGACCCGTCGGAACTGAACAATTTGAGCGGTCGGCCCGAACTGGCCGCCGTGGAACAGGAACTGCGTGAAACGTTGGCCGAGAAGATGATCCTGGATTGGGACTACCTCCCGCTGCCCGCGTTCGCCGAGGACGCCGTCAAAGTCAAGGGGAAGCCCAAGGGCCGCAAGCAGCCGAAGCGTTGATCGCGCTTGGTTGCCGGCCGGCCGTTTTGACAATGTTTCTTTGAAGTGAGAACCACGATGAGAGTGAGAGGCAAGATGAACCACTGGAAACACGGACTGCCGTTTTTCTGCGTCGTCGCCGCTAGCTGTTGGGCGGCGGCCCAGCCTTCCTCCGCGCAACGCAAACTCGATCCGTACGTCGGCCAGTGGGCGTTGCATCGCGATCAGGGGGCGGGATGGCTGGAACTGCGGCTGGAACAGGGCCGGCTTGCGGGCAGCCTGCTGTGGGGCGGCGGCAGCGTGATGCCTGTGGACGAGGTCGTCGAGGAAGGTGAGCGGGTGGTGCTGGTCCTGAACCGGCGAGTCCAGCGCAAGACGGGCAAAACGGACATCGTGAGCAGTCGCTGGGAAGTGCGCGTCAAGGACGGGCAACTGGCCGGCAAGGTCCTGCCTGCGAATCCCCAAGCCCGCGGCGAAGAGTTCGTCGGCAAGCGTCTGCCGCCGCCGTCTCCGGCGCCCGACTTGTCTCGTCTGCGGTACGGCGAACCGGTCGAACTGTTCAACGGCCGCGATCTGACGGGCTGGACGATGACCGATCCCGCTCAAGAAAATGGTTTTCAAGCCGTGGATGGAATGCTGGTCAACGATCCCGTACAGCCGGAGGGCCAACCGCGCGTCCGGTACGGAAATCTGATGACCACCGCCAAGTTCGAGGATTTCAATCTGACACTGGAAGTCAACGTCCCGGCCGGCAGCAACAGCGGCGTCTACTTGCGCGGCATCTACGAGGTCCAGATCTCGGACAGCTTCGGCAAGCCGCTCGATTCGCACAACATGGGCGGGCTGTACAGCCGGATTACTCCCACGGTCGCGGCCGAAAAGCCGGCTGGCCAATGGCAGGCGTTCGACATCACGCTCTGCGATCGTCACTTGACGGTGAAACTGAACGGCCTGACGATCATCGACAACCAGCCCGTGCAAGGCGTTACGGGCGGGGCGCTGACCGCCGACGAGTTCTCGCCCGGACCGATCTACCTGCAGGGCGATCACGGCAAGGTGACGTTCCGGAACCTCGTCTTGCGGCCGATTATCAAGGGGTGATTGCACTGCCCGAACGATTCTCTTTAAGAACTTCTTCATGATCTCTGCGCTTACGATGCTTGTTCTGTTGGGCGTCCTCGCTGCCGCCCAGGATCAGCACGCGTTTCAGCCCGCCGCACGACGAGGCGCTGTGCGGCCGGCGTCTGGCGTACCACAAGGTAGCCGCTGTCAGACCGTGCATGGCGGCCGAGGTCGTGGGGGATCGGCTGTACGCGATCGGCCGGGGCAAGCTGTACGTTCTGGACATCGCCAACCCGGAGCAGCCGAGGCTCCTAGGCACGCTTGCCGGCCTCGGCACGACGCGGCAGTTGGTGATCAGAAACAGCATCGCCCACACTACCGCGCGGCAAGACGGTCTGTGGCTGGTCAATGTTTCGGACCCCGCCCGGCCCACGCTCCTCAGCCACTACGATTCCGTGGAGATGGCTACGGGCATCTGGGTGTCCGGCGATGTAGCGTTCCTGGCCACGCGCTGCTATGGCGTCGAGATCGTCGACGTGTCCGATCCGCGGCAAGTCAGGCACGTCAGCACGCTGAAGACGGGCGAGGCCCAGTCTTGCTGGGCGCGAGACGGATTCCTTGCGGCGTATTGGCATCGGAGCGGACCGGCTTGGTACGACGTGAGCGGCCAAAAGCCGATGCTGGCCGGCAGCACGCCCGACTCGACCCTGTACAGTTGGACCGACGGCGCGTGCGAGTTCGGAAACAAGCTGCTGGTCGTCAAGCGAGGCAAGTTCGTGCTGCTGGAACCGAATGAACGCCGCAGCTTCGACACGTTGCCCGCCTAGGCCACCACGCTGCTCGCCAGCGTGGAGCCATGTTCAGCACCAGCC
>JAAYYU010000118.1 GCA_012515235.1 Candidatus Anammoximicrobium sp.
AAATATCAGATCATGTCCACTAAAGGACATCGTCTAGTATTTGGTCCTAACGGTAGCAGAGAGCGACTTGGTCGTCAACGGTGGCTTCGTAGTCCGCCCGGCCGGAAGTGGTCGAGAACATGCGGACTTGGCCGCACAGCGGCTTCAGCGTGGACCAGTCGGTGTTTCTGCCAGCCGGCGACCGCGCCGGGATCGAGCGTCTGGTCGGGTACATGACCCGCTGCCCGTTCAGTTTGTCCCGACTGGTCAAGGTCAGCGAGACCGGTCAGGTGATCTACAAGGCGGAGAAGGGCGCCTGCCGGGCCTTTCCCGATCCGCAACGCGACGAACTGGCGCGCGGACCGCAGCGGAATTTCCAGATCCTGGACCCGCTCGAATTCCTGGCCGAGTTCACCCAGCACATTCCGCCGCAGGGCGCGCACCTGATCCGCTACTACGGCTGGTACTCGAACAAGGCCCGGGGAATGCGACGCAAGGCCGCCGAGGCCGCGGAAGCGGCAGCCGCTACGCTGGAACCGCCAGCCGCGTCGTCGAGCGGCGACGCCGGACCGGCTCCGGCCCGCAGTCGCGCGAGCCAGACCTGGGCCATGCTCATCAAGCGGCTGTACGAGATCGACCCGCTGGCCTGTCCTGAGTGCGGCGGTCAGATGAAGGTCGTCGCGTTCCTCGAGCCGCCGCAGGCCGACGTGATCGAGAAGATCCTGCGGCACTGTGGGCTGTGGTGTCCCGCCTCGGCTCGGGCCCCGCCCGCCGGGGACCTTCGCGTCCACGACCCGGACAGCGACTCGGCCTCCCAGGAGCCCCGGGAGTTGACGTTCGTGGACGAAGCCGCCTTCTGGTCCACCTTCTGATTCCTTTTCCTTTTTCCCGACGCCGATCGGCCCGTGGACGATGCGCGCGGAGCTGGGAATTTACCCCTGATTTGCCGCCGAAACGTCGTCAAGCTCCCCCAATCTGCTCCAAAAAGCCCACAAACGATCAAGGGGGGATGGCGGGTTCAGGGCGGCGGCCGCCGCCCTGAACCCGCCATCTTCCCTTGACTCACCACGTTTCCCTGCTTAGCCTTGGTCTGCGGGAGAAAAGCTCCTGCGGGAGAAAAGCAATTTCCTATCAGTCGGAGATCTGATTGTGGGTCTGGTCCTGGAGTGTGCCGAGCAGTGCCTTTGAAGGACACGGGTGCGAGAGGGAGGTGTCCGGGTCGAAACGACCATATTCCCAATCAAGGGAGCGGAAGATGAAACGGTCTGTCACGATGGCGTTGGCGGCGTTGTGTTTCGCGGGATGCTTCGCGGTCCAGCAGGCAGTGGGTGCGGCACCGAAGCCGAGTGCAGCTCCCGACTCCGATGCACGGAACCGACGGGCCGGCGTCGCAGGCCAATGGCAGAAGGCCCCGGCCGTCGCCCGATTCCCGACCTCGCTCGAAGTGCTTTCGGGCGGCATGGAGGCAGGCAGTGCGGCATGGATCCGCGTCGATGGGAAGCTCCTGGTCGATCAGTTCGACTGGCGAGGCGGAGATGGACTGTATCTTGCGGCGATCAAGGATGGCAACTCCGTACTGATGAAGGTGTTCCGTACCGGAAACTCGGAGTCAGAGGCCGACAGCTTCTCCTCCGCGGTGGAGGCACTGGCAGAGGATACGATGGTCCTGCTTGCGGTAAAGGGGGAGGCTACCGGTCAGTTCCACGCCCGTGCGCAGAGGGCCATTGAGTCCATCGGCGGGCAGATTGGCCTTCTGAAGAAGCCTTCGGGATCATCGTATCTGTGCATTGGGATGAAAGGGCTTCCGCCGGGACAAGCCATCGAGCGCATCGGGCGGGACCGGCAGGAGTACCCATCCCCCTTGCACTTTGGAAGCAGCGACAGACCAGAAACGCGTCGTGCCGCGCTCGTGACCGTGACCGTGAAGGCGGAAGACGTGAGCGGGAACCCGGTCCCAAACGCTGTCGTCTTTGCGTGGTGTCCAACACAAGGTCTCCATGCCCCTTGCCGCGACATTCCTGCCTGCCGTACGGATCGGAACGGCATCGGCAAGTTCTGCGTGTCAACTGGGGAGTGGGTCCTGCTGGCCGGAGGCCGGACCGTCGGCAAGCACGCGAACTGCCTCTGGACGGTCTGCAAGAGCAAAGTGTCCATGACGGAGGGAGCAGCAACCATCGTTCTGAAAGCCGAGCGGGCGCTGCCGGTGGCTTTCGAGGGGTTCCCTCAGTCTGCTATCCCGTCCGCGGAGATTGTCGCCGTGCCGACAAGCCTGTCGCCTTACTGGTCTCCTGGGATGGTCGGATACTCCGATGGTCGGGAAATCGAGATTGCGTCGGACACACCGCTGTCCCTCTGGTTCAACGCACCGACCAACGAGAAGGCGCCTTATGCGTACTTGCTCCGGTCGGAGTATACGGCTGGCAGCCACCGCGTCATTTGGAATGCCGGCGCCGCTTCCAATGCCCGAATCGCACTGAGGCCAACCGAAGAAGAGGTCTCGTGCTCCAGGCATCGCTTTCTCATCATCGAACACTTCGGCCTATCCGTGTTTCCCCGGAGGGAATACACGTACGTTGGCGCTCTGGAGAAGATGTTGATTATCAGTCCCGGACCTGTCAGTTTCCGGTGGGGATGGCAGTGGGGAACAGGCCCCGACATGTATTGGGATGCCGAGGTATCGGCGGGCAATCCGACGCTGAGAGCTGGGGAGCTCCGCAACCTGCCGGTTTCCCACGGGATTCGTGTTGTCCCTCTGGTGGACAGGATCAGCAACCGTCACCTGGACTACTGGCTTGATGCCGTGGATGGATTGGGGCGCAGGGTAGACTGGATCGGTGCATCTGGTGGCAGGCCCCTTGCGAAGATCACTGTGTCAGACAAGGGAGGCAAGATCGCCGCAGAGCTGGAGGCTCGGCACTCCACTCAGTTCTTCGAAATCCCAGAGGGACAGCAGCTGCCATCGGAGGGCACATATCGTGTCACCTGTGATCTGGGGCCTCTGGGGAAGTTTGAGACGAGTGGGCCGATAGCGGCTGGGGAGGTCGGGCTTGCGAGCAAACAGTACCGGAAACACCTGACCCTGTCGTATCCCAAGAGTGCAATCCCTGAGAGTCAGCGACTATTGGACGAGAAGGCGTCTCTGTGCGCGGACGACCTGGAGCGACTCTTGACGGAAGCCTATGGCTGGTATGACGCGCCCGCACCAACGGGTTTCGATCTTCGGGTGCCACTGTGCAGCGCAACGGCGGGTGGATCGTCGGGCCGGCTGTTCATTTTCCACATCAACTATTTGAACAACTGGGACTCTCGCAGAACGGTCGGGTGGGAAGTCCCAACACACGAGCTGGGCCACAGCATGCACTGCGTGGAGCCGTTCCATACGTTCTTCGATACATCGGATAAGGATGTGGTCGGCCTGTACAACGAATCGCAGGCGACTTGGATCGGGAGTATGGGTCTGATCCCGATTATGGGGCGAAAGGCACGCGACTTGCGATTGATGCAGGACTTCCCCCCAATCCTCGACTACCTGAAGGGATCAAACCCTGAAGAGGCGACCAACCCGAAACTGCGTGTATTCTACGTGACGTGGCTCCTCCACAACGAGTTGGGAGACGAATGGACGAAAAGGTGCTTCCGGATTGCCCACGCCAATCCACCCGGAACCCGTGACCGGATAAGAAGTCAGGGGTGGACGCCTGAGGAGAAGATGTGTGCATTGTTCACCATTGCCGCAGGCAAAGATGTGACGGCACGTTTCACTCAAAAGGGCTTCCAGATCCGTCCCTCCGTGGCGAAAGACGCGCTTCAGTTCGCTCGATAGGTACAGGCATCAGCGGGTTCCGAGTCAGAAAGCCTTCCGGCGGGCGGGTAGGCGGGCCCGGGCGGGGTGGAGCCGCCCCGCAACGGTCGCTTACGGTCAGTGCGATTGCGCAGCCGGGACACGGTACGGTCGAATTGAACGGCGATGGGAACGTAACCTATGCGCCGGCGGCCGAGTTCTTTGGACTGGACCAGTTCACGTACACGATCCAGGACTTGCTCGGCGGCAGCAGCACAGCAACGGTCAGCGTCCGGGTGAATCGCCCGCCGGACGCGGTGGACGACGCGGT
>JAAYYU010000119.1 GCA_012515235.1 Candidatus Anammoximicrobium sp.
CGGATCGAACTCGCCGGGATGCGGGGGCGGAACAAAACCAGGACACAACGGCCGCAGTTGCTCATCCGGCAGCGGCCCAGTCTCAATGTCGAATGCAATCATGGTCCAACCTCCTTAGCCGATAGCGGCGAAGACGTTACTGCCGGCGTACTGGCGGCACTCGTGACTCATCAAGACGAGTCCCCGACGTGCCGCGAGGGCGTGGTATTTCGCCCGGTCAGCCTCCGTCTTCCGCTTTCGCCGCTGGTAAACAAACTGGTTGTGGTGGAACTTGCACAGGCCAAGGGCATACGTGTCTTTGTCGCACCCGGCGATCAGGCACTTTTTCTGGCTGACCCGGTCCTCGACGTGGCGCTGAATGTTTCGCGGTCGTTTCATGCTGAACACCACAAAAAACGAGATCCTGTCTTCCCTGCCGCAACCGACTTTCCCTTTTTCCCTTCGCAGCAGTCACGATCATAATAAGACAGATTTCTATAGACAACGTACGTTTAAGTAATAGTAAGAAACACTTACATTATTGGACTCGGTAAGTTCAACATACGAAAATACTTGTTGACTTCTCGAAAATGCGTGAAATAATTTAAGCTTGGTGGTGTTGGAGTGTCATCGTGATAGAGGGAAGGCGCTTACTGTGGCCAGATACAACAACGAAACAGAGCTGAACAAGGACGTGCTACAGGGGATCTCGGATGACCTTGCGGACTTGGCCGCCGAGTACGCCGACCTAGCGGGCAAGGTCGAGCGAAGCGGGCTGTCGGCCATCACCGTCGAAAACTACAAGAGCCTGTTGCGTGGCTTCGAGGCCATCCGCGGCCACCTGGTCAAGACCTTCAGCGGCTACCAACGCGCCAGGCTTCGCTCAGACGTGAGCGGCGGCGTCCGTAAACGGCCCGAGACCGAACGGGATGATCCGTCACAGCGGCAGTCACCGGACCCCGTGGAAGAAATTCGCAGGCACACCCGGCGCAGAGACAAATCGTGACCTAAACTTCCAGGGTGGAGAGCCCACTCATGCCTGCCCCGCGCACCCGCCGACACGTCCGGATTGCGATTGCCGATCCGATCACGCCCACTGACGACCTCGATCTGACCGAAAGGCGATTCCCGCCGTCTCTAGCCGGCTGGAGAGAAGCCGCCAACGCCGGCGACTCGTACAATCGCAGCCCGAGAGTCAGCGACAATTACCACGCCTGGCCCGTATTGGTCGTGCCGGCCGAGGATGATCGCGCAATCAAATCGCTCCGGCGGCTCCTCGAAGCCGTCATCCGCTACCGCGCCGACCCCACAGAAACGGCCGGCGTTGAACTGGACGCCGAGGCGGCCAAAGCCGCAGTCCTCATGCCCGTCTTCGGGTTCTTGTAGTTCGCGTCCGGCTTGTCAGATCCCGTAAGCCGCCAGTTCGGCCTCGGCCCTGGCGATGTCCCGCGCTCGCTGTTTGGCAGAGCGGACGGGAATCTCCCGGCCGTCGGCCGCTGCGGTCACCCGTTCGATGAACCGCTCGATGGCTTCGTGGGAAGTGAACCGCTTGCCGCCGACCTTGATGGTCTCCAGCCGCAAGCCGCGCACGCCCGTGTGAACGTATCGCCAGATGGTGGCGACATGGGGCCGGCCGGGGAACAGCTTCGCCGCTTCCGCGATGCTGCAGAGGGTCTCATTCTGAAAATCAATCGCCATAACGCACTCCGACAAAAAAAGGCCAACGAGGATGAACGACCTCGCTGGCCTTCGTTTGTTCGAAATCCGCCGGCAAGGTCTGACACTGACCCTTGCCGGAATTCGTTCGTGCAGGGGCGATGGCCGCCGTGCCTTCGCCCCGACAAACGCCGCACCGGTCCGGTGACCGCGCGATCCCCAGCCCGCCCCACCGTCAAGACGGCCTTCGCTCGAAAGCTACTGGATTCCGGTCCGAACCCGGAAATGGACACGCTGGTTCACCGCACGCGAGCGGGAAACCCGCGTGCGGATAGGTAGACTCTAGCAACTCCCCGCCTTTTCATGCAAGGGTAGGCAAAAAAACGTCACCCCACCTGCCGCGCGACCTCGATCGCCAGCCGCTGGTCCCGCTCCGCGTACACCTGCGTCACGTCGGC
>JAAYYU010000015.1 GCA_012515235.1 Candidatus Anammoximicrobium sp.
AAAAGTCGGGGTGACTGGATTCGAACCAGCGACCTCTTGGTCCCGAACCAAGCGCTCTAGCCAGACTGAGCCACACCCCGAATGCAGGCACGTCAAGGGGATCGATCGTGGTGGATGATCCTCGACGGCCTTACCTAATCTAATCGCTTCTGCCGTCTCAACTCAATGGGGCCGCGTTTTTTTTTGTGGTGCGACGCCAGTTTTTGGACGGGACAGGCGTAATCTACACGGTTCGGGCGCCATCTGCAACCGAGGTTGGCTGGGTTTGGAGGCAGAGTGCGGAATCAGGAGGCCCAATCCGCTATGATGATGAAGGCACCATGCCGAACGCCGCGAGGGTGCTCAGCGCTGGGCGAGCGCTGTCTGGGGCGAGAAGGAGCATCGACCGGTGTCCAATTTGGTCTCAGCTTGCCGCAGTTCCTTGACGATCGCCTGGAGTCTGGTTGTGGCTACGGTGTCTGCCAGTGCTTCGGACGTGAAGCGGGACGAGTGGATCGTCTTCTTTCCGATGGTTGCGCATCGGGTCGGAGATGGCGGCGAGTGGGGGGCTGTCGTCCACGGTTGGGTTTACGAACCGGCGGCGGACAGCTTCACGCGGAACGTCGCCATGTGGGGCGTCCGCAAAATGTTGGGGCTTCCAACGGACCGGCCTTCGACGGAGGTTTTCGAGCGGCGCGCGGGGGTTGTTTCTGGCGGACAACGAAAGGGGAAAACGGATCGCTGTCCGGGTCGGCGAGAAAACGTTTGAGTTGGAGCGGTCTTGCGACGACGGGCACTTCTTTGGCGCGTTGCGGCTGGATGTTCAGGCGGTCGCCCGATTGGAGACCGACGGGCGGATTCATTACTTGGCGATCACCGGGGCGGATGATCCGCGGCGTTTCGAGGGGGCCATTACGAATCTACATTCGGGACGTGACAGGCCAAGCCGCCGATTCCCCACGATACAAGACGGCGTTTGCCCAGTTGCCCCGCGACAAGTGGCGGTTGTTTCGCGATCCGACAGAGATTCGAGAGGCCCTGGCGTCGGCTCAGCACCGCGGGCATGTACGATGAACCGGTCGGCGTCCTGATCGCCCGCCGCCTTTGATTTGGAGGTATGCGTCTTGGAAGATTCACCAAGCCCGATCAAGGAATGTCCGGCACCCCACAAGACGGTGTTGCGGATCGCCTGGGTCATTATCGGTGCCGGCGTCTTGGTGGCCATGTCGGCGGCGATCAGCGGCGGCATCAACCCGAACGCGAATGTGCTGCCCATCCGCAATCTCGCCGCAGCGATCATGCTGGTGGGACTGATCGCCGTGCTGGCCGCTCATCGCGCCGCGTGGATGCAGACGCTGTGGGAAAAGCCGGGACCCGCGTCGCCCGTGAGCCATCCGCGCCGGAACCATAACCTGACGCTGGGGCTGGTGGTTTTCCTCACCGTCCTGCTGGGCGGCGGTTTCTTGGTCACCGGTCTGGCGGCCTTGAGCGCAGGTGCCGTGTCCGGCTTTGCGATTCTGGCTTTGCGGACGATGCTGCCGGTGGTCATCGTGTCGCTGCTCGTCTACGGTCGAGGCTACTTGAGGACCTTCTGCATCGGGGCGATCATCCCGGCGGGACTTCAGGCCCTGAGTTCGTTCAGTCTGCTGATGCTGGTCCTGCAGCCGTCCGTGTGGCGGCAAGCGGGTTGGTCCACCCGGCAGGGCGATCTCGTTTCGCTTATTTTTTCGGGCCTGCTGACCGTGGCTGCCGGGATCGTTGCCGTGATCGTGCGGTTTTTGATCGAGCACCTGCAGGGCTCGGACGCGCGCCGGCCAGTCGCGCCGGTGGACGGCGAGGTGCGTGCCTGAGCACCGAATCAGCCATCAGGGGCATCCAGCGGCGCAGCGGCCGGACGGCAGAGGCCTCATCGCCAGCGGGCTCCCTGTATTTCCTCACGCCGCCCGCGGTGCCTTTCGGCCCGTTGGTCGT
Source organism: Candidatus Anammoximicrobium sp. (assembly GCA_012515235.1). GTDB lineage: Bacteria > Planctomycetota > Planctomycetia > Pirellulales > Pirellulaceae > Anammoximicrobium. Next base: position 1,951 of record JAAYYU010000015.1, read on the forward strand.
CGCCGGTTTTGCCGGCTTGCACCACGGATGCTTGCGGAGTGCGTCGACACGCCGATAATGGTGAGTGGAGTGTGCCGTGCATGTCGGCCGGCCACGGTCAAGCTTCGCTGGCGTGAAGGAGCGTTTAATGGCGGACGAAAAGACGACGGACAGAACGGAACCCGCGGCGGTTGAACGGGCCGAACCCGCCCTTCGGCCGGAGCCGAAACCGAACGCCCCCGACAGAATCCTGTTGGTGCCGTATCCCAAGATCGTGTTTCTGTACCCCACGTTCGTAACGGCGTTGGTGGTGGCGGTCTGTTTGAGCTTCGTCGCCGAACCGCTGGACCGGGACAACACGTTCGTTGCAGCGCTTTCGATCGTGTTCCAGTTCGTGCTCGCGGTGAACCTCGTGATTCTGGCGTTCGACTTTCCCCGCACGACCTCGTTGACATTGTTTTTCTTCGTTGCCGCCGTCGTCATGGGCCTGGTGTTGCTGTTTACTTTCCAGCCCAATCTCCTGCCGACCGTGACCGGCTTCCTGAAACGCTTCCGCCCGCTGGCGAATCCCACGTTCTATTGGAGCTTGGCGGCGATCATTGGGGGGATCTACCTGGTGGTGTTCGCCTCCGTGCGGTTCGACTATTGGGAAGTCCGCTCGAACGAATTGCTACATCACCACGGCATCCTGTCGAACATCGAGCGGTTTCCCGCCCCTCATCTGCGGATCGACAAGGAGATTACCGATGTTTTCGAGTTTCTTTTGCTGCGATCCGGGCGGTTGATTCTGCAACCCAGCGAGGAGCGGCGGACGATCATCCTGGACAACGTCCCCATGATCGACAAGAAAGAAGATGCGATCACACGGATGCTGGGCTCGCTCCAGGTGCGGGTCCGCAACGAGCCGAGCTAGTTTGACGAGGGAGGGGGGCCCTAGCCGGCGGTCGCGGGGTGTCGTCCATTCTGCAAAAGTGGCCTGCTCGCGAGGCTCTCTGAGCCCCGCGAGTTGCCGAAGGATCGGCTTGAGAACCGCGCGAAACCTGTCGGAGTTGGAAGGCGCGAAATGCGGAACCACGGGCCTTCCGAGCGACTGGAACAACGCCGTTCAACCGCCCGGTTTCTGTGGGATATCGAACACAAAATCGTTCGCCTCGGCCGCTTTGACTTCGACGGTCGTGTTGAATTCCAGAGGCGGCGTGGGCGGAGGCGGCGTGGGCGAACCACCTTCCGGCGGCGGCGGCTCGGTCGCCGGCTTCAGAATGCACACCAAATGCTTGCCCGGAATTGCGCCGGGACGGCGGTCGGTGGGCGTTTGCAGCTCGAACCGGCCGTCGGCCCCCGTCGTAGCTCCCGAAGCGACGCCTTTTTCGGGCTGAAACATCACGATGGCTCCGGCGACCGGCTGGCCGGCGTGAGTCACTTTGCCGGTGACGGGCGCCAAGGCGGGTTTGCCGCCGCAGCCGGCAGCGGCCGTAGTCAACGCGGCCAACGCCGCGAAGCTGAAAGCAACCCGGTTCGATTTTGAGAGCGCACCTACGTATCGCATGGTCCAGGTCCTCCAAGTTCAATTCGTCAAAACGGCCCGATCGGTTCACGGTCTGCCCGATCACACAGCCGGGTGGCGGTTCGCGCGTCAATCGTTTCTGAGACGAACCGCACCGAGCCGTCGGTAAGCGCCATCTGCGCTCCGCCGGGATGTTCCGAACGGATGATCGTATGCCGCTGGTATCCCGGGCAGTGGTTGGCTGCCGGGCCATTCCAGTTGATGGGATAGGCTACGATCGTTACGTTGTGCCACCAATCGGAGTCGCCGCCGGGACCGCTTGACCACGCTCCACCGGCCCAGTTGCCGGCCCGGCAATCCGTCGTCACGGCGGTAGTGGGGTCGACGTACGGGGAAGACTCCTCGGCGATGCAGACGGTGTTGCTCAGACCGTCGCTAATGTCGGCGAACCGGAGTGCGTTCCGCAACACGTTTCCCCCGACGGACGCCAGCACCCCGTTGAATGTCGAGCGACCGCCGTAGTTTGCGACGGCGTTCGGCACGGGGACGCTGCTCATGTCGGCTTGGTTGTAGTACGTGCCTGCGATGCCAACGTAGTCGGGGATTTGGACTTCGATTTGGGCGGGCACGGAGGGGGTCAAGGCCCGCGTGTCCGAGCGGGGGCTTTCCAGCCGCGTCCGGGGCAGCGGGCTGGAGGGGCACCTTAACGTGCTCACCAGCAGTTGGGCCTTGAGCCACGCATTGCGATCCGCGGCGTCCTGGCCCGTCCAGTCCGTCTGGTTGAAATCGAACTGCTCGTAGACGGCCGTCTGTTCGATGTGCGGTAGAATCCTGACGAGCCACGAGGCGTTCCGATAGGGGAACGGCTTCTGCGCGAGCACGCCCGGCGGAATGCAGCTGTGGGTGTCGGCGTAGTTTTGCAGAGCCAGGGCAAGCTGCTTCAAGTTGTTGACGCATTGGCTCCGACGAGCCGCCTCGCGTGCGGCCTGGATGGCCGGCAGCAACAGCGCCACCAAGATCCCGATGATCGCGATGACCACAAGGAGTTCCACCAGCGTGAATCCAGGGCGGCGGCATGAAGAATCCGAGCGCTTCATTGCAGGTCCTCCAAAATGAAATGAATACACAAAAACGTCCTCCGTCCAACGGCAACCATTTCTCACAACCAGCCAGACGCTGCAGAGCTGGCCCAGGAAGCAGTGACGGCACGTCGCGTCGTCTTGCCGCTTCCCCGAATGTTTCAGGCCGTTGCGGCTGGCGGCGATCAAAACTTGCCGTCGTCGCTGCGCACGCCAAATCGCAGTCGCCCGGCCGTCGGATGACTGTACAGGCAACTCTCATCTCAAGTTGCGTTTGGAGCAGTGTTTCAGGTAGGTTGGGGGTTGGTGATTGCAAGGCCGGCCCGGCGAGCCGTTCGCCACGATGCTGGCGGGCTTGATCGCCTAGGTCGAACGTGCCGCAAAACAACGCGTTGTTATCCATCCAGGTCACCAACCGTTCGATCTCTTCCGGGGTGAGCGCGACGTGCTCGCAGCCCGCCAACGGGATCTTCACGAGCGAGCTGCCGCGAGCGCCGAAGCGGTCGGTGGGGCTGGCCTGTTCGCTGTTGCCAGGGATGTTTGCTTCCGGGAAGTAAGGAACGCGCGGCCCCGATGCGTTGTACGAGGCCGTCTGGCAACGGTGGTCAAAACAACTTCCCGGATTTCGGCCACCACGCTGCTTGTTAGCGTGGTGGCGAAGGAAACGATTTCGTGGATATCTCTGGTCTTGAACAACGCCCCACGCTGGCGAGCAGCGTGGTGGCGCAGGGAAGACAACGCTCGCAAAGTCGTTGCAGACTCCATCCAGCGAATCGGCGAGTGTCTCGGCTGGCCGCCAGATCCCGCCGACACGGGGGAAGTCATTTCAGGCGCCGTTGCTATCGGCCCTGCGGCTTGAGGGTCAGGACAACTTTGCCCTCTGCCTTTGAAATATTGTGGCACGAGACGCATTGCTTGTCCAGCACCGGCTGGAGGAGGATTGGATTGCTGAACGGTCTGGAGCCGGCGGGGGCCGGACGGAATGACCGAGGAAGGACGGGTGACGCCCAGAGCGGGAAAGCCCCAAAAGCAAGCCGCGAATTCCGTGCACGTCAGGACTGAGCCCCCGCAAAATGGCCAACCCAGATCGCCAACCGTCTCGTCAGCGGTCTTACCCGCACGCCCCGGAGCAAGCGGCGAACTCGGACGGCACTCGCCGAATCCAGTTCTGCGGCTCCGACAGATCAAAGCGTCAATCCATGCGGCCGTTCGATGCGTTTTCGCGGTGGCGTGGCGGCAAGCCCCAGACCGCCCATGTTTCCGAATAGTCATCCAGAATCCGGCCAGGCAACAACAGGCCGGCTGTGTCAAAGAAAGCCCATCTTGTGAAGATACGCTCAACATGACGGCCCCGCGGCGGCAGACAGAATCAGGTTCGTCTGGACAGGCTGATGATCGGAAGCTATTCTCCCGCCCCGTCGCGGCGGCAGACAGAAGAGTCGTGGCGTTGCTGGCGTTTCCGTGCCTGGGCGTTGCCCACGGGGCGGAACGATCGTGGCCGCCGCAACCGCAAGCGGTGACAGAGAATCCCGACGTTTGGAGAATTGGAGGACAAGTCATGAACTTCAACCTGTTCTTATGGATTCGTGAAGGCGTCAAACAGTCGATCTTGCTGGGGGTCTCCGACGCGATTGAGGCCATCGGCACTCCAGAGAATTCGGAAGACATCAGCCCACGTTTGCTGGAATTCATGAAGCGTGGCAGTCCCAGCCCGACCGACAAGTCGGGCGCGGCGGGCGGCCAGCGCAAACGGCTCGGCCGTTCACTCAAGGACTTGGAGACTCCTGCCGCAGCAGAAGTCTAGCGACTCGACCACAAGCCGCCGGTTGCGGCCAAACAGGCCCGCGGTGTGCCGTACCGGCTGTGCGATAAATCCCAGATCCTGCCGCAGACGACGCGCTCGGCGGCGTGGTCGTGGCCAGTTGGCGTATGGTTTTGCGGGCGGTGTCGTTCTGTCCGAGATTCCGCAATTGGCTGCAGGGCCGCAACTGGCTGCAGGGTTTGGAGGGCCCCGTTGCGGGAAATCGTCAGAAGCCACGGTCTTGGCACGCGCCGTCACGCGGATTGAACCAGCGGACGAGCCGCGGACAAGTCCGCCGGCGAAATGGGGCTGGTTGGCTCGTCGGCCAGTTCCAACTCCCCCCTCCAAATCGACACGTCGCTGGGCGCTTCGATGCCCAGGCTGATCATGTTGCGGCTGATTCGCAGCACTTTGATTTGAATTCGACCGTCCAGCACGATGGTCTCCGCTTTCTTTCTTCTTAGGACCAGCATCGCTCAACCCTCCTTCGAGCGGGATTCAAGGGGATGTTCTCGAGATGTGGGGGTTATCGGGGACGCCGGTGACACGTCTGGTCACTGAAAAAACTGTAATTCTTGGGCACGCCGCCGATGATTTTGTGGCGGCCTCGCGGTAATCTGAGAAACATGCCCAGACTATGGCAATTCAGTTTGAAGTCCTTGTTCGCGGTGGTCGCGGTGTTGTCTGTGCCTTGCTGGATGCTGACTTATCGCGACGCGTCAGTCCGATTCTGGGCAGTGGTGCTGCTGGGTCCGATTTTGGGCGGTTGCACCGGTTATTTGGCGGCCAGTTGGGCTGGCGTGTGGCACGGCGTGGCCATCGGCACGCTGCTGACGATGATGGCCGCCCTTGCCTGGATCACGTTGCTTCACTAGCGGCCGGTTGAAACAGAGGGACGGCACTTCGCGGTGGTCGTCTTTTCTTGGGTTTTCCGGTGCAGTTCGGAGCCAGGTTTTTTTCAACCCGCCGCCAAGCTGATGGTTTGGTGACGGGAGGCGTCGTTTTTTTTCGTAATCTGAGGCCGTTCCGCCTGAATCGGTTGTGAGCGGCGTAAGCTTGATTATCGTAACGAGATGGGCCCCTGAAGACAGACCTTTCCTGAACCTGCGAGCGTGCAACATGCTGGAACTAATCGACCTCGACAAACGGCTGCCGAAAAAGGTCTATGAGGATGTCTTCCCAAAGTTGGAGGTCCGCCTAGGGGAATGCCAGCGGGCGGCGAAGGGGGCCGGCGTGCCGGTGATCGTTGTGTTTGAAGGTTGGGACGCGGCCGGCAAGGGCACGGTCATCAACCGCCTGACGCAGGCGCTGGACCCGCGTGGTTTCGCCGTGCATGCGATCAAGCCGCCGAACGAAACCGAACGTTTCTATCCCTGGCTGTGGCGATTCTGGAACAAAGTGCCTGCGGCGGGGCAGATCGGCATCTTCGATCGCTCGTGGTACATGCGCGTGCTGGAGGAGCGAGTGGAACAGGATGCCTCGCCGACCGAGCTTCGCGAAGCCTACGAAGACATCTTGCAGTTCGAGCGGCAGTTGGCCGATTCCGGCGCGGTGATCGTCAAGTTCTGGCTGCACATCAGCCGCAAGGAGCAGCGGCGGCGTCAGAAGAGGCTGCTGAAGGATCCCGCTACGGCGTGGACCGTCGGCAAAGCCGAGCGGCGGCAGAACCGCAAGTACGACGCCTGGCTGGCGGCGGTCGAGATGATGCTGGAACGGACGCTCACCGCCCGCGCTCCGTGGACGGTCGTCGAGGCGACTCACGACCGTTACACGCGCACCAAGGTCTTCGAGACGATGATCAATGCGATCGAAGAGGAACTCGATCATCGGCGGCGGCATCCGCCCAGTGTGCCGCAGCCGATGCCCAAGCCCGAGCTGTCTCCGACCCAGGAGCATTCTATTTTGGATCGAGTGGATTTGAGCTTGTCGCTGGACCGCAAGGAATACGAAAAACAACTGGATCACTTCCAGGCCAGGCTTCGGCAGTTGGAACACGAACTGTACTCGGCCCGGATTCCCGCCGCGATCGTCTATTGCGGCTGGGACGCGGCCGGCAAGGGCGGCAACATCCGCCGGCTGACGAGCGGCTTGGATCCGCGTGGCTATCAAGTCGTTCCCATTTCCGCGCCGACGGCGGAGGAGAAGGCCCGCCATTACCTGTGGCGTTTTTGGAGACAACTGCCCAAGGCCGGCCATATCACGATCTTTGACCGCAGTTGGTACGGCCGCGTGATGGTGGAACGCGTCGAGGGGTTCTGCACTGAGGACGAATGGAAGCGGGCCTATCGCGAGATCAATGAATTTGAACGGGAATTGACCGAGTACGGCACGGTGCTGGTGAAATTCTGGCTGCACATCGATGCCGACGAGCAACTCCGCCGCTTCCGGAGTCGCGAGCAAACGGAGTACAAGCGGTGGAAGATCACCGATGAGGATTGGCGAAACCGCAAAAAATGGAATCACTACAAAGTGGCCGTGACGGATATGCTCCGTCGCACCAGCACCACGAATGCCCCCTGGACGATCCTCGAAGCAAATGACAAGCTATACGCCAGGATCAAGGCGTTGAAAACCGTAGCCGCAGCGCTCGAAGCCGGCTTGGCCAGGAGGTAGCACATGCCCGTGACGCAGAAGGAAAGAGCGGTTCACATTCACCTGGTTCGCTGGCTGGCGGCCGTCTTGGTCGGAAGCCTTCTGGGGGCCGGCGTGGTCTCCGAACACATTTCGGCCGCCGAGCCGCCGAGTGACGACTTGCTGAAGCTGATCGCCGATCTGGTTGGCGATTCCGATCACCAGATGCGGGCGATCGGCCTGCAGCAGATCCGGCGCGAAGCGCCCGGCGAGGCCGCCACCCGGAGTTTTGTTGAACTGCTGCCGAGACTGCGCTCGGAGGCTCGTGCGGAATTGGTCGAGGCGTTGGGCGAGCGCGGCGATGCAGCGGCGCGCCCGGCGGTGCTGGAGATGGCCCGGAGTCCGGATGAGACCGTGCGCGTCGCTGCGCTGTGGGCGCTGTCCGGTGTGGGCGGCGATGCCGACGTGCCGCTGCTGGCGCAGCGGATCGCCGCCGGATCAGCCGCCGAACAACGGGCGGCCGCGCAAAGCCTCGTGCGGCTGAAAGGCGATCGCGTCAACGCGGCGATCACGACGGCGATTGGCTCAGCGGCTCCCCACGCAAGCGTCAAGCTGCTGGAGATTCTCACGGCCCGCAATGCCAAGGAGTCGTTGCCGGCCATCCTCGCCTGTGCATCCGCCCCGGACGCGACGGTCGCCCAAGCGGCCCTCGACGCGCTCCGCGCCCTGGCGGAGGAAGGGCAAACCGGCGACCTTGTCAAACTGCTGCAGACGGCGGAAGCCGACGCCCAGCGGACGAAGGCCGAGGCGGCGCTGCTGGCGTTGTGCGGCCGCGGCAAAGAGAAATGCGTGCAGGCCCTCGTGGCGGGTTTGCCCAACGCCGACGCCGGGACGCGAACGGTGCTGCTGCAAGCGTTGGCCCGTGCGGGCGGCCCGGCCGCGCTGGAAGCGGTGGCCGCCCGGCTGGACGACGAAGATCAGGCGGTCCGTGACGAGGCGGTCCGCATGTTGTCGCTGTGGTCCAACCGGGCCGTCGTGCCGCGGTTGATCGAAATCGCCGGCGGCGAAAGCCTCCGCTATCACGTGTTGGCCGTTCGCGGGCTGGTGCGACTGGCCGGTCCCGAAGAAGGTCGGGCGGCCGACCTGAAGCTGCTGGGCGAGGCGATCCGGATCGCCAAACGCCGCGACGAAAAGCAGCTGGCCCTGGGCGTCCTCACCCGCACCGCCAACCCGGAATCGCTGGCGCTGGCAGTCTCGCTGTTGGACGATCCGATGCTGGCCGAAGACGCCGGCCGGGCCGCCGCCGCCATCGCCGGAAATCTCGCGCCCGCTCAACAATCCGAAATCCGCTCCGCGATGCGAAAAGTGCTCGAACGCGTGAAGAACTCTCAAACGCGCGAGCAGGCGCAGAAGATCCTCGCCGCCCAGTAAGTGGCGTTCGACGACAAAGGTCCATCCAGGCGGAGTGCGAACTGGATGGGAACGGCGGGTTCTCGGCCCGGTGTGAGTCCCGCCACGGCGGCGCTTGGCGGTGATCGAGAAAGCCTACGCCCACTTCCGCACGGCGTCGAATACGTACGCATCGCTCCAGGGCGGATGGTCGATCGAAGCGAATCGCGCTTTCAACGCGGCGGCTCCCCAAACGCGGGCCATCATCAGCTCTGCCAACGCGACGGCCATGGCGCAGGAGATCTGGACGCACTGAATCAACGACGAAGTGGTCTGCATCGGGTTCCTGACGGTTCCGCAAGGAGCGCCGCTGATCGCCTCGCACGCCTAGACCGTGATGGCAGTGGCCCGCAACGCAGCCGGCTCGGTGACCAATCTTGTGTTGAGCAACCCGCGGGGCAGCGATGGAGCGGGCAACGACGGGAATCCCTACGACGGTTTAGTGACCGTCACGCCGCAACAGATCTATGAGAGCAGCGGTGAGATCAGTTGGGGCCTCGTTTGATCCGGACCCCTACAGCGGCTCGTTCGACCTGCGACGAGCGTTCTGGCCATCCGGCATCGCTGCCAAAAGATTCGCTCGCGAAAAAGTGTGAAGATGTTCTGGTTTTTCGTGCTCTTCCTCGCTCTCCTCCTCGACAGGAGGGCGAGGAAGAGGAGGAGGACGAGACCCGGCCGACGTCGGGTTGGAGGTCCACTTCGCTAGGCACCGTGCGAGAAACAACTGTCAGGTGACACGTGAGCGGCAAGGCGCTAGCCGCCGGTCTTGCGGCCAATCCGCACGACCAGGAACCGGTGGCGAGAGCCATTCCGCTCACTTGTTTCTCGAACGATGCTACGGTGAATCGTCCTTGGGGGCTTGGCTCTGGTCGAAGACCGCGGGAACGGCCGGGTCGAGCGTCTCCACGACGTTGCCGCGAAGCACAGGCCAGATGGCGCCCCGGTTGACGACGATTCCCCGTTTGACGCCGGCAAAGCGGCTGTTTTCCACGACCGGCATCACGACGCCGGCGTCTTCCTGGGCCGGCAGCCGGCGCGAAGCCTGGTCGCTGGTCTGGGCATGTACAAAGGCGGCGGCGGGACTGTCGCGGCCCTGGTTGCTGCGGGCCGCATTTCCCACGGCGTACCAGCCGGCCACTTCGGAGTCCGGCTGGTACAAAGGACCGTCCGGGCCGCCGGCGGTGCGGCACGAATCGAAATAGAAGGCGGGTTCCACGCTTTCCACGGCCATCCCGCCCATCCGTTCCATGGCGTTGTCGCGGACCAGGTTCCAGCAGCAGGGATTGCGGAAGCTGGAGTTGAACCCGATGCCGTAGCCCAGATTCCGCAGCGTGTTGTCCGCGATCACGTTCTCAAAACCGTTAAACCAGAAGAGAATCCCGGCCACTTTGCACCGCGAGTCGATGAACCCAGCGTCGATCGTGTTGCCCACGATCAGGTTCTGCCGGTTCGCCGTAGTGAGGGTAACACGGCTGGAGCGATCGGGCACGACGCGCCACGGCTGGTCCAGAGTCAGCACCGTGCGACCGGGTTGGCGATCGGCGCCGGTCACCACCCGGTACTGCCCCGCCCCCTTCCCCGCGGAAACGAAGACGACCCAATGCTCGTTGGTGCCGACCTCGTCCAACACGCGGCTGGCGGCGCGATCGAAGGACATGTGCGGGGAGGCGAGCTTTCCGGCGTTACGGGCATCCTGGGGATCGACGGCCACCTGCGTCGGAGCGGCGTCCAACACGTCGAAATAGCCGCCGTGCGGATACTTGAAGTGGAAGAGAATCTGTTCGCCCTGGTTGACCACGCGGTCCGCGCGAGGGCACACCATCCCGACGTCGTGACTGCGGTTGTCGGCGATGTACAGATCGCGGACGGACGTGTTGCAGATGCAAATCGAGCGGTTCATCATCTTGCCGCCGCGCCGGTCGGCCCCGGCGAAGTCACAGCCCTGGATGATCACGTACTTGCCGTTGAAGACCTGGATTCCCTCGTTGAAGATTCCCATGTGCGTATAGGAGGCCGGGTGCGTCGGCTCCTTGTAGAAGCCCGGCGAGTAGCCGCGAAAGACGCACTTCTCAATCGCGACATAGTCGGTGCTGGGGTCGGGAAAGCCGTCGTCGGTGTGCCCGCGGGCGAGGATGCCGATTTCGATCCCGGCGCCGGCCGAGTGGAACTCGGACTCGCGCACCGCCAGATTCGCTTGCCCCGGCGCGACCAGGTGCAGGGCAGCGTCGTAGATCTGCAGGTCTTGCCGCTCGTCCGCTGGGACTTGGGGGCGAAGGTCGAGCAGCACCAGCCGCACCCGCTCGATGCTCACGTCGTGGGCGGCCACGCGAACGACGACCTGACTCGGCGCTTGGCGATCGTGGATTGCCCGAACGATACCTTCGTGGCCGTTGATGAGTGCCAGGTCGCGCAAGGAACCAGACCGGCACGCCACGTGGACGAGGCACTTTAGCGCCGAGGCTCCGGGCAAGAATCGCAGGATCGTGCCGGCGGCGTTGGGCGTCGGGGTTCCGGTGCCATCGCTGCCCATGCCGGTTCCGACCAGATGGATTCCCGATCCGGGAACATCGGGCAGGGTGATCGTGCGGCCCAGATGATAGGTGCCGGCGGAGAAGCGGATCGTACCGCCGCCGGCCTTCGCCGCCGCGTCCACTGCTTCCTGGATCGCCGGGGCGTCGTCGCCGCCGTCGTCCGGCTGGGCGCCGAATTGGGCCACCTCGTGCTGCTGTGGCCCGCCCTGCGGCGCGGCCGGGAGCACCTCGAACCGGACCGGGGCGCTCCAGCCGTACGGCCCGCCGCTCCCGTTGTGGACAAAGACTTGATAGCGACCGGGCCGGAGCCCCTGGGGCAGTCGGACCGCCAACTGATAGGCGCGGGCAGCGGACACGCTTAGCCACTTCGCCGTCTGGGGCCCCGCGAGATACGCGCGGGGCTCAGCCGATCCGAGCTTGAGGTTCTTTCCCATCAACAACATGTCAGGGGAACGGGCCGCCTGATCCTCGGTGAGTCTCGGGGGCCAAGCCCACCAAGCCGTCGCGCCGTTGACGCGGATCGGCACGCCCGCCTGTTCGCCGCGGACGGGCCAGACAAGCATTGTCGCCAGGGGCCAATCTTTGGGGACGACGGCCTGCATGCGGTTGGCGGCCGTCCGCAACGGCGTCAGATCCTCCAATCGCCCCTCCGTCCAGACCCGCAACTGAGCCCCGGACAGCTGGTCGCCCGCGATAACCAATGTCTCGTCGGGGAAGGTCACATCGCTGATCGCCGAGATCGCGGGGGCATCCGCCGGTTTGCCAGTCAACGGCGGCAGGGCGACGCCGCCCGGTCCAGAAACGGCTTCGGGACCGCGAGGCACATCCACCGGCGCGGGCAGCGCATTTGCCGCAGAAGCCGCCGTCGGCTCGATGGCCCACGCCCAGCAGGCTACCGTAAGAACAGCCAGTCTGACGACCACACGAGATCGGTTTCGATCATTCATTGACGCACTCCATGTGCAGCACAACGCACGCCTCCGGAGCCTTGCAAATCGCCTGGGAGTCGTCCGAGGGATCGTTCGGCGTGGCACCGTACAGGCGAATATCGAACGGGGTAGCGGCGCGATGCCAGAGCCAACGTCCACACCGAGCCGGCGGCAAGCCATCGGCAGGCGCTTCGCGTTCCCGGCGAGTGCCTGCCGACGCGAGGGCCAGCGACGGTCTCGTTGGGCACAGCTGAGCCGAGGACGGTCCTGCAGAGCGGCGGTCGGTTCACAGCGGTTGACTCCTTTTCGCGACCAACGGCAGGCAGGCCGCCAGCATACTGCGGCACAGGCTGGCTGTCCATCGGCGCCAAGCCCTGACGGCAAGTCCTAACGGGTTGGAAAGCGACGATTTCGACAAGTTCGTCATCCCGTCAATGCCGGTGTTTCGCACGAATGGCACTGGGTTAAGCGTCTGAGGATGCGACCGCGGGCTCATCACTTCACCAGGTCGCCTATCTTGACGCCGAGCGTTTGGGCTACATCTAGCACTGTCGAAATGCGGGGGTCCGGTGTGCGATGGAGCAGCACCCACGCCCGCTTCTTTGCTGTCGGGCGGTGATCACCCAGGCCTTCGCCGAGCTCACTCAGCGTGAGTCCCGAGCGTTCAAACGCCTGCCGAATACTTCATCGCCTGCGAATTGCGCCAGCTCGGGATCGACCTCGTCGCTCACGCGAAGTATGAACGCGCGGGAAGTCAACCCGAGCAGCGCAGGACGTTGATCGATGCGCTGCTGACGACCATTGCTTACCCTCGCGTCGGCGATCGTCCCGGACGCTGGGAACCGCGGGCGCGCAAACGGCGAGCGAAGCCGGTCGCCCCCCTCAGGCAACCGCGAAAGACTGCCAAGCTGCCGCAGAACCGTTCCCAATGGTTCTAGCGCGGAAAGCGAAGGCGAGCGGCGCCACAGCGCGGCTTGCTATTTCTTTCTGTTGAGCAGGCAGAACATCACCATGCCTACCGCACGCCCTGATCGCTCGGTTGTCGCTGCGTTGCCGCCGAGGCGTGCCTCGCGCCTACCAACAGTACCAAACTGCGCTGGAATGTCGGCCCGGTAAATGCTATAGAGAAGGACATCAACGTTGGCTCCGCCACACTGGGCAAATTGATCATCACTAGACTCCCTTCTGGTCCCGACGCGCCAACGAACGGAACGGAAGGGGGGCTTTTTACGCGCAATGTGGCCGGGTGGCCACGTCAATTTTCACCAAAAATATTGGCAGAAGTCGAGCTTAGCCATCGGAGGTTGCCCAGATGATCGCATCCGCTCGCACGATCCGTAAGCGGCAAGTCGCCCGGGCGTTGGCGCTGGGCGAGACGACAAAGCGGACCGCTCGCCGGTTTCGGCTTTCGGCCAGCGCGATGTTTGGGGAGGGAGGGGAGAATGCGTTTGTCAGACGTTGAGGCGAGGGGCCGGAGCGGGGAGCAGGCCAGTCGGGGAACGCGAGTGGCCCGAACGGTGTGCTGGCAGACTCTGCTGCTGGTGTGGAGTTGCGTTCCGGGGTTGCTAGCCCAGGCGGCCGAGCGGCCGCAGTTGCGCGTCGCGGCGGTGGAGTTTGGAGTTCTTGCGGAAGCCGATACAGCGACCAGCAGCCGCGTCGATGCGCGCGTGGTCGAAGTGGCCGGACCGCTGAAGACGACCGTGCTTTTGTTGGAGGACGCCGATACGCGGTTCTGCCTGGTCACCACGCATTTCGGCGGCACCACGCCTGCCAACGTGAACCAAGCGATCCGCCAGTCGCTGGCCGAGAAACTGGGGCTCCCTCCGTCGCAAGTCTGGATCTTCACGTCGCACAATCACAGCAGCGTGAACTTCGCAGAGAATCCGGTAGCGGTTTACGATGTGCCCACGCGAGGCAATCCTCCAGCTGCATGGCTGCCGATCGGCCGGAAGTTTTTGGACGAGTTGTTGAGCAACGCCGAAAAGTTGTCCGATCGGTTGCAGCCGGTGACCGTGTGGTGGGCGCTGGGGCAGGAAGACCGCATCACGTACAACCGCAAAGGCCGGCGCGCGGACGGCAGCACTTACTTCATGCGCGAGGAAGACCGGGCGTTGGTCGGCCGGGACTACCGCGGCGACGTCGACACGCAGGCCCCGGTGGTCCTGTTCAAAAACGCTGCAGGCCGGTTCGTCGCCGGACTGTGCCAATTCACGGGGCACCCCGTGACCAGCTACCATCCGGAGAAACCGGTCGTGTTCGGCGACTGGCCCCAGGTTGCGGCCGATGCGCTGGCCGGGCACCTGGACCGCGGCAGCGGCGTGCCGATCGGGTTCTTGCAGGGCTGTGCCGGCGACGTGAACTCCAAGGAAATGTTCACCGGCGGCGTGAAACGGGCGACCGAGTTTGGCCAGATGTTGGGGAAGAGCTATGTCGCGGCGCTGGCGGGACTGCAGCCCTCACGCCGCGACGGGCTGGACGTCGCGGTGGAGACCGTGGGCGTGCCGCTGTCGCCGCTGCCCCCGCGGGAGGTGCTGAGCGCCGAACTCGAGGAGATGGAGGCGTTTCTCCGCCGGGCCGAAGCCGGGGACGAGGACACTCGGTCGTGCGTGGGACTCAATTTCCCGCGGGCGCTGACGCCCAAATATCGCGGCCGATTGGTCGAGCCGCTGCGGGCCTGGAATCGTTGGGCGCTGGGCCTGTACGACGCGGGGCAAGCCGGCTCCGTGCCGCGGCATCTGGAGTTGGAGATCGCCGTGATCCGCCTGGGCGACGTGGGCCTTGTGGGGCTGCCTTGCGAGCCGTTCCAGGGGATTGGACGGCTGATCCGCCGCGATTCGCCCCTGCCGCTCAGCGTCCCCTGCGGCTATGCCAACGTGTCGCACGGCTACATCACCGACGGGCCGAACACGGGCGACCGGGAGTATATGAGTTCCTTCTACCGCTATACCAAGTACCGGCCGCCGCTGGCCAAACCGGCCGGCGACGTGCTCGCGCAGCGGGCCGTCGAAATCCTGTGCCGTTTTGCCGAGGAGCCCCGCCATCGCTGAACCATCCTACTGCGAACTCGGACAGCACGCCCAGATCGATCCCGGCGTCGTGCTCGGTTACCGCTACCCCGGCGACTCGCGGCCGCTGCGCATCGGCGACTACGCCGTCATCCGCTCCGGGACGGTAATCTACGCCAACACCACGATCGGGGATCGTTTCCAATGCGGGCATCACGTCGTGATTCGGGCCGAGGTGACCATCGGCAATCGCTGCGTGGTGCATCATCAATGCACGCTGGAAGGCCGGATCTGCGTGGGCGACGGCGTGAAAATCATGGCTCACGTGTACCTTCCCAGCAGCACGCGGATCGGCAGCATGGTGTTCATCGGACCGGGCACGACGTTTTTGAACGACAAGTACCCCATGCGCCGGGCCGCGCCGGTCGAAGGCGCGCGGATCGAAGACCACGTCACGATCGGCGGCGGCGCGACGATCTGTCCGGGCGTCACGATCGGCCGCAACGCCTTCATCGGCGCCGGCGCGGTGGTGACCAAGGACGTGCCGCCCGACACGCTAGCCTATGGCGCGCCCGCGCGGCATCAGCCCCTGCCCGCAGCCTTGTCAGGCGGCAACTTGCCCGAATTGCTGTTGCCCCAGACCGATCTCTGGGGCACGCAGCGCGACGACTCGTGGAAGCAGTGAACCGTCCCGGTTTCGCAGGTTGGGACGCTGTCCCGACCGAGTCGGGTCGAGTCCCAACCTGCGCCGCCGCGGCAGCGTCTTGCTACCACATGCTCTGGATCAGTTCCACGGACCGGTCGACCAGCACTTGTCCGCCTTCGGGGCCGACGCGGTTGCTGGCGACAATCGCGCTGTAGCTGCCGCCCTTGACCGCCCTTGCCGTGGGCAAGTAGCCGCAGGAGCCGTTGGTGAGTTGCAGCACGAACGTCTGCAGGGCCGGGCTGCGACCCTGCATTTGGATTCCAAAGTCAAGGAACAGCTCGAAGGGGTTGGTAACGATCGCCACGTCGCCGATTCGCAGGGCGTGGACCTCCACGGAAAGCGTGGGCTCTTTGTCCTGCGCGTGGTAGCGGTCGATGACTTTCTGCAGCCACAGACGCCGCCGAGCGGTCCCTTCCTTTTTCGCCAGGGCATCGATCTCGGCCTGAGCCGCAGCCATCTCCTGTTCAGTCACTTTCCTCACGGGCAGCGCCACGTCTTCGACCTGGTGGGCAAACGGCACGTTGGTGCGCACGTCTTGTCGGACCAGCGGGCACACGTCGCTGATCTCGCCGGCAATGCGTCGCCCGACCTCTTGGGTGTACGTCAGCCCGCGGAGTTTGATCATCCGCTCCTCGGCCGCCTTGCGGTACATCCGGTGCGGCGACTGGTCGCCGGCCGCGCCGGGCCAACCCAGCACCAGGACGTTCTGGTAGTCGCCGGTCTGGAATTGCTGGCGGACATCATGCCAGAAATCGGCGTTGACCATCGAGCGGGATTCGACCTCTTGCGACGGGCAGGCCACGTTGACGGCGACGGCCCGCGGCGGCTGCTGGGCGTCGTTCCAGAAGAAGAGCATTTCCAGGCTGTGGTCCTCGTAGCCCTCGATGCCTCGGAAATTCGGCTGGTCGGTCTTGCCGTACATTGCGGCCGAGCCGCTGGCATAGACGGCACGGCGGTTGTAGCCGACCACCGCGTGTCCCAGACCCCAGCTCACGCCGCCCGGCCGGCGCTGCTTCCAGGCGGTCCCGATCACGTCCTCCAGCCGGTCCACGAGAAACGTCACGTACTCGCGGGGCTGCATGACGCCTTCCTTGGGAAGTTCGTACTTGTCTTGCTCCGTGACCCCCGAGGTGTGCGTGTGCGTGGCCGTGAGGATCACCTTGCGGGCGTCCACTTCGGGCAGTTTTGCGGCCAGCCGCTCGCGGACGGCGGCCAGCAGCGGCGGGCGGACCGCCACCAGATCGCACGAGACCAGGACCGCCTGGTCCACACTGCGGCCGTCCTGCCGCGATTCGATCGCGACGGCCGTGGCCGTGATCGGGCTTTCCACGCCTCGGGAGACCCGCGTGTGGAATTGGCCGTCCAAAGCGATCGGCTGATCCGGCGTAATGCTCGTCGTCGCCGCGCCGATCAGCAACTCGGCGTCCGCCGCCCAGACGCTGCCGGCGGCGACAAGCAGCGCCGCGGCGATTCCACAACACAGCGACCATCGTATCAAGCAACGCATCGTTCGTTCCTCCCGGATTGAATGTCAGTTCGTACAGTTCCATCTCGATCGTAGGCCGCCGCCTGGTTCCTTACTCCCACGGTGCAGGGGGACGGCTCGCGGAGCGAGCCGTCTACGGTTGGCGGGCGGCCCGCTTCCAGTTCACTTCTTTTCCCACAGCTGCCGGATCGCTTCGACGGTGCGGTCCACCAGGGCTTGTCCGCCTTCCGGGCCGACCATGCCGGTCATGACCGTCGCGCTGTAGTTCGTAAACGGCTTGTCATTCAACTCGCCGCCCGCGATCGCCCGCGGCGTCGGCAGATAGTAGCCGTGCTGCCGGTTGGCGCCGGCCAACTGGATCAGAAACGTCTGGACGGCCGGACTGCGGGCCTCGATCTGGACGCCGTAATCGAGATACAGTTCGAATGGACTGGTGGCGATGGCCACGTCGCCCAGGCGCAGGACGTGCAACTCCATCTCATAAGTCTTCTGTTTTCCCTCTTGCTGAGCCAGGTAGCGTTCGGCCACGGAGCCGTACAGGCCGCGGGTCCAGCGGTCCGACTTGCCGCGAGTCTGTTTGGCGTCGATATCTTCGCAGAGCTTCTTGGCGACCGCGTATTCGGCCTCGGTGACGATCCGCGCGGGCAGTTCCAGCGTCTGGACGCGGTGGACCAGCGGCACATCGGTGCGGATGTCCTTGGCGATTACGGCGGCGACGTCGGTAAAGGCGTTGGCGACTCGGCGGCCGATCTCCTGGCCGTAGCTCAAGCCGCGGAATTCGCACATCCGCATTTCGCTCTTCTTGCGCACGTGCGCCCGAGGCGTCTGGTCGCCCGCGGGAGCGCAGAATCCCAGGACGGTCACTTCCGGGCCGTGGCGTTGCCGGATCAATTCGCGGGCGTCGTGCCAGAAATCGGCGCTGACCTGGCTGCCGCCCTCGGCCTGGGCTGTCGTCGCCAGGGTCAACGCGGTCGCCTTGAGCTGCTTCTGGGCGTCGTAGAAGCACAGGACGTGCACCGCGTGATCTTCGTAGCCTTCGACGCCGCGGAACTCCGGAATGCCCGTGGGACCGAACATTCGGGCCGTGCCGTCGCTGTACACCAGGCGGCGGCCGTGCGCGGCAACCGCATGGCCCAGTCCCCAGGCGACCGCTCCCGCCGCTCGGCCCTCCCAGGCCTTGACAACCGCTTCGGCCATCCGCTCATACAGCCAGGGCACGTACTCTTTGGGCTGCATAGCGTCCTGGTAGTCCGCTTCGTCGTAGCGGTCTTGGAGCAGGACCGGCGCGTTGTGCGTGTGCGTCGCGGCCAGGAACAGCTTGTTCAGATCAAAGCCCGCCAGTCGGCCGGCCAGGTGTTTGCGGAAGCCCTCTTGAATTCCCGGCCGGATGACGCACAAATCGCAGGCCACCAGGATCGCCTGGTCCAGCGACTGCTGGCCGTCGCGCGATTCCAAGGCTACGACGCCGGCCTGCAAGCGGTTCTGAATCTCGCGGCCAATCCGCACGGCCGTGCCGCCGGTCAGCGGAACGGGCCGGTCCGGCGTGATGTCGGCCGTGGCAGCGCCGACCCACAATTCGGCCGCCGAGGCCGGCGCGGCGGCCAGGGCGAACCACGCACCGCAGGCGGCAAACACCGCAAGACAGTAGACAAAATGAACAGCATCGCATCGCCAACAGTTGCGCTTCATCGCTTCCTCCCGTGTTCGAAGTCAAACGGTGGTGAAAACTCGCGTGCCCAGAGTCTACCGCATGAAGTCGTTGGCTGTCCACCCGCTGGCCCGCCGCGCCAGGCGGGGCTCGGACGAACGTCGCAGGCCCCCAGGGGCGCTTGACACACACCCGTCCAGCAGCCAGACTCGTTTTCGTCAGGCCGCTGCCGAGGGTCCGGGCGGCACGGAAAACAACGGACCCGTGAACCTCGATCCCTGTTCGATCACCAGTCAAGGAGAGTTTCGTCCATGAACGCCAACGTCAACCGCCGGCATTTCCTGCAGGCCACCGCCCTGGGCGCCACGGCCATGTCCCTGTCCGCCCGCAGCTACGGACGCGTGATGAACGCCAACGAGCGCATCCGACTCGCCCAGATCGGCTGCGGCGGCCGCGGCATCCACGCGCACATGATGGGCGTCCACAAACACGATAAGGAACAGAACGTCGAGTACGTCGCCGTGGCCGACCCGTGGCGCGTGGCGCGGGAAGAAGCCGCGGCGCACTGCAAGGAGTGGTACGGCAGCGACGTGAAGAAGTTCGTCAGCTATCGCGACATCATGGCCCTGGACGACGTGGACGCCGTCCTGATCGCCTCGCCCGACCACCATCACGCCGTCCAATTGGAAGCGGCCGCCAAGACCAAGAAGCACGCCTACGTCGAAAAGCCGATGGCCCGCAACATGGCGGAACTGCTCCGCGCGGTCGACGCGGTCAAGGCCGCCGGGATCGTCGTGCAAGTCGGCACGCAAATCCGCAGTCTGCCCACCAGCACCGGTTGCCGCGAATTGTGGAAATCGGGCATCCTGGGCAAGGCGTCGCGGATCGAACAGTGCCGCAACAGCACGCGGCCCTACTGGTACGGCTTCCTCAAGGAGATCAAGAAGGAAGACATCGACTGGAACGAATTCCTTCTGGACGCCCCCAAGCGGCCGTTTGACCCCGGCGTCTATTCCGGCTGGTACGGCTACCTGGACTACACCGACGGCCCGATCGCCAACCTGGGCTGCCACTTCATCGACCTGTACAACTACATCGCGGGCCTGAAGTTCCCGACCAGCTGCGTGTGCAACGGCGGCGTGTTCACGTGGAAGGACGAACACCACTTCACCTGTCCCGATCACGTCGAGGCGTTGTGGGTCTATCCCGAGGGCCTGATGGTCGCGTACTCGAGCAACTTCGGCAACGGCGGTGGCAACCGGCATCGTTACTTCTGCGAGCAGGGCCAGCTGATCCTCGACAACTGGAGCATCCCCACGTACAGCGCCGAAGGCGGTCCCAAGCGGGACGGGGGCATCCGCGGCGTGAATGAAGTCCAAGCCATCGAGACGCCGGATCATTTCCTGGACTGGCTGCAATGCCTGCGCAGCGGCAAGACGACGCGGGCCCCGCTCGAAGCCGGCTACCAGCACTCCGTGGCCTGCCTGATGGCGGTGGAATCGTACAACACCGGACGACGCACCACCTACGATCACGCCTCACGCAGCATCCGCCCCAGCTGACGACGGCCAGGAAAGGGTCTGTCTGCTGGCAGGAACACGGCCAGACGCCAGCCGCCGGGATCGCGGTCGCTCCGCAACCGGTGGCTGGCGTTCACGGCAGTTCGGGCACGCTGGCGACCTCTTCCAGGGTCTTGTCCGTGCTGTCGGGATCCACCTTGCGGCAGGCTTCGGCCAGCTGCTGGGCGATGTCCTCCAGGTCGCCGCGCCATTCGCTCGGATCGGCGTCCGGCGGACAGAATTGGGTGAATTCGTAGCACAACAGGATCAGCCGCAGGCAATGGCGAAAGACGATGCCCTCCTGTTTCTGCAAGGCTCTGCTGGTGACGTACTTGTTGAAGTCGCCGCCGAATTCGAGTAGTTCCCCGGCGGCCCAGACGGGCGTGGTGATCACGTCGGGGACGCCGGGGAAATCGTAGTCGAACAGCCGCCGCAGCTTGTCGCCCAGCGTCAGTACGCGGACGCGCTCTTCGGGGAACATGATCCGCCGATCGCGGTCCTGTTCTTCCTCGGCGGCTTCGGCGGCGCCCAGTTCTTCGGCAGAGGCCAAGCCCAGTTGCAGCAGGTGGACGTCCAGCCGTGTGGTGGCCAGCGGCCCGGGCGGCAACTGGTCCGGCGGCGGGACGCGCAGCTGGTACAGCATCGAACGGGGGATCTCCAGCACGCTTTCCATCGCCAGGATCCGCTCACGACGGTCCGCGATGCCCAGCTGGTTGACCAGAAACACGCCGTACAGCGGATTGATGCCGCGCAGCAGCAGGAGTTTTTCCAGGGTTCGCGTGGGGCGGGCGTAGACAGGTTTGTAGGCAGGCTCGTCCGCCGCCGGGCTGTCCTGAGCCGGGTTGGCAGGGACAGCTGCCGCAAGCTGGCGGGAATCTCTTTCGGCCGCAGGCTTGTGGAGGGGCCGCGCACTTGAACCGAACAGGAGTCCCAGGCCCGCGGGGCTGCTCTGCGCCGCCGGGCTTTGCACGCCGACGCCCGGCTGGGAAGGCGGACGTTTCTGGGCAGTGTCCGGCGGCGGCTTGTCCGTCGGCTTGGGCGGCGGAGGTTCCAGTTCGACGTAGCCCGCCTTCCACAGGACCAGCAGCATCCGCTCCAGCTGGCGCTGGCCGGATTCCAGGTGCCGGACGTCGCTCAGCCGCTTGGCGACCAGCGCCCGCACACGGTCCACTTCGGGCGAGGCCTGCAGCATGTACGCCAGCAGCCGCCAGGGCAGCGGCCCGCGGCTGCGCAGCCGGCCGGGCGGCGACTGAATTAGCTTCTGGAACTGGCCTTCGGTCCAGTACTGCTCGTTAGGCGAGCGTTTGGGCATCTTGCGTTTCAGGTCCTTCTTGGCCTTCAGCAGCCCCGGATCTTTCGTGTTTTCCGGGATCTTGTCGAACTTTTCGCGCCAACGCGCCAGCCGGACGTCGTCTTCGTGTGCCAGGGCAAACACGTAGCCGCGGGTGTCGAACTGCGGCCGGCCGGCGCGGCCGAACATCTGGTGCGCGGAACTGGGTTCGACCAGCTTCTTGTCGCCGGGCGGGCCCTTGAGCAGCGTTGGCAGCACCACACTGCGGGCCGGCAGATTGACGCCGGCCGCCAGCGTCTCGGTACACACGCAAATCGTCAGCAGCTTGCGCTGGAACAGATCCTCCACTACTCGCCGGTACTTGGGCAGCACGCCGGCATGG
Source organism: Candidatus Anammoximicrobium sp. (assembly GCA_012515235.1). Lineage (GTDB taxonomy): Bacteria > Planctomycetota > Planctomycetia > Pirellulales > Pirellulaceae > Anammoximicrobium. The sequence continues at coordinate 23,871 of JAAYYU010000015.1, forward strand.
TGGACGCCGACGCCGCGGACCAGGATCTGTTTCAGTTTCGGCCCGGCGCCTTGCGACCAGTCGTAGCGTTCCAGTTCGCGGACCAGCTGTTCCTGCTGGCCATCGGCCAGCAAACGCTTGCCCTTGATCTGCTCGGCCACCGTCCAGCATTGCTCGCGGTTGAAGCAAAACACCAGGGCCGGCGTGAAGCGGCTTTCGTCGTCGCCGTCGGCCATCGCTTCCAGTTGTTCGTTCAGCAGCAGGTCGCCGACCCACTGGAACGTGAGCGGCACCTGGCGATCGCCGCCCTGGACCAGTTCCAGCCGGCGATGGTGCTCGTGGTCCAGCCAGTTGACGAATTCCAGCGCGTTGCCCACGGTGGCGGACAGCAGCAGCAACCGCACGTGCTGGGGCAGCAAACCCAGGGCGAATTCCCAAACAATGCCGCGTTCCAGATCGTTGAAATTGTGGAACTCGTCCATCACCACCGCGAACACGTCGTCGAACGGGAACTCCGGGGTCAGCAGCCGATTGAGCAGGATTTCGGCCACCACGACCAGGACCGGCGCATCGGGGTTCACGCGGCGGTTGCCGGTCACCAGGCCGACGTCCTCGGGATCGAACCCCCAGCGGGCAGCCAGCTGCTGAAATTCGTTGAACTTCTGGTCGGTCAGCGCGATCAGCGGTGTCGTGTAGTACACCCGTTTGCCGGTGTGCAGCGCCTCGAACAACGCCGCCTCGGCGATCAGCGTCTTGCCGGTCCCGGTGGGCGCGCAGACCAACACGCCCTGCTCGGCGGTGAACCAGGCCAGCAAGGCTTCTTCCTGGACCGGGTACGGCTGGAAGGGAAGCTGGTTGAAATACCAGGCGGCGATCTGGTCGCGGGATAATTCTCTCGAGGGCATGGGTCGGTTCTCGCAGCGGTCAAGGAAGGGAACGCCCGCAGTGTACGCCGGGGCGCGGACTGCGGAAATGGGACACCGGGCGAGCGTCAAGCCTCCAGCCCGCCCGGAATTTCCGTCGCGGTGCAACGGGGCGGCGGAATTCTCGGCATCCGGCTGCTTCTGCAAAAGCGCTGGGGCGTTTCGATGTCCATCGGGGCTGGCACAGTGCCGCCGGCACAGCCTTGTCCGTGCGTCGCCCGCGGTGTATCCTTTGGCAGACAGCGGAGCAACGAAAGGGCGATCGAGGATGGCAAAAACACCGGCGAAGGCATTTGAATACATCGAACCCATCGGGGCTCGGGTGCTGGTCCGCAAGGACGATCCCAAGCGCCAGACGAAGGGTGGGATTGCGCTGCCGGACCAGGCGGAAATTCCCACGATCACGGGCCGGATCGTGACGATCTCGGCCCAGGTCGAGAATGATCCCGACCTGCCGTTGCGGCAGTACGACAAGATCCTGTTTCACCCCAAAAACGCCATCCCGGTCGACTTCGAGCCTGACAACCAGTTGTTCGTGGTGCCGGCCGAGGACGTAGTGGCCGTCTTTCGCCGCGAGGCGAAGGATGACGAGGATTGAACGGAAGCGGGCTTACGGCTGCGGGCTGCCGGTTGTCGGCTGGGGACGCGCGCCGCCGGGCCCCGGCGGACGCACCTCGCCGCTGGGCTCGCGAGTGAGCGGTCCAAACCGCGGCGGATAGCCTCGCAAGCCGGGAGCGGGTTTCCACGCGCCGGGCCGTTCGCGGAAGCCGTCGCGGCGAAAGCGGTGTGCGTGGTACATTCGCTGCAGCTCGAATTGCATCCGCCCCGGCGGCAGACTTTCCAGGTACGCCCGCTGATCCGCGTCCAGTTCCTCAACATAGAATTTCCGCAATTGCTCCCGGTCGACCGCCGGTCCCGCGAAACGGCTGAACATGGCAGCCCGCATCCAGGCCTCGGCCAATTCCGGCAAACGGCCCTCCGCCTGGGCTTTGGCCAAGTCCTCCTGCGCTTCCGGCGACAATTGCGACTTCAGCCGCTCGATGTCCTCCGCCGCGGGCCTCAGCCAATCGCGGCGGGCGCTGGAGCCCAGTCGCTGAGCCATGACCAACAGCGCCTGCAGTCGCCGCTTCGAATCCGGCATCTGGGCCAGGTGGTTCTCCAGCATCGGCAGTCGTGCCAGGATCTCCGGCTCTCGACGCTTGACGATGTCCTCCATCCAGTTGGCGATGGTGCGCAGGTCGTCGTCCGACAGCGGGCGGGAAACGTAGCTTCGCATGCGCGCCGCCGACTGCTCTTGAAGCAGCCGTTTGATCTCGGCCACGCGATCCGCTGGAGGCAGGCTCAGCAGATCCGCCCGCGCGCCGGACGGCAGCGTTTGCAGCCAGGTCGCGTACCGCTGCAAGACCTGCTGCAGCTGCGCCCCATCGGGAGCCTGAGACAGTTCCGCGTGCAACTGCCGCAGCCGATCCTGTTCTTTCTCGTCCAAGCGATCGAACCGCTCCTGCCGGCTCTGCAGTTCCTTCTTTTCCGCGGCCGACAGCGAATCCAGGCGTTGTGGGGCGGCGTCCGTCACGGGAGGCTGCGGCGCGGCCGACTCCGCGGCCCCGGCGGCCCCAACGCTTCCGATCAGCAGGACGACGAAGATTTCACATCGCATGGCCGGTCTCGTCCTCGGTAAACAGCCCCTCGCGTTCCAGCAACCGCAGGAACTCGATATTGTCCGCGTAGCGATACTGGTCGAGTCTCTGGATCACCGGCAGATCGCGGAGCAACCGCCGGTTCTCGCGGCCGACCAGCTCCCAAACCGCGACGTAGCCGGCGGCGAACGCAGCCGCGGCAGCGCCCATGCCGGTCCACCAGAACCAGCGTTTCCGCCGTCCCTGCCGCGCGGCGACCCGTTCTGCGTCGTCCGCGGCAGAGACGGCGACCATGGCAAGGGTGGTGCGGGTAAAGGAGTCATCGACGTTCGCCGTCGGCAAGTGGTCCAACAAATCCCAAGTCCGCTGCAGTTCCCGCAGTTGCCGGCGAAAGTCCAAATCCTGCGACAACCGCTCCTCGACGGCGCGTGTCTGCTCGGCGTCCAGTTCGCCGTCCAGGTACGCCACCAGATCGGCAGGGAAGTCGTCTTGCGTTTCCTGCGTCGGCTTCGGCTCCGCGTTCACGGCCGTCGGCCCTCCTGAAGGTAAGGTTCGAGGATCGCCCGCAGGTTCTCCCGAGCCCGCGCCAGCAACGATTTCACCGCCTTGACCGACAGCCCCATCGTGACGGCGATGTCCTCGTAACTCAGGTGTTCGAACTTGGCCAGCAAGATGGCCATTCGCTGCCGTTCGGCCAGCGAGTCGACCGCGGCCCGCACCACTTCCGCCAACTCGGCCTTGTCCAACTGGCGGGCCGGCATCTGGCCGCTGGGGGCGGGCGCCAGGGCGTCCAGCGACTGGCTGGACGCCGCGCCGCCGGAGGCTGCCACGTGGACTTCGCGGCGGCGAGCCTGCGTGCGGATCGCGTTGCTGGCGACGTTGTGGGCGATCGTAAACAGCCACGTCGAGAACTTGGCGCCCGGCGTGTACGTCTTGCGGGCGCGGTAGACCCGCAGGAACACGTCCTGGGCCAATTCCTCCGCCCGGTCCCGGTCGCGGACCAGGTTCTGCAAAACCGAGATCAGCCGGGCTTGATAGCGGAGCACCAACTCCTCGAAAGCGACGGCGTTGTCATCGCGCACCTGCAGCATCAACCGCACGTCCGGGTCGGTTGTCTCGTAAGGCGACGGCTTCAAGGCCAGGGTTCCCGTGAGCGACAACGCCGTTTCGTCCTCTGTGGATGAAGCGTATCCGGGTATCGTACTCCGCACCACCGTTGGATGAAACACCCGTCGCCGCCGGAAGTTCCGAAGGGGCGTGTCGAACCCGGTGCTTTGTCCACCATGAGTTGAGGGATCGTGGGGCAGACTCGCGTCCGCCTGAGGGCGGAATGAACTCCGCCCTGCCAATGAATCCCGCCCTACCCGTTTTTCAGCAGGCCAGGGCCGGACAGGAGATCGGAACGTTTGCGAAATGCCCGCTTTTCAAGATAGCCACGGCCCTGGAAGATGGTCTCTGCCATGACCGTATCCAAGACCAAGATCGACGGCTTTCTGAACCAGGTAATCCATGCGGATGCCCTGACGATCCTGCCGTCTTTTCCCGCGTCCGTCGTGGATGCCATCGTCACCAGCCCCCCGTACTATCGCCAGCGCGACTACACCGGCGAGGGCCAGTTGGGGTTGGAGGAGACGCCGGAGGCGTACGTCGCCAAGTTGGTGGCGGTGTTTGCCGAGTGCCGCCGCGTGCTCACCGCGAGCGGTTCGTTATGGCTGGTGTTGGGCGACAAGTACCTGGACGGCCGGCTGTTGGGCCTGCCCTGGCGCGTGGCGCTGGCGTTGCAGGCCGACGGTTGGATTCTGCGAAGCGACATTATCTGGCACAAACCCAACGCCATGCCCTCGGCGGTCAAGACCCGGCCCACGACGGACCACGAGTACGTCTTCTTCCTGACCGCGTCCCCAGACTACTACTACGACGCCGACGCGATCCGCGAGCCGCACGTGACGTTTACCGAAAAAAGCCGCATGCGGGGCGGCCGCAAGCACTTCTTCCAACCCGGCGGAACGCCCGAACAGGGCAAGAATCGCGGCAATCCCAACCTGCATCACGGCCGTTGGGATCAGGCGTTCCATCCAAAAGGACGGAACAAACGCACGGTCTGGTCGATCCCCTTGTCGAAATTCCGCGACGCGCACTTCGCCGTCTTCCCGGAACCGCTGGTCGAAACGTGCATCCTGGCCGGCTGTCCGGACAGCGGGGTGGTGTTGGACCCCTTCCTGGGCAGCGGCACCACGGCGGTGGTGGCCAAACGCCTGGGCCGCAAGTACATCGGTATCGACTGCGTCGCCGCGTACTGCCAGATGGCCCGCCATCGGCTCCGGGAGACGCTGCGCTGAGTGCCCCCTCGCGTCTGGGAAACCAAAGCAGACCGTGGAGTTGCCACCGGGAGCCGAAGCGGTTTCCCGGCGAGCCCCCCTTGGCCGCCAGGCGATTGGAGCGTGGCCAGGACCCCGCGGGAAACGTTGCGGACGACCGCTCCCGCAGCCGTCCCCGCCGGGACAGCTTCCGGCCCGGATGAACACGCCGCGTCGCCGGACTCGCCTTCACCAAGGGAACGATCCCTGCGGGCCAAGCGCGGTCATTGCGTCAGGATGAGCTTGACGCCCGCAATCAACAGGACCGCGGCCAACAGTCGCTTGATGACCACCTGCGGGTAACGGCAACTGCCGAGATACGAACCGGCCGTTCCACCAATGACCGCGGTGACCGCCAAGACGACGGCAAATCGCGGAAACTGACGCATGCTGCTGAGATTCCCGGCCAATCCCGCAACCGAATTGACCAGAATGAACACAGCTGACACGGCCGCCGCACGCTTGGCATGCGCCCAATGCAGCAACAGCAGCAACGGCGTCAGGAAGATGCCGCCCCCCGTCCCCGTCAAGCCCGACAGCAAACCGAGCCCCGCGCCGGCCGACATCGCCAACGGGCGTGAAGGCTCCCGCAGGAACTCATCGGCCGCCGGGTGAAACAGCAGGCGGACAGCCGAGAGCAAGAGTACGATCCCCACCAGCACCTTGAACACCGGGGCAGGCAGGTTGAGGTAGCCGCCGAGGAATGCCAACGGCACGGACAGCAGCGCGAAGGGCCAGAACAACCGCCAGGAGAAATGCCCGGCGCGCCAAAACTGCCAACTGCCGATGCACGCCACGAGGATGTTCAGCGCCAGTGCGGTGGGCCTAATGACGTCGGGCGCCAGGCTGAAAAGCGACATGACGGCAAGATAGCCGGATGCGCCGGCGTGCCCGACCGACGAGTAGAGGAACGCCACGACAAGGATCGCCAGGGCGAGCAACGGGACTTGATCCGGAGTCATGCCAGTCGCCCGGACGCTTCGATGGGCCAGACATCCACGACGACGCCGTCCTCGTGGACGACCAGTTCACGATACAGGTTGCACGTGGTGCAGGCATGGCTGGGAATCAGCTGCAGCACCTGCCCGATAGGCCAGTCCGGCGCGTTGCGGACGACCGTGTGTTCTTCGGCCAGGAAGAACGGGATCTCCACGTCGGGATAATCGCGGATCTCAGGCACGCCGAACTCGCCGCCCGCTCCTTTGACGCCCAGATCCAGCACCGCCTTGCCAGGGCCGGGGCGGCTGATGACCCGGACCAGGACCGACAGCGCCGTCGCGAACTCGGGCACCAGCCGGTGGTACTGCCGATCCATCGTGGCGTAGGTGCCGGCCTGGACCTCGTCCACGCCGGCCATCGTGCCCGTGCTGTCGTAGGTGGCGCTGGAACAACCGCTCAGGCAGCCGACGGGAACGCCGGCGGCTTCGAGCATCCGCCGCGTGTCAATCGCCTGCTGCATGGCCGCCTTGGCCCGTGCAGTCCGGTCAGCCCGGTCCAACACGTTCACCAAGTGCCCTTCAAACGCCTGCAACCCGGCGAAACGGACTCCCGGCAACCCGGCCACGCGCTGCGCCAGTTCGGCCGCCGGCGCTCCGGGCTGCACGCCGCAGCGTCCCATGCCGATATCCACCTCGATCAGCAAATCCACCACGGCCCCCGCGGCCGTGGCGGCCTTGGAGATCGCGACCGCCTGATCCTCGTGATCGACGGCCACGGCGATCTTTGCGCGGAGCGCCAGCCGAACCAACCGGGCCAGTTTGGCGTCGCCGACGACCTGGTTGGCGATCAGCACGTCCGGGAAGCCGTGTGCGACCAGCACCTCCGCCTCGCCCAATTTCGCACACGTCATGCCGACCGCGCCGGCCGCCAGCTGCCGTTTGGCGAGCGTCACGCATTTGTGGTTCTTGAAGTGCGGCCGGAGTTTCGCGGGCCGAGCGTGAAAGAAATTCACCATTTGGGCCAGATTGCGGTCGCTCGCCGCGCGGTCCAGCAGCAGCGTCGGCGTGTCCAGTTCCGACAGCGGGCGGCCGATCCGCAGATCCGGTTCGGCGGTCCGCCGTGCCCCCGCCGCGCCGCCTTCCGTTCCCTCGAAACCCGAAACGTTTTCGAGCGAAGCCGCGCCGATGCGGTCTACTCCGGCCATGGTGTCTTCTCCGTCGCCAGTGAATACAGCACGGACTTCGAGTTGGTGTACTCGTGCACCGTTTCGTCAAAGCCCAACTCGGCCCCGATGCCGCTCAGCTTGTAGCCGAACACCGGGACGTTGGGCCGCAAAGCGCCGCCGCCGTTGACGGCAATCCGTCCGGCCCGCAGCCGTCGCGCCACGCGCAGCGCCCGCCCGCCGTCGGACGTCCAGAGGTTCGCCATCAAGCCGAACTCGCAATCGTTCGCCAACCGCACCGCGTCGTCTTCGTCGCGGAACGTCAGCACGCTCAGCACCGGGCCGAACACTTCTTCGCGGGCGATCGTCATCGACGCCGTGACGCGATCAAAGATGGTCGGCGGGAAGAAACAGTCCTGCGGGTCGGCCGGAAGCGGCCCCGTCAGCACGGGCAGGGCGCCTTCCTGGTGGGCCTGCTCGACGTAGCGTCGCACGTTCGCGCAGTGCAGCGGCGTGGCGAGGCAGCCCAGATGATTGTTCGGGTCCGTCGGGTCGCCTTGCCGCAGTGCCTTCACCTTGGCGAGGATGCGTTCGAGCAGTTCGTCGTGCTGGCTCTCGTGGACCAGCAGCCGCGAACCGGCGACGCAGACCTGTCCCAAGTTAAAGAAAATGCCCGTGATCACGCCGTTGACAACGTGCTCCAGCGGCGCGTCCGGAAAGACGACGCTCGGCGTCTTGCCGCCCAGTTCCAACATCACGCTCTTCATCCCGATTTTGGCCGCCTCCAGCATCTGCACGCCCGTCTGATGGCGGCCGGTGAAGGTGATCTTGTCGATCCCCGGATGCCGGACCAGCGCCGCCCCCGTCTCGGCGCCCGTTCCGTGGATGACGTTCAGCACGCCCGGCGGAAAGCCGACTTCGTGCGCCAATTCCGCCAGCATCAGGGCGGACAGCGGCGAGACCTCGGACGGCTTCAGCACCACCGTGTTCCCGCAGGCCAGGATCGGCGCCAGCTTGATCGCCGCGTTGGTGAGCGGGAAGTTCCAGGGAACGATCGCCGCCACGGCCCCCAGCGGTTCCCGGAACTGCAGCGTCACATTGTCCGGCAGCGTCCCGTAACACTTGCCGGCAATCTTGTCGGCCAGCCCGGCGTAGCTTTCGAACAGGTCGGCCGCACACGGCACATCGAAGCCGCGGGTGTCGCGGATCGGTTTGCCGATGTTCAACGTGTCGGTCATCGCCAACTCTTCCAGCCGGCCGCGAATCCGCTCGGCCAGTTGATGCAGCATCCGCCCCCGGACCAGCGGATCCAGACGCGGCCACGGCCCCTCATCGAACGCCCGCCGCGCCGCCCGCACCGCGCGATCCACGTCGGCCGACTCGGCCACCGCGACCTCGTCCAAATGTTCTCCCGTCGCCGGGTTTGTCACGGTCCAGGTACGGCCCGCGGCGCCGTCGGTCCAGACGCCGTCGAGATAAAGTTGCTTCATCGGTTTGTCTCCCCGGTATGGCCCCACGGCGGGATGGCCGGACGCCCGGTCCCCTGCCACTCGCCCAACGGATTTCGCCGAACCCAAATCCTACTTGATCGACGGAGCATCCGGCAAGACGCTGCATCGACCCTTTCACGGAGCCCCCAGGAAAACGGGGGCTTGCCGCCGGGGACAACGCGGGCCGCCGTGCGGGCAACAGCGGCCGGCGTGCGCCGAGTTGACAGCGGACCGGCTGTCTCTAAAATATAAGGCTAGGTTTAAGGGTCTTTTGAATGCGACGTTATCCCATCGTCATCCATTCTCGTCAGACAGGAGCACCGCCATGCGAACTCATGATCGTCCCGGTTTTACGCTGGTCGAATTGCTGGTGGTCATTGCGATCATCGGCGTGCTGGTCGCCTTGCTGCTGCCCGCGATCCAGGCGGCGCGCGAAGCGGCCCGGCGGACAAAGTGCAGCAACAACATGAAGCAGCTTGGACTGGCCCTGCACACCTATCACGACACGCACGGCCGGTTTCCCCCGGCGACGATGATCACGGTAACCACCCCGGCGTGTACCAACATGGGCCTGGGAAGCTACCAACGGTTCGGTTGGGGCGTCTTGATTCTGCCCCAACTTGAGCAAGGGGCGACGTACGACCGCTTTGACTTCACCAAAGCCTATAACGTCGCGCCGAATTCCGACCTGGAAGCCGGTGGCGCGGTGATTCCCACGTTCATTTGCCCCAGCAACGTGTTCAACGCTCCGCGCTGCAATTTCACGGGCGGCATTACCCAGCCGACCGGCCTCGGCGGACTCGATGACCTCTCGCGGACTGACTACAGCCCGGTGACGGATTCAGTCGACTGGACCTGTGACGGCGTGTGGCCGAAGAAGGATCCGAACGGAATCATGGGGCATTTCACCGGAAACGGGTTGAAGGATGTTGTCGACGGCTCCAGCAACACCTTGCTGCTGGGCGAGCAGGCCAACGGCGAACCGGGAACGTATAACTGCCACACCTATGTGACGTTCGACGGTTTTGACACGGCCAACGGCATCAACGATCCGATCACCGCGGTTCCGGTCGGGGGAACGTGGCATTTTCGCAACAGCGGATTCTCCAGTTACCATCCGGGCGGCTGTCACTTCGTCCTGGCCGATGCGTCCGTTCGCTTCGTCTCCGAAAACATCAATCAGGCGACGCTCGCCGCGCTGACCACCCGATTCGGCAGGGAGCCGATTGCCGGATACTGAGCGGTCTTGGGGAGACAACGGTCCGCTCAACGGCTGTTCGTGTACCCCTGTTTGGTCTCCTCCTGCGATCCGAAAGAAACAAGAGGTGCAACGGTGTTCAAGAAGACGGTCGGGGTAGCGATAATCGCCTGCTGCGGGGCCCTGGGCTGCGGAGGGTCTCTTTCGGACGAGCCCGAACGGGTGCTGGTTTCGGGCAGCGTCACCTATGCCGGGCAGCCCGTTGCCGACGGGGAAGTCCGTTTTGTGCCCACGAAAGGGACCGAAGCGCCTTCCTGCAGTGCGGTGATCAGCGGAGGCGTTTTCAAGGCCGAGTTCAAAGGCGGCGTGCCGGTCGGCGTCCACCGGGTGGAGATTCGGGCCTATCGCCCCAGAGAAGGTGCTGGCTCCGAGGAGGTGCCGGGAATGGCTCAGGGCGAAACCGTCAAGGACCAGTACCTGCCGGCCAAGTACAACTCGAAATCCGAATTGGAGCTGACGGTCGAATCCGTAAGCGGTCCCATCACGAAGGACTTTGCGCTCGAAGAATAGGCCCTTCCGCCAAGTATCGTTCAAGAAGTAACCAAGTCTGCTTCTTGCGGGGCAAGCATCCGTTGTGCGCCTACTGGCGGCCCGAAGCGTTGCAGGAGGACGTCGCGCCGCAGACCGTGGACGTGATCCTCCCGACGCAAACAGACTGGACCCTCCGCTCGCCGGTACTCGTCGATCTGCGGTCAGGCGAATACTACCGGCCCAACGGCCAACTGCAGGGCGTCATCTGGTCGTTCTCCGGATTGCCGTTGACCGACTATCCGCTGCTGATCACCGACGCGGCGGGCTTGACATAAGACACCAGAAAAGACTGGGTGACGCAGCAAGCGGACAAGCCGGCGCAGACCGGGTTTCCGGCTGGGCGGCAGTTGTCTGGGGGCGGCGAGACGTCGGGGCCGCGGGCTACGGGCGCCGACGTCGGGACCGACGCGGAAGCGGGGGCTGGGTCGGCGTCTTGCGGCGCGTGTTCTTGGCCTCTTCCGTTGGCCGCTTGCAGGCGTTACTGTGATGGGGTTTGTCGAGCGACCGGGCGTCAGGCATGGCGTGAGAACCGGTTGTCCGGAGATGATTTCGCCAGCAGGGGCACCATTCCCAGGAAGACACACAGGGGGCCGCACCGATGAGGAGACCACCGCGTCGGCGTACACACGCCGTCCTTGTACTGACCGCTGCGCTCATGACTCTCGGATTCTCCGGCCCGCGGTGCGGGGCGGCCGCAGCGCAGCAGTTCGTGCGCTCGTCTGCGCGCGACATTCCGGTGAGTGCGAAGGTGGACATCCTGGTCATCGGTGGCAACGAGGGAGGGCTGGCGGCCGCCTGGACGGCTGCCAAGGCCGGTTCGTCGGCGCTCGTTGTCGGCGGCCAGTACTTCTTCAGCGACGACGTGTCGGCCAAGGCCCGGTACTGGCTTGAACCGGACGAGTCGCCGCGGGGCGAGTTCGCACGGACGTTGTGCGGGGACCGTAGCGGCGACGGCGGAAAAGTGTCCTTTCTGACTCCCGCGCAGTACAAACGCCGTCTCGAAAAGTTACTGCTGGACGCCGGCGTGGCCTTTCACTTCAACAGCAGACCGGCGGCCGTCCTGGTCGACGGTTCGGGGTCCGTGGCTGGCGTGGTGACTGCGAACAAGGCTGGGCTCCAGGCAGTGATTGCCAAGGTTGTGATCGACGCCACGCCGACCGCGGTCGTGGCCCGAATGGCCGGAGCCGCCTTTGCGCCGTGGTCCGTCCGGGAGGTTCAGGTCAGCCGCGTGTGTTACCGAGAAAAGGTCCCCGGCGGCCGTCAGCTCGGCGACTTCTGCGAATACTCGCTCACGGTTCCGATGCCGTCCGGCCAGTGGCCTGAGCGGTGCCGGGCCGAAGTGCTGCTGCGAGAGAAGTTCGACCGGGTGGACGCCAAGCGGGCTCACGCCCAGTGCCTGCACATGATCGAGCCGGTGTGCATCCGGGCCAAGTCGCACGAGGGTTCGGACCGCTGGCCGGGCGCGGAGGCATTCGATCTGGATTGCTGCCTGCCCGCCGGAGTGCCGAACGTGTACGTGCTCGGTCAAGCGGCGGACGTGTCGCGGGCGATTGCCGAAAAGTTGACGCGGCCGGTGCATCTGGCCGATCTGGGCGAGCGACTCGGCCGGCGGGTTCATCAGCAGGCGGCGGAACGAACGTCGCCGTCGGAGGTCTCCGTCAAGCCGCAACTTGGAACCCCGCCCGTAGACGGCGCCGACGTGGCGGACCTGTTGACCGGTCATCGCCGATATGTCCGCCACAGCCTGGGGACGGTGCGACAGCCTGCCACGGCGGTTCCCGTCTGGGGCAAATACGACGTCATCGTCGTCGGCGGCGGAACGTCGGGCATCCCGGCCGCGTTCGGCGCCGCCCGAAACGGCGGCAAGGTGTTGCTGGTGGAAATGCTGGGCCAGATCGGCGGCAACCGGGAGTTGGGGACTCCCGGTTACTGGAAAGGCTATCCGTACGGCTTCAACCAGTTGAAATGGCGGGCGGCGGAGGCTTTTGACGAGCTGCGGAAGGCGGGCGTCGAGATTTGGTACAACACGCTTGCGTGCGGCGCGGTCAAACAGGCGGAGCGGGTCTGCGGCGTGGCGCTGGCCACGCACCTGGGCCGCGGCGCGGCGCTGGGCACGATCGTCATCGACGCGACCGGCGATGCCGACGTGTGCGCGGCCGCTGGGGCGCAGTTCGCTTATGTCAACGACGGCGACTTGTGCCTGCAGGAATGCTCGTTTCGGGATGTCGACCTGTATGCCAACGTCTTGCCGCTGGATCACGCCGACGTCCACAGCCTGACCATGCATCACGTACTGGCTCGCCAGGCCGGCAAGCAGGACGTTTGGGATTACTATCCCCTGGTGGGACTCCGCGAAACGCGTCTGGTCCGGGGCGAGCACGTGATCGACGTGCTCGACCAGATCCTCGGGCGCACCTATCGGGACCTGATTTCCGTTTCGTGGTCCGCCTATGATCCGCACGGCTATCACAACAGCGATCTGGTCTACGCCGGCCTGATGCCCCCCACCAAGCACGAAACCAAACCGGGGTTTGCCACCTATATTCCGCTGCGTTCGTTGTTGCCGCGGGGACTCGACGGGCTGATGGTCGTCGGACGCTCGCATTCCGTCACGCACGACGTGCAGGCTTCGGTGCGGATGAACGCCGATCTGATCAACGAAGGCTACGCCGCAGGTTACACGGCGGCCCAGGCGATCAAGACCGGCACAGCGCTGCGCACGGTCGATCTGGGGCCGGTCCAGGACCATCTGGCCGAGATCGGCAACCTTTCGCCGGAGGACCGGAGCCAGCGGTGCGTGGAGACACCCGAGCCGACGGATGCGGACTTGAAGGCGGCCGTGGACAACCTGGAAACCAAGCAGAGCTTGGCCACGCTGTTACGCGGCGGCCAGCGGGCGCTGCCCTGCCTGCAAGCCTCCTTTGCGGCCGAGCCGACGTTGCCAAAGGCCAAGGCCCTGTGCGTGCTGGGCGACAGAACCGCCGTGACGTACCTGGCGGACTGGCTCGACCGTCAGCCGCTGGGCACGGGGACCGCTTATCAATGGGACGCCTTTCTCCGCGTTCCGGACATCGAGGGCGTGATGTGGCTGCTGGGTGTGCCGCGCGACGAGCGGGCGGTGCCCGCGTTGGTCCGCAAGCTGGAGCAATGCGGCACGGACGGAACCAGTTTCAGTCAGCTCCGGGCCGTGACTACGGCGTTGGGCCGCATCGGCAGTCCGTCCGCCGCGGCGGCGCTGGCCGCGTTCCTCGGCCGGGAGGGCGTCCAGGGCCATGCCGACCCCGAGGGCGATCCCCGGTCTTTGAAAGCCGAGTCTTTTGTGAAATCCTACCTCGAACTACACGCTGCCGGCGCGCTGGTCCGCTGCGGAGACCAGCGCGGCCTGGGCGCAGGCATTCTGACCAAGTACCTCGACGACTGGCGCGGCATCCTGGTGCGTTACGCCGGCCACGTCCTGACCGAAACCAGCGGGACCAACCGCCCGCGTTCCTGACGGAAAAGGAGGACCGCAATGACGAAGGAACAGCCGGAGCAGGCAGACATGCTGCGAGCCGTTTTCGAGCTTCAGACCGCCCTGAACGATCACGTGTTCACCAGCAACGGACTGCGGAACGGGGACGGTCAACCGCTGAAAATGGCCCACATCGCCGCGGCGGCGGAACGCGGCGAACGGATGGTCAACGATTTGCCGAACCAGTGGCTGGCGCGGTACGCCAAAGCGTTGGGCGAAGAACTCATCGAGTTGAACGCCGAATTGCGGTGGAAGTGGTGGAGCAAGGACGGCATCGACCTGCAGAACATCCGCGTGGAACTGGTCGACCTGCTGCACTTCCTGGTCTCGGCGATGATCTCCGCCGGATTGACGGCGGACAAGGTGCATGACTTGTACCGTCAGAAGCACGCGGTGAACGTGTCGCGGCAAGAGTCCGGATACAGCCTGGCAACCAAGACCGAAGACGACAACCGCGGCATCCAATGAGCCGGAGTCCGCCCGTTGCCGGCACCAAACCGGGAAACGGACACTTGCCGATTTGGCGTGCGGGAGTCCAATCAAGCTGGCGACTGGCGGCGTTTTTGCGTATTTTGAAGCGTCGTTGGACGAGTCGGTTTTGAGAAACGGAAGGGAGTCTGTGGGATGAAAAAGTACGTTTTTCTGTGCGCAATTTCGGCGTTGCTGGGCGGGCTGTTGTCCACCGCGTTGACGACTCGTTGCCTCGAACCCCAGCTGTCGGCTCAAGATCGACCGCTGCCCGCGTTGGGCCAGGCCGTCGTGGACGAACTGACGCCTGTCGAGCGGGTCAACGTGGCGGTGTACGAGCGGGTGAACCGCAGCGTGGTGAACATCACCACGCTGATCGTGCGGCCGGACATGTTCCTGATGCTCGAACCGCCTTCCGAAGGCGCCGGTTCAGGCTCGGTGCTGGATCAGGACGGTCACGTGCTCACGAACTACCACGTGATCGAAGGCGCCCGGCAGGTGAAAGTCACGCTGTTCAACGGCGAGACGTACGACGCGCAACTGGTCGGCGCCGATCCGCTGTACGACATCGCCGTGCTGCGAGTCGCCGCGCCACGCGAATTGCTGTTTCCCGTCGAGTTCGGGGACTCCTCGTCGCTGAAAGTCGGGCAGAACGTGTACGCCATCGGCAATCCGTTCGGTTTGGAGCGGACGATGACCACGGGGATCATCTCCAGCTTGAACCGCTCGTTGCCGTCCCGCAACGGCCGGACGATGAAATCGATCATCCAGATCGACGCGGCGCTGAATCGGGGCAACTCCGGCGGGCCGTTGCTGGACAGTCGCGGCCGCCTGATCGGGATGAACACCGCCATCGCCAGCCGCACCGGCGAGAACACGGGCGTGGGCTTCGCGATCCCCGTGAACGCCATTTCCCGCGTGGTTCCCCAGTTGATTCAAAACGGCCGCGTCATCCGCCCGGACTTGGGCATCACCCGCGTCCTGCAGACGGATCAAGGGCTGGTGATCGCGACCCTGACGCCCGGCGGTCCCGCAGAACGCGCCGGCTTGCGCGGTTTCCGGATCATCAAGCATCAGCGGCGGTTCGGTCCGTTTGTGAACGAAGAAATCCAGATCGACCGGGATTACGCCGACCTGATCGTGGCGGTCGACGGCCAGCCAGTGAAATCGGCCGACGATCTGTTGTCGGCCATCGAAAGCCGCCAACCCGGCGACGAGACGGTGGTGACGGTGACCCGAGAAGGACGCCAAGTGAATGTAGGCGTCGTGCTGGGGGCGGAGGAGTGACCTCGGCCGGGCGAGGAGGCGGCGCGTCCTTTTTTCGGCCGGCGCCGGCTATTTTCCGCCGCTGGCCTTCAACTTCTGGGCTTCCTCCTCCAAGTCGGCGATCTGCTTGGTAAGCCGCTCAACCTCGCCCGCTTCGTCCTGTTGGCGTTTGACGCCGGCCAACTGCTGGCGGAGCAGTTGCAGATGCTGATGGACCGTGTCCAGTTTTTTCTTGATGCGTTTGTCCATGCTCTGCCGTCTCCTCATGCTGCGGGAGCTGACCGATGGAAAGCCTCGACGGCCTTCTGGCGAGTGTCGACGATGTCGAACAACTGATTCAGCCTCGTGATCACGAAGACTTCGTGGATCTCCGGCATCAGACTGCACAGTTTCAACTGGCCCGACTTGGACTTGACCTTCTTGTCCAGGATGATCAGCTTGTTCAGGGCTGCGCTGGACAGGAATTCGACGTTGCTGAAGTCCAGCAGCAGGTCGTTGTTTTCGTCGTGTTCGACCAGGTGCTGAAGTTCCTCTCCCAACTCCTGGATGTGCGCCGCTTCAAGGATCTTGCGTTCGACGAAGTTCACCACGGTGACGCCGCGAACCTCGGAGGTCTCGATTCTTCGGTAAATCGTCATGAGTTCTCACCCCTGCGGTCATTTCTCAATCCACTCAGCCACCGGCGCGTTGGTATCCGGCGTCGCGCGAACACCCCGCGATTATGGTAACGGGGTCAGTCGCTGCCGTAAAGAGCACTCGATCATCAGGCCGGAGCCGCGGACGCGGTGGCGGCTTGGTTGCGGTCCGACCATCGGGTTTTTCGAAAAACCGGCCGGGTTTGGCCGCGCCGCCCGTTACCTTCTTGGGCCGGTCGTCGTTGGCTCGCCGCGTCTCTTTCTTCGGGTGGGCTGCCCAGGTTATCCCTTGGGCTGTTCCGGCTTGGCCAGATGGGCCGGGATCGGGCCCTTGGCGGGGGGCCAGGGCGACGGCGCGACAACGCGGAAATAAGCGTTGGACGTCAAGCCCGACGCCCGTTCGCGGACTTCCACCTGCCAGATGCCAAACGGATCGTTGGCCGCGATATCCAGAACGATCTCCGCTTGGCCGTCCGCCGCTCCATAGGCTCCGCTGAACTCCGCCAAGCGTCCGTCCGGATCGCGCACCTGGACTTCGATCGGCACCACGGCAGCCAGCGGGCGGGCGGCCGCATCGACGATCCGCACGACGCACCGCGCCTGCGTTCCCCGTGCGACCTGATCCGGCGTCTCGACCCGGACTGCGGCGATGGGTTCCGGACAGATCATGTACAGTCCGCCGTCGCAAGGTCCCAACTCCGCCGTGAACCCGGTGCGGTCCTCGACGACCCGCGCGGCCACCGGCCGGCTGTTGACCAGGTCGTAGACCGCGCCCGCGGGGCGCCGCACCGCCACCGTCGCAGTGGCTGGCAAGCCGTTTTCCATCACCAGTCCGTGCTGCCCCACGTACTGGCCGTACTCGCGGTGATCGTTGACCAGGAACACGTAATCGGCCTGGCCGCAGCGTCGCAGATAAGGGATCACGTCCGGATTCGATGTTTCGACGGGGCGGTGGTAGCGGGCGTCGAGTTTCGTCCGCAGTTCCGCGGCGCAGGCCTGCAGCGCCTTCTTGTCGGCATCCGCGCGGCCGGTTCGTTGACAGACGGGCAAGACGATGTCCGGCTTGACGGCCGGGCAGGTCCGTTCGTCTCCCACGACGATTCCGCCCGCGGCCTGGAAGGCGTTGATCTTGGCCGCTACCGTCTGGGTCAACACGTCGCAATCCGGCATCACCAGCACGCGGAACCCGTCCAAACCGCGGGTCGCGAGCGTCTCGTCGAACACGATTTCCGGCTGCAGATGGGCGTACAGCAGGGCGTGGTAGCAATCGCCGATCCAACCGCCGCCCCATCCGAAGGTGCCGCGCCGGGCGAACGTCTCGGACGCGAAGCTCTCCAGGAACGCCACGTCGCTCTTGATGCCCGGCAACTGCAGCAAGGTCGGGCCCAGCGGTCGGACCACCTGCCGGATCAGACGCGCCAGTTCGTGCTGCGTCTCCGGGTGCGTGAACCGGTACCCGCCGGGCGAATCGCACGGCACCAGCGATTGCCAGCCGTGATACATGATGCCTCGAATGGGCCGCGCCATCTTGGTCCAGAACGCCTCCCTCAAGTGCATGGGGGCGATGGTGATGAACGGCGCATCGGGCTGCTCCACTTCCCACCGGGCCCGATATGGGAGCGCGTCGGCCGGTTTTTTGGGCTCGGGCGCCGTCTGGCTGCGGTACCAGATGATCTGCGTCATCTTCATCACTTGCTGAGGCTTGCCGGCGCCGGCGGCCATGGCCAGCAGTTCGTCGGTAGCCACGGCGATGCGGATCGGATCGGGATAAGAGTACGTCCACTGGCTGATGGCATCCACACTCCCGCCGCTCCCGTACACGCGGGCGACACGCACCGCGGGATCGTGGAACGTCCAGAAGTCCTGACGCTTCATCGTGGCCAGCCCTTCGTGCAGCCGCGTATTGAGCAGGTTCCAGCCGTCGCCCGTCTTCCAGTACCAGCGATAGTAGACCAGCAGCGGATGGTCGTCGGGAATGACGCGCGAGGCAGGAAAGCCCTCCAGTTTCGCGTAATCCACTCCGCGTGTACCGGCGACCTCTTGGGGGATTTCAAAGCCTGCGTGCTGCTTAAACGCCGCCGAGTCCTGGGCGTGAAAGCAGGGCCGCGCCCCGTCGCGGACTTCGGTGTGCAGCAGGGCGCCGCCAAAGGCCGGAAATCGTCCGTACGTCTGCGCCATCGACTGGCCGACGCGAAAGCAGAAGTCCTGCAGTTGCGGCAGCAAGCCGCAGACGTTATCGCGGCCGGCATACGGCTTGCCGTCGCGGCCCACCCGCAGCAGTTCGGCGCGGTGCTCCATGGCCGCGCCGGGCGACAAGCTGGCGACGACGGTCAGGCCGCGAGCCAAGGCCTCGTCCAGCGCGCGTTTGCTCTGCGCCGCCCGTTCCGGGTTCGCCGCCGCGACCGGCTCGCCGGCTGGGGCGTCCCAAATCTGGGCGTAGTCCGCGCCCAGGCCCAGCACGTGCGAGAAGCCGATCCGCTCCAGTCGGTCCGCCTCCTGCTCCACGCCTCCGTAGATGCCCCACATCAGTACCGGGAACTGGTTCGGCGGCCGTCGCGGCACGATGCGGACAGGCAGGCGTTCGGTCAGCGATTCGGGCTGCGGCGCCGGCAACTCCAACTGTGCGATCAACGCATACTCATCCGGCCGCAAGGATGTATCCAGCGGGTACTCGATCGTCTGCGTCTGGCCCGGCGCGAGGTCCGTCAACTCGTAGACCTTCACGATTTCCGCCAGGGACGCGCTGATCTTGGCCTTGGCCGCCGTTTCACGCTGCAGGTTCGTCACCGCCAACTGCAGCCGTACGTCCGGCTCCATGCGCACGAACACGCGGCGGTCGGAGACCTGCTCCAATTTCAGGCGGCGGAATTCGCGCACGCCGGACGTGATCCGGACCTGGTCGATGAAGCCCGGAAAGCCGTGATGGTAACTGCCGATGCGGTCGCCGATCGACAGCGGATGGCGTCCGCGGCTGATGTTTTTGCGCCCGGAAGACTCACCGCCGCCCCAGGAGCGGCCGTCCAGGTAGAACCGGCCGGTGCCCGCACCGTCGTACGTAAAGGCGATGTGCCGCCAGCGGCCCGGCTCGAACGCCGCCGGTTGCGAATAGTAGGTCTGCGAATCGTTGCCGAATCCAAGGTTGGCCTGCAGCCGCCGATCCCCGTTCTTGGCGGGCGATCCGAGAATCAACTGGTAGTCGTCATGAGCTACGTACTTCTTGTCCAGCAGGAACGATTCCGGGTACGCGTCGTTCAATTCGTTCTTCGGCTTGATCCACATTTCGATCGTGAACGCGCCGCTGGGGCTGAGCGCCGGGCTGTTCGGCACCATCGCCCGGTGCGGCTTGTCTTCCACCGGCCAGCCGGGAAAGCACTCCAAACATCCGCCGAAACGGCCCTCGGCGTGGATCGACGCCCCTTGCAGCGTCGCGGTACGCTTGGCCCCCGCCGCGTCCGCGGCCTCCTCGTTGAACTGCCACAAGCCAATCACCTGCTCGCCGGTCGCGTCGGGCCCCGTGTACTCGGCCGACCAGGGCTCGCACAGCGGCATCGCGGGTGCCGGTTCTCCCGCCGATGCGGCCGCGGTCAAAACGATCGACACAGACGCGAGAGCCAAGGCAAATCGACACGTCATGACATCTTCCTCTGAACCAGGCGCTTCTTGTGAACCGGACGCGGCGAGGAAAAAATCCTGCTTTTCCGCAAAGCAAATCCTTCTGGGGGGGTGGCGAGGCAGGGCAAGGCAGTTCCCCGACCTTCGACCGTGGTGAGTTTATCCCAAGGCGAAAGCGATTACCATCCGGGGCATCCCCGCACACGCGGACCGGCATCCCGATCCCGCTTTTTTTTCTCCGGGCATTGCCAACGGGGCTCAAGCCGGTTATGATACAAGGACGATAGTGAGATCAAATCTCATTTACAGAAAGTCGGCCCCGGTGAGGGGTTCCCGCCATGTTCGAATTGATTCCGCTCCGTTGTCTCAAATCGGGCCAGACCGGTGAGGTCGGCGAGGTTTTGGGCGATCCTCAGCAAGTCCACCGACTGCAAGAACTTGGTTTGCGGCAAGGCATTACGGTTGAAATGCTGCAATCCGGAAGTCCTTGCATCATCCGTACGGCGGGCGGTAAGTTGTGCTTTCGGCCGAACGAAGCCCTGAACGTGCTGGTGCGAACAGCCATGTGCGGATAAGGGCGGTGGTCGAGCAGACGAAGTCGGCTGGCGGTTTCCAGGCCCGGAAGAGTGCTGGCCTCTTGGGTCGCTCCGTCTCGCCTGCGCTTCGGGTTTCAGTGGGAAGGACGCCCCACGATGTCGGGGCCTGACGGCGAAAAGACGGTCACGGTCGCTCTGCTGGGAAATCCCAACACGGGCAAGTCCACGTTGTTCAGCGCGCTGTGCGGCGTGCGGCAGCGGATCGGCAATTATCCGGGCGTGACCGTCGAGAAGAAGACCGGCTGCATCGAGATAGGCCAGCGGTGTTTCGAATTGATCGACCTGCCGGGGACTTACAGTCTGGCGCCGCGATCGCCGGACGAGATGGTCGCGGTGGATGTCCTGCTGGGCCGAGGCGACGCGAGTTCCCCTCCCGATGTCATCTTGTGCATCGTCGACGCCACCAATCTGGAGCGGAATCTGTACTTGGTTAGCCAGGCGTTGGAGTTGGGCAGGCCCGTCGTCCTGGCCTTGAACAAGATGGACCTGGCGGCCGACAGCGGGCTCACTTTGCATCTGGGCCTGGTGCGGGATCGGCTGGGGATTCCCGTCGTGCCGCTGCAAGCCCATCGCGGAATCGGAATCGCGGAACTGAAGGGGGAGTTGCAGAAGGCCGTCCGCGCCGAACCACCGCAACTCCGCTCGCCGTTTCCGGAGGCGTTCAACGAGCAAATCGCGTCGCTGGTTCGGGAGGCCAGTCTTGGCGGCCGGGCGCCGCTGCCGCGTTACCTGGTCGAACGGCTGTTGTTGGACGTCGGCGGCTACCTGGAGCAGGCGGACCCGCCGATTGCTGACCCATCGCTCTTGGTCGCTGTCCAGGCGGCCCGTCAACGGTTGGCTGCGGCGGGTTATCCGGCGCCGGCGGTGGAGACGATGGCTCGTTACGACTGGGTGGCCGGTGTCTTGGATGGCGCCGTGAGCCAATCGGGCCAGCGCCGGATCACGTGCAGCGACCGTCTGGACGTGGTGTTGACCCACAAGGTCTGGGGCACGTTGATTTTTGTGGCGTTGATGCTGCTGGTCTTCCAGTCGATTTTTGCCTGGTCCACGCCGCTGATGGACGCCCTGGATCGCGCCATGGGGATGCTCGAAAATCGCCTTGCCACGGCGCTGCCGGAGGGTACGCTGCGCTCGCTGGTCGTCGACGGCGTCATCGCCGGGGTCGGCGGCGTCCTGGTCTTTCTGCCTCAGATTCTGATCCTGTTCGGCTTCATTGCGGTGCTGGAGGAATGCGGCTACATGGCCCGCGCGGCGTATTTGACCGACAAGCTGATGTCGCGGTTGGGCCTGAGCGGCAAGTCGTTCATCCCGCTGCTGTCCTCGTTCGCCTGTGCCGTGCCCGGCGTGATGGCCACGCGGGCCATCGAGGACCGCCGCGACCGGTTGCTGACGATTCTGATCGCACCGCTGATGAGTTGCAGCGCGCGGCTGCAAGTGTACTCGTTGCTGATCGCCGCGTTCATCCCGGACCGCCGCTATCTGGGCGGCTGGGTGCGGCTGCAGGGAATCACGTTGTTGGGCATGTACCTGATTGGCGCCGCGGTGGCGGTGGTCGCCGCGCTGGTGCTGCGGCGGACGCTGCTGCGGGGCCAGGCGCCGTCGTTCGTCATGGAGTTGCCCAGCTACAAGTTGCCGTCGCTGCGGTCGGTGGCAGCCCGCGTTGGGGAAAGCGGCTGGTCGTTCGTGCATCAGGCGGGCACGCTGATTGTGGCGGTCGCCGTCGTGGTCTGGGCGGCGGCCTATTTCCCGCACGATCCGCAGGTGGAGCGGGATGTTCGCGGGCGGTACGCGGAACAACTGCGGCAGCTTGACGCCCGCCGGGCGGACGGGGCCCGCCAGCCACCGCAGCATCCGCAGTCCGAAGCGCGCACCGCCGCCGATGGGCAAGCGGAAAAGCAGGCGTTGCAACAGCGGATCGAGAACGAAGTGGCGGCGGCGTACATGGAGCAGAGTTTTTTGGGGCGGGGCGGAAAGCTGATCGCGCCGCTGGTCCAACCGCTGGGCTGGGACTGGCGGATCGGCTGCGCCGTGATCGCGTCGTTCCCGGCCCGCGAAGTCGTGATCAGCACGCTGGGGGTGATCTACCAGTTGGGCAGCCAGGAGGATGCCGCTTCGACGTCGCTCCGCGAGACGCTGCGCGAGGCGACGTGGCCCGGCTCGGAACGGCGCGTGTTCAATGTGCCCGTGGCCCTGTCGATCATGGTCTTCTTTGCGCTCTGCGCGCAGTGCGCGGCGACACTGGCCGTGATCCGCCGCGAGACGGGCAGTTGGCGGTGGCCGGCGTTCACGTTCGTCTACATGACAACGCTGGCCTACGCGGGCGCGCTGATCACGTATCAAGTGGGGATGTTGTTTGCCGGATAGACCATGCCAGACGCACAGCAACTGTTGACCCTGGCCCTCGTGTTGGCGGCCGCGGGCTATCTGGTCCGCCGCACCTGGAAACGCCTGTCAGGCCGGCCCGTCGCCCGCTGCGGATCGTGCTCCCGCTGCCCCGGCGCGGCCGATGGGCGATCGCCGGCCGCCAAACCGCTGATTCCTGTGGAAGACTTGATCGCCTCGGCAGCGCACGGTGTCAAGGGCGATTCTAAGTGAACCGCAGCATCGTGTGGTAGATCTCGATGGGCCCTCGACGGGTAGTACGGCTGTGACCGGAGCGGTAGGTGTGACCTAAGGCCGGGATGACCGGATCGAGCCGCCAGGTGCTTTCGCGGCGAACGGCAGAATCGGCTGGCGCCGATAGCAGAGCCTGCTCGATCCTGAAGGCCCAAGTCGCTTCGTCCTCGGACTGGATGTAACCCAACATGCCGGCGCGTTCGTCGTCGCGCGCGTAAGCGCATGTCAGGAAACACCCCAGTCCGTCGTGGCCAAGATAGTGTGATACGCCATGCCCCGGCCCCAAACGTTTGCACTCGAACCGAAACCGGGAGCGGGGCGATGTCCTCGCCGAATCGATCCGGATATCGACGCGCCGTCGGGCTTTGCCGATTCGTCGTTGCCGTCCACGCCGATGCGGCTCGTTGACAGGCGGGTCGTCATGCACCGAATAGTACCGCATCCAACGTTCGGCTGGTTCGTCCAGAACCGCGTCCATTGCTTCCACCAGATCTCCCGTGATCGCGGTTTCTTCCGCCGTGGCGTATCGTCTCGGATTGAGCCGGTCATACCCGAGCTTGATCAGCTGGTGTACGCGGGGGACGAACTGGCGTTCGTAATCCTCAGAATTGTAGGATGCCCCACCAAGTTGAAAGGACGTAGAACTGATCAAGCCTCCACGCCTCCGCCTTGAAGAGTCTCGGCGATGATTTGCCGGGCGTCCACCATCGCTTGGCTTTCCGTCCAGTGAAACCGCTGCATGGGCTTGAATACGAATGTCCTGGTGCCTTCGTAAATTCGAAGGTTCCGGTCGAAGTACACCCACTGCGAACGCTGGACGCGCAATCGCTGGCGAGTCCGTTCAAGCTCCCTGGCCGCCGCGTTGTCGGCCTTCATGACCTGGACCTTACGAGCCGCGGCGGAATCCCTGATCAGATCTACCTGAACCATGCCGGAAAGGCCATCGTGGATGACCGCGACCTGATGACGCTTGGCCGACTGAACGTCCATGAAATCGTCTAGTTCTGACTTCAGCCGCTCCGCATACGTCCGAAGCTCGACGACCTTGGGCGGGCGTACGGCCGCCGGTCCAGTCTTCCCGTCGTTCAGCGCCAACCGGACGTGGACCAAGTCGTGAATCAGGGCTCGTTCGCCGTCATCGAGTCCCAAGGATTCGCTCACTAGGCCGTTCAATTCTTCGAGCAAACGACCGAGTTTCTTATCTACGTCTCCCATCCCTGCCAACCGCAACTGTCGCTCGGGAGTTCGTTCTGCCGGGGATGTATCTCCAATGGTTCGCGGCTTCGTCTGAACCAATTCCGAATGAAGTTCTGACCATCGAACGAGTTCATTGCGGGGTGTAGATTCGATGGAAAAGGGCATTCGTCGAAGGGCGTTCAGAGTTGCCAGTCCCCGCTGAACGCCAAACTGCGTGGAAGTCAGAAACTGATGGTAGAAGGCGAAATCAGAACTCAGGTACAGCGACAGGGCTTTCAGGAAGTCTTCGTCCCCGGTTGGACTCACGATGCCAATTTGACGCGCCGGAACTACCAGGAAGTCGTCGTGATAGACGGCAAAGTTGCGCGCCGCGCTCACGATAACATTGGGCGGACGGCAAACGGACAGGGGAAGTTGTGTGCGACCCTTCCTCGCGAACCTCAGATCGGGCTCAACGGGCACGATTGCGTCTGCCGGAAAGGCAAATACATGGCGCAGACGTGCAAGCGGACCTACGTCGAGCTTGTTCTTCCCTACGGCTTCTTCGACAAGGTCGACTTCTTCGTCTTCCTCGCTGGCCGGTGCTCGCCGAAGCTGGAGACCTTCCGAGATCAATACTTTCCTGTGGCGTTCGAGGTCGCGCAAGGTCAGAAACCGCCGCCCCAGCTTGCTTAACAGTCGCTGATCGAGCGAAGAACCCCAGGCGGCCAGTTTCCACGGCAAGCCGCTGCCATCGGCGACCTGCGACGTGGGAATGTCGCGGATTTCGCTGGCGTTGATCAGGATGCTCCACGACTCGTTGCGGGCCCCTGCTCGCACCGGCCGGGTAGGCTCTTGGTTGGCGACGAAGGGTGAAAAAGTCCGCACGAACTCGTCTTCGTCCAATCCATCCCCGGCGTCGTCTCGGTGCCGGTAGAAGAAGGCGGCTGCGGGCACCCGGAACCGCCTGCCCGCCAGAACTTCCGCGAGGTTGGAGAAATTGACGACCGTGTGCACTTTCACGTGTTGGAAAAAGGCCTGGCGGAATCCGCTGGCGGCATCCTCGAACAGCGTCATGGCCGGAAGGAAGAAGCCGACTTCTCCGTCCGGTGCCAGATACTCCAAGAGTTCCCAGGCAAAAGCGCGGGCGGCCTGGTTGCCCCCCACGGGACGCGTCTTCTCGTTGGCTCGAAGCCACTTCAAAACTGGCTTGTCGTCGTTTTCGAGTTTGTCCGGGTTCAGTCGCTTCCAAGGAGGATTCCCGACGATCCAGTCGAATCCCTTCTGCAACGGCGGGTTGTCAGCCGCGGGGTTCTCGAAGAAATCCGCTCGGAAGATGTTCTTGCCTCGAAGGGCAGGGAGCTGAAATCGACTCCGTGGTCCTTCCAAATCAGGCGGATGGACGTAATCGAGCAACGTCAGAATCAGGCTCAACTCGGTGACATTGCAGGCGTCGTCTTCCAGGTCCACGCCAAAGATGGAACCCTCCAACAGTTCTCGCAGCTCAGCGGGTTTCGGCTTGCTCCCCGGAGGGAACTCTTTCTCGATCAGCCTCCGGTAGCACTGCACCAGGAACGCGCCGGACCCACAGGAAGGGTCCAGCACGCGCATACCTTTTTCCAAAAGGCGACGATCCTGCAGTTCCGCAAGCATCAAGTTCACCACAGGGATCGGCGTGTAGTAGGCGCCGATCTTCCTGCCGCGGCTGGGTTTATCGGGCTCATCGGGAGCATGCAGAAACTGCTCGTAAACGACCGACAACGTCTCGATGGGGATGAACGAAAAGTTGTACGCCAGGAAATCGAGACTGAGCTGCTGGTCACCGGCCTCCGAGACTTCATCGCCTGCAAAGACCCCCGCGACGTAGCGGAGATGGTCTTGTTTCGGAGCGTATTTTCCGCGGAAGTCCAAGGGGAAGACGCTGCCGTTCAGCCATTCGTCCAATCGCGCCACAACGGCACTGACGCCGTCGAGCGTGGCAGTGCGTCCGAACACCGATGACGGTTCGATGCCCCAACGGCCAAGCTTCTTCGGCGACAGTATGCCCCGATCGCGAAGGTAGTGAAGATAGACGTACTTGCCGATCAGGGCGTGCGACGTTTCCTTCCGAAGCCCCGTGCGCTGCAGCAGCGTGTCGAGCGTGCGAAGGTTGTCCAACAGCTTCCAGTCGACTCGGGTGTCTGGGGTGACGTCTTGGCCTCTCTTGTGCCAAATTGCCCCGCTGTCAATGGCGTCGGCATGAAAGCCATCGACCAGGTCGGAAATGTTGTTGAAATCGGTGAGCGGCCCCAACACTCCGTCGATCTCGCCGCTCGGCAACCGGCGGTGGCGAAAACCGCAGTACAGGTTTACGCCGGCCGGGGTGTGAACGATCACGAACGGCACGACGTCTTGGTTCCAGACGAGGCGGTGAAGCTCTTCCGCTTTTGGCGCAGTGGAGGCACGGCAGACGTACACCACGGGCACGATGGGGGACGACGCGGCTTCAATGGGTGGACGTAGGGTATACACCCCCTGCAATCCGAGTTTCGCTTCCGCAAGCCGAAAGATGTGCCCGAAGCCCGGGGCCGACTCTAAGGCAGTCTGGCCGCGTCGCAGAAAATTCGGCGACTGGCCGTAGCCGAGTTCGCTGAGTAAATCGCCAACCTGCATCGCTGCCCCACGCGGTTTGTCCTAAGCCGGGTAGTGCCAACCCCTGCGGAACGTATACAAGCGAACATCAATTGTCAACGGGCCACACCTGTCGCGGGTACGTAACCTCCTGGACCTCAGAGAATTGCACCTAATCTACGAAGCTGGCCCGAATCGGTCAATGGCGCCGAAGTCGTGACGATTCGGCGTTCAAACAGGATCTCTCGTTAGCTCTGTGAGATCATCGGTCGGCGGGACTATTCGCTCGCCGACGGGCCCGAACAAGCTGCTCAGCGTTTCGTCGGTTCAGCGTCTTTCTCGGCGTCCAGTTCCTTCAATCTCGCTTGGATGCTGGCAGCGATCCGGCGGCCGGCGCGGTGGTGGGGTTACTTCGGCTTTCCAGGCGTCCAGCAGGTGTCCGCAGTTGCCGCCTGCCAATCCGTCGCTTAGGAGGACGCCCTGCATTCTCTCGTTGGCGTCTTTGCGGGCACAGCGGATCAAGGCGACCGCAGCGTCGAGGTTCTCCCAAGGTGCCAACAGCACGCTGAATCCTTGCTGCTGGAAGAAAGCCTTGTCCGGTCCGCGGCATTCCAAGTCCGGGTGCGACTGGAAACGAAACCCGTAATTCAACTCCACTGCGAGCACGGTCATGCGCGCGGGCGCCTCCAGCGCGGTGAGCAGTTCCTTGGTCACGGTCATCCGTTACGGTTGCGGTCCGAGGAAAAAGCAGGGCTCGCCACTTGGGATTCTCTTTCTCCAGATTCGCCAGCCGCGCGGGACGCGGGTCCGGCCGCCATGCCTGTGGTGGCTTGGCCAAGGGCGACGATCGCTGTCGCGATGCCCACCCGGATGGGACGGATTGTCGTCCATGGCTGAGTTCTTCCAAATCATGGCAAGGACAAAAAACGGCTCGTCACGCGGGTTGTGACGGGCCGTTTGCGGATCGAGCGACGGCGGCCAAGCGGTGGTGTGTCAGGCTTCGATGATGATCGCGCCCGACGGGCAGCCATCCGCGGCTTCCTGGGTCGCCTGCTCCAAATCGGCCGGAACCGGGTTGATCTTGACTTCCACGACGCCGGCGTCGTTCATGGTGAAAACGTCTGGCGCCACTTCTTCGCAGACGCCGCAGCCGGAGCACAGCGTTTCATCAACGGTAACCTTCACAAGCTCCTCCTTTCGAGAATCGGAACGGTAACTCGATTACAATCGAACTAGCAAGAAGATACACCAAGACGCAAACTTGTCCAGGGAGGTTACTGCTTTCGTTCGTTGTCCGCCAGCCGGTGCGGACTACCGAGATTTCCCCAGAATGCGGAGCTGCTTGACTTGGTCACGAGGGTCTGTCCCGGCAAGCCAACGTGAGCTTGTTCCTGTACAATGTCTTCCCGCGGCAGTTGGGCACCCAAAACCTATGGATTCTGGAAAGGACTAACCCCCGTGACGAGTTTTCCGCGGAGTTCATCCCACGATGCGTCTCGGCCAACAGTGGAATCTCGCAGGCGGCAGGATGTGATTGTCCTTGGTCTCGGCGCGGTCTTCCTGGCGGTGCTGCAGGCTGGCGGACTTCACGCTGCCGACGCCGGCGAAAACGCTGTGGCCAGCGGTGAATTGTATGCCCGCGTCAAGCAGGCGGCGCTGGAAATCCTGGTCGACGATCACTTGAACGGCAGCGGCAGCTTGGTGGACGCCGGCGGTCTGGCGATTACGGCGGCGCATGTGATCGGGCAGCCAGGCAACCGCGTCGAAGTGTTGTCGCCGGTGGCTGGCCGCCGCCGGGCGGACGTCGTGGCGGTCGATCTGGGCCACGACCTGGCGCTGCTCCGCCTCGAACCGCGCGACGGCGGCTACCCCTGCTTGCCGCTCGCAGCGAGGTTGCCGCCCGCGGGCGCTGACGCCTTTCTGCTGGGCACGCCGGTCTTTCGTCACGCGGTCCTGTTCCGGGCCATGCTGGCCCGCGACGAGCTTTCCTTCGAGTATCTGAACGCGGGGTATGTCCTGGTTCTGACCTTGGCGGCCAGCGTGCCCTCCGGCACTTCAGGCGGCCCGTGGGTGGATCGTCAGGGGGCGCTAATTGGGGTGCAAAGCGGCATCATGTCGAACAGTGGGACTCCCGTCGGAGTCGCCTTTGCCGGTCCGGCCGGCGCGGTTCGCCGGTTGTTGGAAACGCGACAAACCGCCGCCACGCCCAATGCGGGACTAGCGATCGAAGAGACGTGGCAACAACAACGGGACTTCCTGAATCGCTTTCCACCGCAAACCGAAGGGTTGGTGGTCAAGGTCCTGCAAGCCGACGGTCCGGCCGCGCGCGCCGGGCTGAAACAATGGGATTTGATTGTGGAAGCCGAGGGCCAGGCGGTGCGTCTGCCGGACGAATTGCTGCGGATTGTGCGCGGCAAGAAGCCAGGCGAACCGCTGTCCCTCGTCGTGCTCGGACCGGACGGCACCGGCAAACGACGAGTGACGGTGACGCTGGGCCGGTTGGAAGCCGCTTGGCCGGAGGCCCGTCCTGCGGCCAAGAAGCCCTGACGACGCGGCCGGCAGTCCCGATCAATCTCGCTGGATCGGCACGTCCAAAAGCAGCGGACGCGGGGCGGCCTGCCAGACGCGGAGCAAGTCGCTCAACTCGTCCGGCTCGTCAGCGCGGGCCGCTTCGACGCCAAACCCGCGGGCCAAGGTGACGAAATCCACTTCGGGCCGCATCAGATCCAGTCCTGTGTAGTGCGACTGGGCCAAGTGCGGCATCTGCAGCACCCGGCTGCCGTCTTTCAAGATCTTGTACTGGGCGTTGTTGGCCACGACCAAGGCGACGGGGATCCGGTAGCAGGCCGCCGTCCACAAGGCTTGAATGCCGAACAGGGCGGCTCCGTCTCCCAGCAGAGCGATCACGGGCCGTTCGGGCCAGGCCAGCTTGACGCCCAACGCGCAGCCCAGGCCCCAACCCAGCGACCAGCCGCGATGTGCGAAATAGGCGGCGGGATTCTTGAGCGCGCCCCATCGTTCCAGCAGGAACTGATGCGTCGTCGGCGCTTCCTGGATCACGGCGGCGTCCGCCGGCAGGGCGCGGCCGACGGCGTCCATGAACGCCAGCGCGGTCATCGGCCGGCGGTCGCGTTGAGCCCGCAAATCCGCCGCCAGCTTCGCCTGCTCGTCCGCGCGCCGCGCCGCGTGACTCGCGCATCGCCGCCGGGCCGCCTGGACCTGTTCGGCGGACATTTTCTCGGCCAGCAGCGAATCCAATTCCGCCAATCCCGCTTTCGGATCGCCGACCAGGCCGACGTCGACGGCATAGTTCTTGCCGATCTCCCAAGCGTGATCGTCCAGGTGGATCAAGCGCGCCTCGGCTGGAATCGCCCGCGCCGGCTCCTGGTACACGTACTGCCGCAACAGATTGATGCCCACGGCCAGCAACACGTCGTGCCCCGCGAGCAGCCGGCTGGCCTCCGGCGACCACAGCGGCAGGGAACCGGCGTAACACGGATGATCCGTCGCGATCGGCAGCCGCCCGTGCGACGTGGCCGATTCGTCGAACACCGCCGCGCCCAGCCGTTGGGCGATGGCGGCCAGTTCGCCGGTCGCCTGGGATTCCGTCACGCGGCTGCCGGCCAGGATGGCAGGCTGACCGGCTGCGGCGAGGATCCCGGCGGCCTGTTGCAGCGCGGCGCGCGGCGGACGCACCCGCCGATCGGGCACGTGAGGCGGAGCCAAATCCAGTGGCTCCGATGAACCCATCTGCACGTCCAGCGGCAAGGCGAGGAACACGGGGCCCGTGGGCGGCGTCAAGGCGGTTTGCACGGCGCGGCGGACCGCCAGCGGCATGTCCTCCACGCGCTGAACCTCGTAGGACCACTTTGTCCACGGCCGCGCTACCTCGGCCAGATCCGCCGCCAGCACCGGTTCCTCGATCCGCAGGCGGCGGTCTTGCTGCCCCGCCGCCAGCAGCAGCGGCGTGCCTGCGCAATAGGCGTTGTAGAGCATACCCATCGAGTTTCCCAAGCCGCAGGCGACGTGGACGTTTGCCACGCCCAGGCGTCCGGAGGCCATCGCGTATCCGTCCGCCATCGAGACGACGGGCACCTCCTGCAGGCCCAGGATGTACGCAAACCGCGAATCGCCGGCAACGGCGTCGTTCAGGGGCAATTCGGTCGTGCCGGGATTGCCGAACAGGTACCGCACACCGGCTTGGGCCAGGATTTCCAGGAGGGCTTCGATTCCGGTCATGGCCAAGCCTCGCAAAAACGCCGCCGGTTAAGGATGCCCCTACGTTGCGGCAATTCCGGCGGACGGCGGGTTTTGGCCCGCCGCTCTTCCCGGCATTATCCGGCATGCGGCTGCCGCCCGTTTTCTTCGCCTCGCGTGAGATCGGCGGGACCGCGGCGGGTACCGGCTAAAGACCGAAAAATCGGCGGGCTCACGCCTGCCGTTCGCCGTTGCATTGGCAACTCCGAGCGATACACTCCGCATGGGGCGTTATAGCACAGCCGTCCGCCGCTGCAACCACGGCCGGCAGCGATCCGTGAAAAGCCGGCCGCCCAACCCGCGGGACCGTGCTTCTGCGAACGCACGGCCGTCTTGCCGGAACGGCGAGTGCGGCATCGCTTTCTGCGTGGACGCCAGGGTTCCGGCTCTGGTGAAAGAGCACCGTTTCCGGCTACAATGCCGCCATGGCGATGGTGACGATCCAGGACTTGAGTATCCGGTTCCGCGGTCCGCCGCTGCTGGACGGCATCTGTTGCCGGATCGAGCGGGGCGAGCGGATCGGCTTGTTGGGACGCAACGGCGCAGGCAAATCGACGTTGCTGCGGATCCTGTGCGGCGACGTCCAGCCGGATCATGGGGAGCTCGCCTTTGAGCCGGGCGTGCGCGTGTCGTTGCTGCCTCAGGAGGTGCCGCAGACGATCCGAGGCCCGATCAGCGAGGTGCTCGCGGAAGGTCTACCACGCGGCGGCGACGAAGCCGAGACGGCTTGGCGCCACCTCAGGCGGGTGGAACGTATTCTGTCGCAGATGGAGCTCGACGGCTCGGCCTTGTTTGAAACGCTTTCGTCCGGAATGAAGCGGCGGGTGCTGCTGGGCCGGGCGTTGGCGGCGGAGCCCGATTTGCTGCTGTTGGACGAGCCGACGAACCATTTGGACATCGACGCCATTCAGTGGCTGGAAGAAACGCTGAACCGCTGGGACGCGACGCTGATGTTCGTGACGCACGACCGCATGTTCCTGAGGAAGCTTTCCCGGCGGATTCTGGAAATCGACCGCGGCCGGCTGTTCGACTGGTCCTGCGATTACGACACGTTCCTGAAGCGGAAAGAGGCGGCGTTGGCCGCCGAGGAGCAGCAGAACGCCCGCTTTGACAAGAAGCTGGCCGAGGAGGAAGTGTGGATCCGCACGGGCATCCAGGCGCGGCGGACGCGCAACGAAGGCCGCGTGCGGGCCTTGGAGCGGATGCGGCGGGAACGCCAGACGCGGCAAACGGGTCCGGGCCTGGTGCGGATGGAACTGCAGCAGAAGTTGCGGAGCGGCAATCTGGTCGTGCGGGTCGAGGACGTTGCCTTTGCTTACGGCGAACGTCGCGTCTTTTGCGGCCTTTCGACCAACATCCTGCGCGGCGACAAGATCGGGATTATCGGGCCCAACGGCGCGGGTAAGACCACGTTGCTCCGCGTGCTGTTGGGACAACTCGCGCCGACGCAGGGCAGCATCCGGTTGGGCACGAACCTGCAGATCGCCTACTTCGACCAGTTGCGGGCTCAATTGCGGGACGAACAAACGGTCCAGGAAAACGTGGCTGACGGCTATGACACGGTTTGCGTGGGAGGTCGGACTCAGCACGTGATCGGCTACCTCCGGGATTTTCTGTTTACGCCCGAGCGGGCCCGCACCCCGGTCCGCTTCCTGTCCGGCGGCGAGCGCAATCGGCTGCTGTTGGCGCGTCTGATGGCCAAGCCGGCGAACGTGGTGGTGCTCGACGAACCGACCAACGACCTGGACACCGAGACGCTCGAGTTGCTGGAGGACATGCTGGTCGAGTACGACGGCACCGTCTTATTGGTCAGTCACGATCGGGCCTTCCTGAACAACGTGGTCACCAGCACGTTCGTATTTGAGGGCGACCGGGTGCGGGAATACGCCGGCGGCTACGACGACTGGCTGCGTCAACGTCCGTCCGCGGCGGAGCGAGGCGAGGCGGAGACGCCGGCCGGAGTTCGGGGAAACTCGGCGGGGACAACCAACGGAAAAGTCCGCGCCGCTTCGGGCGCCGCTCCCACCACGCAGTCCGAGCGGCGTCTGACGTACAGGGAACAGCAGGAACTGGCCGCCCTGCCGGAAACGATTTCCCGGCTGGAAGCCGCGATCGCGGAGCTTCACCGGACGCTGGCCGACCCGGAATTCTATAAACGTCCTGGCGAGGAAATCGCCCGCCAGACAGCCCGGCTCCGGGAGTTGGACGAACAACTCGTGGCAGCCTATCATCGCTGGGAAGCACTGGAAGCGCGTCCGTCCTAGCCAGGTTGCCTGCCGCTCCCGGTGTTTTCGTTACAACCCGATGTCGTTTTTCGCGGAAGGTCCCCGGACGGCCGTTTTGGGCTCATGGCAACGCCTCGGAGACGGCGTTGCGTTCGTCCACGCGAAGGGATTCTCAATGCACCGTGCGTCTGACGCAGACTTTGCGGACGGCGAAAGATTGCCGTCTTGTACGCAATGTCCGAACAGCCCGAGCGGGATTGATTAAGTACGGTGGAATCGACGATTCAACTTGAGAGGACTAAACTTGGTAAAGAAGGCACTACGGATGGCGCACCTTCTTTGGCCGGGCGTACAGCGAATTCAAGGCACGGAGGCTTCCGACTGATGAAAACGAATCTCTTCCTCACCGTTCTGACCGCCTTAGTCGTGGGCACCGTGGGTGCACCGCGGGCCCTTGCGGGTGATGGTGACAAGTGCGACGACTGTAATCCGGGCATCGTCCGTTCCGCGTTGGGACGGCTTGCCGCTTTCGATGTAGACGATCCGTGCCGTCCCTGCTGTGCGGCAGATCAGGATGCGTTCTGCCATTATCTGCCCGAGGTGGGCCGCCTGCACTTCTATGGCTGGCTCGACGCCGGCTTTGTCGGTAACACGTCCAGCCCCAACAGCCGGTTCAACGGCCCGTACAACGCGATCGACCGCAGCAACGAACTGATGTTCAACCAGGGCTACCTGGTGTCCGAAATCGGCCTGCCTCGCGATGGCTCGATCGGCTGGGGCGGCCGTTTGGACCTGCTGTACGGCGAGGATTACTGGCTGGCGCAGAGCAACGGCTGGGAAAGGAATCCTGACGGCACGCCGAGTTGGAACGGTCACGAGTACTACGGGCTGGCCATGCCCCAGGCGTACCTCGAAGTCGGCACGTGCAACCTGTCGGTCAAGATCGGCCATTTCTATTCCGTCGTCGGCTACGAAGGCGTGATGGCCCCGGACAACTTCTTCTATACCAAGTCCTACAGCTACAGCTTCGGCGGCCCCTTCCAGCACTGGGGGGCGCAAGTCGATTGGCAGGTGAACGACGAATGGGAAATGCAGTTGGGCCTGGTCAACGGCTGGGACGCGCTGGATCGCGTCCAGGACAACATGAATTTCATCGGCCGGATCAAGTATACGAGCCCCTACCGCGGCTGGTGGACATCGTTCGCGGTCATCACGGGCGATGAAGACAACAACCTGTTCGGCGGTGCCCCAACGCCGGACTTCACCAACCGCACCCGTTACAGCTGGCTGGTGGCTCTGCCGCTCACCTCCCGCATGGAGTACGTCTTCCATCATTGGCTGGGCTATCAGGAAGCGGGCGCAGCCGACGGCGGCGACGCGGACTGGTACGGCGTCGACCAGTATCTGTACTACACGATCAACGATTGCTGGAAAGCCGGACTCCGCTTCGAGTGGTTCCGCGACGAGGAAGGGACCCGCGTGGGTCTGAACCGTCCCAGCAACCCCAATATCCCGTCTTTCGTCGGCAACTTCTGGTCCCTGTCGGCCGGCGTGAACTGGATGCCGACGAACAACCTGATCATCCGTCCCGAATTGCGTTGGGACTGGTTCGACGGAACCGGCCTGCCCTATGCGGATGGAGCCAAGGACGAGCAGTTGCTGTTAGCGGCCGACGTGATCTGGCGGTTCTGATTCTCTTGTTGTGGTGTGTGGTTGAGCAACAACCGGTGCAGACGCCGCCCAGGTCGGACCAAAGGCCTGGGCGGCGTCGTTTCTTGGCCGATCGGCCGGCGCGCGGCCGGCGGATTGCCGCCAGTGGCGCCGGCGGCGGACCAAGATCCAGGCCTCGCTCGAGCAACCGTTGTCCGATAATCCGTGAGCGGCCCGGCACTAGCACCAAACGGTTTTTTGTACGCCCGACGTCAAGATGGAGAACTGACGCGCGGTTAGCCTACGGCACGCGTGGGGACAGGCCGACATTTGCCGTGCCGCCGCTGCCGTTGCGGTGGTATTCGACGCCGACCGTTGCGCCGGGATCCTTTTCGGCGACGGCTTGCGCAGCGTCCTCCAGCGTCTGGACGGGCTTGCCGTCGACTCGCACCACGGCGTCACCGGGCTGCAGACCGGCCGCAGCCGCTGGCGAACCGGCGACGACCGCGCGGATCTGGAGGCCCTCGGACGAGGTCATCAGCGTCGCTCCCGTCGCGGGCGCACTGCCGCGCAGCCAGCGGCCCCAGACTTCGCCGTTTCTCAGCCGGCCGACAAAGCTCCAGGCATTGGCCAGCTGGCTGTAGACCGCCCCGCCGAAGTTGCTACGCTGCGCGTGGACGCCCACCAGCTTGCCCTTGCGGTTCAGCAGGCCGCCGCCGGCCAGCCCCTCCGGCGGCTCGGCGTCGGTCCAGACCTGCAGGCCGACGGCCCGGCGGACCGTGGCCAGCGTCGCCGTC
This sequence comes from Candidatus Anammoximicrobium sp., assembly GCA_012515235.1. Lineage (GTDB taxonomy): Bacteria > Planctomycetota > Planctomycetia > Pirellulales > Pirellulaceae > Anammoximicrobium. The sequence continues at coordinate 59,566 of JAAYYU010000015.1, forward strand.
GCGCCGCCGTCGGGCTTTGCGCTGCGCGTCGCGGCGACGTACAGGTCCTCGGTGTTCCATCTTGAAAAACTCTCGATCTCGACCGCCGGAAACGGACCCGGCGCGGTGATCTTGACCGCGCCCACGTCCACGTCGCGGCAGACACCTCGGGTCTGTGCCTCGACCGTTCGCCCGTCGGCCAGCGCGACCTTGACGGTCCGGTTCGGCGCGATCACCAGATGCCCGGCGGTCAAGATATCGCCCTCGGCGCTGACGATCGTGCCCGCCCCGATCCGCCCCTCGCCAAAATCGATCACGGCCGTAGACGGCGCCACCGACTCCCGGACTGCGGCCAGGACGGTCCGGGCCGTCTCCTCGGCTGCCGGGTCCGCGCCGGATCGCGGGGGCAGGAAGCGAAAATCGTCCGCCGTGCGCCCCAGGTAGATCTGGTCGAACAAGACGGCGTCCCCGTCGGGCGCGGAGAGCGTGATACCTTCCAGGTCCAGCGGGCCGAAGTCGGCGAACAGATCTCGCGAGACGGTCGTCCACTGGTCCGGCAGCGCCCCGTCGTGGACGCGTCTCGCCTGCGGGAAACACGGCTGGCCTTGACCGGCGTCGTAGCGGGCCGGGCGGTCCTGAGTCTGGCGGTGATTCAGTTCCAGGCAGATCCGCCCGCCGCCCCGCTTGCGAAAGGCAAAACGCAAGAAGCGGAACTCGCCCCAGGCCGGCCGCTCGCGGACGACCGCCGGCTGGGACAAGCGGTGAGCGTACAGCGGACCGGCCGCGAGCTTCACGGCTCGAGGCCCCGCTTGGCGGTCGTCCGTGACCAGCGTAGCGGGCGGCAGCGGCGCCGGAGGCGCGGCGGTAGCCGGCGCCGCTGTGGCCGCGAGCGGTGCGGCCGGCGCGTCGGCGGGCGGCGGGGCGACCGCGGCCGGTTCCGGCAGCCTGCCGACGAACGCGCCGTCGTCCTCGAACAACGGGTGAATCATCGGCAGACGCTCGACGAGCACGAGGCCTTGCCAGCAGACGGGCGCTTCCTGCTCGCCGGGGATCTGCCGGATCTCGGCCTCCACCTGGCGCGGACCGGGGCTCAGGTAATCCTGCACGGGCACGACCAGCGGTCCGATTTCGCTGCGCCACTTGTCGCTGAACGGAATCTCCTGCTCGAAGACCAGTTCGCCGTCCAGCAGAACTTGCACGCGCGGCCGGCCTTGTTGCGCCCGGTCCTGGCCGACGGACAGCAGCAGCCAGCGGTCCCGCGGAGCGAGCGTCAGCCGGCGGCTGAGCGCCAGCGGTTCCCTGCCGGTGCTGACGCCGCGCAGAAAACTCGCCGGGCGGCCGGGGAACTCGCGCAACAGGCTGGGCCACGTCGGATTCGATCCCAGGAAGACGTTCCAGCCCTCCCAGGCGGGAACTTGTCGCGGCAGGCTGCGGCGGATCGCCTCCTGCAGCCGGTCGGGATGCAGCTCCAGCACCGGCTCCAGCCAATCGGCACAGTCGCGGATGTGGAACGGATCGGCGCCGGGCGGGCGTTTCTCATGTGCCGGGTCGATCTCCAGCACCAACTGCCCGGGCGATTCCGGCTTGACGGACAAGCCGATGCGGCCGGCGGCCTGCACCGTCTTGGACCCGACCAGCACGGGGCTTTCGTAAAGCGGCGGCGAAGCCGGGCCGCCGGCGCGAATCCGGGCTTGGATACAGCCGCCGTCGCCCACCGTCCGGTCCAGCCCCAACTCAGTCCGCACGGCGGCGGCCAGCGGCGTCAGTGGAAACTGCAGTTGGCTGAACGCGTGAACGCCAAAGCCCCAACCGAATTCGCGGCCTCCGCTGTACAGCGCGCCGCCTTGCACGTTGCGGTTGACTCGCGGCGGCCAGGCAGACACGGCCGCGCCGGCGGCTTGCCCGGCGTCCAGGGGCGGGACGCGAGACAGCGGTACGTCCGGCGGCGCGAAGATCCGGCGAACCACGACGCTGGCGGCCGGAACGTAGATCACGTCCAGGGACCAGGCGGGCTGTACGCCGTGCGCCCAGTTGCGCCAGTGCTCGGCGCCGCCCCAGGCGAAGACCTTCAGGCGGTCCAGGGACGAAGTGGTCACCAGCCCGTCGTCCGTCTCCACCTGCATCAGCCGCGCGTCCGGTGCCGGGCAGGAAACGGCCAACTCGTCGACGTAATCCTGCCAGAAGTCGCGCACCGGCAGATGCAGTTCGGCAAGGTCCGCCAGCAGCAATCGCCGCGTGCCCGTTGCCAGCAGCAACAACACCTGCTCGCCGTCAAACCGGGCCGAGCGGAACGCGACTGAACTGCCGTCCAGCAGGAATGCGGTGCCGGGCCGGTAGCGATCCGACGAGCGTCGCTGCCAGACCAGGCGGCGGACGAAGCGAGCCAGGACCCGGACGACCGGCTCGGCCTGGGACTGGGGCGCACGCAGGGGCGTCGAAACTCGCACCAGCCAGTGCGGAAAGGCCTGCTCCGGCGAGTCCGGAGCCTGCCCGCGGTGCTCGAGCGCCAATCCCGGCAACCGGTCGCCCGAGAACAGTTCGACAAATGCCTGCGGTTCGCCGGCCGGATTCAGCTGCCGGTCGCGCAGCCAGAGCATGGGATTGGCGGGGTCCAACAGCGGCCGGCCGTCCAGGCTGGGGATCGCGTCCTCCTTGTGCCAGTTGGCCAGCAATTCGCCTTCGACCAGCGAGCCGTCCCGCAGCCTGGCCACAAACCGCGGCGGACGCTTTGCCTCAGAGACAGCCGGCAGCAACAGCAGAAGCAGGAGGGAAACCAGCAGGGGGCGCGTCATGGTGGTCGGGATTCCAAAGTGCTCTTGTCGATGGTGGGTAATCCTCTGCGTGTGGATTCAGCACAGAGACATGCATCGCTTCCCGGGTCGCTCGCGGGCCGTAGTGCGGCAGCGTCTGGCCAGCCTCATAGGCACCCAGGTCCGGCGCGTCGCCGACGAAGGCGTCGTTCACGTTGGGCAAGCCGACGCCCGCGTCGACCGCACTGCTGTGCGGCCCGAGCCGCAAGTCGTTCTCCTTGGGCGAATACTGTTTCGCGGTGTCGTCCGGCGCTGTCCGCCCCGACTGGAACAGCGTCTTCGCATCCAGTTGGACCAGGTGCCGATAGACCGGCGCGCTCGCCTGCATGTCGTCCAGCGACGGGTAGCGGACTTTGTTCCATTTCAGGACCAGCTTCCAGCGGCCGGCAAACCCGTCATAGTCGAAATCGCAGCCCTGCATCGGGGCGGTGTTTTCGAAGGCATAGCTGGCCGCCGTCCCGACAAACAGGTTGTTCCGCGAAACGCAGTTCGAAACCGCTTCGCCGGTCATCAACTCCCACGGCATTCCCGCCTTGACCGACGTGTTGTGGAACAGCAACGCGCCGGACGGACCGTTGTGCAGCTTAAACGTTTCCTGGCCCACATTCAACAGCGCATTGCGGAACACGTACACTGGACCGCCGTGGACGGGCTGCAGCGAGATGCCCTGAAAAACGTTGGTCAAGCGGTTCTCGAAGCATCGGGTGTTGTGTTCTGAGTAATCCATTTCGAGGCCATCGTCGGTACACTCGGAGATGTCGTTGCCATAGAAGTCGATGGCGGCGCACGGGTAGGACGGATGGACCGAGACCGCGTCGGCAAAGCCGCGGATGCGGTTATAGCAGACCACGTGGCCCGAGCCGCCCAGCCGGATGCCGCCGCGCTCCTCGACGCCCCGCGTCCGCGGCCACGTGGCCCGGCCGACGATCGTGTTGTCGGCCAGCAAGAACCGCTGCTGCCGCGGGCCGTTCCGCTGGGCGACGAACCCGTTTTCCACGTCCGCGATCGTACACCGGCGGACGGTGATCCGAGCGACTTCATTGACGGCGATGCCCCACGTCGCGTTGCGGATCGTCAGCCCCTCGAAAATCACATCGTGCAGTCCCGAAGCGCCGATCACCGTGTCGCCGCCGCCGCCGTCCAGCACGACCTCTCCGTCGCCCGCCGCGACCACGCCGATCGGCGCCTCCGGCGTTCCCGACTTCCAACGCCAGGGGCCGCGGTACACGCCCGACCGGAGCCGCACCGCCTGGCCCGGTTTCAGCGTTTCCAGGACGCGCGGAAGATTGTCCGGCGCGGCCTCAATCGCCGGGCTGTCGGCCGCCCACCGCGGCTCGGCCCAGGTCGTCATCGGCACGATCCGTTCGCCGCCGCCGCCCTCGGGGTCGATCAGCGCCAGCTTGACCTCGTACGCCGTGTTTTCACGGAGGCCGAAGACCGAGCCGGCATACAGCGTCTGGCCGTCGGGCGGACGCACGCCGTCGCGCAGTCCCTGCGACTCGACGCGGAACAGATCCAGACCCGGTTGCCACGCCTGCGCGCCGCGCTGGCGGAACTGGACCGCGACTCGCGCGTTCCGATTGGCGTCGCCGCCGATCAGCCAGCGGACGCCCAGACAGCGGAGCGTCGGCAACTCCTCCACAAGTTCGCCCGCCTGGACCGCGTTCGCGTTTACGCTCGGCGCGGGTCTCGCGTTCGCGCTCGGCGCAGGTCTTGCGACCTTGCCGAAATCGCCGACCGCAGGTCTCCCGGATTCCTGAGACCGATCGGTCGGCCCCGGTGCGGGGTCGCGAGCTCCGCGCACAGCAAGCACCGCAGAGGGACCCGCGCCCACCGCGGAACTCGCGACCTTCTCGTCCGGCAAGGCAATCCGCAAATCAAAGGGTTCGTACTTCACAAAGTCCAGGGCCTGTACCTCGGAGATCCCCAGGATCCGCTGCGGCGTGACCTTGAACCGCACGTAACGGGCCGGGACCGGCGTCGGCAGGAGCTTCGTAAACGTGAAGCCGCGGGCGGTTTCGTCGTCGGGCATCAGGTGGTTGATCGGGATGTCCTTGCGCCGCAGGTCGAAATCGAACTGGCCGTGGCTCACATACTGGCGGCCGTTCGGCGACGTGAACACTTCGATCCGGTCCTTGACTTCGCCTCGCAGCGCGTCCCACCACGGCCAGCCGGCAGTCAAGGCGACGCGGACGGCGCCGATCGCCTGAACCTGTCCGAGGTCGACGGTGATCTCCGGCTGCCCGCTCTTTTCGTCCCACAGGCAAGCGGTTTGCGGCGCGATGCCGCCCGCGTACGGCGGACCTACGATGCCGTCGGTCAGTTTTTTGCCCTCCGGGTCCGAGCCGCCCCATTGGCCCGTCGGCTGCGTCGAGACGGTGTACGGTTTGCCCGCCAACACATTCCGGCCGTACGTCACCCAGCGGTCCGCGAACCGTTCGCCGCCTGCCTCCCGGCCATCGGAATAGCCCGACGGGGTTGCCGGTTCTGTTCCGGCCAGATTCAGCTGCAGCGACTCGACCAGCGGATGATCGGCGCCGCCCGTGTGGATCGTATACCGGAACGGCGTCTTCTCGACCCGCTGCGTATGACTGCGGGGGACCAGCGCGCGGTCGCGTTGGACTTCGTTCCAGCGAAAGGTGACTTCCAGCGGCTTGAATCCCGGCGCGACCGGCTGATGGTTGGCCTCCAGGCGCATCGCGTAGATGCTGCACGCGCCGCGGCCGGCCTCGGAAGCGTTCAGGCTGTACTTGACCAGCGCCGAACGGGTCCCGGCGGGCACCTTGCCGACGGTCTCGTAGTGGATGACGTCCCACGGCGACTCGGTGCTGGTCAAGCGGTACGTTTCGGTCCAAGTCTGCCCGGCGTCGAGCGAATGGGCCAGGCGGATCGTGGCCTGGGGGGCCCGGTTGTAGAACCGCCCGCCGTAGGTCAGGCGAGTCATGTCGGCAGGCGTAGCGAGCTTGTAGACCAGGAACGCTTCCTCCCGCGGTCGGGCGGCAAACAGCACGCCCTGGTATCCCGGATGTTCGGCGGCCGTCGCGATATTCTGCTCTTGGACAACGTACGGCTGGTACCCGCCGTTCTGCAATTCCGGCCACAGGACCACCGTGTCCGACTGGTCGCCGAGGTCCACGTACACCGTGTTCTGACCCAGCCGCAGCGCCGGTTGCGTCTTGCTGTTCAGCATCGTCGTCGTGGTGATTTTCAGATCCTGCAACCGGACGTCCGCCACGGCTGCCGCGGCTTGCAGCGTGACGCGGACGAGAATCTCGTAAGCCCCGCTCACCTCGTCGATCAATTCCAGTTGTGCTGTTTGGGGGCCCTCCTCCGCGGCTTGCCAGACCTTGGTCCACGTCAGGCCGTTGTTGGTGCTGACTTCGATCGCCGCCGCGTCGCGGGCGGTTCGCCGCAAGAAGTCGGCCTGGATCGTCTGGCTGGCCGTGACGTTGGCCGACTGGATCTTGAACACCACGCTACCCGGCGCGCCGGCCCGCGCCGGCTGCAATCCGGCCGGGAAGACCGCTTCGACCTCGCGGGCCGATTGAAGGAAACGCTGGTAGACGGCCGGCGTCAGCCGCGGCTGGAACGTCCACACGCCGTTGCCGCGGATGCGGTACCGCGGGTTCGCCGCTTCCGGGTCCTTGCCCCGGTTCGGTACGAAGTACTTGCGGTCCTTCCCCAGGCTGTGATAGGTCCGCGTGTACACTTCGCCTTCGCGCAGGTTCAGGACGTAGCGGTGGCCCCAGTCCCAATTGTGATAGTACCAGCGGTGCTTGAGTCCCGCCGGGTTGAAGCAGCGGAATTCCTGGGCCAAATCGCGGGGCGTGTCGGCGCCTGTCAAAAAGCCGTTCGGGCTGGTCGCGTTCAAGCAGTGGTATTTCGCAATGTGGCCCGGCTCCGTCTTGCCGCCGGACGCCGCACAGGCCCCTGCCCGGCCGATGTCCTCGACGCCCGCGATCGTCACCCCGTCGCACAGCGTGTAGATGGCCGACATCGAGTTGTCGTACATGTGCCAGCGGCCGCCGTAGAAGCACTCGGAAACCGTGTGCAGCGAAATGTCCCAGAACTTGATCGGCAGTCCCAGCTGGCGCCAAATCCCGCAGTTGACGCCCGCGACCGTGCTGCACATCGTATAGCCGTAGTCGTTGAACTGCCGGATCGGATCGGTCAACTCCAACCCGTGCAGGATCATGGGCGACGTCTGGCGGCGGGCAAGGTGGTTCCAGTAGAACATGGCCCAGCACTTCTCCTCCGGCGTCGCCCAGCGGCCCGTGATGCTGTGGACCATGCTCGGCAGGTCGTAGTAATCCGGGCTGGCGTCGGTCACGACCTTGATATTGCAGACCTGACCGGCGGCGTTGTCCGGCGTCAACCACGTCGCGTGAAAGGCCGCCACGGCAACTGGCAGCAGCAGGGACCGGGGGCGACAGGGCATCGTAAAACCTCTGGCGGCGGGGAAAGCACTACCCGAATGAACCCGCCACATGGTACTCTACGGTGAAAGCGTTGGCTATCACGACGGCGGGCGGGACCGCCGTCAGCACGTTCCCGACGCTGGTTTCAAGGGGGGACAAGCCAAGGCCCGCCACGCGGACCAAGGGAGGCTGGTATGCACGAAACGATTCAAGTCAGCACGACCACGGAGACGAAAGCCGACGCTGAACGAATTGCGGCGGCGCTGGTCGCGCAGCGGTTGGCGGCGTGCGTTCAGGTGGCCGGTCCGATCAGCAGTTGTTACCGGTGGCAGGGCAAGATCGAGACGGCCGAAGAGTGGTTGTGCACCGCCAAGACGACTCGGGAAACCTACGACCAGGTGGAACAGGCAATCCGCGGACTGCACCCGTACGACGAGCCGGAAATCATCGCCGTGCCCATCGTGGCCGGCAGTCCCAGCTACCTGGCGTGGCTCCGCGAGCAAGTCGGCGAAGAATAGGTTGCACCGCACACCGCCGCGGGCCGGTTGCCGCTAACAAAATGATAATGAAACGAAAATGAAAATGCGGACCCACTCGACGCTCGTTCCTGGGCCTGCGGCCCAGGCCCTTGTCTCGTCTTGCTTCCCATGGTTCCTCGCAGTACCATCATTTCCGGCAGATGCCTGAAAGGTGGGTGCCGCTCGACTTTTCACTCGACTTTCACTCTCCACTTCAACGCTCTGAGAACAAAGACCTGATCTGACTTGAGCAGACACAGATGATCGACCTGCAGCCATTCGAAGTCTGGTTTGTAACCGGCAGCCAGCATTTGTACGGCGACGAGACGCTGAAGAAAGTCGCCGAGCATTCCCAAGTCATCGCCCGATCGTTATCGGACTCGGCGGAGATCCCCGTCAAAGTGGTCTTCAAACCGGTCCTGACCACGCCGCAGGCGATTGCCGACGTCTGCCAGGAGGCGAATCAGGCCAAAAGCTGTGTCGGGCTGATTGCGTGGATGCACACGTTTTCGCCGGCCAAAATGTGGATCGCGGGCTTGCGGGCACTGAACAAGCCCCTGGCCCATCTGCACACGCAGTTCAACCGCGACATCCCCTGGGCGACCATCGACATGGATTTCATGAACTTGAACCAGTCGGCGCACGGTTGCCGCGAGTTCGGGTTCATCTGCAGCCGGATGCGGTTGGCACGCAAGGTCGTCGTCGGGCACTGGCAGGACCGTGAAGTGTTGCAGCGGCTGGGCGTCTGGGCGCGGGCGGCTTGCGCCTGGCACGATGCTCAAGGGGCCAAGGTGGCCCGGTTCGGCGACAACATGCGGGAAGTGGCCGTGACCGAAGGCGACAAGATCGAGGCTCAGCTCCGGCTGGGCTACTCGGTCAACGGCTACGGCGTGGGAGATGTCGTGGGGTATATCCAGGCCGTGACGGATGCCGACATCGACCGGCTGATGGCCCAGTACGACGCGGAGTATGACGTGGCGTCGGCGTTGCGTCCCGGCGGCAATGCACGCGGGGCGCTGCGCGAGGCGGCGCGGATCGAAGTCGGTTTGCGGGCTTTTCTGCACGCCGGCAAGTTCAAAGCGTTCACCGACACGTTCGAGAACCTGCACGGACTGCGGCAACTGCCAGGTTTGGCTGTCCAGCGGCTGATGGCCGACGGCTACGGGTTCGGGGCCGAAGGCGATTGGAAGACGGCGGCCCTGGTGCGAGCGATGAAAGTCATGGCGGCCGGTCTGCCGGGCGGGACGTCGTTCATGGAGGACTACACGTACCACTTGGAGCCCGCCGGGATGAAAGTGCTCGGCGCGCACATGCTCGAGGTCTGCTCGTCGATCGCCGCCGGGCGGCCGTCGCTGGAGATCCATCCGCTGGGCATCGGCGGCAAGGAAGATCCGGTGCGGCTGGTGTTCGACGCAGTTGCCGGGCCGGCGCTGAATGCGTCGATCCTGGACCTGGGCGGGCGTTTCCGGCTGCTGGTGAACGAAGTCGACGTGGTGCCGCCGGTCCAGCCGCTGCCCAAGCTGCCGGTGGCCCGAGCGCTGTGGGTGCCGCGGCCCGACTTGAAGACCGCGGCCGCCGCCTGGATCCTGGCGGGCGGGGCGCACCACACGGGCTTCAGCCAGGCGCTCACCGCCGAACACCTGGAAGATTTCGCCGAGATGGCCGGCATCGAGTTGCTGTTGATCGGCCGCGGCACGAAGCTGTCCGAGTTCAAGAAGGAACTGCGTTGGAACGAAGCGTATTACCTGTTGGCAAACGGATTCTGACATTTTAGAGGGCGAGGACAGCTTGCCCCAAGGAGAAAGCGACGATGCAAGCTGCACGTTTATATGGTCCGCGCGATGTGCGAGTGGAAGACGTTCCCCATCCCGGCTCGCCGCCGCCGGGACAGGTGTTGTTGCGCGTCGAGGTGGTGGGCATTTGCGGCTCGGACCTGCACACCTACCGGCACGCGCGGATCGGCGATACGAACCTGGGCGGCCCGCTGATTCTCGGACACGAGTTTGCCGGCGTTGTCGAACAGGTCGGCCAGGTCGGCCTGGACGGCCACGGTCATCCCTTGCAGCCCGGCGTGCGTGTGGGCGTTGATCCCGCGCAGCCCTGCGGCCGTTGCGAATGGTGCCTGCGCGGCGACCCGAACATTTGCCCGCACATTGTCTTTTGCGGGCTGTATCCGTATGAAGGCGCGCTGCGGCCCTTGATGCACTTCCCGGCCGCGAATTGTTTTCCCATGCCCGCCAACGTCGATGCGACCACTGCCATGATGATGGAACCGCTGGGCATCGCGATCCACACGCTGGACCTGGCCAAAATCCGCTTGGGCGAGTCTGTGGCGGTGATCGGCACCGGTCCGGTCGGGCTGTGCATCTTGCGGCTGGCGGTGGCCGCAGGCGCGGGTCCCACCTTCGCCGCCGATATCTTGCCCTGGCGCGTGCGTCTGGCGGCCCAGTATGGACCGGCGGAGGCGTTCGACAGCCGAGAGACGGATTTTGCCAAAGCCGTGCTCGACGCCACCCACGGCCGCGGCGTGGATGTGGCCTTCGAGGTGGCCTACGGCGGCGAAGCGACCCAGCAGGCCGCCGAAATCCTCGCTCCGGGTGGGCGCCTGCTGGCCGTCGGCATCGACGAGGACGACCGCTTCCTGTTGAAGCACTCGACGCTCCGCCGCAAAGGCCTGACGATCAAGATGGTCCGCCGCATGAAGCACACGTACGACCGCGCGCTGCGGTTGGTCGAACAAGGCCAGATCGACCTCAACGCACTGGTCTCGCACCACTATCCGCTGACCAAGGCGGCGGAAGCCTTCACCGCCGCCGCCGACTATCACGAGGGCGTTGTGAAAGTCGCGGTGGATTGCCAGGCGTGACCGGTCACGTGATGCGACGAGTCATCAACGACGGGACCGAAAGTAACCCGAGAAAATGGGCGACAGGATCTCATGGCCATCGGTCGAAACGCTGTTCAGGTCGAGCGTTTCAACACCGGCGCGGTCTTGCCGTATGAACTGCGCCTGCAAGCTTTCCAGATGGCCATGCAGGACCTTTACGATTTCTACGAGGTGAACTCGCCTCTCTGTTCCCAAGGGCTCCAGCGTCTTGCCGACATGCTGCGCCCAGCCATGATGTCCGGTGTGCTTTCCGACATGCGCTCGGCCAGGCTCTCGAAGGACCCGTCACCTCCGGCTCCGAATTCGAGCCCTGGCGGTCGATGGTTCGCGTCCACGACACAGCACGCCAGGCCAACTTCGCGCAACCGGAATGGTCTTGAACGCGAATTGTCGCTATCTTGTTAGGTGATCGGTGATCGGTGGAGGATAGGCGACAGTTGAGGGTCCGCGGATTCTCGCTTGGCGACAAAGGGATTCATGCTTCGCAAACGCCTTCTCTATATAGGTTTATCGCCACTGCGTTCCCCGAAGACCGACCTCCAAGTGTCGATTATCGACACTGCCCCCCCCCAACGGATCACCGATCACTAGAGACTAATTACCGGAGAGAACGGAATGGGACTGTTTGACGGCAAGAAAGGGCTGATCATCGGCGTGGCCAACGATCGTTCCATCGCCTGGGCGATCGCCGAGACGATCATGAAGGAGGGCGGCGAGTGCGGCTTTACGTACCTGCCGGATTCGCCTTATGACGAAAAGAGGAAGAACCAGCGTCGCGTGGCCCAGTGTCTGGCCAAGTATCCGCAGGCCAGGTTTCTGCTGCCCTTGGATGCGCAGAGCGACAGGGAAATCACCGACGTGATGCGGGCGGCGCACAAGGCGTTTGGCAAAATCGACTTCCTGTTGCACTCGATCGCGTTTGCCGACCGCAAGGATTTGGGGCGGGACACGATCAAGACCGGCCGCGACGGTTTCAAACTGGCGATGGACGTCAGCGTCTACAGCCTGATCGCCATCGCGCACGGCGCCATGCCGTACCTGAACCCGCGCTCGTCGATTCTGACGATGTCGTACTTTGGGGGCGAGAAGTGCGTGCCCGGCTACAACGTGATGGGCATCTGCAAAGCGGCCTTGGAGGCCGCCGTGCGCTATCTGGCCCACGATCTGGGGCCGCGCGGCACGCGCGTCAACGCGCTGAGCGCCGGGCCGCTGAAAACGCTCGCCGGTTCGGCTGCCGGGGCCGGCGACATGCTGGCGATGTACGCGCACATGGCGCCGCTGGGGCGCAACATCACCCACGAGGAAGTCGGCCGCACGGGCGCGTTTCTGCTGTCCGATTACTCCGACGGGATCACGGCCGAGACCCTGCACATCGACGGCGGCTACAACGCCATGGGGTCGCCCGGACGTTTGTTGGACCTGATGAAAGCAGCGCAGCCCAAGGCATGAACAACATCGACTGTCAACATATCCGCAATTTCTGCATCATCGCCCACATCGACCACGGCAAGAGCACGCTGGCGGACCGGTTGCTGGAGTACACCGGCACGGTGAGCGAGCGCGAGATGCGCGACCAGTTGCTGGACGACATGGAACTGGAGCGGTCCCGCGGCATCACGATCAAGGCCAGCGCCGTGCGCTTGCACTACGACTGGCGCGGCAACACGTACGAGTTGAACTTGATCGACACGCCCGGCCACGTGGATTTCGCCTATGAGGTCTCCCGGTCGCTGATGTGTTGCGAAGGTGCGTTGCTGCTGGTGGACGCGTTCCAGGGCGTCGAAGCACAGACGGTCGCCAACACCTACGCCGCGCTGGAGAACAACCTGACGATCATCGCGGCGTTGAACAAGATCGACCTCAAGCACGCCCGCTTGGACGAAGTGCTGCTGGAGATCGAACACTCGCTGGCCATCCACTCGGATGAAGTGCTGCACGTCAGCGGCAAGGCCGGGCTCGGCATTGCAGAGTTGCTGGAGGCGATTATCACCCGCGTTCCCCCGCCGCAAGGCGACCCGGCCGCGGCCCTGCAGGCCATGGTGTTCGATTCGCATTACGACGAATTCCGCGGGGCCATCACGTACGTCCGCGTCATGAACGGCCGCGTCCGCAAGGGCCAGAAGATCAAGTTCCTGCAGGCAGGCCTGGCGTACGAAGTGCTGGAACTGGGCCAGTTCGCCCCGCGCCGGCAACCGTGCGACGAGTTGCAAGCCGGTCAGGTCGGCTACCTGATCTGCAACATCAAGTCCCTGGAGCACGTCCACATCGGCGACACGGTCAGCACGCCGGACCGTTCTGCCGAGCCGCTGTCGGGCTACCATCCGCCGCAGCGGATGGTCTATTGCGGCCTGTATCCGTCCGACGGCCAGGACTTCTCCGAACTGCGGGACGCGCTGGAAAAGCTGTCGATCAACGATCCGAGCTTCGAGTTCCAGCCGGAGACCAGCGAAGCGCTCGGCTTCGGCTTCCGCTGCGGCTTTCTCGGCTTGCTGCACATGGAGATCATCCAGCAGCGGCTGGAGCAGGAATCCAACGTGGATCTGGTGCAGACGGCTCCCAACGTAACCTACCAGATCGTCACACGAGGCGGTGAAGTGCTGGAGATCCACCGCCCGCAGGAGGTGCCCGACGCGGGCGAGATCGAAGAATTCCGCCAGCCCGTAGTGCGCGTCAACGTGATCGCGCCCAGCGAGCACATCGGCGCGGTGATGAAGCTGTGCCAGGACCGCCGCGGCGTGCCGCAGGGAACGGAGTACCTGTCGCCCACGCGGGCCATGCTCCGCTACGACCTGCCGCTGGCCGAGGTGATCTACGACTTGCACGACAAGCTGAAAAGCGCCACCCGCGGCTACGGCACAATGAACTACGAGTTGTTGGGCTACTTTCCCGCCGAACTGGTCCGGCTGGACATCCTGGTCAACGGCAACCGCGTCGACGCCTTGAGCGTCATCTGCGACCGCGCAGACGCCGACCGCCGCGGCCGGGCCGTGGTCAAGAAGCTCAAGAGCGAGATCGACCGCCACATGTTCGAGGTCGCCGTCCAGGCCGCCATCGGCTCCCGCGTCATCGCCCGCGAAACGGTGCCCGCCATGCGCAAAAACGTCACCGCCAAGTGCTACGGCGGCGACATCACGCGCAAGAGAAAACTGTGGGCCAAGCAGCGGGAGGGCAAGAAACGGATGAAGTCCATCGGCCAAGTGGACATCCCGCAGAAAGCCTTCATGGCCGTGCTCGAAACGGGAGGCGAGAAGTAGCTCGCCGCCGCCTATCCTATCCGATACCGGGGATGATTCGGATCGGGTTTTCCGCCGCGTTCCATCACCACCTGGCTTTGCGCCGTGTCGATCATGGCGACGGCCGGGAAGATATACTTGGCGTCTTCGACCGGACCGTACAGCAAGAAATCGGCGCCGATTGCGACGGCGGACGCACAGGCGGCGGCGACGCAGGCGTCTTTGGCCTCGCCGCCCAGTTTCTTCTTCAGACCCTTCCACGTGGCGACCGCGTTGTGAACGCCGCCGCCCGCCGGCAAGCCGAATTCGTCCTTGATCTCAAACACCGCCTGGCAGGCCTGGCCGTAGGTGGCCAGATCCAGGAAGCAAGTATCCACCAGCAACTTGCGGATGCCCGCCTGCTCCAGGCGCGGCAACAGTTGCCGCACGGACTCGACGCGGCCCGCGGCGGTAAAGTCCAGCAGGTAGTAGGTGAGCAGGATCGCGCTGCTGACCCCCGCATCCTGGATCGCCCGCAGTTCCTCGTCCTGGATTTCCGGCTGGACGGAGTTGTAGACGACGCGGTCCGTCCAGCCCGCTTCGGCGGCGCACTTCAGGCCGGCTAGGCGGACGTCGGTCGTGGTCCCGTCGATCAGCAGCGGGGCCTGGCTCACGCGGGCGGCGAATTCCAGGTGCTTGCACATGGCTTCCGGCGAGTCGCCCACCACGTCCAACAGGCAGGGATTTCCAGTTCGCTGGGACCACTCGTCCTGGTTGCGGATCACGCGTTCGGCCGCCGCCGCGTCGAACCCGCCGGCGCCGTCTTCCACGAGCACGTGGTGCCCGTGATAGAAAATCGTGCCGATCAGCACTGTGGGGCGCACGCCGGGCTGTCCCCCGACCTTGACGCCGCCGATCTCGAACGTCTTCTGCTCCGCCGCGAATTGCAGGAAACCCTGGGCCATCTCGACACTCCTTCTTGGCTTGGGTAGCCGTCGTGGTTCTGCAGAGCCGAGCGTGTCAGGCATCCTTGGCGGGCCAGCCGCTCGGCTCCGGCCAGCCGAGCGGCGAGGGGTTCCCCGCCAACGGTTTACGACGCCACCACGGGCAAATGCGCCAGGGCCATGGCGATCTCCTGCTCTGGATACTCGTAGTCCTTTAACTGCCCGGAGAGGTAGGCCGTGTAGGCGCTCATGTCAAAGTGCCCGTGCCCGCTCAAATTGAACAGGATGGCGCGGCTGACTCCCTCTTCCTTGCAGCGGTTGGCTTCGCGGATCACCGCGGCAATGGCGTGATTGGCTTCGGGCGCCGGCAGAATGCCCTCCAGCCTGGCGAATTGGACGCCCGCCGCAAAGCACTCCACCTGTTGCACGCCGATCGCTTCGATCAACTCCAGTGTCCTAAGATGGCTCACCAGCGGCGCCATGCCGTGGTACCGCAGCCCGCCCGTGTGGATCGCCGGCGGGATGAACTCGCTGCCCAGCGTATGCATCTTCAGCAGCGGCGTCAGGCGCGCCGTATCGCCAAAGTCGTAGGCGTATTGGCCACGCGTCAGCGAGGGACAGGCGGTCGGTTCCACGGCGACCACGCGTATCTTCTCGTAACCTTCGCCGCGCAGCTTGGCGCCGACGAAGGGGAACGCGAGGCCGGCGAAATTCGACCCGCCCCCGGTACACCCGATCACGACGTCCGGTTGATCTCCGGCCATCGCCATTTGTTCCATCGCCTCCTGCCCGATCACCGATTGGTGCAGCAACACGTGATTCAAGACGCTGCCCAGAGCATAGTTGGTGTCTTTGTCCTGGGCCGCCACTTCGACCGCCTCGGAAATGGCGATTCCGAGCGAGCCGGGCGAGTTGGGATTCTGGGCCAGGACGGCGCGGCCGGCAGCCGTCTCCTCACTGGGGCTGGCGGTGACCTCTGCGCCGTACGTCTGCATCAGCGCTTTGCGGTAGGGCTTCTGGTCGAAGCTCACCCGGACCATATACACCTTGCATTCCAGACCGAAGTGCTGGCAGCCCATGGCCAGCGACGAGCCCCACTGCCCCGCCCCCGTTTCGGTGGACAGCCGCTTGATGCCGGCCTGCTTGTTGTAGTAGGCCTGTGCCACGGCGGTGTTCGCCTTGTGCGACCCAGGAGGGCTGTAGCCTTCATACTTGTAGTAGATCCGCGCAGGCGTGCCGAGCGCCCGTTCCAGTTGACGAGCACGGTACAGCGGCGTGGGACGCCACTGGCGATAGATCTCCCGCACCGGTTCCGGGATCTCGATCTCGCGTTCGGTCGAAACTTCCTGCTCGATCAACTTCATCGGGAAGATCGCGGCCAAGTCTTCCGGCCCGATCGGCTTTCCCGTCCCCGGGTGCAGTACCGGAGGCGCAGGCACCGGCAGGTCGGCTTGAATGTTGTACCAGGCCAGGGGAATTCGCTCTTCTGTCATCACATACTTGATCTGTTCGCTCATCGGCAACCTCCGGAAATTTGTAGGAAAGCGACAGCCTAAACCAGCCTCGCCCCGCTGTAAACAAGGGAAGAGCCAAGCGCCCCGCCAAATCGTGCGAGAGGCGCGCCAACGTAACAATTACGCGGCCCATTCCCTGTTCTCGGCGGACGCGGCGACTTGCCAATCGACGAGCACTTCCAAGAATGGTCACAGAGTCACCCGCGATACTGGTCCGTCATCGAATTGATAACAGGGCTGGGCAGGCGTCAAAGAGCCACACGTCCAGCGATCAGCTGTAAGCATTTTTGCAAAAAGGAGTTACGTCCAAGAGCGTGACGTATGGCACGGTCTGTGCATTGGAGAATCAAGCGGTTGTGGCCGCCTGTCAGACGCGGAGCCACGCCGGACGAGTGCCGGAGGAGTGTTGTCCCAGTTTTTAGAAGAGGAGAGGGATCATGAGACGGAAGACTTGCTTCTTGGCCGTGGCCGTCGTTGTCGGCCTTTTCACCACTCAGGCTTTCGCCCAGGGTCCACACGGGCGCACAGCCATCGATGGCCGAACCCAGATCGTCACCGTCGCCCACCCGGGTGCGTATCCCAGGCACGGCGGATACGACAGGCCGTCGTACCACAGATACGCCTATCCCCGTAGCTATCCCTACGGCGCGTACCGGGTGCCGCCTCGACCGCCCGTGATCTACCGGTATCCGAGCTATCCGCCGGTGGTCCTTCCGCCGGTCTATCCTGGGTATCCGCACGTCTACGGACCGGGTTGGCGCTATCCGTCCAACGTCTACTATCGTGGAAACGGCTGGGGTTTCTCGTTCAGCTTCTGAGCGGTGTGGAGAGCCGATCAGACCCGGTAGGGACCGACGATTAGAACCGGTTGGGGGCCGAGAAGCCCGGCGTGCAGGAATCGCCGGGCTTCTTTTTTTGACGTGGGTTTTACTCCGAAAGTGGTACATCACGATTTTGGAGACAACCTTATACTACCACCAAACGGGAAACTGACGCGGAAAGACGCCGTCCCTGATGGCACGCTCGAGCGTCATCGGGTCAGGCTTACAGAATTCAGTTTTGGCCGAGTGTGGCGCAAGCTAGATGGTACGACTCTGCTCGGCCAAAACTGAATTCTGTAAACCTGACCCCGGCACCGAAGCCGTGACTTCATCCTAAGAGACGACGCGTAAAAAGTTCCGAAATCCCGTTCAGTGCGACTTCCTCTTGATTCCCGATTCCGTCGAAGCCGTTTTACGCAGGACGACGGAGATCGACGACGAATGCATGCGTCGCCCACGCGGGACGGCGCCGTGTTGAACGAGCCCAAGGAGTTGACGGATGGCCGAGGTTGTTCAGGAACAGGGCGAGGCCCGCCATGAGATTGTCGAGGCCGTATTGACAGAAGTCCGGGCGGTCATGCCCAAAGAGTTGGTCGACCAACTTACACCGGACAGTTCGTTGTTCGAGCTGGGCCTGGATTCGGTCGCCATCATGGACGTCGTGAACCGGATCGAGAAGCAATTCGGGATGCGGTTCCGCGAAGAGTGGCTGTACGACATGGAGACATGTGCGGATCTGGTGGACTGCATCATGCGGCACAGGAACCCGGAGACCGCAGCCGAGCCGACGCCGGCCCCAGCGGCGGCAAAGGAGGCAACAGCCCCGCCAGCCGAGTCGGGTCCCATCCCCGCCGCGCATTATGACGTCGCTCAGTTTCCCGAATGCGTGGCCTTTCACCAGCGGTTGGCGGCCGCCAAAGCCGTCGGCTTGGAGAATCCCTTCTTTCGCGTCCACGACCGCATCGGGCACGGCTGCGCCACGATCGATGGCCGCGAGATGATTAACTACACCAGCTTTGACTACCTGGGCCTGGCCGGCCACCCGGAGGTCGTCGCCGCGGCCAAAGCGGCGATCGACCGCTTGGGCTGCAGCGCTACGGCCAGCCGGTTGGTCGGCGGCAATCACCGGCTTCTGGAGGAGTTGGACCAGGAACTCGCCCGCTTCCTGGGCACCGAGGCGGCAATCGCCTTTCCCAGCGGCTACGGGACGAATGCCTCCGTCCTGGGCCACCTGTTTGGCGAGAACGACTTGATCCTGTATGACGAATTGGCCCACAACAGCATGTTCATGGGGGCGACGGCATCAAAGGCCGGTCGGCGGTCCTTCCCGCACAACGACGCCGACGCGCTCGACGAACTGCTCCGCGACATCCGCGGCCGTTACCGCCGGGTCGGCGTGGCCATCGAGAGCGTGTACAGCATGGACGGCGACTACCCCGACCTGCCCAGGTTCATCGAGGTCAAACGCCGGCACCGCGCGGTGTTATACGTGGACGAAGCGCACGCCGTGGGCACGATGGGCCGGACGGGACGCGGACTTTGCGAGCATTTCGGCGTGGAGCCCGCCGAGGGCGACGTCTGGATGGGCACGATCAGCAAGGGCCTGGGCAGCGGCGGCGGCTACCTGGCGGGCCGCGAACCGCTGATGCGCTACCTGAAGTACACGACGCCGTCTTTCGTGTTCGCCACGGCGTGTTCGCCCGCCAACGCTGCCGCCGCACTGACCGCCTTGCGCGTGCTGCAGAAAGAACCGGAACGCGTCGTCCGATTGCGCGAGCGTTCGGCGCAGTTCCTGAAACTGGCCCGCGAGTGCGGCCTGAATACGGGCCACAGCCACGACACGCCGATTGTGCCGATCATCCTGGGCAACTCCGCCCAGTGCCTGCGGGTCTCGCAGGAATTGCTGCGTCAGAGCATCAATGCGCAGCCTATCCTCTACCCGGCGGTGCGCGAAAGCGCCGCGCGCGTACGGTTTTTCATTTCCGCGGAACATACGGAAGAACAAATTGCCCGCACCGTCAAGGCGTTGGCCGAGTGCATCGCGGCGACGAGCGACATGCCGGCGAGTGCCGGATGATCCACGGGGCACCGACGCCGGCTCAAGGCACTCCCGGCGCTTCGGCAAACCCCACACCGTGTCTGCGGCGACTACAGCACCTTGACGTAGATCACCTTGCCGTCGCCCGGGGCGTAGAAGTCTTCCAGGACGGCCTCACAGCGGAAGCGAAAGTGCTCGTAGAAGTCGCGGGTCGGCTGGTATTGGGTACGGCTGGAGGTGTCCAGGTACAGACGCCGACCGCCGGCCGCGCGAATCAGGCGTTCGGACTCTTCCAGCAGAATCCGGCCGACCTTCCGGCCCTGGCAATCGCGATCGACGGCGATCCAGTACAGGTCGTAGCTAGCCGCGGTGGCGGGGATCGGTCCGTAGCAGGAATAGCCCACGGTGCGGCCGTCGAGTTCGGCGAACACGAAGTAGTAGCCGCTGGCGTCGCCTTTGGTCAGCCGTTCGTCGACCAACTCGACGGCCACGTCGACTTCGGCGGCGGAGAAAAAGCCCGTCGACTCGACGATCTCCCGCACTCGCTGGCGGTCTTCCGGCAGCGTATCGCAGCGGAACGTCACGGGGGCAGGCGATGGTTGGTTCGCGGCAGAAAGATCGGTCATTGGGTTATCTCGGCAAAGAGTCCTTGGAAGAAACGCCGGGCATTGCTGCCTAAGGTGCGCGTCCGGTAGCCGCCCTCTTGGACGACCAGGGTTGGCAATTTGAGCGAACCGATCCGGCGGCCGTTCCACTCGAAATCCGCTCCGCCCAGCATCCAGGTGCCCGTGGGGTCGCCTTTGGCCGTATCCAGGCCCAAGGCGACGATCAGGAAATCCGGCCTGAATGGAACCACGATGTTCAGCACTTTTTCCAGGGCTTCCCGATACTGGGCGCTGTCGATCCGCTCGGGCAGGGGCACGTTCACGTTGAACCCCAAACCCGACATGGCGCCCCGCTCGTTGGCAAAGCCGTTGAAGTACGGATACGCAAAGTTGGGGTGGCCGTGAATCGAGGTGGTCAACACGTCCGAACGCTCGTAGAAGATCTCCTGTTGCCCGTTTCCGTGATGATAGTCCAGGTCCACGATCGCCACGCGCCCGTAGGTGCTGAAATGCTGCGCCGCGACGGCGGCATTGTTGAAGTAGCAGAATCCCCCGTACGCGCGCCGTTCCGCGTGGTGTCCGGGAGGCCGGACCAGGGCGTAGGCAAGTCGCCGGCCCTCGATGATTTCGTCCGCCGCTGTCAGCGTGCAATCGACCGCCCGCTTGGCGGCCAGATAAGCGTTTCCGTTCAGCGGCGTGAACGTGTCGATGCAGTAATAGCCCGCACGAATCGACAGATCCTTCGGCGGACGCGTGTTGTTGCGGATGGGAAAGACATAAGGGTACACGGAGCGATCGCTGGGCACGCCGGAACACGTGCGCCGCAAGTAGCTGACAAAATCGCCGTCGTGAACAGCCCGAATGAAGCGTTCCGGATACGTGCGCGGCGGAACCGCCTGGAACAGGCCCGTCGGCTGGATTTCCTCCAGGATGGACTTGATCCGCACCGGGGCCTCGACGTAACCCCGATCCTTGACGTGATGGATGAAGTGCTGCTCGTTGTACACAAAAGAAATCACATCGTCGCGCTGGATCACACGCGTGGAGAGCGGCGCCGCCGGACTGCGATACTGCGGAGACCGCAAGCAGACGGGGTCATCGCGAAAGGACTCGACGACTTCCTGCACGTATTCCGCCGGGCACAGGCGCGCATACTTCCGCTCCAGAATCGCCCGAACCACCCGGCGCGCAAAGTCCCGCCGCAACGGCGCGCCATGGCCCAGGTCGTCGTACATCAAGAACGGCAGGCAACGCTGCTGGGGACGGATCGGCTTCTGATACGCCGTGTTCACGATCGGACGAACGCCGAACCGTTCGTAGAATCGCATGCGGGCGATATTGTCCTTGAGCACGGCGGGGTCGGGACATTCCGCCGGATCGTCGGGCAGGCATTCGAAGAACAGGCCTTCCGATCCCAAATGCATCGCCTCTTTGCGGACCCGCAAGTAAAGCGCCCCGCCAATGCCTCGCCCGGTCATCGCGCGGGCGGCTGCGATGAAATCGAGGAAACAGAACCGCAGTTCCGGTTCGTGCAGCAGCAGCCCGAAACCGGCTATCTGGCCCGGCTGTTGCTCGGCGACGAACAAGACGCTGCGAAACTGCTGCTTGAACGGATTCCGCAGCTTTTCGGCCAACGAGTCGATCTCGTCCGCTGGCAGGGCGGAAAAATGGCCCCGCAGGATCTCCTGCACCTGTTGAATCGCCTGCTTGTTGACCGGCAGGACATCGTCGTAGATCTGGCGAATGCGGAACATCGGGCAATCCTCGATACGTCAAGAGGCCAACGCGGCGTCCAGGATGCGGGCGACCGCTTGGTCAAAGCGGACCCCGGCCCGCTCCAACGCAGCGGCGAAACCGGCATCGGGCGACAGGCAAGGGTTCGCGTTCACCTCCAGAATCCAAGGCCGGCGGTCCTGATCAACGCGAAAATCCACTCGAATGTAACCGCGCACGGCGAACAAATCCCAGCACGCGGCTGCTATTTCGCCGATCTGTTTCAGCAGCGCGGCGTCCGAGGGCGGAAAGTCGAACCGGCGAGGCGTGTTCAGGTACTCGAACGAATCTTCCTCCCATTTCGCCCGATAACCGACCAGACGCGGCTTGTCCGCCGGGAATGCGGAGAAGTCGATCTCTGCGGGGGGCAGAATCTGGCAGCCATCGGCGTGGGCCAGCAGCGAAATGTTGAACTCGCGGCCAGCGATGAACTGTTCTGCGAAACAGGGACGCTGCAGGGCCTTGCGGAATCCGATCAGCTGACGCTGGAGATCGGCTTCGTCCGCGATCGTGACCAGCGAGTGTTCGTCCAAACCGAGGGAAGCGTGCTCGGAGACGGCCTTGATCACAAACCGGGTACCGGGCCGGATCGCGCCGGCGGCGCAGTCCGGCGCGACGCCACTCCCGGCCGGTGGCGGACCCGATCGCCACACGGGGGTCGGCAGACCGGCTTGGCACAACCGCTCCTTGGCCAGCACCTTGTGATTCGTCAGCCAGACGGCCTCGGTCGGCGACCCCGTGTAGGGCAGATGCATTCTGTCCAGCAGGGCTGGCACGAGGAACATCAGCGAGTCGGAACCGTCCAGCGATTCCACCAGATTGAAAACGACGCCGGGCTGCAACGCCTGCAGTCGCTGCTGGAGCGACAGCAGATTCAAATCGCACTCGACCGCGACAGTCCGGTGGCCCAGACGCTCCAGCGCAGCCGTGACCGCCTCGACCTGGACCAGCACATCGCGGTCCGAGGCCAACGCGTCCGGTGTGACTCGGTTGTGGAGGATGGCGACTTGCACAGGACGTAGTCTCTGAGTGTATGGGGACAGCTAAGCTGTTTCACCGCGACGCAGCGCGGAGCGTCTGGCGGACTTTACGCCGTCGCGCTCCTCGGTGGGGCGAGGTCAAAGGAATGATGCAAACGCAGAGCTAACAGACTCGGCTCCGGGCCGAATCCACAATCCGGCCGATGAGCGTCTGGTAAGGCATGCCCACGGCCGTGGCGATCATCGGCAGATCGGAATGGAACGGGTGCAAGCCGGCCAAGGGGTTGCACTCGATGAAGCTCGGCTGTCCGGCAGCGTCCGAGCGCAGGTCGATCCGGCCGCCGTCCCGGCAGCCCAGCGCCCGCCAGGCAGCCAACGCAACCTCCTCTGCCCGCCGGACTT
This sequence comes from Candidatus Anammoximicrobium sp., assembly GCA_012515235.1. Classification (GTDB taxonomy): domain Bacteria; phylum Planctomycetota; class Planctomycetia; order Pirellulales; family Pirellulaceae; genus Anammoximicrobium. Next base: position 82,467 of record JAAYYU010000015.1, read on the forward strand.
CTTCGTCCCGGCTGGCCCACACCGGCCGATATTCGACCAGTTCCTCGCATTTTTCCTTGTTCACATACGAATACGCATCTGGCTCGGCCGCCTGCAACAGCACGATTTCCAGCGTTCCCAAGACCGTCGCCGCCGGCCCCGTGCCCAGCAAACCGACCGTGAATTCGCGGCCGGGCAGGAACGTTTCGACGAGCACCGGTTGTCGGAATTGCTTCAGCAAGCCGCGGCAAACCCGGTCCAGCGCTTCCTGATCCCGGATCTTGGAACCTGGGCCGATCCCCTTGCCCGTGCCCTCGGCGACGGGCTTGGCAAAGGCGGGAAACGGCAAACGGACGCCCGCGATGTCCTCAGGCCGGTGGACCAAGGCAGAATCCGGCGTCGGTACGCCGGCATCGCGGACCACCAGCTTGGTCAAGTCCTTGTGCAGGCACACTCCCATCAGCAGCGGATCGGAAAACGTGTACGGGATCTCGTACACGTCCAGAATCGCCGGCACCTGGGATTCGCGGGCTGCGCCGCCGTGCAGGCCCTCAGCAATATTGAACACCAGGTCCCAGCGGTCGCCCCGCCCCAACCGTTCGATCAGCCGCTTGGCTGTGCCGATGCGGTCCGTCTCGTAGCCCAGGCCCCGGAGTGCGTTTTCGAGGGCGTCGATCGTGTCGGGACGGTCGAATTCAGCGGTCTCTTCCTCGCCGTAGCCGGCGGCCAGGTATTCGACTCGCAAGTCGTAGGTCAGTCCGATGCGCAACCGAGGGGCTCCTAAACAGGGTGCCATTTCGAGCAGGGTTCGCGTGCCACGGTGTGCCGGGCGGAGGCTTGGTCAGGCTTGATCGTCCTGGCCACAGGATAGGCGACGGGCGCAAAAACCTCAAGGACCGGCCAACGGTGAGGACAAAACAAGAAACGAAGAACCCGGTTGCCCCTGGCAACCGGGTCTCTCGCGGGTTGTCACGTGACCGGATCCGGATACCGATACGTGTGTCCCTCGTAGTTGCGGATCAGCAGATCGTCCGCGTCGCGGCCGACCACGTAGTTCGGCTGCAAGGGGATCTTCCCGCCGCCGCCGGGGGCGTCGATCACGTAGGTCGGCACCGCGTACCCCGTGGTATGCCCCCTCAGGCCCTCGATAATCTCCAGACCTTTGGAAACCGAGGTGCGGAAGTGGGACGAGCCCGAAATGGGATCGCACTGGTACAGGTAGTACGGCCGGACCCGCATCATCAACAGCTTGTGAATCAGCTGTTTCATCGTCTCCACGTTGTCGTTAACGCCTTTGAGCAGCACGGTTTGAGAACCGAGTGGAATCCCCGCATCGGCCAGACGCGTACAGGCCGTGTGGGTTTCCGGCGTACACTCGTCGGGATGCGTGAAATGCAGGCTGATCCACAGCGGATGGTACTTGCGCAGCGTGCGGCACAGTTGCGGCGTGATCCGCTGCGGCAGCACGGCCGGCACCTTGCTCCCGATCCGGAGGAACTCCACGTGGGGAATCGCCCGCAGGTTGCTCAAAATCCAATCCAGCCGGTCTTCGGCCAGAGTGAGCGGATCGCCACCGGAAACCAGCACGTCGCGGACAGTAGGCGTGCGGCGAATGTAGTCAAACGCCATCTGCAACCGCTGTTCGCTGGACACGATCTCGCCGTGCCCAACCACCCGCGACCGGGTGCAATAGCGGCAATACGTCGAGCAGAAGTCGTGCGCCAGCAGCAGGACCCGATCCGGATAGCGATGCACCAGCCCCGGCACCGGGCTGTGCCCGTCCTCGCCCAACGGATCGTCCGCTTCGCCCGGCGCCCGGTCAAACTCCGCGGATGTCGGGATCACGGTGCGCCGCAGGGGTTGCTGCGGATCGTGCCGCGAAACCAGGCTCATGTAATAGGGAGTAATCCCGACCGGCAGCATCTGCCCGCGTTCGGCCAGGGCCTCGCGTTCGTCGGGGGCCAGGACCAGCATCTGTTCGAGCTGCTCCAGCGTTCGGACCCGATGGCGTATCTGCCAGCGCCAATCGTTCCATTCCCGGTCGGCAACTTGGGGAAAGAATGCCTTGCGGAAAGCCCTTGTCGCAGGAGTGGTCGTGGGACGGCGCACCGTGCCGGATCTGCCGGGATCGTCCAGCGTGGTGATCCGACCGGCCAGCCGCTTAGAGCCGTTCGAGCGAGGAGGGGTGATGAGTAAGAGGAGTTGGGGACCACAGCGTCGCTGTGGTGGGGGCTCTTCGTCGCTACTGGACGAGAACGTCGCTTCGACACATTCCGTAGTCGTCATCGTCAGTCTTCCATAAACCAAAAATAGCCTGTGAAGGGTTCTGTACGGCGTTTCCCTTCTGCGGGCGGAAACAATACGAGAAACAATTTTGCAAATCAAGTGCCAACAGTCACCTCTGCGTCTGATTCGGTGAGAATCGCCCAGATAAGCGATGATCTGCGAGAAGCGGCCGCCGCTGCCCGGCCTCGTTGCGGCCATCGAGGATTTGGATCGGCGAGCGGATTGGCCAATCGTTAACCAGTTTGGTCAGTTTCTTCTGCGCCGGACGCGCCGTCCTCTCGCCGCCTTCGAGCGGCGTTGGGGCGCCGCCGCGCGACAGCTGCTACAGGACGCTGCGCGGCGAAGGATGCGCGACTGCGTGACGCTCGAATTCGCGCACGCCGGGGCCACTGCGGCGGAACGGCCCGGCAGTTGCGATCCTTGATTGCAGCGGCTGGCCGAATGGGCTAGTCTGGCAGGAGTTCGCATGGCGGTTTTCCCGGCGAATCAGGGCAGCGGGCAAGTCAACAGCTCGAAAGGTGCGATCATGACAGGCGCGATCGGCTGGCGGCGTGGGCTTGGGGCGATGGTGGCGGCAACGGTGCTCGTGGGGGCTTGGTCCTCCGCAGCCGCTGCTGCGGAAGCGGATCGAGTGCAGTACAACGGGATCGAGCTTCCCGCGGTCTGGCCGCCGCCCGCGAAGGACTTTCCGGACGCCCCGCAGCGGCCGCCTTATCTCGTCTCGCCGCCCCAGGTCATTCCCATCGACGTCGGCCGGCAGCTGTTTGTGGACGACTTTCTGATCGAGGCGACCACGCTCAAACGGACCTTTCACCTGCCCGAATACCACGCAGGCAATCCCGTGCTGAAGCCCGACAAACCCTGGGAAATGACGGGCCGCGGGCCGTTTGCCATCCCGTTCAGCGACGGTGTCTGGTACGACCCTCAGGACGGCACCTTCAAGATGTGGTACTACGCCGGACACGGGGGCGCCGCGACTTGCTATGCCACCTCGAAGGACGGAATCCGCTGGGAAAAGCCGGCTCTGGACGTTGAATCTGGCACGAACATCGTGCTGCGGACGGCCCGTGATTCGGGGACCGTCTGGTTGGATCCGAAGCCCCGCGAGCTCGGCGAGCGTTTCAAAATGGCCTTGTACCATGGGACGTTCATGCTGTACCGCTCGCCGGACGGCGTCCATTGGACGAAGGTCTCCGCGGGCGGCAAGACCGGCGACCGCAGCACGTTCTTCTACAATCCGTTCCGGCAGCGGTGGGTGTACAGCATCCGCTCGTCCTCGCGACTGGGCCGCAGCCGGAACTACTGGGAGACGACGGACTTTTTCGGTTTCAGCGATGCGTCCCAAGTCACCCTGTGGACGGCGGCCGACAGCGGCGATTGGCAGCGTGATGACCTCAAGACCCGGCCGCAACTGTACAACCTGGACTGCGCGGCTTACGAGAGCGTCCTGCTGGGTTTGTTCAGCATCTGGCGGGGCGATTACCGCAGCCCCTCGACGGACAAGGCCAAGGAGTTGCTCCAGGCGGGACGGCCCAAGCAGAATTCGATCTGCGTGGGCTTCAGCCGCGACGGTTTTCACTGGGATCGGCCTGACCGCAGGGCTTTCCTGCCGACCTCCGAAACCAGGGGCGACTGGAACTGGGGCAACGTCCAGTCCACCGTGCCATGCTGCCTGGTGGTGGGCGACCAGTTGTGGTTCTACGTCAGCGGCCGGGCGGGCAAGAGCTTCCCGGGCTGCCAGGCCGTGGATGCCGGCGGCAGCACCGGACTGGCCCGACTCCGCCGTGACGGCTTCGCCTCGATGGACGCCGACGAAGCAGACGGGACCCTGACCACGCGGCCCATCCGTTTCCGGGGCAAGCACTTGTTTGTCAACCTGGCCGCCTCCCAGGGGCAATTGCTGGCGGAAGTGTTGGACGAGCAGGGCCGGCCGCTCGCCCCATTCGATCGCCATCACTGCCGCCCGCTGACCGGGGACAACACGCGGCACGCCGTCACCTGGGAGGGCGCCGAGGATCTGTCGGCCCTGAGCGGCAAGCCGATCCGGCTCCGCTTTCATTTGGCCCGCGGCAGCCTGTATGCGTTCTGGGTCACCCCCGATGCTGGCGGCGCAAGCTTTGGCTACGTGGCGGGCGGCGGACCGGGACTGCGCGGGCCGGTCGACGCGCCTTGATGCGGCCGGCAGGCGCCCGAAACCCGGTTTCTCGGCACAGCCGGGCTTCCGGGCGGGCCAACCTCTTAGCATCGTTCGAGAAATAACTGTCGCCTCGTCAGAGTAGCCATCACACTCTGTGGGATGATCAGCAATAAACACGGGACCGTTGTTTCTCGAACGATGCTTACTCCCTCGTGGCCCCAAACACCGGCTTGGGATACTGGCCGGAACTCCAACGTTGGGCCTCTTCGCTGTCGGCCGGGGCCGAGCGGATGCAGACGCGAAAGGTCTGGGGGCCTTGCCCCAAACCGCGGACCGCGGCCACCGTCGCCGCGGCCGCAGCATCGATGTCCATCGACTTGACGACATTCTGCGGCGGCAGCGGCGTGCTCTTGAGCGCCTCCAGTCTGGGGACGCACCAATCGGCGTAGGTTGCGGCATCGGTCTCGACGATGACGAGGAAGGCCATCGGCCGCAGCGGCGACAGATTCGTCAGCGTGCCCTGCACTTCCAGCCGGTCGCCCATCAGGCCACCGGGTCCGCTGGTCCGGTGCCGCACCGCGGTCAACTGAACTCGTCCCAAGTTTTCTTCCGTCAGCGAAATGCCCTTCCGCTCGGGCGGCTTGAGAATCACGTTCTGCTTGCGGCAGGCCGCGTCCAGCGAAGGGCGGAAGTGGGTCTGCATCTCGGCCAACTTGTCGCCGAAGGCTTGCCGAAAATCCGCCTGGCGCTGCGCCGGTTCGTCGTCTTCCAGCGGCTTCTTCTGCCCCAGCAGCCGCAGATACGCGGGGTATTCGTTCCGGTAACGGGTGACCAGCAGCCAATGCAGCCCCCAAGCCTGTCCGTAGGCGTCGTCGACCAACGCGGGAGTGTGAAAGGGATCGTCGCCAGCCAGCAGGTGCTCCCATCCTACTTGCGCCGCCTGCAACGCCTGGTTGGCGTAGCGGACGCTGACCTTGCCGGGCCCGACGTTGATCTTCCCGGCATTGGCCTCGAAGCCCGTGGCCAATCCTTCGTCGAACCAGGTCGGGATCGGCGCCAACCGTTGGAAGATCTTCCGCACGTACACCTGCTGGTGGATGGCCTCGTGCAGCGGCGTCTCGTAGGTGCGGCATTCTTCCAGCCGGATCGCCAGGATATTGGTCAGCTTGGAGTAGAAACCGGCCACGTGGCGCGTGAACTCTTCATCGCGCGAGGTAGCCGCCGAGGCGTACTTAACAAAGTCGTCCTTCGTCTCGAAAATCAGTACGATCACCGGGTGGGCCGGCGGCGGAGCTTCGATCCGGGCCTCCCGGACGTAGCGGACGAACGCGGCCTCGACGTTCTTCATGAACGCGCCTGCGTCCCGCAAGAACGCTTTGGCTGCCCCTTCGGATGTTTTGGGCAGCGGCGAGCCCAGCACCAGACCGATGACGAAAGGGTCTTGCAGGTAACTGCGGAACCGCTCGGCGGTGAACTCTTCTCTCAACCGGCCGGCCATCGCCGTTCCGTCGAGCGGCGTCGGTCCAGGCGACGCCACGCGTTTCTCGGCCGCCGCACGAGGCACCAGATGGTATCGGCCGTCGGCCGTCTCCAGAATGTAGACCGCCTGATCGAAACCGACCAGCGAGGCCTCTAACTCGACGGACTTGCCGCCCGCGTCGCGATAGTGGAACGTGTCCGCCCGCGAGGCGCCGGCGACCAGCAGCGCACCCAGGCCAACCGCGGCGCCAATCGTGCAGCAACGTGGATAACATGGCATGGGTTACAGCCTCCCTGGGCTGGCGTTCAATTCCTGGCGTTTTCTGAATTCCTGGCCGCCCGCGACTTGCCCTCGGCCAGCACGGCGGCGGCATGGCGAGCCAAGTGGCCGCGGAGGTCCCGCGTGTAGGCGCGAAGGATCTTCTCGCCCAGCCCGTCGCAATCCCCGCAACGGTACAGGGCTCGGGCCAGCATCAGCTCCCGCAGCGACTCGCGGCGCGTCTGCTCGGCATTCGTGCCGCCGGGGACGCCCTTTTCGATCGCCACCTTGACATCGGTGTGCGCGAAACCGGTCATGCCGGGCTTGGCGAGCAATTCGGCCAGCGGCTGTGCGGCCGAACGGTCGCCGATCAACTCCAGCGCCAAACCGGCGGCCCGGTGATGGCTGAAGGCGATCTGGGCGTCCAGTTGACCCAGTTTGCCCACGATCACGGGCACCGCTCGGACATTGCCGGCGTGCCCCAGGGCCACCAGCAGGTTGTCCAACTCGGACAACGCGGCACCGAACTGGCCCATGCCGCGATAGTTCCAGCCTTCGTCCCACTGCTCGTAGGAACGGACCTTGGCCAACAGGGTCTCCAGGCCCGCGTCGTCGCCCAGCACGGCCAGGGTGCGGGCATAGATCAGCTTGTCCTCGTCGCTGCTGGCCGCCTGATACGCTTGACGCACCAGGGGCAACGCGCGTTGAGGGTCCGTCATGATGACCGCGGCACCCCGGCCCTGCTTCAGATCGGTCACGGCCTGTGCGAACCGCTCGTCCGACAACGGATACGAGTCCTGATCCGTGAGCACGCTTTCCGGCAGATTCCCGATTTCCACCAGGTGCCTCTGCAGGGCCTTGAGATCGACCTGGCGGATCGGCACGTTGGCCTGGGCGGCCAGGGCCGCGGCGTACCCGGCCGCGTAGCCGCCGTTCTGGATGTCGGGCTGCATACGGATCAGCGGCACCGCGTCGCGATGGGCGCTGATGCTCAACCCGGTGACGAGGATGCCGTCCAGCCCCTTGGGCAGCATCGCCCGCAGGGGAATGTCCACGAAGATGCCCTTCTTTTCGGGATGCTCCAGCAACAGGTACGGGTCCACCGTGTAGCCGTGGGTGTCGAAGTTGCTCCGGCAGCGGCACACGGTGTCGGGATACGTTCGCTCGTTGACCTGGTCGAGGATCGTAATCGTCGCCTCGCCGACGATCCGGCGCCGCTCGCGGGTGTCGATCAGCCGTCCGTGGTCGAAGGCCTCGGGATATTTGCCCTTGGAGTAGACCAGGACGTGCCAGATGTCCATCATGTCGGTCTCGTCGACGATCGTGAAATCGGTGTTGTTGTACGAGCCGCCGAGCCGGTAGCCGGGCAGGCCGGTGCCCTGCATGCCGAATTCCGAGGCGTCGGTATAGTTGGTTGCGGAGCCGGCGGAGGCCGCGACGTCCGAGTTGCCCGTGGCGTCAATGACGGTGTGAGCCAGAATGACGCCGCGGCCGTACGGCGTGGCGACGACCGCGCCCGCGACGCGGCCGTCCTGAACGAACGCGCCGCAGCCGACAACCCCGTACCACAGATCCGCGCCCGCTTTCAGCAACTCCTGGCGGTACCATTCGATTCTCGGCTCGATGGCCCACCGTTTCGCGTTGTCTTGAATGGTGGCCGTGAAGCCGACACAGTTGCCCCAGTAATACCCGGCAATCGCGCCGATCGTGCCCACGCCGCCCAGGCCGTGCAGGTACTCGACCACCAGCGTCTTGGCTCCGGCGCGGGCCGCGCCGATGCCCGCCGGCGCGCCGCCCGTCCCGCCGCCGATCACGACGACGTCGTAGCGGCCCAGCACGGGGATCGCCCGGCCGTCCTGCTCGACGGTCGGCAGTTGCTGCGGGATGGGCCGCACGCCGGTCAGCGATTCACGGACGTCGCCTGTCGCCGTCGGCGTGGCCGCGGGCTCGCCGGGCAGCTTGACGCCCGACAGCCGTCCGGTCGCCTGGGCGTCCGCCGCGGCGGCCTTGCCCAGCCGCTCCCCCAAATCCATGTAAGCCAGCGGCCGCAGGAGTTTCGCCGCCTGCTCCCGCGATACGTCCGCACAGCCGCCCAGGACATACAGCCGATCGACGTCCTGCGGCCGGAACGCGCCCAGCGGCAGGGAAGCGACGCCCTGCCACGGTCCGGAGGCGGCTTCCCGGCCGTGCATCGGGTCCGGCGGGATTTCGAACATCACGTCCGACGTGAACTGCTGATCGGGATCGTAGGTCATGGTCCGCGCTTGTTGGTCGGCCTTCATGTAGGCCGCATAGCTGCCGTCGTCCATCGACAGGGGCATGGTGTACTCGATCACCGGGAAGTCGCCGCCGGATTGGCCTCGAAACGGAGGCGCGGCGATCCGCGACGAGATGTAGTCCGGTCCGCGCGCCTGGCCGCCGATGACGACGCGGTGGAAGGTGTGGGTGCCGCCGGGATAGGGGCGGAACTTGGCGCCGGCCAGTCGGGCCACCGTGGCCCGCGGCGTGGCGTCGATGATCGTCTTGGCCACCACCGCTTGCCGCCCGGCGCGGTTGGCCATGACGATCCCACAGGGCTTGCCGGCGGCGTCCCGAAGCACGTCGGTGGCGTAACAGCTGTACAGGTACTGGACGCCGGCCGCTAGCAGTTCGTCGTCCAGCGAATTCTTGACGTGCATCGGACGCGGTGGAGGCGGCACGTTGAGCCTGGCCGCTGGCAGCGTCTTTTCCGCGCCGATGATTTCGATTTCGCCCAGCAGGATCCGCTCGAAGCCCTCCGGCCGCTGCGCGTGAAAGCGGACGTACCGGGCCGGGGCGCCGATCGCAGCCTGGAGCGTGGCCGCGTCAGAATTGGCAAGGTCGTTTTCGATCACCGCCGCAGGCTTCCACTGCGCTCGGTCGTCGCTCAGGGACACCGTGATGCGTTTCACGTCGAACGGGCTGCCGCCAACGGCGCCCGGAGCGCGGCGATAGAACATGACGCGGACGTTGCGGACCTCCTGCGACTGCTTCAGGTCCGCCGTGATCTGCACGTCGCCGTCGTATTGGACGCTTTCGGACGAGGCCGAATCCCAGCGGCCGTCGGTCAGCCGGCTGGGCGGCGCGGTGTCGCGGTGCGTGGCCGCGCTGGGCAGGTCTGTCTCATAGGTGTACGGAATCCGGTTTGGATCCGCCAGCGGCTGACTCGAATCGCCGAACACGCGTTGCGCCAGCGGCGAGGCCGGTGTCTCGCCTTCCTCCAGCCACAGCCGCAACGTGGCGGTCATGTCGTCGCCCAGGTACGGGTGCGGAGCGGCCAAGAACACCTTGGCGCCGTCCCGGGCCGCCGCAAGGGCTGCCGACACCGCCCCGGTCCCGCCGCCCACCACGACCACGTCTGCCTCGAAGGCCACCGGGAGCTTACGGGCGGATTCGTTCACCACTTCGGCGCCAGTCACCGTTCCGCAACAAACACACCATCCCAGCATCGACCAGAACCAGTTCGAGCGTGACAGGACCATGAGAACGCCTTTCGCGCAAAGAAATCGACGGTTTCGTCAAACAGATCAGCGATTACTGGGCATGGTAACGCGTGGGACGCAGGCAAACAAGCTGCGGGCCAGACAGCGCGGCCTGGCCGCGCGTTTGCCTTGCGGTGGGCCGCGCGGCGATGACCAGAAAGGTTTAACACGCCTTGGGATGCGCAGCGCCGTTCGCGGAATGCTGCTGGATGGTGCGCGAACCGCATGACGCGGGCCGCCATTTCGGCAGCCGAACCGAAGCCCGCCAGCGGCCCCCTGTGGCACGGGGAAAGATCCGGGTTAACGCATTCGCCGCAGGCGACTGCGGCGGTTCAGATAGTCGGCGAACACGTCGACCAGCGGCCGGCTCGTGTCCACGAGCACCCGCTCGCAGACGTTTCGTTGAGCGAGTTCCTCCAGCTGGGTGGTGAAGCGGTTCAGGGCTTGCAAGTAGGCCCGCCGCAGATCGTCGGGCTGGGCCAGTTCTTCTTCGAAGATTTCCAGCCCGACGAATTTGGTCATCTGGTCGAACGGGAAGTTCAACTCGTCGTGGTGCAGCACCTGGATCAGGACCACTTCGTGCTTGTTGTACCGCAGGCGTTGGATGGCCGACTCGATTTGTCCCAAGTCGGCGAAGAAATCACTGAACACGACCACGATCTCGCGGCGGCCCATCCGCTGCGCCAGTTCGGTCAAGCAGGCGGCCAACTCCGTTCTTTCGGCCCGGCTCTTGCCGACCTCGTCCAAGTGGCGGGAGTCGGCAGTCCACCAGTGGCGCGCCGTCGCGATGTCTTCGAGGTACTGCGCGATCCGCGCAATCTGGTCCATCGAATTGCTGGGCGCGATCCGGTCGCGGACGTGCGTATCGAAGGTGGCCAGCGACACTTTGTCGCTCTGCCGCACGATGGAGTAACCCAGGGTCGTAGCCATCTGGGCGGCGTACAGCAGCTTCTGCTGGCGGCCCTCGCCGTACCGCATCGAGGCGCTGATGTCCAGCAGCAGATGGCAGACGAAGTTCGTCTCCAACTCGTACTGCTTGACGACCAACTTGTCGCGGTTGAAGTACACCCGCCAGTCGATGTGCTTGGGGTCGTCGCCCGGCGCGTACTCGCGGTGGCCGGCAAATTCGACGGCGAAGCCGGACAGCGGCGATTTGTGGGCGCCGGCCAAGCTGCCGATCACCAACCCGCGGGGCTCGAAATGCCGGTCCGCAACCGCACTGAGCACGTCCGGATCCAAGTACCGCGACAACACGCCCGTGGCCATATTCGCACCTCTCCCAGGCGAACGGAGGGCGCCAGCCCGCCGGTTCTTCTGAACTGCAAAAAGAGTCCTGACCCCTTTTCCGGGCACTCCCTTGTTGCGCCCGTTCGCTCCCATCTTACGCTCCCAGCCCACCGTCCGCTAGCAACGCCGCCCGAAATGGCTTGCTGATTTCGCCTTGACGGGGTCAAGGCATTCTGTTCTTCCGGCCGGCTCAAGCGTTCATGTCGCTCCACTTCCGCGCCCTGCGCCCGAAGCCCCACAGCGCCACCGCGGCGACGACGCCGACCAGGGCGAACGGGCTCCATACGTACCAGTGCGGCTGGTAGGTGTCCCAGAGCAACTCGGTGGCCGCCGTTGGCGACAAGCCGGTGATCTCCTGCAGCTTCAACATCGCTTCGGTGCGCGGCACGCCGAGGAACGTTTCCAGCGACGTCACGTCGCCGTTCCAACTCCGGCCCGCGCCCAGCCGGGTGTGCTCAGCCAGATAGCGCAAAGCCAAGACGGCCTTTTCGCCGTAGTGCCCGTACACGTAACCGGCGATCTTCGAGCCGGCGTACACGCCGACGCCGACCGGGATGTTGACGTAGCCCAAATACAGGCCCTTCTTGCCGGGCGGCGCGATCAGCGCGAGGTACTCGGATTTCTTCGGACCCGTGGCCATCTCGCCCAGCGAGAAGAAGAGGATGCCGAGCACCAGGATCCAGGCGTTCGTTGTCCAGCCGGCGACCAGCAACCCCACCGTGGCCAGCAACATGCCGAACAGCATGGCCGTGAGCGTGCGCAGATGACGCGTGAGCCAGGCGACGCCGATCACGCCCAGGATGATGAACAGCGCGTTGAAGCTGAGCAGCACCTGCTGGGGAATCATCGGCCCACGCGGCGTCTGCTGGACCAGCGTGCGATAGGCGACGTCCGGCAGCCAGCGCAGCGCTTCGGCCATCGGCCGGCTGTCGACCCAGTCGGCAATGAAATTCGGCTGCAGATCCCACAGCTGGAACATCATCAGCCAGAAACACGACATGATGGCCAACCACGCGAGCAGACGCGGCTCGAATACGTCGCGCACCGTCCGCGCGAGAACCTGCCACATGGTCTCCGTCTTCGACGCGCCGCTGGGGACGTCCTTAAAGGCGAACAGCAGCACCAGGTTGAACGACGTGAACACGGCCGATGCCAAAAACAGGTTGCGCCACGCTTCCTGCGAATTGGCCGCGGCGTAAAATGGGCCCGGCAGCAGCACGCTGAGACTCAGGAGAATGGTCGGCAGGTAGTGCCCGATGAACGCGCCCACGTTGACGACCCAGTAGAACACGCCCCAGCCGACGGACGAGTTCTCCTTCGTCAGGTTGTGCGCCAGCGAGCCCTGGATGCTGGGTTTGAAGAAGGCCGTGCCGGTCGCCAGCACCAGAATGCCGATGAAGAACCCCCCGTAGTTGCTGATCGGCGGCACGTCGCGCAACAGGGCGATCAGGATGTACCCGGCCGTCATCAGCGAAATCGAAAAGGCCAGCGTCCGCTTGTAGCCGAAGCGGTCCGCGTAGCCGCCGGTGACGATGGGCAGCAGCGACTGGAACGCGGCCCACCAGGCGTAAATCGTGCCCTTGTCGGCGGCCGTCAAGTGCAACCCGCCCGGGTTGTCCGCCTGCATGATGTAGATCGGCGCCATCACGCGGAGATTGTAGAACGCCAGGCGCTCCCACATCTCGATCGTGTTCAGCACCCAGAACGCGCGGCTGAACCGCGGTTTCGCCGGTCCGGCGTCCGTCGTCGCTGCAGACATGCTTGACTTGCTCCCTGTGAAGTTCGCGTCGTTTGATCCGTGAGTGAGCGGAATGGCGCTGGCCACCGGTTCCGGATGGGGCCATGAACTGTGGCAGGCCATCGCCGCGGACCGATCGCGGATCGATGCCGCACAATTCTCGCCGGCTTCGCCCGCCCGCTCGTCGCGGATCGCGAATGGGCTTGGCCGCCGTCGTCGGCTGGCTGCGGCATCGGCGGTTCCTGGTGCGAGCCGCGCGTGGCCTTACTTGTTGCGGCCGCCGCCTTGGAACACTTGGCGACGCGTCCGCCTGAGCCGCTCAAACTCGGCGGCGTGCGGTACTTGTGGTCCGGGGAAACTCGAATGCCTTCGCATCGTTCGAGGAGCAAGTGGGCGAAAGGGCGCTAGCCGCCGGTTTCGCCTGGGCCGCGATATCGGCGGCTGGCCCGCTCACTCGTAACCGAACTGTTGTTTCTCGAACGGCGCCCAGCGAAGTGAACCTCCAACCTGACGTCGACCGGGTCTCCTCCTCTTCCTCGTCCTCCTGTCGAGGAGGAGGGCGAGGAAGAGGACGAAAAACCAAAATATCTTCGCACTTTTTCGCGAGCGAATCTTCTAGTCGACCGACGGCGCCCAGGCCAATTCCTTGAGCGATTCCAGCGCGCCCATGACGTCGTCGAGCGTGACTTGCCGCCAGGCCTCGGCCTTGTGCCGCAGAATGGCCAGCTTGAACGCTTCGAACGCCTCGGCCAGATCGTCGGGCAGTTCGGCCAGATTGGCAAACGGCCGCACGAGCGGGACGGATTCCTCGGCCTCTCGGCTGGCGTCGTCCGTGCGGGCTCGCGCGCCGCCCTCATCCTCGTCGCCAAAGTCCGCGCCTTCGGGAATCGGGGGACCTTGGACCTCGGCCAGCGAATCCGGCACCCGCTGCGCGGCCGCGTCGCGGGCGACGGCCGGATCGACGTCTTCGTCCAGATCGGCGGTCACGATCTCTTCGTCCAGCGGGCGCTCGGACTCGACCGCGCCCATCGCTTCCCAGCGCTGCCGGCGCATCTGCGACACCGACCACTTGGACTGGACAGCTCCCTCCAGCCACATCTCCGCGTCCGCCCAATCCAGGGCCGCATGGAAATGGCTCCAGTACAAGCCCTGGTACTCCTGGTACGTCTTGCCGAAGCGTTCGCACACGCGGCGCAGGCGGCCGACGTGCTGGCCGGTGACCGCGCCGACCAGCCGCGCCCAGGCGTCGTCCGAATACTCGCGTGCCGGGCGTTTGGCGTCGATCAGCAATTGCCGCCATTCCGCAATGATGCGGCCTTTTTCCCAGTTCGTCGTGCTGACCAGGTGGTTCCAGCGGCCCACAAACGGCTGCGACGTTTCGTTCAAGCCGGCTGCCGCGACGGGTTGGGTGGCTGCCGATTGCGAGTCTTGGGTAAGCGTGGTCGTCATTTCCATCGCGCGAATTCCTGTTCACATGGGGAGACAAGTGAGAAACGAAGGTGACAGCCCCTCGCGTCCAAGGCGGAGCCTAACTTACCACGTTGCCAAGCTAGCAACAGGGGCGACTCGGCCAAATGCGACCGAAGCCGAAAACCACGGGCCTTGTCCGCCAACCGTTACGGGCGGGCGAGGGGGAAAACTTGTTGACAGTCCCCATGTCGCCCCGTTTCCCCACTCACGGGAATGGCTGAATGGCTGGCCCGTGGACTGCTGGCCCAGGTCCGGAGTTGCGGGAACGAGGCATGCAACCTAAGTTAAGTCCAGTTTGTTGAGTTCAGGGTTTCGGGCTGAACTGGTTGCGTCCAATTGCCAGTCCGGCTCCTGCAAGCTGGCGCAGAGGATTTTCCCGTGGGTCCGCACGTTTGTCCCTGGTGGGGTGGCTATTTCATCGACAATTCCCTGCGCCGCTGGCTGCACAACCCGGAGCGGATTCTGACGCCCTACGTGGCAGCGGGAATGACGTCCCTCGATTTCGGCTGTGGGATGGGCTTGTTTGCGATCGCGATGGCGAGACTGGTCGGCGCACACGGCCGGGTCATTGCCGCGGATCTCCAGCCGCAGATGCTCGACGTCGTGCGGCGGCGAGCGCAACGGGCCGGAGTCGCGGGCCGCATTCACACGCATCGCTGTCCACGCGACTCGATCGGGCTCGACGAACGGCTGGACTTTGCCCTGGCTTTCTACTCAGCCCACGAGGTGCCGGACGTGCGGCGTTTGTTCGCGGATCTTTACCGCGGACTGAATCCCGGCGGCCGATTCCTGATCGTCGAGCCCAGGGGGCACGTGACGGCGAAGAGTTTTGCCAATATGATGGAACTGGCCGGCCAGGCCGGATTCCGAGAACAAGAACGGCCGCCAGTCCGTCTTAGCCGGGCGGCGGTCCTCGTAAAACCTGCTGCAGACGCCGCTTGACCGCTCCGGCACGCCGGGAGTTGAAAGGCGACGATTCCAGCTCCAAGGAGACGATCCAGATGTCTTGTGTTGTTCCTGGCTTGCGGCGTCCGCAGCGACGGACGGTCCCTTGTCTTCTGTCCGCACTGCTGTTTACCGTGCCTGCGTTCCTGTTTTGGGCGGGGAGCATTCCGGCGGATCACGCCGGTCAGAGTTGGGCTGCCGAAGCCCCAGAGGCGGCAGGCTCGATGCCGGCCGCGCGCCCCCAGGACCGGCCTGCCTCCCTGCGGGCGATCGCCGCCCGGTTGGAGATCGGCTCGGGCGACGTGGTGGCGGACATCGGAGCCGGCCGAGGCGGGGACACGTGGGTCTTTGCCAATATCGTCGGACCTGCGGGCGTTGTCTACGCGGAGGAAATCACGGAGAACCAGGTCAAGGCCCTCAGGGCAGAGGCCGAGAAGCGGAAGCTGGCGCAGGTCCGGCCCGTCCAGGGCCGCGCCGACAGTCCCGGTCTGCCGGCGGCGAGCGTCGATTTGGCGTACATGCGGCTGGTGTACCACCACCTCTCCAAGCCGCGTGAAATGCTGCGGGGGATCTGGCAGGCGCTGAAGCCGGGCGGCTATTTCGTCGTCGTCGACCGCTTGCCCGGCACGCTCCGCGACTGGGTGCCCCGCGAGCAGCGGGCAAGCAAACATTTTTGGGTGGCCGAAACGACGGTCGTGCGCGAAGCCCGCGAAGAAGGATTCCTGTACGTCGCCTGCGCCGACGAGTTGTGCGAATCCAAGGACCATCCGTTCGTGCTGATCTTCCAGCGTCCGGCCGGCGCGGCCGAGCCCGGACGCGACCCCGATCCCTTCCTGCCGCTGGCGGTCGACAAAGTCGCCGAGACGCTCCTGCCTCCCGGCCAGCGATTGCAGCGGCCGGTGCTGATCGCGCTGGGGCAAGCCCGCGAACTGATCCCGCCGGTCCTCCAGCGGTCCTCCGGCGCGGGGTTGGAGATCGTACTGGAGGAATGGGCGACACAGAAGGACGAGCGGCCGCCGCTGCCCGCCGGGGTGTCGTTGCCCTCGGTGCTGACCGATTTGGGTGATCCGCGCCTGGGACCGGAGCCGATCGACGCCGTGTTCTTCCTGGACACGTACCACTTGCTGTTCCACGGCAAGACGCTGCTGGCCAAGTTGCACCAGCGACTGACGCCGGACGGCTGTGTCTGGGTTCTGGACCGCGCCGCCAAGCAACCGCTTTCCCGCCGCGACGCCAGTCACCAGCGGCAGATCGATCCGGAGGTCGTCAAACAGGAACTGGCCGCCGCCGGTTTCGTCCTGCAGTCGGCAGGTCCGCCGCCGGCGGCGGACCGATTCTTGCTGGTGTTTGGCAAGGCTCCGAAGCGATGAGCCGGCCATGCTCCCAGTGGATGTTCTGCGACTTCTGCGGCAAGGTGTTGCTGCGGCCCAAGCACCTCGAGCACACACGCTCCGACTTGCAGTTGGCGCTGGCCGAGATCGACCCGGCGAGCAAGCAGCGCGCCCTTCGCGACCGGATCGCGAGCGTGGAGCCGTGGAGAGGACGGGCACGTATCACTTGACGGTCAAGCGGGCCTTCCGGCAAGCGGGTTAGGATACGCGTCTGGGGCCTCCCCCTGCTCGTCCCACCACGACCTGCTTCCCGCGAATTCCGACCACAAAACCGATCCGCTCCCGCTTGCACTGTCAAGTCCGCGAACATCTGCAGCGTTGCCTGCCCGGCGATGCGGCCTTGTTCCCCGACGCCGGAGCGCCAGTCACCACAGGGCAGCTTGTTCATCCGGCACGCATCCTGCCGACGGGGAAAAATCCGACGTCCGCCGGAACCTCGGCGGGCCCGCTGGGTTTAATCCTTGGAGTCTTGGGAGGCCCTGCCTGGGCACAGGGCTGCCGGAAGTCGACGGGGGTAACCCTTCTTCCTATTCTCTTTTTGAAGGAGCCATGAGTCATGCGCAGAACGACAGTCGGATTGCTGACGGCGTTTGCCGCCGCGGTCTTCACTCTTCAGGTCTCGGCGGCAGACGGTCCTGTGCCGAAGGAAGGGCCGCCGCGAGCCCCCCTGATGTTCCCGCGACTGGACCAGAATAAGGACGGGAAGATCACGCCGGACGAGCTTCCGGACGGGGCTCCGGATTTCGTCAAAGAGATGCTGAGGCGGGCGGACAAGGACGGCGACAAGATCGTGACGGAGGAGGAATTCCGCGGATCGCTGCAGCCGCTTCGGGGCGGCCCTCCGCGACCCGCGGCCGGCGCCCCGGATCGACGCGCAGCCCGGCCGGCAGATGCTTCAGGCAGGCGGCCCTCGACCGCCAGGCCGCCAGCCGGCGCGACTCCGCCGCGGCATCCCGGTCATCCCGGTCGGGATGTGAAGTCGCCCGGATCGCGTCTCGATGCCCAGGCACTTTTCGCGAGGCTGGACAAGGACGGGGACCAGAAACTGAGCCTCGATGAATTCACTGAGGGCATGAGGAGGCTCCATGCGCCGGCGGCAGGTCGCCAGCCGATGACGGCTCGCCCGCCGATGGCCGGCTACGCCCCAAGGGGGCCGCGACCGGGGATGGGCCGTCCGCCCATGATGGGACGCGGGCCGATGGGTCCGTATCCAGGCCCAGGCCGCGGGCCGATGATGGGCCGAGGGCCGATGATGGGCACGCCCGGCGCGTGGGGGCCCTGGGCTCGGCCCCACTCTCCTTGGGCTTGGCAAGCCTGGCCCGGCGCGGCGCCTCGCTGGCCGGCCTGGGGAGGCTCCGGCGCCGCTTGGGCCAAACCGCGTGGACCGATGCCGGGGCACGCCGCCGCGATCCTGGACCGACTGCACGCCGCCGACAAGGACAAGGACGGCAAGCTGAGCAAGGGCGAAGCTCCGGAACGGCTGCAACCGCATTTCGACAAGGTCGACGCCAACAAGGACGGACAACTGGATAGGGCAGAGTTAGGCAAGGCCCTGCACGCCGCCGGCCAGCAAGCGCGCGAGGCGGTGGCCAGGCATCGTGACGAAATCGCGAAGAAGGTGCGAGCGGCTCGCGAAGAAGTGGCCGAAAAGATGCGCGCCGCGAAAAAGGACATCGAAAAGAAGAGCGCCGAGGCGAAAGAGGCGATTCTCGAAAAGGTCGAAGAACTGAAGGCCGCAGACAACAAGGCGGCCAGGAAGAGCACCAAGGAAAAGAAAGCCGAAGAAAAGAAAGCCGACCGGAAGACGGTCGACCAGAAGAAGCCTCGGGAGAAGCCCGAAGAAAGGACGGCCAAGGAAAAGAAAGACTGAGCCGCCGTCACGGCGGGCTGAGTGTCCACGGCTGATTGCCGACGCCTCCCGCGTTCCGGGAGGCGTTTCTTTTGCGCTGCTCGCCAGCGCGGAGCCATGTTCAGAACCAGCCTTCGCACCGCTTACTGCGTCCAGCGTCTTGAACACCGTCCCACGCTGGCAAGCAGCGGGGCGGCGCTGGGTCGAAAAATCCGAAAAAATCACTGCCCGCCAAGGAAGCTACGGAGAACGACGATGGGCCTGCGGGCAAAACCTTCCTGTGGCTCTGTCCAACTTGTTGGCGGCAAAGACACTTGCGCGCAGCGCCTTGGGTATCCGATCGCCGGATTTCGCCTTTACATTGGCATCTGAATCGGACACAATAGGAATCACAGTCGTAGACGACGCGAGCGGCCTCCTGCCTGAGGGGAGGTCGTTCTTTTTTTGCTGGGAGAAAAAAGATGGCAGACTACGTCCCGATGACGCGCGAAGCGTACAACCGACGCAAGGCCGAAGTTGACCGCCTGGAGCACGAAGAAATCCCCAAGATCGCGGACAAGATCGCCCATGCGAGGGCGGAGGGCGATCTGAGCGAAAACGCGGAGTACCACGCGCAACGCGAGGCGATGGGCTTGCTGCAAGCCAAGATCAACCAGCTGAAAAGCGACTTGAGCCGCGCGTCGATTGTCGATCCCGACAAGCTGCCCAAGGACGAGGTGGCCTTCGGGGCGACCGTGACGGTGCGCGATCTGGACTACGACGACGAAGAGGAATTCACGTTGGTCGGCAAGGGCGACGAGGACTACGACGCGGGAAAGTACCTGATCACCAGCCCCGTCGGGCAGGGACTGCTGGGCAAGAAAGTCGGGGATCAGGTCGAGATCGAAGTCCCCAAGGGCACGTTGCGTTTCGAGATCCTCAACATCCGGTACGATGCGACGTAGGCGTCCTCGCGTCGGCCTGCGTCCCAGGGAAGCCTGCCTCTTGTGACGGGCCGGGCTTCTGGCATTGGGCGGCGGGAGAACCTGCGGAGGGCCAAGCACCGTGCAACCGTTGATTCTCTTGACCTGGCTTGCCGCCGGCGCGGTCGGCGAGCGTTGCGTGTGGATCGAGGCGGAGCGATTTGCGGACCCCGGCGGCTGGACCAACGACGCCCAGTTCATCGACCAGATGGGTTCGCCGTACTTGTTGGCCATCGGCCTGGGCGCGCCGGTCGACGACGCGGTCACCACGGTTCCTGTCCCGCAGGCCGGCAAGTACCGCTTGTGGGTTCGCACCAAGGACTGGGCGCCGAAGCACCATCCGGGCTCGTTCCAAGTCGTCCTCGGCGGGCGGACCGTCGAGCGCGTGTTCGGGGCCAGCGGCCGTCGCGGCTGGAGTTGGGAAGACGGCGGAATCCACGAGTTGTCCGGCGCGGTGGAGGTCCGTTTGCACGACTTGACCGGCTACTACGCGCGTTGCGATGCACTCGCACTGGCCGCGGACTTGCAGTGGACGCCGCCCCAGGAGCCGGGCGAATTGGCCGCCTGGCGCGAACGGCACGGCGGCGTCAGCCGGGAAGTCAAAGACGCGGGGACGTTCGACGCCGTCGTCGTGGGAGGAGGCCTTGCCGGCTGCACGGCGGCGGTCGCCGCGGCTCGCCGGGGAGCCCGCACGGCGCTGATTCAGAACCGTCCGGTCTTGGGCGGCAACGCCAGCACCGAAATCCTGGTGCCGCCCGTGGGCGTCTGGCCGAGCGCCAAACGCGACCCGCTCGATCCGCGGGAGACGGGCCTGGTCGAAGAGTACCGCACGGCGGGCAACCAGACCAGCGCCGAAGCCGCGGTCTACTCGGCCCGCTTGCTGCGTTTTGTCCAGGCCGAGCCGAACTTGACCTTGTGCCTGAATACGCACGCCACCGGCGTCCAGATGCGCTCCGGCCAGCCGCCGGCCGTCGGCGCCGTGCTGGCCCTCGACGTCCGCACCGGCCAGCGATTGCGGTTTGCCGGCCAGGTGTTCCTGGACTGCACCGGCGACGCGGTGGTGGGCGCGGCGGCGGGCGCGGAGTATCGCCACGGCAAGGAACCGCGCTCGATGTACAACGAGCCCTGGGCGCCGGAGCAGCCCAGCACGAACACGATGGGCAATACGCTCAAGTACGCCAGCGTAGACGCCGGTTCGCCGCAATCGTTCGCCGCGCCGCCGTGGGCGATGAAGTTCCCAACCTGCGAGAGCTTCTCCCCCGGCCGGCATCCGCGTCTGGGCGCCCGGACCAGCGAACAATGGGTCATCGAGCTGGGCGGGCTGGGCGACACGTACGCCGACGCGGAGGAAATCCGCGACGACCTGCTGCGGCTGGTCTTCGGCTTGTGGGACCATTTGAAGAACCACTGTCCCCGCGACGAAAAAACGGCGGCCAACCATCGCCTGGCTTGGGTCGGGCACGTGGCCGGCAAGCGCGAGAGCCGCCGTCTGATCGGCGATTACGTGCTGACCGAAAACGACATTCGCCAGCAGACGCTTTTTCCCGATCGGGTCGCTTACGGCGGTTGGACCCTGGACGACCACCATTCCGCCGGCTTCTTCCATCCGGGCTCGTTCGGCCTCAATTACGATTGCCCCGGCGGCCTGGATCCCTGCATGGGCTGGCAGTACTCGATTCCCTATCGCTGCCTGTACTCCAAGAATGTGGACAATTTGCTGATGGCCGGCCGGAATATCTCCGCCAGCCACCTGGCGCTGTCGAACACGCGGGTCATGCTCACCTGTGCCGTGATCGGCCAGGCGGCCGGGACCGCGGCCGCGTTGTGCGCCCGGCACCAGACGACGCCGCGCGGCGTGTACCAGGACCATTTGGAGCAACTGCAGCAGCAACTGCTCAAGGACGGCGCGTACCTGATCGACTTGCCGAACCGCGACCCGCGCGATGTGGCGCGCTGCGCGGCCGTCACGGCATCCAGCGAAGCAGCGCGGGCCGGCAGCCAGACGCTGGCGGCGGGCAACGTCGTCAACGGCTACGCGCGCCCCACGGCCAGCGGGGCGAACGTCTGGAGCCCCCAGCCGGGATCGGAGACGCACTGGCTGCAGCTCGAGTGGCCCCAGCCGCAGACGTTCAACGTCGTCCACACCGCCTTCGCCAACAAGCGCGTAGCGCCGCGGGCGTTTCGCCTGGACGTCTGGCAGAACGACGCCTGGCGCACGGTGGCCCAGGTGTCCGCCGGCCGGCGCCGCCATTACGTGCTGGGGCTGGACGCGGTGACCGCGGACCGCCTCCGCTGGGTATTCACCGGCCCGGTGACGGTCGGCGAGGTCCGGGTGTACGACGAACCGCCGCCGTTGGTGGAGACTGCGCGCCGCGTCGATGCGACGCTGGCCCTGCCCGACGTCTCGCCCGCTCTGGCTTGGTTTTATAACGTGGACCCGCGCAAACTGCCGGGGCTGGTGATCGACGCGAGCCAGGCGGAGCAGGTCGGCCAGTGGGTTAGCTCTACCTTTGCCGAGCCCTACGTGCTGGACGGCTACGTCCACGACGGCAACGACGGCAAGGGCGAAAAGTCCATCCGCTTCGTGCCCGACGTGCCCCACGCCGGCAAGTACGAAATCCGCTTGTCGTATGTGCCCTATGGCAACCGGGCCAGCAACACGCCGGTCACGGTCACGACGCCGGCCGGATCGCAGACGGTCCGCATCAATCAGCGTCAAGTCCCCGCGATCGACCGCCTGTTTCACGGCTTGGGCGCCTTCGATCTGCCCGCCGGCCGCCAGACGTCGGTCGCGGTGGAAACCGCGGGCACCGACGGCTACGTCGTCGTGGACGCGCTGCAGTTGATCGAGCGGTAGCGGCGCTGGGCATCTGGCACCGCCGCGGGCGGGACGCTATAGTCCAAGGTCGGAAGGCAGGCCGGAATCCGTCCGCGACCTTCCGCCGTACCCGCTTTGTGCAACCCCAATTTCTCACGCCTCGATTTTTTTCTCACCCAAGGAGACACACAGCATGATCAGACCATTCACCACGACCGCCGCGGTACTGTTCGCCATCGGCCTGCTGGCCGCTTCCGCCCAAGCTGCCGACCAGGGCTGGATCCGCCTGTTCGACGGCCAGGATCTGTCGGCCTGGGACAACGGCTCCGGTGGCGCACCCGGCGCGGGTTGGGTCGTCCAGGACGGCACCCTGATCCGCCAGAAGCCGGCCGGCTACATCTGGTCCAAGCAGTCGTTCGGCGATTTCGTCTTGGAACTGGAGTTCAAGACCGAGGGCAACAGCGGCGTTTTCTTCCGCACGGGCAATCCCCGCGACTGCGTCCAAACCGGACTGGAAATGCAGGTTGACAAGCCGGCGGCCAAGCCGAACAAGCATACGGTTGGGGCTTTGTACGACGCGCTCGCGCCGACCAAGAACGCCGCCCTCAACGACTGGAACAAGGTCGTCATCACGTGCCGGGGCAGCCGGGTCACGATCGAAATGAACCGCGAGCAAATCGTCGTCGCCGACTTGGACCAATGGAACCAGGCCGGCAAGAACCCGGACGGCACGCCGAACAAATATCGCACGGCCTTGAAGGACTTCCCGCGCGAAGGCAAGATCGGCCTGCAAGAGCACGGCGCGGTGGTTGCCTATCGCAATATTCGCGTCAAGCCGTTGAAGTGAGTCCCGGCTGAAGAGCCTTCCGCGCACCGAGGAGCCCGGCTGGGCAGACAGGCCGGGCTCCCTTCTGTGCGTGCGCCCAAAATTCCCGTCGCCGTCTTCCGGCAGAGCGGGCCTCCATCCGCCTGGGCCGCGCAGATCCCGCCCGGCGAAGCGGTCCGTTGGCAACCGCCCAAGGATGGAAAACGCGTCGCTCGATCAGAACCACGCCGGGACGCGCTGGCCCGGCGGCAAACGCGCACCGGGGCGCCGCGGCGTCCTGAGTGGCTGGCGCCACCGGATGCATCCGGCCAGAACGAGGTTACAATGCGTGATTGTCCGAGCGTGCCGAAGGGGCTCGGAGATCAGTCCGCACTGGATTCAGCACGCGCTCGATCAGCCAAATCGGGTTTCGCGAAACGGGAACAGGAGGCTCTTGCCATGCGCATGACACTCGCCGCCGTAATGGCATTTCTGCCGGCAATCATCTCGACGGCGCGCGCCGCGGAGGTTTTGTGGGCCGAGGCGGAGGAGTACTCGGACCAACACGGGTCGGTCGGCGCGGATCGGCCGCCGTTCGGCTCACGCGGTGCCTGCCTGGGCTCGAATTGGGGCGGGGCGCGCGAGCACTACGCCGTGTACCGTTTTCGCCTCGACCGCGCGTGGAGCGACGCCCGAGTGCATCTGCGCTACGCCCGTCGCGAACCAGGCGATGCGCTGTGGCTGGTGAACCTGGACGGAAAGACGGTTGCCGAGCGGCTGGTGCTGCCGAGCACCGGCGGCTGGGGGCACCGGGCGGATGCCGAATGGGCCTTTGCGGAGATCCGCTTGGGGACGCTGTCGCCGGGCGGGCATGCGCTCCGGTTGGTCTCTCTGGCCGACAAGAACAACACGAATCTCGACGGCTTCTTCCTGACCGACGGCCCTTTCGAGCCCCCCTCCGAGCGAACCGGGATCGAACGCGTCAAACGGCTTCCCACCGACCGGCCGTATCTGGTCGACGAGCAGCTTACGGTCGAACAGTTCTGTCCGGACGCGGAGGACGAGTACTATCCGCCGGAAGAGCGCCAACAGCAGGCTGCGGCGGCCGTGCCCCGCGTGGTCGCGATCGCGGCGGAGCGGGCTGTGCTGGCCGAGGCGGCCGGTGGAACGCGGGAAGTGGGGTTGGGGCAGTCTGCCGAGGAGTGGGATTTTGTGGCCGTCGCCACGGACGACGGGAAACCGGCGGCGGTCTTTGAGCGTCAGTTCGCCCGCTGGGGCCTGCTGGCTTACGTCGAACCGGCCGGCCGGCTGACCACGATCCGCAAGGCGGTGGGCCGTCTGGCGGCGCTGGACCGGCCGACGCTCCGTTACCCGCCTGACTACGAACAAACGCTGCTGGACAGCCGGCGCGATCTGTTGGGCGAAAAGGTGCTTGCGCAGCAGGGCGACCCGTCGTACGCATCGTGCGCCGCGTTCCTGCCGGATCTTTCCGGATACACGTTTCTGGCCAACGAACAATCGTCCGCCGTCGTCGCCGTGGCGCCGGACGGCAGCCTCGGCCCGCTGTCCGCCCGCTACGGCTGGAAGCCGCTGGAAGACGTCCAGTTCGACCCCCGCGAACACGTTCCAGGAGCTTCGCCCGACGCGGCCAAACGCGGGCTCGCAGGCGGCTACCTCCCGGCCATCGACTATGGGTTCTACGATCGCCAGGCGAAGCGGGGTTGGGAGCAGATCGCTTTCGCTTCCCCGGACGGTCCGGAGGGAACGCTGCAGGTGTACGTCTACCTGCGGATTGCCGACGCCGCGGGCCGCACGCAACGGAAGTACTTCCACCTGTGGGCCCGCCAAGCGCCGGAACCGATCGCCGGCAGCGCCTTCTTCAGCCGGTTCCTGGCGTTGAACCGGTATTGGGAGCGGGTCCTGAGCGAGGCGCTGCAGCTCGAACTGCCGGAGCCGCGCATCGCCGACGCCTGCCGCGCCTCGCTCGTGCGTGCCTTCATCACCTACGATGGTTCCGCGCCTCGGTACGGCGTGGGACACTACGGCGCGGCGCAACATGCGACCTTTCCACCCACGACGCTGAGCATGGTGAATGCCTGTACCGAATGGGGACTGTTCGGGCGGGCCCAGCGCTACCTGGATTACTACCTCGACCACGTGGTGCGCGACGACGGGACCTTCGACTACTACGGCCCGGCGGTGTCGGAGTACGGCCAGTTGCTGGAGGCCATCGCCCAGTACGTGCGCCGCAGCGGCCAGACGGAGTGGCTGACGGCCCGCCTGGAGAAGATCACGGGCATGGTCGAGCGTCTCCGGACGCTGCGGCAAGAAAGCCTGGTCCAGTTTCCGGAAACCGACGTCCGGCACGGCCTGATCATGGGCTCTCCCGA
This sequence comes from Candidatus Anammoximicrobium sp., assembly GCA_012515235.1. GTDB lineage: Bacteria > Planctomycetota > Planctomycetia > Pirellulales > Pirellulaceae > Anammoximicrobium. Next base: position 107,762 of record JAAYYU010000015.1, read on the forward strand.
AGCCGACACGCGGCACGAAGTCAACTACTATTTCTCGGGCGATGTGTGGACCTGGCGAGGCTGGACCGAACTGGGCCGGTTGCTGACCGAGACCGGCGACACGGCGGCGGCCGAGCGCGGCAAGCAGTTGCTGGCCGAGTGCGCGCGGTACCAAGCGGACATCGAGGCGAGTGTCCGGAAGTCCAGCCAGCGCAGCGAGCAAGGCCTGTTCGTCCCGCCCGTCGCCGGGTTCGACAAGCCTTTCCAGACGATGACCCAAGACCGGTTCGCCTCGTATACTAACTACCGCTACTGGATCGAGATGCTCTCCGCCGGATGCCTGCGCCCCGAATGGCAGGACGCGATCATCGACTATCGAGTCGCCCGCGGGGGGGAACTGCTGGGGACGACGCGCTTTCAAGGGCACCTGGACGATTGGCCCTACGCGGGCTACGGCTACGGGTTGCTGCTTCGCGATCGGGTCCGCCATTACTTGCTCGGCTTCTATGGCGATTTGGCGATGCACCGGATGCGCGGGACGTTTACGGCCTTTGAGCAGTCGTCCATTCGCGGGCCCGCGGGGCGAAGGTACCTGGCCGATTATTGCGTGCCGGCGCAGCTGGTCGCGCCGCTGTTGGCCAAATGGATGCTGGTCTTCGAAGAGCGCGATGCCGACGTGCTGTGGTTGTGCCGGGCGATCCCGCAACGCTGGCTCGGACGGGGCGGCGGCGTCGGTGTGCGGCGCGCGGTCACACGCTGGGGGCCGGTGGATTTCTCGATCACGCCCCGCGACGACGGTATCCTCAGCGCGCAAATCACACTCCCTCGCGCGGACTTCCCGGCCGAGATCCGCCTGCGCTTGCGCGCGCCGGACGCAGCGCCGATCCGCCAGGTCCTACTCAACGGCCGCCCGCACGAGGACGTCGACGCCGCGGGCCAATACCTTCGCATCGCGCGGCCGACCGAGCAGTCGCTGAGACTGGAGATCGACACGCGTCAGACCGGAGCAGTCAACCGCGCCGCGCCGCCGTAGTGCCGTGTCCAGTCCAAGAATCGCGGTTGCCGTGAGCGACCAGAACGGCGCCGCGTCCCGCCGCGACGTGCCCCCGAAGGACGCAACTCGCCTGGGGTTGGCTGAGCGAGACCGCCAACGCTTGCTTTCGCGGGTCGCGCCGATCTTGGGCACAGATCAGGACCTTGGCGTCAACCGCGTTCATGAAGTTCGTCCCGACTGAAATGCGGCGCAGCGACTGGAAGAGGATTGCTTTGCGTACGTTCGGGCACTCGTTGGAGAATCCGCAGGCGCTCGTTCCGCTCGTTCCCGCTCGGCTCGCTCACGGCCGTTTCCTGCACCAGCAGCTCAACTCCACCGTTCGCTGCAAAGTCACATCGACTCTCCGGCCGGAATGCCCCACCGCAACAGACGGTTCGGGTTTTCTGACGCATCGCAAACCTCCCTCCACGGGAGCCAGCCGGACACCAGCTGTTGCAGCCGTCCCTGTTGTGGCCAAGATGGATCACGGTTCTCCGTCCACCTTCTCATTTCTCCCGTGCTGTCGTCCCTGGGTCAATTCGAGCAACTTCGCATCGTGTTCGAGGCGGGCTCGGTCACAGCGTCCGTGCTACCTTGTGGGCATCACCCGCCCCAACTGTTTGGAAATCTGGGCAGTCTGTGCAGCACGGATAGCCGATCAGCCGGCATCTCCTGAAACAACCAATCCCGAGAAGCCGAGCCGCTGGTTCGACCAAAGACCACGAGGACAGTCGGGGGAGTGTCCAAGGCCGGGCCACGCCCCAAATCGAAGAAGACGGCGATCACCCCAGTTCGAAGACAGATTGGCGGAACCCAATCCAGACGACGCCCTTGGTCTTGTCCTGCTGGCGAACGATGCTAGACTATCCCTACGCCATGGACGATCTGGTTTCACAGCCAGGTTTCATCAAAGGAGGATGGCTATGGATGGATTGATGGCTGGGATGGATCGCTTGTACGAGCTTTACCAGGGCCATTTCCGGGAGTTGCGCGCCGACGTCATTGCGGTCAATCGCTCGCTCGGTTCGACGTGGCCGGAAAAAACGTGGATGGAACTGCTGAGCCGGACTGACTTCGAGAGGCTAATCACGGCTCCCACCGACGACCCGAAGGTAATCCAGCGCTGGGTCCGACGACTGATCCGCGGCCACGAGCACGAATTCCCTGAATTGCAGGTCGCCTGACCACGTTCCGGACGGTGCGTTACGCAGGTCCGACCACGGTGAGTCCTTGCAGCACCATGAGGACATTGTCGCTCTCGACCTCGTGGGCAGCCAGGCACGCACGATAGATCGCATTCCTTGCCTCGTTCAGTTCATCAGGATCGTCGGACCAGATGACCTTCAAGCGGAGCTGTTGAGCCACGACCTCGCAGAGCCGGACGACGACCGCTTGAGCATCCGCGGAACGCTCCAGTGATTTCGCCACACCGACCAAGATCGGCGTCGCCGTTTTTGCAAAATCGCGTTGCCAGTCTCGTTCCCCTGCACTCGGTTGGATGAGCGTGTAGTAGAAATCCGCGAGGCGGATCCCGGCCGTTGTCCACATCTGCTGGTAGGGTTCGGCGAGTTCCAGCGTTGTCTCTCGCTGAAGCGTCTGCAGTACAAATGGCCCCAATTCGGAATCCCTCAACTCTCCAGAGTCCATTGCCCGTTCCAGATCCCGCAAGAACTGCTGATGCGACGGCGGTTGAGCTCCTGCTCCGACGACCCTGAAAGCCGGTTGAATCTGCCCCGTCACAGTCTCCTGCTGGAACCCTGAAGGGTTCGCGGCGTCTCGGATGACCTTGGCGATGGTTACGAGTGCTTCGTTCAACTGAGAGGCTTCCAAGCTGTCCAGCGGTCGAGCGGGATCGTGAGCGGCTTGATACTCGGCGATGTCCGTTTCGTCGTAGAGGCTCGCCGTCACGGGAATCCACAGCACGGTCAGTCCTTGGGAACGGGCGGCGTCGAGGATGGGCGTCACTTCCTCATTCGCAATGAAGTCCGACGCGAGGAAGTTCTGGCTGACCAAGAGCACGGCTACCCTGGCCCGCTTGAGGGCTTGGGCGATCTCCTCTCTCCATTTCCCTCCTGCCCTGACGCGAGTATCCGCCCACACATCGATCTCTTGCTTGCGAACCAGCGGCTTCAGGGCTGTCTGGAGTCTGTCGAGCCATTCCTTGTCCCGATGGCTGTAGCTGATGAAGATCTTGTCCCGGGTCGTCGCGTTCATTGGTTGGCATCTCGATGAGAGGGACTCGTTTCGACCAGGCTAACCGTGGAAAACCCGGGGGTCGTCCGTCAAATGGCTCTTGAGCGCGTCGTACGTCGCCGACCTTACAAGGCTTTGGCTGTTCCCGAAAAAACCTGGGCACCCGCGCTATTCACGATATCCGTTTTTCCCGGCTCCCGTTCCGGCCGCCTCTCCGCCAAGCTAAGCGGCGGCCGGCCCGCTGTCAACAAATGGCCGGCGTTTCGGGACGCTCCCGGCGCGCGCGCCGAAATCGTTCCTTTTTCGGCTGACCAGCCCCGATTCTCCGCGCTTGTGGGGCCGATTCCCGACATGCCAGTCGCGGGAATCCATCGCACAATTCGAGACGCCGAAAAGCCGTGAGCGCGCATAGCCTTCGGCACGTCAGCGCCCCGCAGTCTCGTCCCTTGATGAATCGGACCCGGGCTCGTCTCCATCGGCGGGCACGATGACGTGTTGGTCGCTGGCTACGGCCCACGGTGGCCACCGGTCCTGTTCAGCCGATTCGGCGGCGCCCAAAACCTGCTCGTCGAATCCGCTTTCGCTACGAAGCTGCTCGAAGGCGGCGATGGCGGCGGTATAATCGTCCTTCGCGGCGGCGCGCGATGGTCCGACAGCGATGCCTCCGCATGAGCGGGCGATTTGTTCCTGACAGATTCATCGAGGAACCAGTACCATGCAAGCGAATCGATCGTCTTCAGTGTCTTTTCCGCAGCATCCCCGCAGAACGCGTTTCCTGGCGGTTCGAATGACGGCGGTTGCGGTTGTCGCACTCGTCGTCGGGATGACCTTCACTGCCGGACCGGGCGCGGCGGCGCACGGCGACGGCAGTGGCGAGGTCACGATCACGGGCGAATTGAAGCAGTGGCACAAGGTGACGCTGACGCTGGACGGACCGTGGGCTCGCGAAGCGGACGACGCCCCGAATCCCTTTACCGACAACCGCCTGACGGTGACGTTCCGCCACGAGTCCGGTTCACCCCGGTACGCGGTGCCAGGCTACTTTGCCGCTGACGGCGATGCGGCCAACACGTCCGCCGACGCCGGTACGAAATGGCGAGCCCACCTGTCGCCGGACAAGGCGGGCCGCTGGACTTATCACGTCTCTTTCGTCCAGGGCAAGCACGTCGCCCTCGATCCGTCGATGGCCGGCAAGCCGCTGGCGCGGTACGACGGCAAGACGGGTTCGTTCCGGATCGCGGCGACGGACAAGACGGGGCGGGATTTCCGCGGCGAAGGCCGGCTGCAGTACGTGGGCAAACACCAGCTGCGGCTGGCCGGCAGCGGCCGTTACTTCCTGAAAGCCGGCCCCGACGCGCCGGAGACGCTGCTGGCCTACGCCGATTTCGACGGCACCCACCCCGGCAAGGAGCGCCGGCCGCGGCCCGGCGAGGCGACGCCGGGCAAGGACCTGCATCGCTACGAACCGCACCTACGGGACTGGCGCCCCGGCGATCCGACGTGGAAAGACGGCAAGGGGAAAGGACTGATCGGGGCGCTCGACTATCTGGCCGGCAAGGGCTGCAACGCGTGTTCCTTCTTGCCCTACAACGCCGGCGGCGACGGGGACAATGTGTGGCCCTTCGCAGGGCGCGACGACAAACTGCACTACGACTGCTCGAAGCTCGACCAGTGGCAGATCGTGTTCGACCACGCCCAGCGGCTGGGACTGTACCTGCATTTCAAACTGCAGGAGACCGAAATCGACGACAATCGCAGCGGGCACGGCAAGGACGAAGGCCGGCGCACCGTCGCCACGTCGCTGGACGGCGGCGACTTGGGCGTGGAACGCAAGTTGTATTGCCGCGAGCTGATCGCCCGCTTCGGCTACGAGTTGGCGCTGAATTGGAACCTGGGCGAAGAGAACACGCAGTCGCCCGAGCAGCAGCGGGCGATGGCCCGCTACATTCACGATCTCGACCCGTACCACCATCTGATCGTGGTCCACACGTTTCCCAACTGGCAGGACCGGGTGTACCCGGAACTGCTGGGCGACCGCTCGGTCCTGACCGGCGCCTCGCTGCAGAACGGCTGGAACAACGCTCATCAGCGGACGCTGAAGTGGGTTACGGAATCGGCCCGGGCCGGCCGGCCGTGGGTTGTGGCTAACGACGAGCAGAATCCCGCGTCGCTCGGTGTCCCGCCCGATCCGGGTTACGCGGGGTTTTCGGGGCGGACGCAGGATGACGGGCCGTCCTACGATCTGCACGACATCCGCAAAGCGACGCTGTGGGGCACGATCATGGCCGGCGGCGCGGGCGTCGAGTACTACTTCGGCTACAAACTGCCGCAGAACGATCTGGTGTGCGAGGACTTCCGCAGCCGCGATCGGTCATGGGACTACTGCCGCATCGCGCTGGACTTCTTCCGCGAGCACCAGATCCCGTTCTGGGAAATGACCAACGCCGACGCCCTGATCGGCAACGCCAGGCACGACAACAGCAAATACTGCCTGGCCAAACCGGGCAGCGTGTATCTGGTTTACCTGCCGGCGGGCGGAACGAGCGACATCGACTTGAGCGGCGTTTCGGGGACGTTCACCGTACGCTGGTTCGATCCGCGGAGCGGCGGACCGCTGCAACAGGGCTCGGTGCTCCAGGTTGCCGGCGGCGGCAAGGCGGCCCTGGGCACACCGCCGCAGGATGCCAGCGAGGATTGGCTGGTCGTCATCACTCCGTCGAGTCTGAAATCCTCACGCGGCAGGGAAGCGATGGCGCCGATTTCCGAAGGCCTCGGTGTCGGCAATGTCCCTGCGGGTGAAGAACGGCGACTCGGCCAGCATCGAAAACGACACCATGCAAGTCTCCCGTGATGCCGCAAAAAGGCGTGAAGGAGGACGGCCGCCGGGAGCTTTCGTTCGCGGCACAGGCGGGATCGAACACGGTCCTTCACGGAGACTCAGGCGACAACCTCGTGATACCCGGCATCGCCAGCGGGATCGGTTCGAGCCTGGTGTTCCAATCCAGTTGGTCCGGGACCAAGGACTGCCGGCTGTGCAGCGCCTGGTCCCACGTGACCTCCTGGCCCGTGTACGCCGCCATGCGTCCCAGGATCGCCATCAGCGTGCTGCGGGCCATGCGCGGGCCGTCGTTCAGGGGGCGGCCGGAACGAATGGCGGCGAACAGTTCGTCGTGCTGGGTCTGATACTTGTTGTTTTGCACACCGGTGTAGCGCCATTCGTTCTTCCCTTGGATCACGGGCGCGCGGCCGCGGCCGATCGTACAGGTCCCCTCGCTGCCAATCACGTAGTCGGCGTTTTCGTTGTAGCATCCGGATTGGGACCGGCAGGCCAGAAAACCGCGAATGCCGCCGGCATACTCGTAGGCCACGAAGCCGTTGTCGAACGTGTTTCCTTCGGCCGGGAAGACGCGGCTGCCCGTGGCCACCGCTTTGACGGGCATCACGTCGTCCAGCCACCACGACATCTTGTCCACGCTGTGCCCGCCGGACAGCAGGATCGTCAGGTCCCCGGACAGCCAGAGATGGTCGTACCAGTCGCGAATCTGCCACTCGACATCGCCCATCCCCGGCGGCCGCGGCCCCGGATGCTTGTGCGAGAGGCTGCCACGCAAGTACGTGGAATACACGGTCCGGACGGCACCAATCGCGCCGCTTCGGATCTGCTGGTGCGCGGCGCGCAGCGCGTGGTCGTAACGCCAGCAGAACCCCGAGACGATGCTCAATTGCTTTTGCCGCGCCGCTTCCGACGACTCCAGGACGGATCGCACTCCGGGACCGTCGATCCCCGCCGTGATTTCGACGAAGGCGTGCTTGCCGGCCTGGACGGCGGCGCGGAGATGTTCCGGGCGAAAGGCGGGAGGGGTGGTCAGCAGCACCACGTCCACGCCGCTGTCGATCAGTCGTTGATAGGCGTCGAATCCCAGAAAGCAGCGCTCCCGTTCGACGCGGACCTGGTCCGGCAGTTGCTTGCGCAGTAGTGCCAGGCTGGTCTGCATCGGGCCCTCGAACAGATCCGCCATGGCCGTCAGTTGCACGTTGGCCTCGGCGCGGAGCGCATTGGCCGCCGCGCCGGCGCCTCGTCCGCCACAGCCGATCAGCCCCACGCGCAGGGTCTGCGTGCTGACCGGCCCGGCCAGCACCGCGGGCCATCCCGCGGGGCCCGCCAGTGCGCTGCCGAACGCGGCCGTGGCGCTGGAGCGTAGGAAACGGCGACGCGAAGTTCTGCGGTCGGTCGAGCCGGTCATCAGGGAGTCTCCAGTTCGGTCGTTGGTCGCCTTTTCGGTCACACCGCGATTTGTGCGCCAGGGCCGCAATACGGCCTGTGTATTGTGTCCCAGGCAAGCCGCGTTCTACAAGACAGGCGCCGGGCCAGACGCTTGCGGACCGGGGACGGTTGACTTCCGGCGGCCGAAGCGGCATCATGCTAGGCAGTGCGGGAACCGGCCTCGACCGCCCCCGGCCCGTCCGCGGGGCGCCGGCCGGTCTTCCCTGTCGTTGCCAACCCGTTTCGCAAAGGATACGCGCTCATGCATCCCGATCCCTTGACTCCCTACGGCAACCGGCCGATGGTCACCCCCATCGTCAACGCCGTGAACTACGAGTATGCCTCCTTTGAAGTGCTGCGGCAGATTACCGAAGGCGAGATCGACGGCTATACCTACCATCGGGACGACAACCCGACCGTTCGCGAGGTCGAAAAGAAGATCGCGGCCCTGGAGGAAGCGGAGGATTGCGTCATCTGCACGTCGGGCATGGCGGCCTGCACGATGGTCTACCTGACGTATCTGCGTGCGGGCGATCACTTGCTGCTGTTCCACGACATTTACGGAGCCAACTACAAGGTCTCGCTGATTCTGGAACGGCTGGGAATCGAAATCTCCTGGATGAACGCCGACGACGTGCATCGCATCCGGGAATACCTTCGCCCCAATACCCGCATGGTGTTTCTCGAGACGCCGAGCAACCCGCTGTGCAAGGTCGTCGACATCCACGCCGTGCGGCAAGCCGCCGACACGGTCGGAGCGTTGCTGGTGGTCGATAACACGTTTGCCACGCCTTACCATCAAAAGCCGCTCCGGCACGGCGCGCACCTGGTGGTCCACAGCGCGACCAAGGCTTTGGGGGGGCACAACGACATCATGGCCGGCGCCATCGCCGGGTCGAAGCTCTACTACAACGAACTCTGGTTCACCCGCCAGGCCATCGGCACGACCCTCGACGCCTACTCCGCCTTTTTGCTCGACCGCGGCTTGAAGACGTTCGAGATCCGGGCCGCCGCCATGGCGCGCGGCGCGGAAGCCGTGGCCGAGTACCTGCAGAAGCACCCGAAGGTGTCTCGCCTGTCCTATCCGGGACTGCACAGCCACCCCCAGCACGACGTCGCCCGGAAACAGATGGAGCGCGGCTTCGGCGGGATGCTGGCGTTCGACGTCGGCCATCACCAGGAGGACGCCCGGCGTTTCATCAACGGCTTGCAGACGATCTATCACGCGGTCAGCCTCGGGGCCACGGAGTCCTTGATCTGCGTGCCCCATTTGACGACCATGCTGTACCTCCCGCCGGAACGGCGGGCGATGTTCGGCGTGCGGGAAAACACCGTGCGTCTCTCGATCGGAATCGAGCCGCCCGAGCAGTTGGTGGCGGACGTGCAACAGGCGCTGGCGTCGGTTTAGCATCGTTCGAGAAATAACTGTCAGGTGACAAGTGAGCGGCAAGGCGCTAGCCACCGGTATTGCGGCCAATCCGCACGACCTGGAACCGGCGGCTAGCGCCGTTCCGCTCACGGCTTTCTCGAACGATGCTAACGGAGCGGGATTCAGGCAAGAACCAGGGGAGGTGGAACCATGGCGTCGCTTCGCACGTACTTGACCGTGACCTTTTTGCTGTGGCCGGCTGCCGCCCCGTGGACGGCGACTGGGGCGGAACCGGCGGCGGAACCGGCGCAGCAAGTGGCGGCCTGGCTGCGCTGGCTCATCCCGCTGCCCAAGGAGGTGAGCATCCGGCAGCAGGTCACGCTGCCGGCCGCGGACGTGAAGATCACGTTGGCCGCGGGAGCCGGCGACCTGGAACGCAACGCCGCGCGCAAGCTGCAGGGCCTTTTCCTGGAGAAGGCGGGCAGCCCGGCCGTCGCCGGCAGCGGCCTGGAAATCGTCCTGGGCGCGTGCGACGCGGAGGGGCGGTTGGGCGGGATCGCCGTGCCTGACGCCGCCCGCTTGCGCGACTTGCCGAACCGCGAACAGGCCTACCTGATCCGGCCGGACGGCGCGAAGCGGCTCCTGCTGACCGCCCTCGACCCGCGAGGCGTGTTCTACGCGGCCCTGACAATGCGGCAACTGCTCGAATCGAAATTCCGCGGCGACGACGTGACCGTGCCTCTGGCGGTCGTCACCGACTGGCCGGATCTGGAGGAGCGGGGCGAATGGGGCGGCTCGTCGACGCGCGACATCGAATGGTTGGCCGACCGGAAGATGAACCTGGTCGAATTCCACACCACCCACGAGGTCGACGAGCAGGGCAAGTCCGTGACCGCGATCAGCCGCTCGCTGTTGCGGCGCGGACAAATCAACGCGGTCAACCTGGTGCCCATCATCTCCCATTTAAACGGCATGGGGAACCGCGGCGTGTACCGGGCCTATCCGGAGCTGCGCGGGCAAGGCGAGAAAGCGGTCTACAAGAGCGGCTCGACGGAACTCTGGGCTCCCTGCGCTTCGAATCCCAAGCTGCACGAAATCATGGCCGGCTGGATGCGCGGCTATGCGGCGTACGGCATCCGCGACATTTCCTGCTGGCTGGGCGAGTTGACCCAGCATTGCCAGTGCGACCAGTGCGCCACGGCGGGACAGTTCGCACTGGAAACGCGGGCGTTCGTCAAGGCCTGGCAACGGGCCCGTCAGGACTTTCCCGGCCTGCGGATCCGCATCCTCACGACCCAAGGCAGCTATGCGACCAACGATCGCGTTCTGGCGGAGTGCCCGCCGGACGTGCGGGTGACGTACTACGACGGCGGCCGGACGTACGACTCGTCGCGCGAGCCGATGATCTACCCGTTGCTGGAGCAATTCGCCGCCGACGGCCGCTGGCTGGGCTGTTATCCGCAGCTGACGCCCTCCTGGCGGATCGTCAGCCCGTGGAGCTGTCCGCAATTCGTCAAGGCTCGCCTGGCGGAGTTCGTGGACAAGGGACTGGCCAGCCTGGGCGGATACGTCGTGCCCGACAACCGCTTGTTCGATTTCAACGTGACCGCGGCGGCCGAGTGGAGTTGGCACGCGCACGGCCGGGACGAACACCAATTCGCGCTGGCCTGGGCCACGCGGCAGGGCTTCCAGCAACCGGACGCCGTGGCCGACTGGGCCGTGTTGCTCGGTCCCGTGTCGTGGGACCTCTACGGGGCCCGGTTGGTCGAACGCTACTTTTTCCGCCCCGGCAGCCTCGAGCGGCTGGTGCAGGCCCGCAAGCAACCGGCGTTCGGCGAAGGCCCGTTCCGCTACCTGCCGGACGCGGCAGCCCTGGAGAAGAACCTCGACGCTTGCCGCCGGGCCATGCACCTGGCCCAGCGCAGCGGTTCGTCGGCCATCCAGGCCGAAACGCAAGCGGTGACGACCTACTACGTGATGCTCGACCAACTCTGCCGGATTTGCAACTTCCTGGCGGAAAACCAGACCTTCGACGCCGCCGGGCGGCGGACGCTGCAGAACCACATGAACGCCTTCGCCCTGGCCGGCGCGTTGAACACCGAAGCGTTGTGCGACTGGGAGCGGGCGGTCGCGGTCGGCGCCGGATCGTCCCGCTTCCGCGATGGCGTCCAGGCCACGGAGGCCGCGGTCGCCGCGGTCGCCCGAGCCCTGGCGCCGCTGGCCATCCGCAATCCGGCAGCCCCCCTGATGCGCCACACGATCGGCGGTTGGACGCTGGAGGATTTTCGGCAGCAGGCGAAGATCGAGAAGACGTTCGACGTCACCGAGCAGATTTCCGGTCCGGGCATCTACCGCGTCACGTTCCAGTACACGGAGGGCTGGAACGGAGCCAGCACGCACGGCGTGACGCTGCTGGCCGAACCGCGTGACGGGGGCGGCACGCCGGCGCCAGTCGGCCTGGACGAACACCTGGGCAGCACGGCCAATGACAGCCAAAACAACGTCTATTCGCTCCGGCTGGACACGCACGACCCGGCCCTGCGCTATCGCCTGGTGGCCGTCCTCCAGGGCACCCGGCCGCAAGACCAGCAACCCGGCCGAACCGGCTGCAGCGGCGAGATCACGCTGCAGCGCGAGCGCGATCCCGATTGGCAGGTCAGGATGATGAACGTCTTGCCACGTTCCGATTGAATGCGGCGGCCCGCTGCGCGGAAAAGACGGCAGGACGGAAGGATCCGTTGGACGGCGGCCATGCAAAAGGCGGCAGCGAGTTAAAAGTCGGCCCTGTTGCGGAGTGAAACAACGCACAGCGCGTGTCCGGGAGGCCGGACTCGGCTGATGCCCGACGCAAGAAACTCCGCGCTCGGCCCGGGCGCAATTCGCGTTCGGGGCCGTCAGCGCGGCTGGACAGCCGCGTCTTGACGTCGATAATGATTCCCTTCTTGCCCGTCTTACGATCAGCCTGCAAACCGAATACAAAGGGACGACGTGGGAACTCTGGAAAGTCAAGGCGTCCGCCCGGAATCCGCGGGCCAGTTGGCCAAACCGATCCTGTTGTTGGCGGCGGAGCACGCGCAGGAGCCGGCGTTTCTGGAAGCGGCGCTGCCCTTGCTGATGGCCGCAGGCGGGGCCGATTCCGTCACGCTGCGCCGCGCCGAGCGGGGCAAATGGCTCGTTGTCGCGTCGGCGGGCCGGAAGCAGGAACCACCCCTGGAGGTGCTGGGCGAAGTCCTGGATCGCGAAGTGCCGCTGGCGGACGGCGCCTGGGCGGCGGCGCCGTTGGCTCCGCGTTCGGGCAGCGGGGAAGTGCTCGCGCTGCACGCGGCTGGTGCGGCATCGGGAGACCGGGCCGCCGTCGTGGAAGAGCTGGCGAGTCTGCTGGCGGCGGGCCGAGCCGCGGTCCGGCAGCGGGACCTGAGCCGCCGCCGGATCGAGCGACTGGAGAAGATCATCGAGATCAGCCGCCAGTGGAATCAGACACGGCAGACGGAAGACCTGCTCCATCAGATCGCGGAGGCCTCCACACAGCTGCTGGCTGCCGAACGGGCCAGCATCTTCCTGTGGGACAAGGCCAACCGCACGCTCGTCGGCCGTCCGGCGCTGGGGGTCGAAGACAACGAGCTCAGGCTGCCCGACGACGTAGGCGTCGTCGGGCAGGTGGTTCAGACCGGCGAGGCGCGGCGCGTCGACCGGGACGAGGCGCAGCGGGAAGTCGATCGGCGGGTCGATCGTCAGCTGGGCTTCCAGACGCACAATCTGTTATGCGTACCGCTGCGCTCGCCGCGGGGCGAGTTGTTCGGGGCGTTCGAGCTGCTGAACAAGCTCGGCGGCGATTTCACCGACGACGATCAAGCGGCGCTGGCCGAGTTGGCGAGCCACGCGGCGGTGGCCCTGGAGAACACCCGGCAGTACGAAAAGCTGCTGAAGGTGCAGCGGCATTTGACCGACCAGGCGGCGCAGCGGGTGCGGATGATCGGCGAGTGTCCGGTGATCGAATCCTTGCGGGCTACGGTCAGCCGGATCGCCGACACGGACCTGGCGATTCTGATCCTGGGCGAGAACGGCACGGGCAAAGAAGTCGTCGCCCAGCTGATCCACTATCTCAGTCATCGCCGCGACCAGCCGCTGGTGGCGGTGAACTGCGCGGCGCTGACGGAAACGCTGTTGGAAAGCGAGCTGTTCGGCCACGAGAAAGGCGCGTTCACCGACGCGCACGAATCGCGGCCGGGCAAGTTCGAATTGGCCAGCGGCGGGACCTTGTTCCTGGACGAGATCGGCGACATGAGCCCCGGCGGGCAAGCGAAGCTGTTGCGGGTCCTGGAGGAAAAGGTGGTGGTCCGCGTCGGCGGCTCGCGGCCGATTCACACCGACGCCCGCGTGATCGCCTCGACGAACCAGAACCTGGCCAAGATGGTCCGCGAGCGGCGGTTCCGCGAAGATCTGTTCTTCCGCCTGAACGTCGTCACGCTGGAACTGCCGCCGCTCCGCGAGCGCGGCGAGGACGTGCTGCTGTTGGCGGAACACTTCCTGGAGGAGTTCAGCGTCAAGGCCCGCCGCAAACCGCCGACGCTCACCGCGGCGGCCCGCAAGCGGCTGGTCAGCCACACCTGGCCGGGCAACATCCGCGAGTTGCGGAACCTGATGGAACGGCTCGCGTACTTGACGCCCGGCGACAAGATCGAGGCGGACGATCTTTCGTTCATCCTCGCCCCCGATCCGTCCTCTTCCGCGATCCTCGCCCTGGATCAAACCCTGAACGACGCCACCCGGCGGTTCCAGAGCGAGTACATCAACCGCCAAATCGCCGCCGTCCGCGGCAGCATGACCACCGCCGCCGAACGCCTGGGCCTGCACCGATCCAACCTGTACCGCAAGATGCGCCAGTTGGGGATGAATCCGGGCGAAGAGAAGGCGGACGAACAAGAGTAGACACTCGCGGATGTACCCGCAGGGAGTCTTCGGGGGCCCAGAAAGCGGTCTTTTCGCAACGGTAGGGCTGATGCTCGCGCCCTGCGAGTTCAGACGGTCAGAAAAGACGGTCCGACCATCGCCGAGATGCAGATGATGTGGTAAAAGTAAACCCACTTCGCCGTCGAGATTCAGCCGTCCGTAAGACGCAGGAGGTGAACGATGACCGGACGGGCTTCCCCTGGCCCGCCAAATTCGCGTGTTCTGTTGATCGACTTGGACAACTGCCCGAAGGAACTGGCGGACCTGCCGAACAGATTGGCGGACTTTACGCGGATCGTGGCTTGTTATGGGGTGAACGAGCCGAGGCTGGGCCTTTCGCTGGTGCGGGCTTTGGCGCCGGCGATCGCCGCAGGCCGCTTGGAATTCGTGGGCATGGAACAGCGCGGCAAGAACGCTGCCGACTTTGGCTTGGCCTTCTGGGCCGGGCGACTGCTGGAGCAACTGCCCGCACACACCGAGTTTGTGATCCTGTCGCGCGACAACGGGCTGGAGCATATCGTCAACTTGTTGCGGCGCGAGCCTCGTGCGGCCCGCCGCGCGGGATCGGCGGTCGAGGCCGTGACGGGCGTGGACCAGGACGACGCGGTGGCCGAGGAATTCTACACGGAACGCCTGCGAACGCAGTTGCACCGCCCCAAGCGCCGAAGAACGCTGCTGAAGAGCATCCGCACGTTCTTCCAGAACCGCCAAGGCCTTGACGCCGACCGCATCCTGGCCGCCCTGATCCGCCGCGGCTGGGTCGCGTGCGACACGGAGGGGATTGTGACCTATCCCGAACTCGCGCAGTGGACGGCGGCGGAAGCCTGCCCGCCGCCTGCCCCGCCCGCGCCCGATCAGCCCGGCCCCGCGTCCGCCGCTCGCCAGCCCGCCAAACGAAGCAGCCTGCCGCTGTTCGACTAGGAAGCTGCCTGAAGCGGCACGGCCTGACTTGCTTGACACGACTCGAACCCCAAAAAGGCCGGCTGCCTCACAGGCAGCCGCGCGGCGACCAGGAAGCCCGTTCCGGATTGTCCTGTCGCAACGGTGGCCGCAATAACTTCCCGATTTCGGCCACCACGCTGCTCGCCAGCGTGGAGCCGTGTTCAAAACCAGCTGCCTCCCCGCGCCACTGCGTCCAGCATCTTGAACACCGCGCCACGCTGGCGAGCAGCGTGGTGGCGCAGAGGAGGCTCCCACGCAAAGTCGCTGCGGACTCCATCGTGCGAGACAGCGAGTGCCTTGGCTTGCCGCCAGTTCTCGCCGAAACGGGGAAGTCATTTCGGCCGTCGCTGCTAGAATCACTGCGGCGGGCTCGCAACCGCCGCCGGTTTCAGCTTCCGGGCGGTGGACCACTCGTCTTTTTTCCGGAATCGCAGCGCCGATCCGCCCACGACGGCGCGGTGCTGGATCGTTCCGTCGGGGGCCAAGCCGACGATGGCGACCGTGGCGTCGCTGTCCAGGGGACCGGCTTGGACGGAAGTGCCGGTATCGTTCAGCAAGACCCACGTCTCCAAGCGGATCTTGTGCCAGGGGTCCGTCTCGCTGACGGCCTTGACGGCGGTCACTCGATCGTCGTCCCGCAGCACCTCGATGCGTTTCGGGTCCTTCGAGTCGGCTGGCGGGTCGAGCAGATCCTGGGGCGTGAAAGTCGGCGCGTGAGGAAGCAGGACCGAGGTGAACGTGATCTCCTGGCCGGCCCGCACCATGCCGGACCAGATTTGCCGCATCTGGACCGGCGAGCAGCGATAGGGGTTCTCCAGATAGCGGTCCGCCACCGTGTGCGTGCGGCCGGGCCGCGGCGAGAAATAGACCAGCAGGTCCCAGGACGGGTTCCGGATCGCCTGGACGCCGCGGCCGAGTCCCAGCCCGGTGTAGTACAGATCGTCGTAGTAGGCGTTGAACCAGTACTCACCGCACTGCGGACCCAGGCACCGCGTCTGGAAGCACGGCCCCAGGCGCACCTTCATCGTCGAGTCGAATTTGGCGCTGTCCTTCACCAGCAGAAACCGATTCTTGCAGAAGATGAAATCGCGCGTGTAGGTGACCGGCAAGTGCTGATAGGCGGTGGTGCGGATCCGCACCCAGGTGAATGCCGCGTCGTCCACAAAAACTGGAACCTCCGTTTTCATGGGCCGCGGATCGCCTGCCAGGCCGTCCAGGTCCTCGATCCACAGCAGGTTCTGGAAGTCCGGCGTGTTCTCGTAGTAACCCTGGCCGGCCAGCAGCGCCGCGTCGTGTTGGATCAGCGCGATCAGATTGCCCGGCACCTCGCCGCCGTGGCCCGCGACGGGCAGCAGCTCGACAAGTCCCCACAGGCTTTGCGGATCGTTGCCGCTGCTCAGCACCACCTTGTCGGGAATCCAGCGGTCCGGGACCATCGCCATCGGGCTGGTGCCCGGCCGGGCGCGGAGTTGCTCCAGCGGCACCGGCTCCAGCGGATGACGCCACGTCAGACGGCTGCCGCCCGGCGGCGGCGCGGGCGGCACGCTGTCGTCGGCCAGCAGATAGGCCAGGACGAAGTTGTTGCGGGCCGTGTCGTACGGCACGTGGTACTGGTTGGCGCGGTGGTCCAGGTGGTTGTAGTAGTATTCGGCGATCCGGTGGCTCGTCCAGCGGAAGCGGCCGTCCTTGGTCAGCCGCGACAGCCACTCGTAGGCCCACATCGAAGCGCCGACCTCCGGCCAGCCGGAACACGAGGCGAACGGCACACACGCGCCGCTGGGGCTGACCATCTCGACATAGCGGGACAGCGTCTTGCGGAAACCGGGATGGTTCAGGAAGGCATCCCAGTCGCCGGTGTGAAAGTAAAGGGCCGCGGCCGCATCGAAGAACACCCAGTGGTAGCCGGCCGAAGCGTCGTCCGTGTCGCCCACCTCGCCGATCAGCTTGTCGTGATAGTCCGTGTACTCAGGGACTCGCGGGTCCACCGGCTTCCCGTCTTCTTCGGCGACCTGCCGGGCGATCTTCAGCAAGGCGTACCGGTGCCAGACGCGGTTGTGCGTGCCGGATTCGGCAAACAGTTCCTTGTCGGGCGCCGCCGCGACCTTGTGCAGGTTGGCCCGATACCGGTCTTCCGCACGGGCCGGGACAAAAGGACTGTTCGGATCTTGCTTCCAGGTCAGGTAGCGATACTGGGCGACGGCGGTCAGCTTGAACCAGCCCAGATCGCCCGCGTCGAGCATGTAGTCCACGATCTCGCGCGCCAGTCGGGCGTATTCCGCATCCTGCGTCAGCCGGTGGAGCGCCAGGCAGCGGAAGGCGTCCACGTAGCCCCATGAGCTCTTGCTCTTGATCGCGCCCCGCGCGGCTTCCTTCAAGCCCGGCTCGACGTGCCGGCGGATGTACGGGACGTAATCCTCCTTGCTCTTCACCCAGCCGTGCCGGTAGAAGCCGACCCGGTGCTCGGCATAGGCGTTGTGCGCCACGCGGTCGGGGCCCATGTGCCGGATCTCGCCGGCCAGGTTGCGGATCGTCGGCGGCTCCGGCTGCGGCTCCACCATGCGCAAGGGCGCACTGGCCACCACGCTGGTTTTCCCGCCGACGCTGGCCGTCAGTTCGACGGTATAGCCGCCGGGCTGCGGGACGGAGCCGGCTTGGAATTCCCGCAATTCGACGCCCGTCTTTCCGGCGGGGACCTCGGCGCCGATCGGCTGCTCGGCAACCCGTTCGCGTTCCGCGTCCAACACGCGGACGGCCTCCATCCTGGCCGGTCCCGCCAGCGCGGCCAGGGTCGCGCGGACGGCAAAGGGGCGGTCGGTCGGCGTCTGGTCGGCGGACACCGTCACCTCGCCGAGCACGTCGTCGCGGTCGGCCAGGCGAAAGACCGGGTGGTCCTTCGGCTCGCCCTGGTACGCCCAGCCCACCTGGTTCAGCGCTTCGCCGGGATCGACGTCGGCCGCCAGAAACGCGATGAACAGCCGCTCGCCGGGCCGGGCGACGAAGTCCAGGTCCTTCCACGGAATCGCGGCCTCCACGTTGTAGCCCCGCGGCGTTTCCGTCACCGCCCACTGGGAATGCTCGGTGAGAACCCAGTAGAAATCCCGCTTGTCCAGCACCGCCGGGCCGCCGGGAACCAGCGTGCCGCGCGGATTGACGCCCGTCGGGGCGTACCGCAGGCCCAGAAACGGCGTCGGGCTGAAGGGCGAGTTCGTCTTCATCGGCTGCCGGAACGAGGCGACGGCGACCATCAGGCTGTCGCAACCCCAGCCCGGCGGCCCTTGGTTGCCGAAGCTGTCGGGCCGTACGCCCCGCAGATGGTCGTCGGTCATCTCGCCCGCGACGTACAGATACTGCTCGTCCCAGGCCAGGGCCGCGCGCCCGCTGAAATCCGCATCGCCCTTAACCGGGTTCGTCGCGTCGTTGCTGTGGATGTCGTTCAGCGGATCCTTGCCGCTGGCCGAGATCGTAAAGGGCGTCCCGTCCATCGTCCATTCGTCCAGCCGGCCGTCGACGACCACTGGCCGGGGCGGTTTCAGAAGCAGATGCTGCGGCAGCGTTGCCGTCACGTCGGCTCCGTTAGCCGACGCACACGTGGCGAGCAGTAGCGTCGAGAGAACGAGTCTTGCGCTCATGACCGGCTCCTCTCTGGTCGAAGGGGGCTGTGCGGTGTTCCGCCAGATCGCCGTCTGGCCGCGGCTCGCTGGCGCTGCGGAACATCACTGTACCAGCCGCGTCCGGCAATGCCAGCACCCGCCTGGACGGCTTGTTTGTCGTTGAGTGGGTTGCCGGTTCACCGCCGATTGACACGGCAGCGCGCCGCCCCTAGGCTGACCGCAGTGCTGGCAGTCGTGCTGACGGAACCAACGTGCTCCGGCGACCGCCCGACCCAGGCGTTTCTTGGGAGGATCATTCATGGCGGCAAAGAACCGTTCGCGAGTCACGCGGCGTCGCTTCCTGGGCGCGGCGACAGCGGCTACGGCGGCCCCGACCATCATCCGGGCCTCGGCCCTCGGCGGCGAAGGACGGCCTGCGCCCAGCGAGCGGATCGCGATGGGCTTCGTCGGCGTGGGCGGCCAAGGCACCGGCGACATGCGAGGCTTCCTGGGATTTCCCGAAGTCCAAGTGCTGGCCGTCTGTGACGTCGATGCCCGATCCCGGGAGCGGGCTCAGCAACTGGTCGAGAACCACTATGCTCAAGAGAAAACCAGCGGCGCGTACCAGGGCTGCGCCGCCTGTCTCGATTACCGTGAACTCTGCGCCCGGCCCGATCTTGACGCCGTGTTCTGCGGCACGCCCGACCACTGGCACGCGCTGGTCACCTGCGAGGCCATGCGGAACGGCAAGGACGTGTACTGCGAAAAGCCCGAAACGCTCACGATCCGCGAAGGCCGGGTCATGGTCGAGACGGCCCGCCGCTACGGCCGCGTCTTTTCCGGCGGCAGCCAGCGCGTCTGGCAGGACTACAACTGGTACCACCGCATGATGTGGTCCGGCGCGTGCGGCGAGTTGCAGGAGATCTGGGTCAACATCGGCGGTCCGTCGGGCGAGATGCGGCTGCCGGCCGAACCGGTGCCGGACGGGCTGGACTGGGACCGGTGGCTCGGCCCGGCCCCGTGGCGGCCGTACAACAAGGGCTATCACCCCTTCAACTGGCGCGGCTGCCGCGATTTTTCCGGCGGCGGCATGACCGACTGGGGCGCCCATCACATCGGCGGCGCGCTGTTCGCCGCCCAGTTGCACGACCAGGTGCTGCCGGTCGAAGTCATTCCGCCGGACCAAGACCACCGCCAGCTGACGTTCAAGTACGCCAACGGCGTGCGGATGTACCTGGGCGGCGCTTGGGGCGGCGGGCCGCTGGCGTTCAAAGGCACGCACGGCGAAGTGCCGGATCGCGACAAGCCGCGCGCCGCGCCGCCCGACGTCTACATTCCCAACTACAAGGGCCGCGGCATCTTCGGCGACTTCCTGCACTGCGTCAAGACGCGCCAGCAGCCGTTCCGCGACATCGAGATCGCCCACCGCACCGTGGCCACGTGCCATCTGGCCAACATCGCTTTCTGGACCGGCCGCGCCTTCCAGTTCGACCCGGTCAAAGAGGAGATCGTCGGCGACGAACTGGCCAACCGCTGGATCGACCGGCCCAAGCGCGAACCCTGGGTGCTGTGAGCTTTCCATGATTCATCAGTTCACAGCTAGACTCGCCACGGCCGAAACCGGCGCCGACACCACGGCCCTGGCTGAACGTCTTTACGGAATCGCTAGCGACGCTTTGTTGATATCTCGTGGGGGCGAAGTCTTCGTCACGTTCGACCGTGAGGCAGACACCCTGGAGCGAGCAGTCCGGTCCGCCATCGCGGATGTCGCACGAGCTGGATCCAGGGTCTTGAAGATAGAGATCGAGCACGAAGAGTTCGCAGCATGGCTGAAGGAGTGAAAGGACGCACACCTGCGGCCTTTCCGGTTCAGGCGGGAGAAGGGGCCCTCGTGGTCCTTTTCGCCCCTGGGCTCGTCGAAGCGGGCCGGCGGCTTCTGCGTTAACGTCAGCTAGAACAGATCGATCATGTGCTGCCCGCCGTGCTCGGGATTGCCGAGCAGTTTCTGTCCGTTCGGATCCACGACGAAATCCAGGGCCTCCAGCGGAAGCTGGCCGATCAGCGGCGGGCAGTCGTCGGGAACCTCGCACACCTCGACGACGCAGTCGCGCTCCTGCACCGTCAGTCGGACCGGCTCGTAAACGCCGAAGGAGATCACCCCGGCCGTCGTTCGCGCAGTGCGCGTTCGGTGCCGCCGCAAGCCCAGTTCACGGATGTGCTTGCTCGGCAGCGACAGCATGGTGGCGCCGGTGTCGACCAGGGCGTCGTCGACCTCGATCACCCGGACGGCGTCGCTGGGAATATCTCCCGCCTGGCTGCGATTGAGATCAGACAAGTTCTCGATCCGCGCCGAAACCGTCACTTTTCCCATCGTCAGAATCTCCATGACTTTGCTCTCGTGATAGAGGCTTGCGAGCGCTGGAACCGCTAATGTGATTTTACCGGCTGACCACTACACCGGCCAGTCCCACTTGCCGATGGGCACCGAAGTCCATGCGTCCGGGCGCGGCTGCTTCGCCGAGAAATGGATGAATTCTCGCTCGTGCCTGCTGGTTGTGAAAACAGATCTGGTAGACTACCGTACTTCAACCGGGACCGGGGCGGTGAGCAGGTCCGTCGGACAGCAAGGAGACAGGCATGTCATCTCGGACTTGGCTGCGATGGAGTTCTTGGGGGCTGGCTGTCGGTTTGGTGTGGCAAGGCACCGCTTCCTACGGCGAAGACGCCACGCCGAACGCCGAGCCTTCCGCCATCCTGTACGATGCCGCCGAGGCGTCGGCAGTTCGGCTCGCGGAATCGTGGCAGCCGCAGCAGGTCGGATGGTCGCGTCTGGACGAAGACGATACGGCGCACCGTTTCGCCGGCTGTCCGGTGTTGGTCAACGACAGAATCGTCGCCGTCGTCCGGAAGAACTCTCCGGACATCGACCTGTATTCGCGGCGGGGTCAGGAAGTCAGCTTGTGTGCCCGCCTGCAACCGCTGTGCGAAGGCACGGCGGGACTGCCGCGGACGACACTGGACGTCAAGACGAACGCCCCGGACGCCGTCTCGCTGGAGGTCGGCTTTCGTTCGCCCGGCGGCGAATCCCGGAGAATCACTTACGAGCTGACGGCCGGTGCCCCGTTCCTCAAGACCACGGTCGGCGGCGGCGTGGACAAGCTGCGCGTCCAGGCCCCCTGCCGCTTCGCCGTCCTGCCGGATTTTTTCGCCGACGATATCCTGCTGGATGCCGCGACGATTCGGGTGGATCGAGCCGAAATCCCCAGCGAGCACTTCCTGCTGCACATGCTGCCCGGCGGCGAAGCGATCCTGATGACCGTCTCCGAGTCCCGCGCCAACGACATCGAAATCGGCCTGTCCGACACGGCGCCGCGCGAGATCGTCCGGTCCGATATCGCCTACGGGAACAAGCCGCATATCTGGATCGGAATCCTCGCCGGCCAGGGGATCTGGCACCAGCAGGCGGTCGCCTTGGAGGACGCCGGGAAGGTCATCGACCTCGACTGGAAAATGCCCTTCCCGGCCTTGTGGCGCGTCGACTGGAGCACCGTCGATAAGGTCACGGACAGCTGGGAGATGCTGCTCCAGCATCCCGACGGCCATTATCTGATGCAGGGCTGGTTCGGCCAGGACGAGTCCGTGGGGCAGCGTTTCGGGCCGGAACTCGGACCGCGGGATTGGAACAAACCCGGCCGGAAACGCTGGAACCCCGTCCTGGGCAGCTTCGCTTTTCCGTGCTGGGTCGATCGTGATCGGTCCGCCCATCTGCAGCCGCTCACCGCGCGGCGGTACGTCGAACGCGGCGAGCTGGTCAACTTCGCCGGCCCGGCAGTGCTCTATCCGTTGGACCGGGCGCAAGCCGCCCCGTTCCGCACGCCGCTGGACAGCCTGACGGTGGTCGATCTGGTCCGCCTGACGCTGGGCGTCGGCCCGTGCCAGTACATCCTGGACCTGGAAGGCCAGAAACGCAACTCGCGGGGCGTCGCCACGTGCTATGCGCGCGACGTCATCACCGCCATCTACAAAGAAGGCACGCAACTGCAAAACCGGCCGGCGATCGAAGAGCACCTGGACGCGGCGGTCGCCTTTATCACCAACGTCCGCGGACGCATCGACGAGTACGTGCAATTCGGCCGCGACCTGACGGCGTACCTGGAAGAACAAAAACGCCGGCAGCCGCGCCACGCCGAGTTCCTGGACGAGCTGCTGCGGGTCACCAGGCGGCTGGACCAGTTGTTCGAGGCCGGCCGCGAGCGGATCCGCACGCCCGCGTTCGCACAACAGCAAGCGGACCTGTTCCGCGAAAAACTGCTGACGTACACCGGCCCGGATGCCCATCCGCAGTGCGCCGCGCAGATGGGCGTGTTCACCTCCATCGGCGGAGCGCAAGACGGCCTGGTCGCCTCCTGCCGCATGATCGTCAAGACGCTCCGCCAGCGATCCGGCATCGCGCTGACGGAAAACCCCGAACTGAAACCGATCGTTGCCGAAATCCGCGCCCGCACCCAGGCAATCCTGCGCCATCCCACGCCCTACGAAGCGCCGCGGCACTGATCGCCATGCGGCGAGGGCCCTCCAAGCGGCGTTGTATCCGCTGTGCTGGCGACAAGCGAAAAACGGGCCTCATGTGATGCTGGTCCAGTCCCGCTTTTCAGTCCGCCTGGGGAGTCGGAGCGGAGCATCGACGACGTGTCTACCTGGCGGAATCGCAACCAGACCGTCGACGGCATCCAGCGGCCGGAACTGGAGTCCTGGATCAGACAGTCCGAAACAAACAACCCAGAAGCCGCGTTAGCGTTTTGGCACAAAGTCCACAAGGGCGTCACGGAATCCTTGAGAGAGTTCTCAGCGAGGCCGCTCCGCGCCGGCCTACCCGTTTTGGCCGACCGTAGCAAAGACAGTTGGTCGCCTGTTGCGCCTGCAAGGCACCGTGTCTGCCGCCCAGGCCCAACGCCGGGTCCGCGAGAGCCTCGGCGAACGGGAGACGGTGGCCAGGGCAGCCCGGCGCGTCATCAAAGCCTTTATGGATTGGGGTGTGCTGTGTGAGACGGGCGAAAGAGGTGTTTATAGCCAAGGTTTCGCGACGGAGGTCTGTTCCCTCGACCTCGCCGCATGGCTGGTGAACGCTTGCCTCTACGCCACGCCGAGCGGCAGAGCCGATCTGGACTCCGTACTGAACTCCCCGGCGTTGTTCCCGTTTCGTCTGCCGCGTGTGAACGGCCCTGACGTGGTCTCGAAGACCCGCAGCCGCGTCGATGTCATGCGCCACGCCGGCAATGAGGATCTGGCAATTCTGTCAGCACAAGGAGGCAACAAGTGAGCGGACTGGTTGTAGCCACCGGCGACCGGTGATCGGCGAGACCGGCGGCTAGCGCCTGGCCGCTCACTTGGCGGCGGACAGTTCTTTCACGAAGGCTGCTTACTTCTTTGGTTTCTTTTTGGGCGTCAGGATTTCCGCCGCTCTCTTGGTGTCCGAGACGCGCATGAAAACGGTGGCTTCGGTGTCGTCGGAGCTGCCGTAGGCGTACTCGATATTGATCTTGCCGCGGGCGAACTTGGCGGCCACTTGCGCCAACGCGCCGGGGTGGTCCGGCAGTTTCACGACCAGCACGTCGGTTTCCACGACCAAGGCGCCGTGCTCGCCCAAAACGTGAACGGCCTTGTACGGGTCGCTGACGATCAGCCGCACCACGGCATGGTCCACCGTATCCGAGACCGAGACGCCGCGGATGTTGATGTCGTGGTCGCCGAGCGCCTTGCAGACGGCGGCCAACACTCCGGGCTTGTTCTCCAGGAAAACCGACAGTTGTCTGGCGATCATCGGATGTCCTCCCGCAATAAAAGATCGGATGGTTGTCGACCAAGTGAGCTGGTCTGCTCCTATTATACGAAGTAACCGGCCGCGGCGACTGCCGCCGACGCAGAGAAGTCTTGCTTTTCCGAAAAAGTCGGGCCTCGTTGCGCTGTCTCGCACGGCCGTGTCTTGCACACGCCACAGACTTGGGCTAGGCTCCCGGTTTGAATGGGATGCGTCAGACGCCGTGTTCACCAACCTCCCCGCGTGCCCACTCGCACGGTTTCGCTTCACCTTCTTGCCTTCCTCCATCTGGAGCTGCCGAATGCCATCTGCCGAACGGACCGCAACTGCGTCGCTTGTGCCACTTGACCGCACCTCGGAAGCTCTGCCTCTCCGCAGACGCCGGGCTTCTTCGGCACTGGCGACTGGGAGCCGGAGTCTGCTCGCCGCGCTCGCGATGGGCGTGCTGTCTGCGTGGCCGCAAAGTCCCGTCGCGCGGGCGGCCGAAGCGTTTCCATCGCACCGCGACGCCGTGCTCCGGCAGCCGCAGTTGGTGCGTTACTACACGTTCGACCAAACCACCGCCGCGAATCCGGTGGCGGCCAGCCTGGGGGCAGAGTCGGAGCCGTTGACTTACGCCGGCAAAAAGCCGTTGACTTTGACGGCCGGGAGCCTGCCGGGCAGCCAGGCCGTGCAACTGGACGAGGCGCCGTTGCAGGCCAAACCGCTGGCCGTGACCGATGCCGGTTTCACGGTCGAGATCCGCTTCCGCAAGCACGGACAAGGAGTGGAGTTGGGCAACGGAAACACCAACGGCATGATCTTTGCGCAGGGCGACGGCTACTGGACCGGGATGCGGGTCTGGACCACCTATCCCGACCGGCGGTTGCGGTTTGAGCTGGGGCGGCCCAAGCCGGCCAGTGCGTTCGGACTGACGGCGGCGGACCCGGTACCGGACGGCGTCTGGCATCATCTGGCGGCTTCCTGGGACGGGCGGGAAATGCGGCTGTACTTGAACGGTGTGCTGCTGCAAGCCGCCGCCTACGCGGGGCCGTATTCGCCGCCGGCCGGCCCGCTGAAAATCGGTTATGCCAACGCCGGGGTTGGGTCGCTGCGAATGGACGTCGAGGAAGTCGCCGTCTACCGCCAGGCGCTGCCGCCGGCGGAGATCCTGCAGCACGCTTTTCGGGAGCCGCGCATCCCAGCGACAGTCCAGCAGGCCCTGGAAGCTGGCACCGCAGCGATGGCCGCGGGCGACGGGACTGCGGCCGCTGAGGCATTCCGCCGGATGTCGGACTTGCCGGACGCGGAGCCCGCGCATCGGGCGGTTGCCCGGACCGCGCTGGCTCGAACCTTGCGCGCCCGCAATCAGCTGCCCGCGGCCATCGCCCAGTACGCGGCCGTGTTCGACGACGCGCAGGCGCCGCCGCCGCTCCGCGAAATCGCCGCTCGCATGTGCTTGCCGGACGAGCGGGCGTTGCCGGAGCCGCTGGTGTCCAAGAGCGTGTACCAGCATCTTTTGAAGCTGCCAGAGTTCAGCCCGGCGGAACAACTCCGCATCCGGTTGTGCCTGGCCGAGCGCTTGTTGCGCGACCGCGATCCGGCCGCGGCCCGCCAGCAATACGAAGACTGTCTGCGGGCGGCCGATCTGGCGAACCGCGATCGTTGGGAGCTGCGGCTGCAGATCGCCCACAGCTATCTGAACGAAAAGGACTTTGCCGCGGCCCGGTCCGCGTACACCGCGATCGCCGGCGACGAGTCCGCACCGCCGGAGTACCGCGGCCAGGCGGCGTTGTGTTTCGCCGACACGTACGGCCGCGAAAAGGCGTACGGGGCGGCCGCGGCCGTGTATGCCAAGCTGCAGGAGCGGACGGAGTTGCCCAGGCATTTCCGCCAGGAGGCCGCCGAGTGCCTGGGCGAGATGAAGCGGTTGGAGCAGGGATTGCCCGCCCGCGATCCGCTGGCCACCCGCACGCACGTCCCCACCGCGCCGCAGCCGGCGGTGACGTTCCATGTGGCCCCCGACGGACGCGACGACGCCGCGGGAACGGCGGAGAATCCGTTCGCCAGCCTGTTTCGGGCTCGCGACGCGATCCGCCAGCTGAAGGCAAAGCGGAGTCTGCCGGCCGGCGGAGTCGCCGTGCTGGTCCACGGCGGCCTGTACCGCGTCCAGAAGACGTTTGACCTCACGGCCGACGACGGCGGCACGCCCGCAGCGCCGATTGTCTATCGCGCCGCGCCCGGCGAAACGCCTGTTTTTTCCGGGGGCGTCCGGCTGAGCGGCTTCCAGCCGGTGTCCGATCCCGCCGTGCGCGACCGGTTCGATCCGGCGATCCGCGAGCGGGTCGTGCAGGTGGAGTTGAAGAAGTCGGGCGTCACGGATTTCGGCGCTCTCACGCTGCGTGGGTACGGCAAGGCCGACTATCCGACCAATCCGTGGGTGGACGTGTACCTGGACGGCGAGGCCTTGCCGCTGGCCCGCTGGCCCAACTCGGGATCGCTGGCCATTGGCAAGGTCCATCAGGGCCGGACCCAGGAGGGCGGCCGCGGCAAGCCCGGCGAATTCGAGTACGACGGCGACCGGCCCAAACGCTGGGTCCGCACGGAGGATGTCTGGATGTTCGGCGCGTGGGAGCATTTGTGGGCCGGCAGCTACTTGAAGGTCGCCCGGCTCGATCCGGAAGCTCGCCGCGTGACCACGGCCCAAGGATCCAGTTACGGCTTCCGCCCAGGGAACCCGTTCTGCTTCCTGAACGTGTTGGAGGAGTTGGATCAGCCCGGCGAATGGTACTTGGACCGCGCGTCCGGGCTGTTGTATCTGCTGCCCCCCAAGGACTTGTCCCAGGCCCGCGTCGATTTCCCGCTGCTGTCCGCTCCCTTTGTCGCCGCGCAGGAGGTGCGCCACGTCATCCTCCGCGGCCTGATCTTCGAGGCCGGCCGGACCGAAGGCGCGGTGATCAGCGGCGGCGAGCAGGTGTTGCTGGCCGGCTGTACGTTCCGGCAGTTGGGCGGCAACGGCGTAGTCCTTCGCGGCGGCGTGGGGCACGGCGTTTTGGGCTGCGACATCCGCGCGGTCGGCGCCGGCGGCGTGCGCGTGGCGGGCGGCGACCGCAAGACGCTCACCCCCGGCAAGCATTTCGTCGAAAACTGCCACATCTCCGACTTCAGCCGCGTCGACCGCGTGTACGCGCCGGCGGTCCACGTGGACGGCGTCGGCCAGCGGATCGCGCACAACCTGTTCCGCGACTCGCCGCATCACGGGATGCGGGTCGAAGGCTACGAGCACACGATCGAGTTCAACGAAGTCCACAGCGTCGTGTACGAGTTCGACGATCAGGCGGGCATCGATATCTACGGCAACCCGGCCTATCGCGGCCTGGTGATCCGTCATAACTTCTGGCACCACATCGGCAGCGGCTACAACGTGGCGGGCCAGGCCGGCATTCGGCTGGACGATTTCATCAGCGACGTGCTAATCTGCGGCAACGTGTTCTACCGCTGTGCGGGCGGCCACTTCGGCGGCGTGCAGATTCACGGCGGCAAAGACAACATCGTGGACAACAACTTGTTCATCGACTGTAAATCCGCCATCAGCTTCTCGCCTTGGGGCCAAGCCCGCTGGCTGGCGCGGCTGGCGGCCGATGGCACGAAATCGGCCGTCAGCCGGGGCGGCGTGGACATCACCCAGTCGCCGCACAGCGAGCGTTATCCGGACCTGGCCCGGATGAAGGAGAATGCCGACCGCAACTTCCTCTGGCGGAACGTGGCCGTCGACTGTGGCGAATTCACCGCGCGGGACCGCGGCGTGAACGAGCGGATGGACAACCACGCCTTCCGCGGCGAGGCGGGCTTTGCCGACCCCGCCGGGCGGGATTTCACGCTCTCCGACGCCTCCCCCGTGTACGCCCGCTTCCCCTTCCGCCGCATTCCCTTCCGCGAGATCGGCTTGTACCAGGACGAATACCGGGCCACATGGCCCGTCCGGCACGAGGTCACGCAACGGTACATGCGGGAGTAGCGGTACCAGGACGCCGCACCGCGTGCAGCGGCAAATGCTGCGCGAACGATCGCGTCGTCTTCACCAGCACCTGAACCACGAAAACGGGTCAGGC
>JAAYYU010000120.1 GCA_012515235.1 Candidatus Anammoximicrobium sp.
CACGTCTCGACGGCACAGATCCTCGCCGAATCGCGCGGGAGACAGATACGATGCTTGAGCTAAGAACCAACACACGCACTGAACACCCTCATAGATATGCATTCGCTGATAGCTTCACAGGGGTGGGTGCTGGGGTCAGGCTTACAGAATTCAATCTTGGCCGAGCAAGGTCGTTCCACATCGCTGGATCGTCGCTCGGCCAAGATTGAATTCTGTAAGCCTGACCCCTAACTGCGTTCACTCCGACTCTCTGGTTTTCGTTCGGTCATTCGATCTCAAAGTGCTGCAATCGCCGCAGGAGGCGTTCGCGGCTCACGCCGAGCAGGCGGGCGGCTTTGGCTTTGTTGCCTTTCGTGCGCCGCAGGGCGCGTTGCAGGAGTTCCTTCTCGATCTCGGCCAGGAACTGGGGCAGCACGATGGCGTCGTCGGCGTGTGGAGGATGGGCGTCGGCTCCGGCCGTGACACGGAGCTTTTCGGGCAACTCGGTCGGCTGGACCAGCGGCCCGGCCGCCGCAGCGTGACCGGCTTGGACCGCCTCCGCCAACTCGTCCACGTTCTCCGGCCAGGGATAGGCGGTCAGCTGATCCAGGGCGTCGGGCGCGAATCCCGACAGTTGCTTGCTGCTGCCCGCGTTGCAGCGTTCCAGGAAGAACTGGGCCAACAGCGGCACGTCGGCCAGCCGGTCGGCCAAGGGCGGGAGGTGAATCACCAGCGTACTGAGGGCGCATGCGAGGTCTTTGCGGAAGCGGTCGTGCGCGGCCAGTTCCGTCAGGGAGCGGCGCGCGGTGGCGACAGTGCGGACGCCGAATTCTCCGCTGCTCAGAATCTCTGCCAGCGTCTTCTGGGCGTCAGGCGGCAGTTGATCGACCTCCAGCAACAGCAGCGCCGCCGGCCGTTCGATCGGCAACTGGCCGCAACTGGCCGCAAAGGACTTGATCGTGGATTCCAGCAGTTCCGCGTCCAACAGATGGCAGGCCAGCGGCGCCAAGGGCGGGGACGGCACGTCGCGGTAGTGAATTGTCCGAGCGACGTACTCGCGGCCGCTGCCGGGCGGGCCCACGACCAGCACGCGGGCATCAACCCTGCGCGCCAATAGGACTTGCTCGCGGACCTGCGCGATGGCCGGGCTGTCGCCGACGATCTGGCTGAGCGGCACGCGCGGAAAAGACTCCTGCAGGACGGCTCGCAAACGTTGGTGCAGTTCCGGCGGACTCGTTTCGTCTCGGCCGCAGGGGGAGCCCGCCGCAGAGGGTTGCTCACGGACGACCACCAGCAGGCCCAGGCAGGCCCCGCTGCCGTCGGCCAGCGGCAGTCCGAGGGCGGGGCGAGTCTGCCAGTGGCCGGCGGCGTCCAGCCGGGCCACGGGGAACTCGGCCGGCCGGTCTTGAAAGGCTTCGGGAGGCGGGCACAGTCCGTGGACCGGATCGGCGCTGCCGTCGCTGCGATAACCGGGCGCGTAATCGCAACCGCGGCCCAAGAGGGCAGCGGGGCCCAGGCCCGTCCAGGCCGAACAGGCGTCATTGGCATAAACGATCGTACGCTGGGCGTCCAAGGCGTACATCGGCTGGGGCGACGACGCCAGCAGCCGCGACAAACCGGCGATGTGCGAACGGGTACGAGCCATGATTTCGCGCTCTCGCATTTCAGAGCTGCCCGCGATCCCCGTCGGGCCGCGGGCAAACGATCAATCCCCTCTGCTACCGCCAGTCCATGATGACAGAAAAACGAGACGGCAGAAAGACACGTCAGCATCGTTCGAGAAATAACTGTCCTGTGTCGATTGCGGATCCTCGCACCCTTGCACGACAGGGGGTCAGGCTTACAGAATTCAATTTTGGCCGATGGTGGCTCCAACTCTAAGCAACGACTTTGCTCGGCCAAAACTGAATTCTGCAAGCCTGACCCCAGCGCCGAGACAGCGATTTCAACAACGCGAAAAAAAACGGCCTCTTACCGTTTGGTGCCAGGACGAGGCGACCGCCATTTCGCGAACCATGCCTGGCCCCCGTGTCACAGGCAGCTGAGCATAGGCTAGAATTGGAGACGGCAGAACAATGTCTGTGTCCCAAAAGGCCCCGTTGGCGGGTGATACCCAGTGATCGAGGTGTGACGCATGGCTGGAACGATCGAAAAACTCCAAACTGTCAACAGTCTGATCCGGACGCTGCTGGCCGTGGTGTTGATGGGTGGGGCCGGTACGGCGGGTTGGTACGGTTATACGACCTACAACGCGGCGGAGATCGAGGCCCAGCAAAAGGACGCGGCGTTGCAGGAAAAGGAGCAGCAGCTGGCCGCCAGCCGCGAGCAGATCGAAAGGCACCAACAGGAACTGATCGCGAAGAACGAGGAGTTAGCGGGCAAGGAGGCCAAGATCGGCGAGCAACGGACGGAGATTGCAAATCTGAACGCGGAAGTCGCCCGCCAGGAAGCGGAAATCCAGCGGCTCCAGACGGCGCTGCGGCTGCACAAGATGGAACGTCGGCTGGCCCGGATCCGCGTGCGGGACACCGGCGTCGATCCGGCCAGCGGCAAGAAGTTTTCGAAGATCGAATTCGTCGAACTGAACGAATTGGGCGATCCGGTGGGCGAGCCCAAGCAATTTCAGTTGGAAGGCGAAATGGTCTACGTCGACTACTGGGTCGTGAAGTTCGAGGACAAGTACGTCGAACAGGCGGACTTGGAGCGGGGCACGTCGATCTGTATGTTCAGCCGGGTGTTCGGCGACTTGCAGAAACCCAAGGAAGGCTACACGCTCGACGAGCCGGGACAACGGCCCGGAGCGTACGCGCGGGGCAGCGTCTTGTCCGACTTTGAGAAGAAGATCTGGGACGACTTCTGGAAGATCGCCAACGACCCGCAGCAGGCCGCCCAGTTGGGCATTCGCGCCCTGCACGGCGACGCGGTCTCGATCAAGGTGGACAAGGGCAAGACATATCGGATCACGATCCGCGCCTCCGGCGGGCCGGAAATCGTCGTGGAACCCGACCCGGCGCCAAGCAAACCGGCTGCGGCGGAGGCCGCAGAGAAGAAGTCGTAGGCGGCACACGCTACTCCAGACCGCTGGTTCGGCGAGTGGTGGTCCGCTCGCGGAGCGAGCGGTCTACGGTGGCACACGCTACTCCAGCAGGCGGCCGATCTTGCGGCCGGTGACGCTCAGGGGATAGGATTCCAGGTCGCTGATTTTCACCCAGCGGACGTCGCCGCCGGGGAGGAGTCGCCCGCCGACGCAGCGGGCTTCGCGGCAGTCGAGCGTAATGCGAAACCGTGTCACGCCGTGCTTGATCGTGGTCAGGCGCCGGCCGGGTTCGATCGCCAGTCCGGTCAGGCTCGCGACGGCGCTCTTCAGTTGGTCGCGTAACGCGGCGCCGCGCTGCGCCGTGACCGTGACTCGCGGGAAGTCCCACAGGCCTGCCCAGCGTTCGCCAGGCGCACAGCGGCGGAGCGCCACGCGGGCGCCGCGCCGAACGATCACCGCCGTCTCGTGCCGGTCTTCGTAGGCCGTCTTGCGTTTCGGCAGCGGGATTACGGCCTGGAGTCCCTGCCGCCTGGTCGGGCACAGACTGGCCACGGGGCACCGGCCGCACTGCGGGTCGCGCGGGGAGCAGATCTCGCTGCCCAGTTCCATCAGCGCCTGGTTAAAGAGCCCGCTGTGTTTCGCGGGCAAGACGCTGGCGGAGAAATCCCACAGCAGCCGTTGCCCCGCGTTGCGCGCCGGATCGCCGCGATACGCGAGCAACCGACTGAAGACCCGGATCGTGTTGGCTTCCAAGATGGGTTCCGGCGCATCCCAGGCGATGGAGGCAATCGCACCGGCGGTGTAGCGGCCGATGCCCGGCAAGGCGCGGATCCGCTGGACGTCGCGCGGGAACACGCCGCCGTGTTCCGCCAGGATCGTCTTGGCCGCCGCGTGCAGTTGCCGCGCACGTCGGTAATAGCCCAGACCCTCCCAGAGGCGCAAGACCTGTTGTTCGTCAGCCGCAGCCAGGGCGGCGGTCGTGGGAAAGGCGGCCAGGAAACGCTCGAAGTAGCCGACCACCGTGACGACCTGCGTCTGCTGGAGCATGATTTCGCTGATCCACACGGCGTACGGATCGCGCGTCCGCCGCCACGGCAAATCGCGGGCGCTGCGCCGGAACCAGGCGATCAGGCGGCGGCGAAAACGCGTTTTCCAGGCGGCATCGGGCAGGGAGGCGGACACGTCGGTCATCGGTGAATGGCCTTTCTCAGGTGTGCGGCAACCCAGGGTTCACAAGACTGCCCGCAGCCGACGCGCTGGCGGAACGGAGAAAAGCAAAGCCAAGACAGGGCCGGCGACGGCCCGTTCGCGCTCGCGTTCGCCGTCCAGCCCCTCCGCCGCCCGCGCACTCTTCCACTTTTTCACTCTTCCACTCTTCCACTCTTCCACTTTTTCACTTTTTCACTTTTTCACTTTTTCACTTTTTCCCGCTGTCGGTCCGCGGCCCAGCGGAACAGGTGTTGGATCACGGCGGCTTCCAGTTCCGGGCGGGCATCCTGCCAGTTCTTTGTGCCCGGTTGGACCTCCAGGCACTGGATCAGGTGCACGCCGAACGCGGTTACCACGGGCGGGCTGATTTGGCCGGTATCCAACGCAAAGGCGGCTTGGGAAAACGGTTCGGGCATCGGTCCCCGGCGTCCGATCGAGCCGATCCGGCCGCCGTCGGCGGCGGTTGGAGCGACAGAGTGCTGGCGGGCGGCGTCGGCAAACGTCAGTTCGCCGGCCGTGATTCGGGAACGCAACTTGTCGGCGGTCGAGATCGTCGCGGCTCGCGACTGGGGATCGTCCGGCGATTCGACGCGGAGCAGGATCTGGGCGACAGCTACTTGCGTCCCGTCGAAATCGCGGCGGTGCTGTTGGAAGTAGCGTTCCAGGTTTGGGTCGGTGAGGTGTTTTTCCAGGAAACGCGGCCAGGCGATCTGCCAGGCGAGCGTCCGGCGGAGTTCGTCGCGGGTCAGTCCGGATCGCTGCAGGTACTGGTCCAGCGTCAATTGCTGTTGTTCCAGTCGTTTGCGGATCCGCTGCAACTCGCGTTCGATTTCCTGGTCTGTGGCGCCGAACCCGGTTTGCTCCAGATGCTGCGCAACCAGGGTGCGGTCGACCACTTGGGCCAGGGTTGCTTCGCGCAGTTGCCCGATTGCGACCGGCGTCAGCGGGCGTTGGCCCACGACGCGGGCCAGCTCGCGATCCAACTCCCGGTCGGTGATCGGCTGGCCGTCCACCGTAGCCAGAACCGTAGGGGCACGCTCCGGTGCGGGTTCCGCCGCGGGCAGAAGGAGCGGAGGGGCGAGTGCGAACAGGGCCAGGGCGGCGAACGGGTGCGAGCGCGGAACGAGGGCTCGGAAAAGGGGTTGACAGACAACCCGGGGCACCGAAAGACGCGGAGGGTCAGTTGCTGGCGAGGGCATGGCGGTGTCACATGACGACGGGTTTGGCGGCAGGGTTCCGTCACGGCAGCGGAATGTCTTTGAGTTGGAAAGCCACGGGCATCTGGATCAGCACCGCGGGCGTCTTGTAGACGAACGTGCAGTCGGCCAGTCCGCCCTCGCGGTCCGACAGGTACGCGACGCCGACTTCGTTTTCCGCCTGGCGAAACGGCTGCTGTCCCACGTGCTCGAACCGCTTGCCGTCGGGACCGAGAAAGTACGCCTCGTTGTTGTAGATCCAATTGCGGTGCGACTCGAGCGCATTTTGAGCCTGGTCGAAACGCACGCGCAGGCGCACTTCGTACACATCCACGTTCCTGCGGACTTGTTCCAGGACGACGGTTACTCCCGCGCGCGACTGCTGGACGGACTGGGCGGCCCCCAGGTTGCCGAATTCAAAGGCCTCGATCTGCCCCGGCACGAGTGCCGACAGTTGGCCCGTGAGGGACGCGATCCGGGTCACGCTGCGGTCGGGCAGGGCCCATGTCACTTGCACTTCGGCCGCGGGGATCGCGTTTTCCACGGGGACTTCCAGGTTGGCTCGTTTCGAGCCGATCTGCAGTGGCCGCCCCGCTTCGTCCGTGGCGTGCAACTCGCCCAGCGGAATCTGCAGCAGGATTGGCGCCACGCGCGGTTCCCAGGTGACTTCCAGGGCCAGACGCAAGGCGTGATTGGTCGGATTGCGCAGATCGCGGACCGCCTGGGCGCGGAGGCACTCGAAACGGAACAACCCCGAGTACGCCGCGCGGCCGGCGCGATCGAGTTCCGCCCGGTCGCGGGCCACCACGGCCAGCGCCTTGACTTCGCCGCTGAAGTTGTAGACCGTCAAGCCAGCCTGGTCGAGGATGGCATCGAAGGCGGTCCAAAAAGGCATCTGGTCGAGGTTCAACTGCAGCTTCGGCTCGTTGGGCTGCTGACCGAATCGCTGGCGAAAGTCCACGATGCGGTTGCCCGTCTGTCGTTGGACCGCCGCCAGCGCGGCGGACAGGGCCAGTTCGCCTTGCAGCGTGACGCGCGACGGTTCTGCTGCCGCGGTGGCCGCCTGTTCCTGAAGCGTCTTGCGGATGCGTTCCAGGCGGACGCGGACTTCGGCCGACATGTCGCGGCGTGGCGATGGCAGCAGTTCCAGCGTGTTCGGCCCCAACTCGATCAGACCGCGTTCGGCCGCTTCACGCGTGGCGAGTTGGTTATCGTCCAGTTGGCGGACGAGACGGCGCACTTGCAGGCGCAATTCGTCGTCCGCTTCCCCCGGCGATTGCCCTGGCAGCAATCCGGCGATCAAGAGCAGACAAGTCCACACGGCGTTCTCCTTTGGCGACGGTTTCGGTTTTCCGCAGCACAGTCCTTCGGGCCGTGCGGATCGACGCGGGGCCGAACAACGCGGCGCAGACCGACCGGCTGCCGAGGGCCGATTGCCAACGGTCATCGCCTCGGCGTGCGTCGGCGGCTTGGCCAGGCCCTCCGCCTTCATGATAAAGTCCGGGTCGGATTCTGGAAAGTTCACCGCGTTAGGCCCGATCAGGAGTTTTTCCGCGCGGCGGGCAGCGTTATACTCTTACGGCGACAATAGCCTGAAGGAGGTTTGTACTGTGGCGGAACCAAAGACTCGCGAGCACTGGGGTACGCGCATCGGCGTGATTCTGGCCGTAGCCGGATCGGCCGTGGGCCTGGGCAATTTTTTGCGTTTTCCGGGCACGGCGGCTCAGAACGGCGGCGGGGCGTTCATGCTGCCCTACTTCATCTCGCTGCTCGTCCTGGGCATTCCCATGTGCTGGGCGGAATGGACGATGGGCCGCTATGCCGGCGCCCGCGGCTGCAATTCGGCTCCTGCGATCTTCACCGTCATCTGGCGGCATCCGTTGGCCAAATACGCCGGAGGCTTGGCCTTGGTGATCCCGCTGGTCATCTACATGTACTACGTGCTGATTGAATCCTGGTGTCTGGGCTACGCCTTCACCTACCTGATCGGCGATGCACGGCTGGCGGAAGACCCGTCCGGGTTCTTCAGCCGGTTCGTAGGCATGGAACAAAACGGGCTGATTTACGAAGAAGACAGCGGTCATGGCACGTGGATCCTGCTGATCGTCTTCGTCATCAATTTCGCTCTGATTTACCGAGGCGTCAGCAAGGGCATCGAGAGCTTCTGCAAGGTGGCGATGCCGCTGATGCTGACGCTGGGAGTCATCGTCCTGGTGCGCGTCTTGACGCTGGGCACGCCGGACCCGGCCAAACCGGACCAGAACGTGCTGGGCGGCCTGGGATTCATGTGGAACCCCAAGCCCGCGGCACTGCTGAACCCAGCCACCTGGCTGGCCGCTTCGGGACAGATCTTTTTCAGTCTTTCGGTCGGGTATGGGATTATCATCAACTACGCCAGCTACCTGACGAAAAAAGACGACTTGGCGCTCAGCGGCCTGACGTCGTGCAGCATGAACGAGTTTTTCGAGGTCTGCATGGGCGGCCTGATCACGGTGCCCGCCGCATTTCTGTTTCTGGGCGTTGCCGCCACCGAATTCACCGGTTCGTCGTTCGCGTTGGGCTTTCGCGCCTTGCCCAACGTCTTTGCCCGGATGCCGGCGGGGCAGGCGATCGGTGCGCTGTGGTTCTTTATGCTCTTCCTGGCGGCCATCACCAGCAGTATTTCGATGCTGCAGCCGGTGATTGCGTTTTTGGAGGAGGGGTTTGGTCTGAAGCGCCACGCTTCCGTCTCGATCCTCGGCGTGTTGTCCGCCCTGGGCGCTGGCTTCGTGCTCTACTTTTCCAAAGACCTGGTTGCACTCGACACCTTCGACTTCCTCGTCGGCAGCGTGCTGATTCTCGTGCTGGCTTTGGTGCAAGCGATCTTGTACGGTTGGGCCCTCGGCACGGAGCGCGGGCACCGGGAACTTCACGAAGGCGCTCACATTCGCGTGCCCCGACTGGTGCAATTCATGCTGAAGTGGGTCGTGCCGGTGTACCTGCTGGCCATCTTCGGCGGTTTCTTTTTCGTCAATATGCCCAGCCGCGACGTGTTGAAGTTCCAGCTGAGTTCCGCCGTCGGCATGAGCCAACCCGAGTCCGCCGTGCCGGAGGCCTGGCAGAACGAGTTTGCGAGCCACGAGTTGCCGTTGCCGGCAACGGCGACGGTCCGGCCCGCCGAGGGCGGCGGGTGGCGAGTCTTCGATGCGGACCAGGCTCTGCCGTACACGATCCGCGAGGCTCCAGGCGGCTTGGCCGTCTACGTCCACGAAGTCGGCTACGTGGAGAAGATCGGCAGCGATCAGGTGGCTTTCGTCTCCCTGCTGTTCGTCATCTCGATCCTGGCCTTCCTGCTGCTGATGGTCCACATCGCTGGCCGGCGCTGGGAGGCGGAGGGACGGTTCAAAGGGCTGGAGGCGTGATCGGCTGCCGGGAGGCTCACGCGAAAGAAGCCCGGATGGTCGAACGACGCCGGGGCCTTCCACAACGTGGGCGGTTTGGCCTGACAGACGGATGATCGGACTAACCCACATTCACGACGAGGAAACTGGCAATGACGACTGGCGGTTGGGCAGTGATGATCGTATCGGTCGGGGCCGTGCTGACGTTGGCGGCGTTTTGCCTGTATCGCGTGCTGACGCTGCCCCCCGTGGACGTCACGGAACACTTGAAGGGGCCGCTGGACATCGATACCCAGGACACCGTGGACGCGGACTAGGGGCCTGTTGAAGAACGGGGGGCAGGCACCTTGCGGCAGTCATTTTGGCTTGGGGTTTTCCCAAGCCGCTGGGAGCGAAGTGGGGTCAGGCTTACAGAATTCAGTTTTCGCCGAGCAAAGTCGTACCATCTGGCCGGCGTTATGATCGGCGAAAACTGAATTCTGTAAGCCTGACCCCAGCACCGAAACCCGTTTGTTGCCAGGGGCGGATGGCCCGTGCCTCGACAGCGAGCGCACTCCAACAGGCACGCAGAGGAAACAGAATTGGGGCAACCGCAACATGAGCAAGGGGAGGGTCGAATCCATGTTCCGAAATCGTCTGCTGGTGAGTTCGATCGTCGCGATTGCCGTTTTGACGAGTCTTTCGGCGTTTGCTGCGGAGCCAGCGGAACCGGGCCGCGATTGGCCGTTGTTCCGCGGCGATCCGCGTTCAACCGGCGTTGCGCAGACGTCGCTGGCGGACCAACTCGCCGTGCTCTGGAAGTATCCGGTCCCCAAGGGCAGCTTCGAGGGCACGCCGGCCATCGTCGACGGCGTCGTGTATCTGGGCGACTTGGACGGAACCGTCTTCGCTCTGGAACTGGCCACGGGAAAACTGAAGTGGACGTTCAAGACCGACAGCGGTTTCATGGCGTCGCCGGCCGTGCAGCACGGGCTTTTATACCTGGGCGACATCGACGGCCGATTCCGCTGTCTGGAAACCGCCACGGGCCGGCTGGTCTGGCAGTTCGACAGCGAGGCGGAGATCGATTCGTGCGCCAACTTCTTCCGCGACACCGTGCTGTTCGGCTCTCAGGACGCCACGCTGTACTGCTTGAACGCCAAGACGGGCCAACTGGTGTGGAAGCACGCGATCGCCGACCAGATCCGCTGTACGCCGAGCGTGGTCGAGGATCGCTGTTTCGTCGCCGGCTGTGACGGCCAGTTGCACGTCATCGACTTGAACCGGGGGCAAGAAGCCGCCAGCGTCGAGATCGGCGGCCCCACGGGCGTCACGCCCGCCGTGCTTGGGGACCGAGTGTTCTTCGGCACCGAAGGCGGCGTGTTTCTGTGCATCGACTGGAAGCAGGCCAAACAGGTCTGGGCCTTCGAGGACACCAATCGCACTCAAGCCTATCGCAGTTCGCCGGCCGTCACGGAGCGCGCCGTGGTTGTCGGCAACCGCGGCCGGCAGATTCAGGCTTTCGATCCCGCCACAGGCAAGCCGTTGTGGTCCTTCGCCGCCAAGACGCGTGTGGACGCCTCGCCGGTGATCGCCGGCCAGCGCGTGTTCGCAGCCGCGGCCGACGGGCGGCTGTACACGCTGGATTTGCAGACCGGCAATCTGCTTGGGGAACACGAGGCGGGAGGAGGTTTTACGGGTTCGCCCGCCGTCGCCGCGGGCAGATTGGTCATTGCCAGCGAGGAGGGAGTTGTCTATTGTTTCGGTAAGGCCAGTGGCACGGCGAGCGCCGCCGGCGGACCTTGAACTCCAGGCAAGACGTTGCGTTGGCTGAACGGCGGGGCGACGTTCGCGTGCGAGTCGCTGACTTTTTTTCGTCAACGGTGATCCGCGGCCCCCGGCCCTGGACTCGAAGACGCTACCCATGAGCACCGCGTTGATCTTCCGGATGGGCCGATACGAGGCCGAGTTCCCCACGGACCGGCAGTACGCCTGGAACCACATGTGGGCTCAGCGGCGCGGGGACGTGATCCGCTTCGGGTTTACGGCGTACGCGGTGCGGCTGTTGCAGGCGGTGTACTTTCTGGATTGGACGGTCGAGCCGGGAGTGACGTTGCAGAGGCGTCAAGAGATCGGCTCGATCGAAAGCCAGAAAGCGGAAAGCGCGTTGTTTGCGCCGATCACGGGGAACCTGGCAGCGTTGAACGAACCGCTGTTGGACGATCCTTCCACGATCAACGCCGACAAGTACGGCGAGGGCTGGCTGCTGGAAATCCGCGGCACGGGCGACGGCTTGCTGACTCCGGAGCAGTATTTGGAGCATCTGGCCGAAGTCTGGCCGGAGGCGCAAAGGAAAATCAAGGGGCAACTGAGCGAATCATGACGCTGCGAGTCTCCGTGGTCCTGTCTCAGGGCCAGACGGTCCATCCCGATCGGCAAGCTCTGGAGGCGCAACTGGCGGCCCGCTTGGCGCCGCACGACCAGTGCGACCTGCTGATCGTGCCGCACCTCTACAACCTGGACTCCGCCGGGCCCAGCCTGGCGGCTTTGCGGGAACTCAGCGGCGACCTGATCGTGCTGGCTTGGCTGTACCCTCGTGCCGCCCATTGGATTCTGGACCGGCACGGCGTCCGCGGGCGACGAGGCCGGACGGCGTGGGACGAGGACGAAACCGCGGCGGACGAAACAGGGGACGCCGGGTCCGGCAAGGGCACGGAATCCGTGGCCGCGACGCGCGAACTGCCGGACCGTACGATCTACTGCTTCGACCTCCGCCGGCATGAATCGCCGGAACCGTACCTGGAAGCCATCCGACAGATCGTCCCGGACCTCGACCGCGGCGATGGGGGCTTGGACGCCGGAGCGAGCCCCGCGGTCCGCCGCATCGACGACCAGGTGCGTCGCCGCTGGTATCCGGTGATCGATTTCAGCCGCTGCACCAACTGCATGGAGTGCATCGACTTCTGTCTCTTCGGCGTGTACGGCGTGGACGAAGCCGAGAACCTCTTGGTCGAACTGCCGGACAACTGCCGCAAAGGTTGCCCGGCCTGCGCCCGCGTGTGTCCGGAAAACGCGATTATGTTCCCCCAGCACAAGACGCCCGCCATCGCCGGGGGAAGGCAGGAGCCGGGCGGCCTGAAGCTGGACCTGTCGACGCTGTTTGGAGCTGCGGAGAGTCTGTTGAGCGAACAGGCCATCGCGGCCCGAGAACGCGACGAACACTTGCTGATCGCCGGCCAGCGCCCGGTCGGCCCAGCGGACTCGGCATCCGCGTCAGACGCGGACGAGACGGCCAAGCCGCAAGATCAACTGGACGCCTTGATGGATCAACTTGACGCGATGGAACTGTAGCGGGATGCGGGATGCGAGATGCGAGATGCGAGATGCGGGGTACGGAGTACGGGATGAAGTCCCGCGACTTGCAACCGGCATTCCGCAATTTCGGGGAAAATTTCGGGGAGCAACGACAACGATGGACGCAATTCACTTGAGGGATGAAGTCAGTGGAGCCGAGGCAGCGATTCTGCCTGGATTCGGATTCAACTGCTATCGATTTCGTGTCGTTTTCGACAATCGGCCGATCGAGGTGGTCTGGTCGGAGCCGGAGTTTGAATCCGGCCAGAAACGGGCTTCGGGCAGCGGAATTCCGCTGCTGTTTCCCTATGCCGGGCGGATTCGCGGCCAGACTTTGCGCTGGAACGGACGCCAATGGCCCTTGGAGGGCGATGACCGGCGCGGGAATGCCATTCATGGTTACGTGTTGAATCGACCGTGGCGCGTTTTGGAACAGTCCGGTTGCCGCGTGGTTGGGCAATTCCAGGCCTCGGTCGACGACCCACGGTTGCTGGACAAGTGGCCGGCCGACTTCCGCATGACGGCGACGTACGAGTTGTCTGGCGCCGCGCTGTCGTCGTCGTTCCTGATCGAAAACCCCGATGAACGTCCGCTGCCTTTCGGGTTCGGCACGCATCCTTACTTCTGCGTGCCGCTGGGGGGCCAGTTCGCTGAGGCATGCCGCGTGGAACTGCCCGTCGGCCAGCGGTGGGAGGTGGTCGAGATGCTGGCGACCGGCCGACGACTGGCGGTTGAATCTCCCGCCGCGTACCGCGCGGGCTTGCTCTTCGGGCAGATGCAATTCGACGACGCTTTTACGGATCTGCAATTCGACGGCGGACGGTGCCGTTGCGGAATCGTCGATCCGGACAGCGCGCGGCGGCTGGTTGTCGAGTTCGGCCGCGAGTTCCGCGAGTGCGTGGTCTACAATCCGCCGCACCGGCAAGCTGTCTGCATCGAGCCGCTGACCTGGTGCCCGAACGGATTTGAACTCGCCGAAGAAGGCATCGACGCCGGCGTGAAGATCCTGCCGCCGGGCGAATCGCTCCAGTGCGGCGTCTTGATGCGGGTCGAATAGCGACGCGGTCCGGACACGCACAGCGAGCGTGCCCGCGGGGTCTTTTCGACGCGTCACGGCGGCTCGCAGGACTGTTCTGCGGCCAGGCCAACGGGCGTCACTCCCGGCAGATCCTCCGCGTACCAGCGGTCCAGCACGGCATTCCAATCGTGCCGCGAACGGATCTTGACAAAGGCGTCCCGCACCTGCTCGTGGTGCGGGTGCAGGGCCGAGTACTTGATGCCGAACTTTCTCATCAGCGGGCCGCAGACTTTTTCGCCGTACAGTTCTTCGGCCAGCCGGTAATGTTCCCGGATCACGTCCCGCTGTTCGTGCAGCGTCGGCGGCGGAGGCAGTCCGCGGCCGGCGGCCAATTCCCGAGCCTGTCGGAAGATCCACGGATTGCCGATGGCTCCGCGGGCCACGGTCACGCCGTCCACGCCGGTTTGAAGCATCATCTCCAGGCAATCCGGCGCGGAGAACAAATCGCCGCTGCCCAACACCGTCCGGTTGCCCGCGTGCCGTTTCACCTCGGCCAGGAACGCCCACTGGCTGGGCCCTTCGTAGCGTTGACGCACGGTCCGGGCGTGGACGGTCACGGCCGCCACGCCGGACTGATAGGCCCCGTCCAGGATCGCGAAGAACTTGTCCCGGCTCTCCGCCGTATCGTCGATGCCTCGCCGCATCTTGACCGTTACCGGGATGTCGGGGGGCACGGCGTCGCGGGTGCGGCGAACGATTTCCAAGGCCACCTCCGGCTGGCTCAGATGAAACCCGCCCCGCAAGCGGCCCACCACCTTTCTGACTGGGCAGCCGAAGTTGATGTCGATCACGTCAAAGCCGGCGCTCACCAGCCGCCTTGCACCCGCGGCAAACTGCGCCGGTTCGGCTCCCATCAACTGCCCGCCCACCGGGTGCTCGTCGTCCGTCAGGTACAGGAAGTGCCGCGTCCGTCTCCTCAGTTTGACCGTCAGCAGGAATTGGTCCAGCAGCACTTCGCACAGCGCGTACGAGGCCCCCAGTCGCCGCGCGATGACGCGCATCGGCCAGTCGCTGTATCCCGACAGCGCCGCCTGGACGACGGGAAACCCGATGTGCACGTTGGCAATTCGCAGATCGGCAGGAATCATACTTCAGCACTTCCCGCCCGGTTCGCCTGTTGCGACTGGGCGAACCACCTTGGCACGCGGAAACGATTCGGCCCGAGCTGGCCTGCCGCCAGGCAACCGCGTAATCTCCCTCGCTTCATCCTTCGTCCTTCTCCCTGCATCCCCTAGTCAATCAGCCGCCGATCGTTCACAATACGCCGCAGTTCAGTCCAACGAATTCTGAGAAAGGATACACGATGAGCGCCATTGCCGAAATTCATGGTCGTCAGATTTTGGACAGCCGCGGAAACCCCACGGTCGAGGTGGAAGTCACGTTGGTCGACGGGTCGTTCGGCCGAGCGGCCGTGCCCAGCGGCGCCAGCACGGGCGCTCACGAAGCGTGGGAGTTGCGCGACGGCGACAAGAAGGTTTTCCTGGGCAAGGGCGTCAGCAAGGCCGTGGAGAACATCAACAAGCTCATCGCCCCCGAACTGGAAGGCTTGGACGCCTTGGACCAGGCCGGCCTGGACGGCAAGATGATCGAGATGGACGGCACGCCGAACAAGAAGAACCTCGGCGCCAACGCCATTCTGGGCGTGTCGCTGGCCGTCGCCAAGGCCGCTGCGAACTTCACCAGCCAGCCGCTGTACCGCTACCTGGGCGGCTGCAACGCCCGCGTCCTGCCGGCCCCGATGATGAACATCGTCAACGGCGGCCAGCACGCCGACAACTCGGTCGACATCCAGGAATTCATGGTCATGCCGCTGGGCTTCGACCGGTTCAGCGACGCCCTGCGCTGCGGCGTCGAGGTGTTCCACAACCTGAAGAAGGTGCTCAGCGCCCGCAAGCTGAACACGTCGGTAGGCGACGAAGGCGGATTCGCCCCGGACCTGGGCAGCAACGTGGAAGCGTTGGACCTGATCATGGAAGCCATCGACAAGGCCGGCTACAAGGCGGGCCAGCAGGTGTTCATCGCCCTGGATTCCGCTTCGACGGAGTTTTACGACGCCGGCAAGGGCCTGTACACGATCGACGGCAAGGCCATCGATTCGGCGGCGATGGTCGAGTTCCTGGCCGACTGGGTCGCCAAGTACCCGATCTGTTCGATCGAGGACGGCTGCGCCGAGGACGACTGGGCCGGCTGGAAATTGTTGACCGAAAAGCTGGGCGGCCAGGTCCAACTGGTGGGCGACGACCTGTTTGTGACTAATACCGAGCGCCTGCAGCGGGGCATCGACGAGGGCATCGCCAACAGCATCCTGATCAAGGTCAACCAGATCGGCACGCTCTCCGAGACGATCGAAGCGATCCAGCTGGCGCGCCGCAACGGCTACAGCAGCGTCACCAGCCACCGCAGCGGCGAGACCGAGGACTCGACGATCGCCGACCTGGCCGTCGCCCTGGGCACCTGCCAGATCAAGACCGGCTCGGCCTCCCGGAGCGACCGGATCGCCAAGTACAACCAACTGCTGCGGATCGAAGAAGAGCTCGGCGCCACGGCCCAATACGGCGGCCCGCTGTTCCCGAAGGCCAAAAAGTAATTTATGCGACGCGAAGACCTTCGGAACATCGTTATCATCGCCCACGTCGATCACGGCAAGACCTCGCTGGTCGACTGCTTATTGCGGCAGAGCGGCCAGTTCCGCGACAGCCAACTCGTGGGCGATTGCATCCTGGACAGCAACGAACTGGAGCGGGAACGCGGGATCACGATCCTGGCCAAGAACATCGCGCTGCCGTATCAGGGCGTGAAGATCAACATCATCGACACGCCCGGGCACGCGGATTTCGGCGGCGAGGTCGAACGCGTGCTGCGCATGGCCGACGGAGCGCTGGTGTTGATCGACGCCGCCGAAGGCGTCATGCCCCAGACCCGCTTCGTGCTGACCAAGGCCCTGCAATGCGGCCTGAAGCCGATCATCCTGGTCAACAAGATCGACCGTCCCGATGCGCGGCCGTTCGAGGTCCTGGACGAAGCCTTCGATCTGCTGATGGAACTCGAAGGCGGCCGCCACTTGCAGGAGTTTCCCTTTATCTTCACCACGGCCCGCGAAGGCTATGCGACCGAGTCGCCCGCGCATCGCGGCGATTCCATGCGGCCGCTGTTGGACATGATGCTGCGGGAAATCCCCGGCCCGGATGTCGAGCCGGACGCGCCGCTGCAAATGCTGGTCACCACGCTGGATTGGTCCGAGTACGTCGGCCGGATCGCCATCGGCCGGATCCAGGCCGGGAGGATGCGGCAGGGCCAGTCCGTCGCGTTGCTGCAGGCGGAAGAGCGGTCGATGACGGCCCGGATCGCGACCCTGTACGTCTTTGAGAACCTGGGACGGGTCCAGGTCGAACAGGCGACGGCGGGCGACGTGGTGGCCATCGTCGGGCTGGACGACGTGGAAATCGGCGACACGATCTGTCACCCCGATCATCCGCGGCCCATGCCGCGGCTGTCCGTCGACGAGCCCACGCTGGAGATGGTCT
Source organism: Candidatus Anammoximicrobium sp. (assembly GCA_012515235.1). GTDB lineage: Bacteria > Planctomycetota > Planctomycetia > Pirellulales > Pirellulaceae > Anammoximicrobium. Next base: position 16,737 of record JAAYYU010000120.1, read on the forward strand.
TTACCATCAACAACTCGCCCTTCGCGGGCCGGGACGGCAAGTACGTGACTTCCCGCCAGCTGCGCGAGCGGCTGTACCGGGAACTCGAACGCAACGTCGCCCTCCGCGTCGAGTCGCTGGAGGACAGCGACGGGTTCCGCGTTTCCGGCCGCGGCGTGTTGCACCTGAGCGTGCTGATCGAGACCATGCGCCGGGAAGGCTACGAGCTGTCGGTCGGCAAGCCGCACGTGATTTTGCACGAGCGGAACGGCGTCCAGGAGGAGCCCTTCGAGACGCTGATCGTCGAGGTTCCGGCGGACAAGCTGGGACCGGTCATGGAACTGGTCGGCGAGCGGCGGGGCGTGTTGTCCCGAATGGACGGCAGCCATAACTACACCTACCTGATCTTCTCCATCCCGGCCCGCGGCCTGATCGGCCTGCGCACCAAGCTGCTGAACGCCACGCAGGGCGAGGCGATCATGCACCACCGCTTCGAGGCTTATCGGCCCCTGGAGGGCGACGTGCCGCGGCGCAGCAACGGCGTGCTGGTCTCGATGACCGCCGGCCGCGCGGTGGCCTACGCCTTGAACACGCTGCAGCAGCGGTCCGACTTGTTCGTGGCTCCGGGCGACGAGGTGTACGAAGGCATGGTCGTGGGCGAGAACAGCCGCGACAACGACATGATCGTGAATCCCACCAAGGAAAAGAAACTGACCAACGTCCGCGCCGCCGGCAGCGACGAAAACATCCTCCTCAAGCCGCCCCGCCGCTTCTCCCTGGAAGCCGCGCTGGAGTACATCGAGGACGACGAGTTGGTCGAGATCACCCCCAGCCAGATCCGCCTCCGCAAGATCACCCTCAAAGAGATCGACCGCCGCCGCGAAGGCCGCCGCGAAGGCCGCCGCAAGGACATTTCGACTTCTTGACAATCTACGCCCTCCGCTGATAGGTTGACGTCAGCATTCAGCGTCGGGACTATCAAGAGGATCAAGCGGAGCACGCCATGCGAAACGTCGAGAAGCAACCGTCGAACCGTCGTGAATTCCTGAAGCATACGGGCCGCGCGGCGGCTGCGTCGATCGTCGCTGCGGCGGCCGTCCCGCACGTCCACGCGGCGGAAGACAATACCATCCGCCTGGCCCTGGTCGGCTGCGGCGGCCGCGGCACCGGGGCGGCCGCTGACGCCTTGTCGTCCTCTCAAGGTCCGACGCAACTGGTCGCCCTGGCCGACGTGTTCCCGCGGCGGCTGGCGGCAAGCTACGCCAACCTCGCACGCGTTTTTGCCAAGCAGATCGACGTACCGGAGGATCGCCGGTTCATCGGCTTCGACGCCTATCGCCAGGCGATCGACTGCCTGCGGCCGGGCGACGTCGTCATCCTCACCACGCCCTGTGCCTTCCGCTCGGTCCACTTCAGCTATGCCATCGAAAAGGGCGTCAACGTGTTCATGGAGAAGCCGACGACCGTCGACGGTCCCAGCACGCGCAAGATGCTGGCCTTGGCGGACCGATCGGCGCAAAAGAACTTAAAGGTGGGCGTCGGCCTGATGTGCCGCCACTGCCGGGCCCGCTGGGAATTGCTGGACCGCATCCGGGACGGCCAGATCGGCGAAATCACCTTGCTGAAGACCTATCGGCTGGTCGGGCCTGCCGGTTTCTGCGGTCCCAAACCGCCGGACACGAGCGAATTGCTCTATCAAGTCCAGCACTATTTGAGCTTCATGTGGGCCAGCGGCGGATTGGTGCACGACTATACGAGCCACAACATCGACGAGTGCTGCTGGATGAAAGGCGCCTGGCCCGTGCGGGCGCAAGGCTCCGGCGGCCGCTGTCACCGCGGCGGCGCTGTGGATCAGAACTTCGATCATTACTCAGTGGAATTCACTTTTGCCGACGGCACCAACCTGTTCATGAACGCCCGGAACATGGCCGGCTGTTACGACGAGTTCGCCAGTTACGCCCACGGCACGAAGGGCTCGGCCGTGATCTCAACCTTTATGCACACGCCGGCCAAGTGTCGCATCTACAAGGGGCATCAGTTCGTCGACAGCGACCTGGCTTGGGCCTTCCCCCAGCCGGAGCCGAATCCTTACAAGCTCGAATGGGACGACCTGCTCGAAGCGATCCGGCAGGACAAGCCGTTCAACGAAGCGAAACGCGGCGCCGAGGCCAGCCTGGTGCAGATCATGGGCCGCATGGCCGTCCACACGGGCCGCGTGGTCACGTGGGACGAGGCCCTCAACCACGAAGTCGAATTCGCTCCCGGCTTGGACAAACTCACGATGGATTCTCCCGCCCCGCTGCCCTTGCGGCCCGACGGCACGTACCCGCAGCCGCAGCCCGGCGTGATTACCAAACAGGAGTACTGAGCGCGCGGAGCCGGCGACTTGGACCAGGCCACGGCGTCGCGAGGCCGTGCCGATCCGGGCTCGGAATCCGCCGCCGTCCGCACGCTCGGACCGCCGCGGTCTGCGGAGGCAGCCGTCGCAGGTTGGGCCTCCGTCCGCCGCAGGCCAGACCGAGGCCCGGCCTGGAAACGGCCGCGCAGGAAAACCGGACATCGGGAACCGCCAATCAAGAAAGGCCCTGCCCCTTGCCAACTCGTGTTGCCCGTTTCGCGCTGCTGCTCGCGGTCTCCTGGTGCGTCATGACCCTCACGCACGAACTGGGACACCTCGTCATCGGCTGGGGCTGCGGCGGCACGTTGAGGGCTGCCGACCTGCGTCCCTGGCGTCTGCCGTACAGCATCTTCGATCCCAATCCGCGGCCCCTGCTGACCCTGTGGGGCGGGCCCGTGCTCGGCGTGCTCTTTCCGCTGGCGTCCGCGCTGCTGATGCGCCGGCCGTCCGCCTGGTTCGTGGCGTACTTCTGCCTCCTGGCCAATGGCGTGTATTTGTCAGCCGCTTGGTTGTCCGGCGACCGCTTCCTGGACACGTCCCAACTTTTGGAACACGGCGCCCATCCTGCGGTCGTCGTTCTGTACTGCGTCCTGACCATCGGCTTCGGCTACGCGGGCTTCCGCCGGCATTGTCTCCGCGTGCTGTCGTCACCGGCCGACGCGAACCCTGCGGGATCGACAGGGGAAACCGACGCAGAGAGAGGACGCGGCTGTCATTGGCTCGTTTAACGCCCCGCCGTTCGCCGTTGCGTTGGCAACTGCGGGGACGACCTGGAATGGTCCAACCGTCGCTCCGCCTCAGGGACCAGTTGCACGGCATCCACGAGGACGAAGCCGTCGGTGTCTTGATTGCTGATCTCGACAGAATACTCCTGGCCGGCTTTGAATTCGTACAGTCCGGCCGGTTGGAACAGGCGGCCGATTGACGGCGTTTCTTTCTGGTTGATCTTGACGGTCGTCTCGCCGCCGGCATGGCGCACGGTGACCGGCACGTTGGTTGCCCGGTTGTCGTGGGCGGAATAGGCGATCCGGACTTCGTACTTGCCGTCCTGGCCGACGCGGATCGGGAAGCGGGCCGCTTGCTGGCCTTTTTCCGCATTGCCGTCGTGCCGGTAGCCGGAAGCGACGAACGGGCCGATGACAGTCCCCACGCTTGCGAAACCCTGCAACACCGCCTGCAGGTCGTCGATCACCAGGCCCGGCAGCTTGGCCGGGTCCAGGCCGGCAACGGGGCCGGACCGCGTGGGGCCGGTCCAGACGAGGATCTGCTTGTCCGCCAGCAGGCGCTGGCGAAGCTTGGCGTATTCGATCCGCTGCACCGGCGCGTTTTCGTCGAGGGCTTGGGCCGCGGCGGTGGCGGCCGATTGGCCCAGGACCATGAAGACCGGCTCCATGCGGATCGAGCCGAACGCGATGTGGGTGGCGGAGACGCAGACCGGCACGAGCAGATTGCCGCACTGGTCGCTTTTGGGCACGATCGCCCGGTAGCTGATCGGGTACGGCGAGAAGCCGCCGACCTCGACGTCGCCCTCGTTCTGCACGTGTCCGGCGGCGTTGACGTACCGCTGGACGTGGTGCGAATCCATGCCGTAGGCCGCCAGCCCGACGGCGTCCTCCGCTTCGACCCGGCCCTGGCAATTGTGCTGGGTCATGACGTAGTCGCTGACCATGCGGCGAGCTTCGCGGACGTACAACTGTTCCTGCCAGCCGTTGCCTTCGGTGAACTCGTCCTTGCACATGCCCCAGCGGGCGAATTCCTGGCGGATCTTCTCCGGCATCCGCGGATGGTTGGCCAGCGTCCACATCAGGCCCTGCTGGTACAGGCGGTGCTGCGTGCGGATCGCCTCGCGCTGTTCGTACGAGGCCTCGGGGTACTCGTAGTTCTGGCCGATGAAGTCGGTGGAGAAGCCCAGGCGGTTGTTGGTGTCCGTCTTGCGGTTGGGCATGGCGGAATTGATCCACGGCATGCCGCGTTCGCCGGCCTCGTAGTTCCGCAGCAGCAGTTCGTACCACAGTTCGTTGTAGCCCTCCGGCTTGTGAAACGGGATGCGGTTGTCAGGATGATCCGTCAGGCACATGCGGAAGCAGTACGCCTGGACGCGCCGGTCGCCGCTGCCCTCCTCGCCGGGTCCGTTCGGGTCGATGAACGGCAGCAAGCCGCTGTGGGGATCGCCCTTGGCGACGTAGGGATCGACGCCCGGCACGAACTGGTGATACTTGGCTTGCCTGGTCTGCACGCCGTTGAGCGTCTCGTCGTAGTGGGCGTTGGCCTCGCGGCCGACGGCACAGCTGACGTTGGCCGCGGCCATCAGATCGCCTTCGTAGGTGGCGTCGATGAACATCCGCCCGGAAAACGTCCGGCCGGATTCCATGCGGATGCTGATAATCCGCCAGGGAATCGCCCGCGTCATGGCCACGCCCGATTGCCGGTCCAGCCGCTCGCCGTACACGACCTCGATCTGGTTGTCGCGCACCCAGTCGTGGAAGATCTTCAGAGCCGCACTGGGCTCGAAGGTCCACATCGCCTCTTCGCCGGCCGCCGTGCGCGACTGGCCGCTGTCGGCATACTCCTGCGGCGTCTGCCATTTCCACGACGCCGGGTCGTCGTAGTGCTTGCGGACCGCCTGGTAGAACTCGCGGGCGATCCCGCCGATGGCGGCCTTGTTGCCGATGTCCGTCTGGCCCAAGCCGCCGCTGGTCAGGCCGCCCAGCCGCTGCGTGGGCTCGATCAGCACCACGGACTTGCCCATCCGCCGGGCCTGCACGGCCGCCGCCACGCCGCCGGACGTGCCGCCGTAGATCACGATGTCGTACTGCGTTTCCGCGGCCGGGAGGCAGCTGACGCAAACCAAGGTCAAGAACAGAGCGTGTACGATTTGCATGATTTCAACTCCCTTTTTGCTGATTCCGGGCGTTGGGGTCAGGCTTACAGAATTCAGTTTTGCCGGCCAGAGCGCTCAGCGAATAATCGACGCCAACGCCGGCAAAACTGAATTCTGTAAGCCTGACCCCCCTGGAGGATTGAGCATGAATTCAGTTTTGCCGGCCAGAGCGCTCAGCGAATAATCGACGCCAACGCCGGCAAAACTGAATTCTGTAAGCCTGACCCCATGGAGAGAATTGAGCATGATTGTAGCGGCTTCCGCGCGGGAGGGATTGCAGCCGCGGCGATTTTGCGCCAGATTCTAACGATGCCAGCCATTTACGAATACCGACTGACCGTGTCCCCAGACGCCATCGACGGGCAAGGCCACGTCAATAACTTGGAGTACGTGCGGTGGATGCAGGAAGCGGCGATCGCGCATTCGATCGCGCAAGGGTGGACGGCCGCACGCTACCGGGAGATCGGCGCCGGCTGGGTCGCCCGCTCGCACTGGATCGAGTACCTGCAGCCAGCGTTTGCCGGCGATCCGGTCATCGTGTACACGTGGGTTGCCAACTTCCGCAAGATCCGCTCGCTGCGCAAGTACAAGATGGTGCGGACCACGGATCAGGCTGTCTTGGCCGTGGCCGAAACCAACTGGGCCTTCATCGGCCTGGAGCACCGCGTACCCCGGCGGGTTCCGCCCGAAGTGGCCGATGCTTTCGTCGTCGTGCCGACGGATCAGGAACCGTGATCTTCTGCACCTGGCAACGGAGGCCGAAATGATTTCGCGAGGCACGCTCCAGACGCCGGACGCGGCGCAATCGGAGCGACGTCTGGTCTTGAACATGGCTCCACGCTGGCAAGCAGCGTGGTGGCCTAAGTGTTCGCGGGGGGCGGAGCGACGTCTGGTCTTGAACATGGCTCCACGCTGGCAAGCAGCGTGGTGGCCGGAATTCGGGAGTTTGTTTTGGCCACTGTTGCTACTGGTACACGCCAATCTCTTGCTCGTCCGTCACCGCTTTAATCCACCGACGACTGAGACCCTAACAAAACCCAGTTGGATCAAGTGAGGAACGTCGATGCATCCGAAACTTCTCCCGCTTTCCGTCTTTTTCCTGGCCTTCCTGTTCCTCGGTGTGTCGGCATCGCCGCCGTCCTTCGCCGCTGCTCCCCAGGCCCAGCCGCGGCTGGGGATGAACTTGAACGGACCGGCGGACTGGAACACCGAATTGCCGTTCGTGGACGTGTTTCGCCTGTCGCGGGCCTGGGTCAGCCAGAAGCAAGGCGTCGGTTGGGGCAAAGGCCCGCCGTTGGCGTTGGACGAACGCGGCTGGGTGACGCGGCTGGAACCCGATTGCTGGTCCGAAACGCCGCTGTGTACCGTCGAAGCGGGACATTACCCCAGCGGACGCTACACGGTGTTGTACGACGGCGAGGGCCGCCTGGAGTTCGCCCACGCCGCCCGCGTGGTCTCTCGCGAGCCGGGCCGGATGGAGATCGAGGTGGATGCCTCCAAGGGCGGCTTCTTTCTGCAACTTCGTGAAACCAATCCGGCCAACTACGTGCGCAACATCCGCGTGATCATGCCGGGGTTTGAGAACAGCTACCGGGACAATCCGTTCCATCCCGTGTTCCAACAGCGGTGGCAGGGCGTCGCCTGCCTGCGGTTCATGGACTGGATGCACACCAACGGATCGCAGCTTAAGCGTTGGTCCGACCGGCCCGCGCCGGACGACGCGACCTTTACGGACAAGGGCGTGGCTCTGGAAGTCATGATCGACTTGGCCAACCGCTTGGACGCGGATCCCTGGTTCTGTATCCCACATCTGGCCGACGACGATTTCGTGCGGCGGTTTGCGGAACTGGTCCAGCAGCGGCTGGAGCCGGAGCGGAACGTGTACGTGGAGTACTCGAACGAGGTCTGGAACGGCATGTTCGAACAGAGCCGCTGGGCCGGTCAACAGGGCCAGAAGCTGGGCTTTGCCGACAAGCCGTGGGAGGCCGCGTGGCGCTATACCGCCTACCGCTCGGTCCAGATCTTCGCCGTCTGGGAGCAGGTCTTCGGCGGCACGCAGCGGCTCGTCCGCGTGTTGCCTTCGCAGGGAGCGAACCCGTACGTGTCGGAACGGGTTGTCGAATTCCAGGACGCCTACCGCCACGCGGATGCGCTGGCCATCGCTCCGTACATCACCTGCAACGTGCCCCTGCAAGGCAAGGGTCTGACGACCGCTCAAGTGGAAAAGTGGTCGGTCGATCAGGCGCTGGACCACATGGAACAGACTTCGCTGCCGCAGTCGATCGGCTGGATTCAGGGCCAGAAAAAGGTCGCCGACAAGTACGGCCTGAAATTGGTGGCGTACGAAGGCGGCCAGCACATGGTGGGCGTCGGCGGCGGGGAGAACAACGAGACGGTGACCAAGCTGTTCCACGCCGCCAATCGGCATCCGCGAATGGGCGAGATTTACCGCCAGTACTACGCCGGCTGGACGGCGGCCGGCGGCGATCTGTTCTGTTACTTCTCCTCCGTCGGCTCGTGGAGCAAGTGGGGCAGTTGGGGCGTCCTGCAGTTCTACGACGACGACCCGCTGCAATCGCCCAAATTCTTGGCGACCATGCGTTGGGCCAGGCAATGCGGCCAGAAAGTGAAATGGTCCGGCGATTGAGTCCGCATGCGGCGCTGCCGCGCGGGCGTTCACCCGCCGTACCCGCTGTAGCGTTTCACGCCCCGATGGTACATCACCCGGGACAGGATGACGAAGAACACGACCCAGGCGGCGCAAATCGACAGCTCGCGGACCAGATCCGGACCGGTGACCTTGCCCAGAAATACGGCGGACGGAAAGTAGGCCAGGTACTTCAGCGGCATCACGTCCACGAGCAGGTTCCACGGCGCGGGCAGCATGTCCAGCGGGAACATGTGTCCCGACAAGAAGTAACTGAGCAGCATGTACACGAACAGCAGCGACGAGATCTCCAGGAACCAGAACCCGATCAGTCCGATCGTCGTCTCCAGGAAAAAGCCCAGCAGGAAACCGAGGATCAGCGACAACCCGAAGGCCGCCAGCGTGCTCGGCTCCGGCCAGCCGTCGACGAAGTAGCCGCGGCACAGGTAGAAGACGATCGCGAAAGGAATCGTGGCCACCGTATAGTAAGCTGTCTTGTGGGCGATGCGGCTGAGCATCAAAAAGCCGATCATGTCCACCGGCTGAATCAGGAACTTCTTGATTTCCCCGCTGCGGATCTGGCGGGCGATCCCGGAAGCCAGACCCGGCACGCTGGAGAACGCCCGGCTGACCATCGTCAGCAGGTAGTAAGCCACGACGTTCTCGAACCGGTAGCCGACGATCTTCGCCTGCGACTGGACGCCGCCGACCGAATCGAAGACGGCCCACCACAGGAAGATCTGCGTGATGATCGGCAGGAACCGCATCAGGGTGGCGAGCGCAAAGTCGCCGCGGTACACCAACCGCTCCTCCAAGCCGATCCGGAAGATCGTCCACCAAGCCAGGGTCCGCGAATCCATGTCACTCCTTCCGCCAAACCCGCAACCTCACCGTAGGCCGCTTGCCTACCGTAGACGGCTCGCTCCGCGAGCGGCCTACGGTGCCGCGCGCTGCTGATAACGTTCATCCACCTGCGAGAACAACCGGGCGATGACTTCCTCCAGCGGCGGATCTTCCACCGCCACGTCCACGATCGCGTGCTGGTCCAGGATGGCGGCCAGTGTCCGGGGCACCGCGCTCCGCTCGATCCGCAGCTTGACCTTCGGCGGCTGAACCTCCAGCACCTGCCCGAACCGCTCGAAGCCGTTGCTCGCCTGCTGTTGGTCCAGCAGCAACGTGACGATCTTGTGGCCGCTGAAGCTGTCGATGATCCCGGACAGCGAGCCGTCGTAGCGGATCTGCCCCTGGGCGATGACCACCACGCGCTGGCACAGCGCCCCCACGTCCTTCATATAGTGGCTGGTCAGCAGAATCGTGATCCGCCGCCGCTGCTGGTAAAATTTGAGGAATTGCTGGATGTTGTGCTGCGCGACCACGTCCAGGCCGATCGTCGGTTCGTCCAAAAACAGCACGTCCGGCGAGTGCAGCAGGGCGGCAATCAACTCCATCTTCATCCGCTCGCCCAGCGACAATTCACGGACCGGTTGCCTGAGCAGCGTGCCCACGTCGAGCAACGCGGTCAATTCGTCCAGCGTCGCCTGGTACGCGGCCGGTTCGATGCGGTAGATCTGCTGGTGCAGCCGAAAGGACTCCTGGGCCGGCAGGTCCCACCACAGCTGGTTCTTCTGGCCCATGACCAGGGCAAAGCGGCGGCGGTAGGCGTTTTCCCGCTTCCACGGCACGAACCCCATCACGAGGGCCTCGCCAGCCGTCGGATTGATGACGCCGGACAGCAGTTTCAGCGTCGTCGTCTTGCCAGCTCCGTTGGGCCCCAGAAAAGCAACGAATTCGCCCTGCTCGACGTCCAGATCGATCCCGCGCACCGCCTGGACTTCGCGGTATTCACGCCGGAACAGCCCGCGGATGGAGGCCCGCAGACCCTCGGCCTTCTGGTACACCCGATACGACTTGGACAGTGCCCGCAATTCGATGATCGCCATGCCACAGGATTATATCGCCGAAGCCGGGCCGCGATATGCCCTTGACGGGCAAACCGCCGTGGAGGAAACCCCGGCCTTTGCGACACGAGGGGACTTCTTGGAACGTGGGCACCGGTCGCCTGCCCTTTGCCGGAATAATGCTGTATGATAGACGGCGGTTGTGGAGCCCGCCCCCCATCGTGAAATCAGCGCGTCAGGCGGTTGTTCACGATGGCAGGTTCCCGCAAGGGGTCAGGCTTACAGAATTCAATTTTGGCCGAGCGTGCTCGTTCCACATCCTTGGCGCTACCATCGGCCAAAATTGAATTCTGTAAGCCTGACCCCATTCGGTCCTACCGTGACTCGCTTCGAGATGTTCTGGTTTTGAGGAGATCAACGTATGCGTACCGTTTCTTTGTTCGGGCTGGCATCTTCTGTCGTGGTTGCCGTGGCCTGCAGCAGCGTGTCGGCCGCCGGGGTGGGCCAGAGCAAGAGCTATCACGGTCCCACCGGTTTGCAGCTGTACAGTCTGCGGGACATGTTCAAGAGCGACGGCGTCAAGCCCACGCTCGACCTGGTCCAGAAATGGGGATTCAAATACGTGGAAGTGGCCGGCACGTACGGCCTGACGCCGGCCGAGTTCAAGGCCGAACTGGACAAACGCGGACTGGTGCCGATCGGCAGCCACTTCCCGTACGATCGTCTGCGCGACGATCTGGACGGCGTGATTCGCGATGCCAAGGCGTTGGGACTGATCTACGTCGGCTGCGCTTGGATCGGCCATAAGGCGCCGTTCGACGAGAAGCAATGCCGGACGGCCGCCGCGGTGTTCAACCGGGCCGGCAAGGGCTTGGCCGAGCACGGCATGAAGTTCTACTATCACAACCACGGCTACGAATTCTACGCGCACGGATCGGGCACGCTGTTCGATCTGTTGGTCGCCGAGACCGATCCGCAAACCGTGTACTTCCAGCTCGACGTGCTCTGGACTGTCTTCCCCGGCCAGGATCCGGCCAAGCTGTTGTTGAAGTACCCCAACCGCTGGCTGCTGCTGCACTTGAAGGACCTGAAGAAGGGCGTGGCGACGGGCAGTCTGGCCGGCCACACCGAGCTGACCAACGACGTCGCGTTGGGCAGCGGCCAGGTCGATTGGGCGGCCTTGATGCAAGCGGCCCAGAAAGTCGGCGTCAAGTACTATTTCATCGAGGACGAATCGCCCACGGTCGTGCAGCAGATCCCGCAAAGCCTGCGGTTCTTGGAACAGCTGGAGTTCTGACGCAGCACCGCCGCCAAGAGAGAGCGGGTCAAGTCAACGTAGGGTGGGTCGAGTCTTCGAGGCCCACCGGGACAGGAGTCAACGCAGGGTAAGTCGAGCCAACGTAGGGTGGGTCAAGTCTTCGAGGCCCACCCCGTCCGGGAGTTGAATGGCTGGCCGCTGTCCCGGTGGGCCTCGAAGACTCGACCCACCCTACTGGTGGCAGGCAACATCGCCCAGCGGGCTTTCTGCGGGGTTTCAGGTCATGCTCAGGTTCCGATGCTTGTTCGCGAAACTTGGCATCCTTCTGGCGCTGGCCAGCGACGGGACGGTGGGTTCCTGTCTGGCTGCCGACGAGGCGCCGACGCCGCGGCCCAAGTACGAACGGGCGGTGTTGATTCGTTTTGAGGGGACGATCACGCCGCTGTTGGAGCAGTTCCTGTATCGCAAACTGGCCGCTGCCGAAGCCGATCAGGCGGATCTGGTGATTGTGGAGATCGACAGTCCGGGCGGACTGGTCGATTCCAGTTTCAACGTGGCCCACCGGTTGCGGGATCTGGATTGGGCGGCGACCGTGGCGTTTGTGCCGCGGGAAGCGCTCAGCGGCGCTGCGATCGTAGCGTTGGGCTGCGAGCAGATCATCATGGCTCCCACTGCCGTTCTGGGCGACGCGGGGCCGATCTTCTTAGGCGAGGATTCCTTGTTCCGCCACGCCCCGGAGAAACTGCGCAGCGATCTGGCCCGCAAGATCCGCGACTTGGCGGAACGCCGCCGTCGTCCGCCGGCCTTGGCCGAAGCGATGGTGGACATGAATCTGACGGTGTATGAAGTGAAGAACCGCCAGACGGGCGCCCGGGCGTTCCTGTCGGAGCATGAGATCAAATCGTCGCCGCATCCCGATCAGTGGGAAAAAGGCCCGCTGGTGCTGGAGTCGCGGGAGGGCAGTTTCCTGGAAGTCAACGGCCAGCGGGCCGTCGAGTTGACGCTGGCGGAGGGCCAGGCGGCCGATCGCGAGGAGTTGCAGAAGCTGCTGGGGCTGACGGGGGCTCCGCAGGTGCTGGAGCCGGGAGGCGTGGACACCGCGGTCGACATTCTGAACTCGGCCTGGATCACCGGGCTGTTGTTTGTCGTGGGACTCGTGGCGTTGTACGTCGAGTTCAGCACGCCCGGCATCGGGCTCGGCGGCCTGGTCTCGCTGCTGTGCTTCGCCTTGTTCTTCTGGAGCCGGTTTTTGGGCGGCACCGCGGAAGTTCTGGAGGTCGTGCTGTTTCTGTCTGGCGTGGCGTTCCTGGCCGTCGAACTGTTCGTGCTGCCCGGTTTCGGGGTGGCCGGCATCGGGGGCTTGCTGCTGATCGTGATCAGCGTCCTGATGGCTTGCCAGACCTTCCTGATTCCGGAGACGAAGTACGAGTGGGAGGTCTTCGGCAAGTCGCTGATGATGATCAGCTGCTCGGCGCTCGCCTTCCTGGCCGTGGCGGCTTCGTTCGGCCGCCACTTCGGTTCCTTGCCGCTGTTCAACCGCCTGGTGCTGCAGCCGGCCGGGGCGGAGAGAACAGCCCGCGCCGCCGGCGGGGACGGCGGCGACAAGCCGGCGCCGATTCTGGCTCCCGCCAATCCGTTCGGCGTGGACGTCGGCGACTGGGGCCTGGCCGTTTCGCCCCTGCGGCCCGCCGGCAGGGCCCGTTTCGGGGACCGCTATCTGGACGTCTTGACCGATGGCGATTTCGTCGAACGCGGCCGCCAGGTCCGGATCATCGAGATCCAGGGCAGCCGCATTGTGGTCCGCGACGTCGAGGAGGCGTAGATGGCGGTCAAGTCGCTGTTTGAAAAAGCCGAGGCGGACAACCTGCAGCGGGCTCAGCCGCTGGCGGCGCGGATCCGGCCGGCGACACTGGACGAGTTCGTCGGCCAGCAGCATTTCCTGGGCGAAGGCAAGCTGCTGCGGCGGCTGTTGAAGGCGGATCGCTTGGGCTCGGTCATCTTCTACGGGCCGCCCGGCTCCGGCAAGACCACGCTGGCCCGCCTGCTGGCGACCGAGAGCCGCCGCCGGTTCCGCCAGCTGAGCGCGGTGACTAGCGGCGTGAAGGACTTGCGCGAGTTGCTGGCGGACGCCCGCGACGAGTTGACGACCGGCGGCCGTAAGACGCTGCTGTTCATCGACGAAATCCACCGCTTCAACAAGGCCCAGCAGGACGCCCTGCTGCCGGACGTCGAGGAGGGTATCGTGACGCTGGTCGGCGCGACGACTGCCAATCCGTTCTTTGCCGTCAACAGCGCGCTGGTCAGCCGCAGCCAGATCTTCCAATTCCAGCCGCTGTCGCCGGAGGAGATCAAGACCGTCGTGCGCCGCGCGCTGGCGGACAAGCGGCGGGGACTGGGCCAGCACGAGGTCCGCCTGCACGACGACGCCTTGAACTTCCTGGCCGAAGTCTGCGAAGGCGATGCGCGGCGGGCGCTGACGGCGCTGGAGATCGGCGTGCTGTCCAGCGACCAGCGTCCGCTGGAATTCACCCGCCAGTTGGCCGAGGAATCGGTGCAGCGGAAGGCGGTGTCCTACGACGCCACCGGCGACGCCCACTACGACACGATCAGCGCCCTGATCAAGAGCATCCGCGGCAGCGATCCGGACGCCGCGTTGTACTGGTTGGCGTTGATGCTCGAAGCGGGCGAAGACATCCGCTTCATCTGTCGCCGGCTGATCATTCTGGCCAGCGAAGACGTCGGCAACGCCGATCCGCACGCGCTGCCCCTGGCGGTGGCCGCGATGCAGGCCTGCGAATTCGTGAGCCTGCCCGAATGCCAGCTGACGCTCAGCCAGGCAGTGACCTATCTGGCCTGCGCCCCGAAGTCGAACGCGGCCACGGTGGCCATCGGCGAGGCGCGGGGCGACGTGCGCGAAGGCCGCGTGCTGCCGGTGCCGGTGCACCTGCGCGACGCCCATTACGCCGGCGCCCAGCGGCTGGGGCACGGAGCCGAGTACCAGTACGCGCACGACGCCGCCGGGGGCGTGGCGGAGCAGGACTACTTGGGCGTCGATCGCCAGTACTATCGGCCCGTGGATCGCGGCTTCGAGGCCGAACTGGCCCGGCGGCTGGAATCCATCCGCCAGACGCTGCGACGCGGGAAAGGCCGGGACGACGCCGCGCCGGGACCGGGAAAGCCCGCAAGCTAAGGCCGCCTCCGCGCCGCGTGCGCCCGCAGGCAGACGCGGCTACGCGCACTCCTGCGGCTGGCGACGGGCGGCGACTCCGCGCGGTCTCGCCTGGGGAGCGTCGATCGCCAACAGTTCTTCGATCAACGATTCGGCAGTGGCCGTGGTGTATTCAATCCGTTGCATCCACAGCGAACCCAGCTCGCCCGTCGCGTCGAACGTCTCCAGCCGGAAGCCGGCCAGGATGCTGGACGCGAGCTGGGCATTCAGGTCGCTGTTCGGGCCGTTTTCGGCCAGGCAGTCGCCAAAGCTGTTGTGAAGCGCCCCCTGCAGCAGTTGCCACGACTGTGCCGCGTTAGGCTGGCGGAACAGGTCGCGGACGTCTTCCGCGAAGTCGACCACGCGTTTCCGTTCAAAGGCAACCTTGGCGACATCGCACAAAGGCGTCAAATAGGCCAGCAGCATGTCGGTCCAGCGTTCGCTGCGGTTCCGCACGCGATTGATGGCCAGCACGGCGTCCAGGTCGTGATCCTGGGCGTGGAACATGAAGTTCAACGCCCGGTTGCGGGCCTCCAGGTGCCCCAGGAACACGCTGCGCACGATGGGGGATACGTAGCTGGTCCCCCACTGCCGGTCATGCTGGCAAGCGACCGCGGTCCAGATTCGAGTCAGCAACTCGCCGGTGAAAATCTCCTCCAGCACCGGCCGGGCATGGCAACACGCGGACGGCGCCTTCTGGCAACAGGACCGCAGGCGGTCCAGGTCGGTCATCAGGGTCCGAGCCCAACGGTCGAAACGGGCGCGGGACACCGACCAGTACTGGGAGACACTCGCTTCCGGCAAGCGGCTTGGGCTCCGGACAAACGACTGGCCGTTGACGGCGATCAGAGCGCTCAACTCGATCAATTCGTACGCGTGCATGTGCAAGCCCAATCCCGCCGCAAGCCGTGCTCCTCAAGTCCCCGCAAGCCGACGAAACTGCAAACCTTGCGCCTAACAGCCGGTCCCCGTTCTTCAGCAGCCTGCCACGGTTTCTCCGGCGCAGTTCGGAACCGGTCCGCTTCTTTCAACAAGCGGCCAAAAGGGTTTCGACAAAAGCCCGACCGCGGCTCGCCGCCGCGTCCGCGGAAACGGCCGGGTTGAGGAAAAGCAACGGCCTGGTTGGGGACCATGTTGCCGCGGGGCAACAGACCAGGCCCGGCGAAATCCGCTGCACGTTTCCGCCTGTGTTTGCCCCGTGAAGGCTCGGCTCCCCATCCCTTCCCACCTGCGGACGATCGCTGGTACAATCGCGGCGCGAGTGAAGGATCTGAAATGCTGCTGTCCGTCCGCGATTTGCACAAGCGTTACGGGCCCGATCCGGTGTTGGATGGGGTCACGTTCGACGTGCGCGCGGGGGAACGGATCGCCCTGGTCGGCCCGAACGGTTCGGGCAAAACGACGATCCTCAGGGTCCTGGCGGGACGCGAGGAGCCGGACGCGGGGACGATCGAATTGGCCGGTTCGGCGCGGGTCGGATACCTGGAACAGCAGCCGCAGTTTCCGGCCGGACATACGGTCTGGGACGAAGCGCGCGACGCCCTGCGCGATTTGGTTTCCCTGGCCCGCGACGCGGAACGCCTGGCCGCCGCCCTGGCCCAGGCCGAAGACGACGTCGAACGCGGCCGCCTGGGCGAACGTTTCGACCACCTGCAGCACGAACTGCACCACCGCGACGCGTACAACCTGGACCACAAGATCGAACGCGTGCTGGCCGGACTGGACTTCTCGCCCGAAACGTACCGTCAGCACGTGGAACAACTCAGCGGCGGCCAGCAGAACCGGCTGCTGCTGGCCAAGCTGCTGCTGGAAGAACCGGACTTGCTGCTGCTGGACGAGCCGTCGAACCACTTGGATATCGAAGCGACCGAGTGGCTGGAGAGCTACCTGGTCGAGTCCAACCAGGCGCTGATCCTGGTCAGCCACGACCGCTATTTCCTGGACAAGGTCGCGGACAGGACGCTGGAGCTGTTCCGCGGCACCGTGGACTCGTATCCGGGCAACTACACGGCGTACCAGCGGCAGAAGGCGGAACGGCTGGAAGTCCAGCGGCGGACCTACGAGAAGCAGCAGACGGAAATCGCCAAGATGGAGGATTTTGTGCGGCGGCACCACTACGGGCAGAAGCACGCCCAGGCCGAGGACCGCCGCAAGAAGCTGGAGCGGATCGAACGCGTCGAGCCGCCCCGCGAAATCGCCTCGCCGCGGATGACGTTCCCGGAAGCAACGCGGACTGGCGACATCGTGCTCCGCGCCGAGCATCTGGCCAAAGCGTACGACCAGCCGCTGTTTGCGGACTTGAGCTTCGACATCCTGCGCGGCGAAAAGTGGGGCATCTTGGGGCCGAACGGATCGGGCAAGACCACCTTGTTGCGTTGTGTCTTGGGCGATTGCCGGCCCGACGACGGCCGCGTGATCCTGGGCAGCGGCGTGCGGCCGGGCTACTTCGACCAGTTGCTGGAATGCCTGGACGACGAGACGCAAGTCGTGGAAGCGGTCCGGCCGCCGCACAAGGAGTTCCTGGACCAGCAGCGGCGCGACTTGCTGGCCCGCTTCGGCATCACCGGCGACCTGGTGTTCCAGACGGTCGGGAGCCTGAGCGGCGGCGAGCGCAACCGCGTCGCGCTGGCCCGCCTGGCGGCCCTCGATCCCAACTTTCTGATCCTCGACGAACCCACCAACCACTTGGACCTGTGGGCCCGCGAGGCGTTGGAGAAGGCGATCCGCCAGTTCGAGGGTACGGTGCTGTTCGTCAGCCACGACCGCTATTTCTTGAACCGCGTGGCCGATCGCTTGCTGGTCGTCGAGCCCGGCCGCTTCCGCGTGATCGACGGCAATTACAACACTTACTTGCACCTGGTCAAGCAGGGCCTGGCAGCCGGCGACCGGCGCGCCACACAAGCGGCGGGGACGAAGACCGAGGCCGGCGAAGAATCCAGATTGCGGGACGAGCGCAAGGCCCCGCGCCGCAAGCGTAAGTTCCCGTACCGCAAGGTGCC
>JAAYYU010000121.1 GCA_012515235.1 Candidatus Anammoximicrobium sp.
CCGCCCCGCGCGACCCCTTCGCCCACCACGCTGCTCGCCAGCGTGGAGCCATCTTCAGAACCAGCCCACCCCGCCCCGCGCGACCCCTTCGGCCACCACGCTGCTCGCCAGCGTGGAGCCATGTTCAGAACCAGCAGACCCCGCCCCGCGCGGTCCCTTCGGCCACCACGCTGCTCGCCAGCGTGGAGCCATGTTCACAACCAGCAGACCCCGCCCCGCGCGACCCCTTCGGCCACCACGCTGCTCGCCAGCGAGTGCCTCGGCTTGCCGCCAATTCGCGCCGAAACGGGGCAGTTCGGTCAGCCTCCGTTGCTACGCTGTGAGCCGCACAGCGGCAGGCGTGTGCCCTCCGGCTCGCCGGTCAGCGCCGCTGTCTACCGCTGTTTTACCGATCTCACGCGACGTGAAGAAAACGGGACCGTCAATCCGTGACCGCCGCGAACTCTGCGAACCACTCGTCCAGCTCGCGTTCGAATTGCTCCATCCGGCTTCGTCGCGGGACCTTGGCTTGCGCGATTTCCTCGGCCGATCGGACTGTCGCGGCGGGCAGTTCGTCCCCGTCCTGGGAGACCAACCGCGGCCACGCGCCGTCGTCGCTGTCCGCCTCGTCCGACACTTCCGCCCGCCCCAAGTCCGCGAACGCGGCGTCCAGACGCGACAAGGGATCGGGCAGGAAAGAGGAAGCAGGAAGGAGCAACGAGGAAGCCCCCAATCCCCACTCGGCCTGGACGCGTCCTGGGCCGGTCGGCAAACCTCCGATCCGCCCAGCCGACAGCACCGGCGCCATCAAATCGTTCGGATCGTCGCTGTGCTCGTGCCCCAGCAAGTGTCCGAGTTCGTGCATCACCACGGTCAGCAGGCTGACGCCGTCCTTGGTGATTGGGCCGTCGTCCAGGGACAAAGGACCAGCGACACGGGACCATCCGATCATCGCCGCGTCGTCGTCGATCCGGACCGTGTTCGCGGCCGGGTTGGCCAGGCCCAGATACGTCCCGCCCAAGTCGGCCACGGCGTACTGGACGTCGGCCAGCGTGGCCGCCTGCGGGGCGGTCAGCCCCGCCGCCGTCCACCGCGCAGCGGCTTCCGCCGCCGCCGCTTGCAGTTCCGCCAGACCGATCGTTGCCGCGCCCGCGTCCTGCGGATCGCCGGTGGCCACCAGCGGCTTGTCGGCAGGCAGTCCGCCCGCCGAGATGTCGATGCCGGCGATCATAAAAACGGTGCTGTTGACACCGAACAGGATTTGCAGGTTGCCGCCGCTGACGGTCGTGCTGAATTCCGTGAACGCGGTCTGGCCGGGAGGAATCGCCCCCACAGAGTACACCGTGCTCCCGACCTGCAGTTGAAACGGCTGGTTGGTATACGGCACGCGGCCGAAGTACAGCGGGTTGGAATGATACAGCCGCACGTTGTACAAGCCGTCGGGCAGATCCACCCGGAACTTGGCGTTCCGGCCCGAATTGAAGTCCGTCCGCAGGGGGCTGGCCGTGTTGTGCGTTTCGGATTCCGGGTAGCCCGAGGTGTAGTTGTCGCGCCGGTCCCCGGCCGCCACGCGGGTCTGCCAGCCGTAGCCGCGGGTCGCGCTGTAAATCGTCTGGGGAACGACTTGCAGGAACGATTTCTCCAGCGACTCGCCGTACTTCTGCACCGGGCTGGTCGTCGCTCCAAAGTCGAACCGCAGCGCCGCACTGTCTTCGGCGTTGGGCGCTTTGTACGGCTGCACCGCCGTCGCGCGGGCCAAGCCCGTCAACTCCTCGACCGTAATCGTCCAGTCTTCCTCCTTCAGCGACGTGTCGGTCAGCGTCGCCGGCCGCTGGACCCAAAACTCGAACGTGCCGTCAGCCTTGGCCTGGACCTGCGTCCCGAACGTGGGCCAGTCGCCATCGACGGTGACCTTCGCGTATTGCGAGGGCCAGCCGGCGGGGACGTTGGCCGACACCGTCACCGTCAACACGGAACCGGGCGCCGCCCCCGCACCCGTGTACTGGTCCGCCGTCGCTCCGTCCGCAGCCAGGCTGCTGAAGGGCGACCCGGAGGCCGCCGGCTGGGCCCGAACCAGCGTCAGCGGAGCCACCCGGTCCACCGCCCGGACGCTCATCGCCAGGATCACCGTCGTGCGGTTGCCGCCGCCCCGGTCCAGCATCTTCATCAGCAACGTGCCCACGCCGTCGGCCTCGCTACCGTCCCCGATCGCCCCGGTCGTGAAGCGGATCCAGCGGTAGAAGCCCGTGCTGACGCTCGGCGTCCCGCCGCCCCAGGTCGAGGGCGTGCTGTCCGGTGCCGCGGCGCCCCAAACGCCCACCACCTGCGTGTCAGCGGACAACGGCTGTGTCAAGTCCGGCAACTCCAGCGGCGCCGTCTGGCTGGCGTCCCAGACCTGGAACTGCTGCAGGTCGTGGTTCCAACTCGGGTCACCCGTCAGGATCATCACCTCGTACGCCTTGCCCGCCAGCACGTCCACGGCGAACGTCACCGGCTCGCCCGACGTGTTGGTCGACTGCCCGTCGTACCGCAACGGGTCCCAACCCGGATTCGAGGAATCGTAACGCTCGAAGTACCACGGCAGCGGCCCGACCCAGCCGTACGGGCTCTCCGCGCTCTTCTCCTGCCACGGCGACACACCGAGATACCCCAGGGCGGTCCGCCCGTGGAAGCCGTTGAAATCAAACTGCCACGTGTCGGCGGCTGCCGATGGATCCAGCACCGCGATGGTAAACTCCTCCGTGTACGACAACCCGCCCGCGTCCGTCGCCGTGATCTGCAACGTCACGATCGGCTCCGTCGCCCGGTCCAAGCTCACCCCCGCCTTCAATTTCAACTGCCCGCCGACGATCTCGAAACGTGCGTCCTCCGGGGCTAGCACCGCCAATGTGTGCGTGTCCCCGAGGTCCGGATCGGTCACCGTCACGTTGCCCACGATCGCGCCCGGCGTGTTTTCCAGAACCCAGTTCGGACTCAGCACAATGTCCGTCGGCGCGCGGTTGGCGCGGATGTTCAGCGTGGTCGTGGCGGTGTGCGTCAGGCCGAATTCGTCCGTTACCCGCAGCGCAAGCGGAATGTCCACGTTGCGGGGCAGACCCGACAGGTCGGTCCAGGGCACCGTCGGCGTGGCGCCCGTGTACTCGAAGGTCCCGTCGTTGCGGAGGTCCCATTCGTAGCTGACGACGCGGTCCCCGCAGGCCGCATTCGGGTCCGACGAGGCGCTGCCGTCCAGCGGCAGATTCTGGTTCTCCTGGATCAGGTACGGCCCGCCCGGCCGGGCCACCGGCGGCAGGTTGCCGAGACTCACCGAGATTGCCACCGTCGCCGTGTCCGTCTTGGCCGGATCGTTGTTGTCCGTCACCTGCAACGTCGCGTTGTACGTGCCGAACGTTGGATAGGCGTACGTCGTCGTCCGAGTCGTGCTGGTCCGGTCGTACGTCCCGTCCCCGTCGAAATCCCATTCGTACTGCACGATCGCCCGATCCGGCCGCCCGTGCGTCGATGTGCTGGCGTCGAACGTCACCGTCGCGTTGCAGGCGCACGGATTGGGGGCCGCCGTGAACGCGGCTTCAGGCTCGTTCAGGTACACCGTCACCGTCGTGCTGTCCGTCGCCCAGTCGCCGTCATGGTCCGTAACCTGCACACCGACCGTGTACTCGCCTGCAACGTCATACGTGTGCGACGCGACATGGCTGGTGGTGGACAACGCGTCGTACGTGCCGTCGCCGTTCCAATCCCATTCGTACACCAGCGGCTCGTCGAGCACCCCGGCCGGATCGGTGGCCGTGATCGTCACGTTCACCGACGTGCCGGCGTCCACTGGCCCGTCGTTGGTGGCACTGACCGCCGGCGGCAGGTTGGTCACCGTGACCACGCCCCGGTACACCGATTCCGACATGGCCAGCC
>JAAYYU010000122.1 GCA_012515235.1 Candidatus Anammoximicrobium sp.
CGTCCAGAGCGAATGTGCTCCGCAAGACTGCCCGGCTCGGCCGAATGCAGGAACGAGAACACCGATCTCTCGTTTTGGGCCAGTCGGCGAAACAGCGGACCGAGCAAGACCGTGACTAACGGGTGCAGTGGCCAGCACGCGTGCAGCAAAGCGGCAAATTCGTCCTTGCTCAGGCCTGACGGTGCCAATTCGAGCTTCCATGTTTCGTCACACAACGAAGCGAAGGCAGCGCGATATCTGGGATCGGCGTCGTCCAAGCTCGCTTCGCCTCGCCCGTCTCTGGCTTGGACGCGGGATTGGGCGATCAGACGCAGGATTTCGTCGGCGGGCTCTTCAAAGGCGATGTCTTCGAACCGGCCCCGCACTTTGTCCCATTCCGCCCGCTCGCGCGGGGAAAGCTGTTGAGCGTACAGCGAAAAATCCTGGTGCAGGACTCCGATGATCAGAAACGGCTGGGCCGACCTGGCGGCGAATTCCGCCAGCGACTGCAGGATGAAAATGTCCGACTTGTCCGTGTGCGTGGTGGCGTGTTCCAGCAGCTTGCCGAGTTCATCGACGACCAACAACAATCCGTCCGGCGCGTCCTTGCCTTCGCAAACGCTGTCGAGACATTCGCCGAACAACGCGGTCAATTCGGTCGTCGCTGGCAGCTTGCCGCCTGTGGCATCCGCGTACAAGTCCTCGATCTTCCGCCGCAAGGAGGCCGCTTTGCGACCTGGCAGCGGCCTCAATGACTGCAGCAAACCTCGAAGCAGTGCCACGCCAAGTGGCTCGCGGGACCCCGTCACCACAACCGGCAAGAGGTCCTTCCTGGCCCCGGCTGCACCGAGGATCTTCGCAGCCAAGTCCTTATCGCTTTCTCGAAGCAATCGCCGCGCGGCGGCCCCGAGGCCCATTGCCGCGTGGCTGAACAACCAGGCCAAGAACAAGACGAAAGCCGACTTCCCTGTTCCATACGGCCCCGTCACCGTCCAGACCCGGCTTGCATGAGCGTCGGTTGTCGCTGGCGCAACTCGCGTCAGAGCCCGCCGCACCCCTGCCGTGACGACGTACCCATCCAGCGCATCCGGCCGCCAAAGGTCCTGCTCAATGTTCACGGACCGGACAAAACGCGACGGTGCGGATGGTGCAGGTTTCGTTGTCTTTCCCATTTACCGGGGCCCTTTCCTGCGCGTCGCCGACAGGTGCTGCAACAGGTCCAGTGGGTCCAATTTACTGCGACGGTAGACTTGCCGCAAACCGGCCGTAACATCATAGCCGAGCGCTCGGTCGGTGAACGTCTCGAGCGATTCCAGGTACCCGCTGACCGCGTTTTCCGACAGCTTGAAGACTCGGCCGGGGCTGCCTGGTTGAAATGCCAGTTCGTCGAAACTCAACGCTTCGCGATGCGCGGCCGAAGTCTGCCAATAGTCCAACAGGGCGTAGGCGAACACGGCCAACGGCAGCGAGGGATGTTCGCCGCGGGCGAACGCATAAACCCGGCCACCTTCGATCTCTTGAATCAGCTCCAGTTCCGCCAAGGGCGAATCCAAGGAGTCTTCCAGGACCAGGGTCTTGGTGGCCCGCGACGGGACGTAAGTGCGGATGAAGCAATCGACGTCGCGTTTCAGGGAATTGTCGGCAACACGCGTCCAGTCCGCCTGTTGGGAAATGTCCTGCAACGCTGCAATCAGCCGCTCCTTGGTGAATTCAGCCTCGGAAAAATGGTTGAAGGCCCAGTACCAGGTCGTCGGCCCGTCCGGACGACTGGCCAGGTTCCAGTGCAACAGCCACAACGTCCCCGGCTCTTCGAGATAGGGATCGAGCCCCTTGTCGTCGAACAGCAAGGTGCCGAGGGTCGACGGCCGGATGAAGCGGCCGCGATTGTTTGGCTGCTGGGCGTCCTCTTCCAGAATGCCCGTCATCAAGCCCCAGTGCCGGATCGAGCGGACCATGTTCTTGCCGACGCCCAGCGTGATCACCGCTTCATCGCGGGTGAACACGAGCGGATCCGCGGTGGTGGCGTCCACGGCTTTCTTCGGCCACCCGTAACGCAGGGAAAAGGTTTCGTGCCCGGCAAACTTGGGCGATTGAGTTTCGGCAATCCCTGTCCGTGTGATCATGCCCTGGCTCGATCCAAAATCGGGGAAATGCCCTGCCTGCGACGCTTGTGTTGTTGTACCCAATTTGCAGGAATTTGGCAGCCCCACCCCCGATTTTCCTCGCACGCCAAATGCCGGGGAACAGATGCCCAGCGAACTGGCGAACGATTTGTGAGCGTTCGGTGCTTGGCATCAGCCAGGGAAAGCTGTGGGAACCGGACGACAATCTCGTCCGGCGACAAACTTTCTTCCGTCCAGCGAACGATGTCCTGGACACGAATCCGATGTCCGGCGATACGCGGTCTTCCCCCACAAATCCCCGGCGTTATCTCGATGTGCGTTTTTTCGATGGCGGTTGACATGCTGCCATTGTCGCAGAACCAGTACGGCGGGCGAGGCCGGACGCGGTGAAAACCGCAAATCCTGCGCGCCGTCAGCACCTCTTTCGGCCCGTCCGCGTTTTGCTCTTCCGGGCATCGCCGTTTGTCGTCGACGGCAGCGGCCGGTTCCAG
>JAAYYU010000123.1 GCA_012515235.1 Candidatus Anammoximicrobium sp.
GCCTCCGGCTTCAGGTCGGTCTGCGAAATGAAAAGCCAGAGGTCAGCTCCTTTCATCTTGGAAATCGCCTTCGCCGCCGCATCGCGGCGATGCGGGTGCGTCGTGATGAAGAGCACCGAGAAGGCTGGCAGTGTGGTTTCCGGGAAGTGCTTGCGGTGACCATGGCGGGCAGCGAGTTCGGCGTAGCCGGGTGTTTTCGCAGACGCGATCTGGCGGACACCCGAAGTATTTCGGTCCTGTTCGATGTAAAAGACCTTGCGGTGGCCGCGAAGTTCCAACATGAATGCCGCGTCCGGCGAGCACGACAGTGGGGGAGCCTGATTCAACTGGGTGTGCAGGTAAAAGCGATCCTTGTCGCCTGCCGTCTTATTCACCGTCTCCCACTCGTTGAACCACCCGCAGAGCTTGACGTCGGCTTGAATCGCGATGGCCTGCTCGACTGTGACGTGCGTGTCAGCGATCGCGACCCAATGTGAAAGCAGGTCCGAGCGGGGCGTGCGGGTGTTCGTGGCGAGCCAGCGTTCGTCATCGAAGTGCGATGCGATCAATTCCGCCGCTTTGGCCGTGGGGTAGTACACAGGCGCGGCGTTCATCTGCCCCGTGGGAACGACGGGGATCCGGTGTTTGACGACGTACCCGGCGTGGCAGAGCTTGGACAGACGCTTGCGAGTGCTTCGCCCCGAATTGTGGCCCGGAAAGCAGAGCTTCTGGATTTGCTCGCGGGTCAAGACGTAGTACCGGCAGATCACCGTAAGAACGGCGATGTCGACGGAGGTAATGGGCATCGACGACCTCAGGAACCGTGGGTCTTCTGGGGTGGGTTCCGGCAAAAGAGACCGAGCGGGGCTCGAAAGCTGAGCCGCTCGGTAGAAGGCTTCCCGAGGTCGGGAAGGGACTTCCGGGCAATCGGTCTTCAATGCCGCACGGGCATCGACGGTATCGATCGTCGAACCGGAAGGCGCGTCGAAGCGTTCGTTCGCATTCATTATCGGATCTCCTTGCATTTCGTCAAGACCCGTGGCAAGCTGCCGACGTGGAATTTGGGAGTCCCACATCGGCTCCAGATCTGCGGGAGCAACTCGAGGCTGAGCGACGACTGGCCAGGATCGAACTCCTGGAAGATCTTGCCAGGCTGGCCGACAGCGAGAAGCACATGGGATTGAAGACGCGACTGCGCGAACGCTACCGCGGTGTCGTTGGGTGTGAGCCTGAGCGGCGTCACGAAGTGCAAGCCGCTTTGGAACGGATCAAAGCTGGCGAGTCGGGCACAGTGGTGGACATCCTCGCGTCGCATGCTACCGTTGGGTCCTGAAAGGGTCTGCGGCCACGGACTGTTCGACGTTGGTGACGGACGTGGCAGTGAGGCAGATGGTGGGCCGGATGACTTGCTGAATCCGTCGCTCCGTCTCGCGGTCGATCTCGTTTGGCGGAAGGAACAATCCGGAGTGGAAATTGCGTTCGAGCAAAGCTTCGACCTCGTCCAGGGCCCCAGGAAGCTCGCGGGCAAGCGTGGAAACGTCCCACCGGAGGTGCCCCGGTGCCGAGCGCTTGACGGAAACTTCGAACAAGCGGTCGTTGTCGACTAGGCGCAGGAGCGCGATTCCTCGGGCGAGCCTGCGGACCTTTTGCTCCCAGAGGTGTTGACGTTCCTCGAACGTAAAGTAGGTGCGCCGCGACAGTTCCAGGAAATCCTCGTAGATGGGAACGAGCGATTCATGGCTCCCGCGCGTGGTAGTGGAGGTCGCGCTTCGGCCCTCACCCTGGCGGGAACTCCCGCCCGACGCCTGACCGTCCGAGACCACGTGGTGGTCCAGCCGATCGAGTTGCGTGGAGGAACTGCGGTTCTGCGACCAATTCTGGCCATAGTCCTGGTGCCACTGCTGGGCGTAGCCTTCGGCGGCTGACCAGGACGCGAGTTCCACCGTCCTGTGGCCGGTCACGAGTTGCCTGCGGTTGTAGA
Organism: Candidatus Anammoximicrobium sp.; assembly: GCA_012515235.1. Classification (GTDB taxonomy): domain Bacteria; phylum Planctomycetota; class Planctomycetia; order Pirellulales; family Pirellulaceae; genus Anammoximicrobium. Next base: position 1,961 of record JAAYYU010000123.1, read on the forward strand.
TTTCCTCTTTGATCTGCATGGGATCGTAGGAAAGCGAGGCAAGTTCGTGTGCCAGGATATCGGCGTCTTCGCCCTGGA
>JAAYYU010000124.1 GCA_012515235.1 Candidatus Anammoximicrobium sp.
GAGGCGCGGCCTCTGCCAAACCACGCGACGATGACCACCGGTGCCGCCTGCACGGATGACGTGGCCCGTTTCCAGCGATCATGCAAGGAAGTGCCCTGGTGCCTCGACAGCGATTGCCTGCAAGCCTCATAGCCGGTCGAGTTCTTCTTCTGCTGGCCTTCGTCAGCGGAGTCGCTTCCGTCGCAGATGCGCAGGGGGAGCCTGATTTCCAGCCCACCCAGGACGGCTCCGATTCCCCCGTCAAGTACCATGTGACCAAGCCGATTGCCCGACTGGACATGGCGATCAGCACGAGCCGCGTGCTGGTGATGAAGGGGGAGCCCATACGACGCGTGGCAGTGACGGACGAGAGTATTGTCCAGGCGACGCCGCTGGCTCCCGACCAGATCCAGATCACGGCGCTGGCGAGGGGCGTCGCTCAGGTCAATCTCTGGGACCGGCAGGGCCGAATCCGCACGGTGGACGTGGTGGTTAAACCCGATCCCGCGGAACTGCAGCGCATGCTGACGGACGCTTTCCCGGAAGCAAAGCTGCAAGTCCGTGCGTTGGGCGAGGGCGTTCACATCACGGGAGATGTGCCGCGTCCAGAGATGGTCTATGAAATCGTCGCGTACGCTCAGACTTACTTCGAGAAAGTGATCAACGGCCTCGTGGTGCGAAGCGTGCAGCAAGTGGCTCTGCACGTCAAGGTCATCGAAGTGTCGCGGACCAAGCTACGGCAATTGGGGTTGGATTGGCAGTTCATGGGAGACGACGGAGTCCTGACACAAGGGGCGGCGGGTCTGTTCGGCCAAGATCTTCCGGTGGGCACCGGAGCCGATACCGTTCGTTTCGCAGTGTTTGGCGATGTCAGCGCGTTTCTCGGCTACTTGCAGGCGTTGCGGAGCCAGGAATTGGTGAAGATCCTCTCCGAACCGACGCTGGTCACGATGACGGGGCAGAAGGCAAAGTTCCTGTCGGGCGGCAGTTTTCCCATCATCGTCCCGACCACCTTTGGAAATTCCACCGTCGAGTGGCGCGAGTACGGCACGCAAGTCGAATTCACGCCCATCGTGCGCGGCGATGGCACGATCCGCATCGAAGTCAACGGGAACGTGAGCGAATTGGATGCCAGCCGCGGGGCTGAATTGGGCGGCACCCGAGTCCCCGGAGTCACGGAACGTAGCGTCGAGACGAGCGTCGAACTGAAGGCGGGACAGTCGCTGGCCTTGGCCGGCTTGATGCAGAACCGCGTAGAATCCCTCAATCGCGGCGTTCCTGTGCTAGCCGACCTCCCGCTGTTGGGGCGATTTTTCTCGCGTGTGGAAGAGAAGGCGAACGAGGTCGAATTGCTGGTGATCGTCACGCCCGAGTTGATTGCCCCGCTGGATTCCCACCAGGTGCCGGACTGCGGGCCAGGTCAGCTGACCGTGAGCCCGAGCGACAAGGAGCTTTACTGCTACGGCTACCTGGAGGTTCCGAACTGTGCCGCGATCGGGCCGGCTCCTGGGACCTGTGCGGCGCCTCCGGGAGCAGCGGACCAGGCAGGGCTGATGCCGGGGACGCCTCCCGCCGCGCACGCGGTGCCGCAGGCGGTCGGTCCTGGGCGGATGGAAGCGGTTCCTACGCCTCGTCCGGCAACACCGGAAATGCCGAACAACACGGCGCAGCCGCCCAACGCCGGACTCGTTCCGAGATCCGATGCGCCGTCTCCGCCCCGCGCGTCGGACGCTGGCCGGCCCGCGCTCTACGGACCGATCGGTTACGAACCTTTGCCTTAGCAGCCTGTTGAAAAAAGAAGATCCGCTCCGCGCTGCGCAGAAAAGACCCGAGCCGAAACGACTGCCGCGAGCTGCTTGTTCCCTTTTTTCAACAAGCTGTCGGGTTTCCCCCTCGGGCCGGAATTCGCGACCTAGAGTTCTTAGGAGAAGGCTTGGGTCAACATTCCTTTCAGCAGATGCATACCAGCATGAACCTTGTGCTCCGAACGGTCGTCGTCGACCGCGACGCCGCCATCCGCAGAGAGATCAAGTCCGTCCTGGCGGGCACGGATCTCGTATGTCTGGTGGCGGAGTACAGCGACTGCAGCCTGTTCCCAGCCTCGGCAGACCTGCCCGACGTGGTCGTGGTGGGGATGGATTCCGACACCGACTCCGCGTTGGACTTGATCAACCGTCTGGCCCGCCAAGTCCCTCGCTGTGGGATTTGCGCGGTCAGTCGGTCCAGCGACGGTCAGTTGATCCTGCGTGCGATTCGAGCCGGTGCCAAGGAATTTCTCACCCTGCCCGTCCAGCTGAACGAGTTGGTCACCGGGCTGCGGTCAGCCACCGGTTTGCCCGACGCCCGTGGGCGCGGAATGCAGTCCTGCCAGACGATCGCCGTCGCCGGGGCGGCGGGCGGCGTAGGTTCCACCAGTCTGGCCGTCAACCTGGCGAGTATTCTGGCGGCGTCCCCGGAACGCGCGGTCGTCCTGGTCGATCTGGACTTGACGTTGGGCGACGCCGACGTGTACCTGGACACCATTCACGAATTTACGCTGGCGGACTTGACGCGGAACGTGGAGCGGCTGGACGCGGAACTGGTGCGGCGTTCTTTGGCCCGGCACAAATCCGGCCTCTACCTGTTGCCTCGGCCCGTGGAATTGGACGACGCGAACCTGGTCACGCCGGAACCGCTGCGGCGGGTCTTGGGGTTGCTGAAGGCCACGCATTCCCACGTGCTGATCGACTTGTCCAAGGGTTACAGCGCTCTGGACATGTCCGCCCTGGCGTGCTGCGACACGGTGCTGTTGGTCACGCAACTGGATCTGCCTTGCCTGAGGAACGTCGTGCGGCTGCTGAAGTCGTTTCGGCCGGTCCCCGGTTTGAGCGAGAAAGTCAAACTGGTCGTCAACCGCGCCATGCCGGAAAGCGAAACGATCCGGCTGAAGCGGGCGGAGGAGATCGTCGGCCGCGAGTTTTTCTGGCAAATCCCCAACGATTATCGCCTGATGGTCGACGTCCGCAACAACGGCGTGCCGCTGATCGCGCAAGCGCCTCGTGCGGACATCACACAATCGTTGTTCGGCATGGCCCAGGCCTTGTGCGGGGACGGAAAGTCGGGCGACAAGACGGCGGGCCGTTCCGGCGTACCCGCGCCGATGTTCGGCAAGTGGTTCAAGTTCTTGTCGTCCATGGCGAACAAGTCCAGTCTTACCGCGCACTGACCGGCGTTTCGCAAGAGAAAGCTGGGCTCCTTCTGCTGCGAAGGCGGGCCGTCGGAACGACCAGGCGTCCTGGGGCCGGAGGCCGGGGGGGCGGCCACCGCTTTCCGAGGCCGTTTGCGTTCGGTTTTCTGGGGCAGCGGCTTGGCAAAAGCCGCGCGCGTCCGCAGACCGCCGGATCGCTACGGGGCGACGCGGTAGCAGACAACCGACTGTTCGCCGCGGAGATACAGGCGGCCGTTGGCGAGGGTGGGCTGTTGCGGCCGACCCAATTCGATCGGCACGAGCACGCGGCCCAATTCGCGATACCGCTCGCGGCTGGCCTCGGCCATCACCAGGTCGCCGTTTTTCGTGAGGGCAAAGATCAAGCCATCGGCGATCACCAGGTTCTGGTCCTTGGTCCACTCCGGGTTTTCTGCCTTCCACAGCAGCCGCCCGTCGTCGAAATTGGTGCAGTGCAGGAAGCCCGCTTTGGCGCCGCCGCCGAAGCCGAACACGGCGTCCCGGTAGACGGCCACCGTGTTGTACATGTTCGTCTGCCATTCGGTGCTGCGGTACCGTTCCCGGCAGGCGATCTTTCCGTTTTCCGCTTTCATTTGCAGGCAGGCGGAGAAGTTGCGTTCCTTGCCTTCGCCGCCGCTGACAAACAGCCGCGAGCCCACCGCCACCGGGGTGCTGATCAACCCGATGCGGATTTCTGCCTGATAGGGACAGCGCCACATGATCTCGCCGGTCTGGGCATGCACGCCCAGCAGTTCGCGGGTCCCGTACGTCGCCACGATCACTTGCGGAACGCCGTCGACGACCTGATACGTCAGCGACGCCGGCGCGCCGAGTTCGCTGCGGGCGTCCGATGGCACCACGGTCGACCAGCGCAGGGCGCCCGTCCGCTTGTCGAGCGCCACCAGCACCACGCGCTGCGGGTTGTCCGCGCCGACGTACAGCGTGTCGCCGACGATCAGCGGCGTGGAGGCTTCAGTAGCCCAGAACGCGTCGTCGGCCCGCCAGAGTTCGGTCCCGTCCGTCTTCAGGCACACGATGGGACAGCGCATCTCCCAGACGTCCTTCTGGTAGATGGCATACGGGATGAAGATCACGCGATCCTCGTCGATCACCGGCGAGGTGGTCGGCCCCCACTGGAAATGCCGGCTGGGTTGGGGCAGCAGCAGGTGCTTCCAGCGGGTCGCGCCGGTGGCCGGATCGAGGCACACGGCCCACTGTTTCTCGTCGGTCTCCGCGGTCGTAAACGCCAGTCCATGAGCCTCGACGACCGCACTCTTGCCCCAGCCCACGTCCGCGCGCCACAGCATCGGCGGGCCTTCCGGGGGCCACTGCCGCAACAGCCCCGTGGCGGGGTACACCGAATTTCCGTCGTTGGGCAGAAAACGCAAGAGGTCGCCCGGTCCAGGCTCGCCGCCGAGTGCCGGCGAAGTCCACGGCGTCACGAGGAGGCTTCCCACTGCCACGACAATCCCGGTGACGACCGAGAAGCGACTCGACTGCATCATGTCTCGCGATCTCCCACTCTGCAGGGACCCTGTTGCGCCGACGGTTTCCGCCGCGATAGCAGGATTGTCGCGGAGATTCGCTCGAACCGCAATCCGGGGACGACGCCTTCGCCACAGACCCGGCTTGGCTGCAATCGCCGGACTGCTTGGGCGGCTGCCGGGAGCCGGACCGATCCCGGCGTCGTCCACTTGTCTGGCGCGCCGCGTCAGGCACAATGGATGTCCCGCGGCTGGGGTGCCCAACTCGCGAGGATGAGGACGTGTAAATCGACGGCCGCAGCGTGGCGGCTAGGCGGCGTGGCGTTTTCCAAAAACGACTTTCCTGGATGGAGAAGATCTCTCATGCGTTGGATCTTGGTTTCCTGGCTGGCGTGTTTCTTTCTGATTGGCAGCGTCCACGGGGCCGAGCCGGAAAAGCCGGAACCGGCGGCCACGGGACCGACGGCGGAGGAACGGAGCGACGGGTTCGTCAGCATCTTCGACGGCCGCACGCTCGACGGCTGGCGCGGCGCGACCGAAGGCTACACGTGCGAGGACGGCGTCCTGGTGTGCCAGAAACGGGGCGGCGGCAGGCTGCTGACGGTCCGGGAATTCGGCGACTTCGTGTTCCGCTTTGATTATCGCCTGGAGCCGGGCGGCAACAACGGGATCTCCGTGCGGGGCCACGAGATCCAAGTGCTGGATGACGACGCGCCGCAGTACAAAAACCTCAAGCCCTGCCAGTACCACGGGTCCATCTACTGCAGCGTGCCGGCCCAACGCGGCCACACCAAGCCGGCGGGCCAGTGGAACTCGCAAGAGATCATGTGCCAAGGCAGCCACTGGCGGGTGTCCGTCAATGGGGCCGTGATCGTCGATGTCGACCTGGCGACGGTACCCGGCAAGGAAGCGCTGGCCAAACGGACCAGCGGGCCCTTGGGCTTCCTCGGCCACGGCGCCCGCGTGGAGTTCCGCAACCTGCGGGTGAAAGCCTTGCCGCAAGCAGCCGGGGCGGGCAAGTAGTCCCTTCCCAGGCAGCAGACCGCCGGGAACTCGATGCCGGGCGTGCGGAGGCAACCGCACGCCGGCCGGCCCGCGACTCCGGCCGCTGTCGGCCCGGCCGCTGTCGGCCCGACCGCGGAACGCCTCACCGCAGGGCCTCCAACGGCCGCCGACAGACGGCGACCAGCGCGGGCAGCAGGCCGCCCAGCAGGCCCATCGCGGCCGACAGCAGCAGGCCCAACAGCAGCGTGTCGACGTCCACGGTCATGACCAGCACCACGAATTTGCCGGCGACCCCGTGACCGCTGGAAACGATGCTGCTGGCCTTCACGCCGTGGCACAGCGAGCCCAGGGCGCAGCCCAGCAGGCCGCCCACCAGGCCCAGCAGCAGCGACTCGATGAGCAACGAAGCCAGAATCTGCCAGCGCGCGAACCCCAGCAACCGGAGCACGCCGAGGTCCCGCTTCCGCTGACTGACCGCGGCAAACATGGTGTTCATCAGTCCGCACGCGCCGCCCACGGCTAGCCAGAAGACGACGAAGATCACGCCGAAGAGGAATTGCTTGTTTGTCTGCGACAGGCTGGCGAAATACTCTTCCTCCAGCAGCGCCTGGACGGCGGCCTGCTTGTACTCCAGGTTCAGGTACTCCTTCAACTCCCTGGCCGCGGCCGCGTCTTGCGCGCGGAGCACCAGCGACGTATAGGTCTCCTTGCCGAACATCGGGCCGATGATCGCCCGCTTGGCCCAGACCTCCGAATCAAACGTCGATCCCGACGATTGCAGCACGCCCACGACGAGCCACGGGCGGTCGCCCAGCACGAACACGTCGCCGACCTCCAGCCGCTCCCGGTTGCGGGCCGCCTGCAGAGCCTGATCGCTGCGGTCCCGCCCCAGCTCGCGGGCGATGCCTTCGCCCAGGACGACCTCGATGGCGGGCGGGCTGTCCGGCGAGCCGGCGCCCGGACCCGGCAGCTGCCGGACGCCGGCCGGCGAAAACCAGCTCCCGCCGTCGGACAACTGCAAATCGTGAATCGCCGCCGACAGGCCCGGATCGTCCAGCCCCCGCAGCTGCAGGAATCGCCGCTCGGGCCGGCCCGGCCGCGCGTCCGGGATCGGCTGGTTGACCACCAGGTACGACTCCCGGCTGCACATCGGGCGGCCGTGGCGGCGAGCGACTTGGGGATGGTTCTCCAACTCGCCCGCGTCCGTAAACTGCAGATTGCTGAACGATTCGTCGGTCGCGCCTTCCGACAGCACCACCACGTTCGCCGGATTCCCGCTGTTGTCCGTCAACTGGTACATGCCGTTGACGAACGCCAGCATCACGACCAGCAGCGAATTGACCGCGACAAACGCCAGAATCGTGAGCAGCGTCGTCTTCCAGCGGACCACGAGATTGCGCACGTTGTAGCGGAAGGGTATCCTGCCCTGCCAGACCAGCAAGCCCGCGGCGGCGCCGAGGGCGGCGGCCGGAATCCACAACGCCGGAGATATCTGCATCTGCGTCCCTCGCTCAAGCCACCTTGGCAAACACTTCCGAGACCCGGATCCGGCTGGCGGTCCAGGCCGGCATGACGCTGCCCAGCAACGCGGTCAACAGGCCGACGCCGACGCCCCAGGCGAGCGCTTCCGCCGGAATGAAGAACGCGCCGAAAAAGGCGATCGGAAACTTGAAGCCGCCAAACACCAGATTCACCGTCGCGAACGTCGCGCCGGCGCTGCACAATCCGGCCAGCAGCCCCACCAGCGAAGCTTCGCCCAACACCAACACCATGATCTGCCAGGGGCGGAAGCCCAGCACCTTCAAGACGGCCAGCTCGGTCTGCCGTTCCCGGACGCTGATGCTGATCGCGTTGGAGATGACCAGGGCCAGCGTGAACAGCAGCGCCGGCGCGAGCAGCCAGCGCATGCCCCAGATCAAATCGCGGTAGGCATCCAGGAACGACGCGATGCCGGAAGCGGCTGTCTCAAATTTGACCGCCGGACTGGTGTAATTCGGCGAGGCCAGAATCTGGCCGGCAACCTGGGCAAACGCCTCGCTGTCCGGCACGCGGAGCCAGACCAGGTTCAGCGTCTTGTCGGCCAGCGGGTGGGGCTTGCCGGTCTGCCGCTCGTAGGCATCCAAGGCCGCCAGCAAGTAGTCCCGGTTGATCGCCGCCGTATTGTCGTAACGGCCTTCCGGAAACGTGCCCACAATTTCCAATTCCAGGTCCAGGTCGCGGTAGTTGATCCCGTACAGCTTGATGCGCTCGCCGACGCGCTTGTTGACGGCGGCCAGGCGGTCTTGGCCCATGATGATCGCCTGCCGGTTCCGTTCCATCTCCTGGATCGCCTCGTCCAGCTTCGCCGCCTCCTCCGGCGGCAGCGTGTCCAACTCGTCCATCATCGTGCACAGCTTGCGCGGCTCGGTGGCGATGGCGAACAGACTGTTCTCCCGCGTCCGTTTCTCCGGGTCCAGCGTGCCGCCGTAGAACTGCCAGGTCATGGAGTCTTCCGGCTTGACGTCGCCCGGCTTGCTCGCCGCGCCGTCGCTCAGGCTGGCCGCATAGGCGAACGGCATCTGGCTGGGCAGCCGCCAGCGTTCCGTGACGATGCCCTTGAAGTTCTTGGACTTCTCGTCCGTGGCCGCGTCCAGGAACGCCAGGATCGACCAGACGAAAATCACCACGGGCACCAGCACCATCGTGCCCAAAACGATCACGAGCGAGCCGATCAGGTTGCGGCGGATGTTTTTCAGCATCATGCGGATGAACTTCACGGCTTCGTTCCTTCTTCCCGCTCCGTCAGGATCGCGCGCCGGCGGCTTCGTGCAGGACTTCCGGCTGCTCGACCAATTGACCCTTCTCCAAGTGCAGCACGCGGTCCGCGCGTTGCGCCGCGCGGGGGTCGTGCGTGACCAGCAGGATCGTCTTGTGCAGGGAGCGCCGCAACTCGTCCAGCAGGTCCAGGATCTCGTCGGCCGAGCGGGCGTCCAGATCGCCCGTGGGTTCGTCCGCCACAATCAGCGTCGGATCCGTGACGATGGCCCGGGCGATGCCCACACGCTGCTGCTGGCCGCCGGACAGCTGCCCGGGACGATGGCGGATCCGGTCGCTCAAACCGACCAGATCCAGCGCAGTCAGGACCTGGTCGCGCCGCTGCCGGGCGGACAGGGGCAACAGCAACAGCGGCAGTTCCACGTTCTCATACGCCGTCAGCACGGGCATCAGATGATAGAACTGGAAGATGAACCCCACGTGCCGCGTCCGCCAGCGGGCCAACTGGCTTTCGGTCATCGACGAGATCCGTTCGTCGCCCACCCAGACCTGGCCCTCGCTCGGCTTGTCGAGCCCGGCAATCAAGTTCAGCAGTGTCGTCTTGCCGGAACCGCTCGGTCCCATCAGCCCCAGAAAATCGCCTTCGGGGACGTTCAGCGTCAGATCCTTCAGCACGTCCAGCCGCTCGCTCCCCCGCCGAAAATACCGATGGACCCCTTGGACACGTACAATCCAATGTTGCTCTGCCACAAGGAACCTTCCGTTATCTGGGTGCCCGAACGGCTTCTGCGCCGCATTTCGCCTGCAGCCAAACCGGCCTCGATCCGAGCATTCTAGACTCTCTGGGCACAAGCAACAACGGATTTTTTCCGCCTCCATCTGGCTGCGGAACGCCGCCCGCCTCAAAATGGTCGAACGTCGGGCGAGTGGCATGTCCAGGCGAACGGTGGGCGTTAGCCTCACCGGCTGTTCCTGGGCCAGCGTGCTGCCAGCAAGGGCACCGGTGGGCTAACGCCACACCCGCTCGCCAGTGTGCTGCCAGCAAGGCGAGCGGTGGGCGTGAGCCCACCGGCTGTTCGGGCGCCAGTGTGCTGGTTGCAAGGAGACCGGCGGGCTAAGGCCGCACCGCTTGCCGAAATGACGTCGTCGAAATAGGGAGCCTCCCGTGAATTCTCACCCGTCGATGTGGGGACTTGCACTCTGTCTGGCGGCGGCGGCGATACCGTGCGCCGCCGACCAGCCGACGGCGACTTCGATCCTGTCGCTCGACGGCACCTGGTCGCTGGCCGTCGATCCGCAGAACGCCGGACGCGAACAGAAATGGTTCGAGAAGGACACGGTCGAGGGTGCGAAGCCGGCCAAAGTACCGTGGATCATCCAGGAAGCTTTTCCCGGCTACCACGGCGTCGCCTGGTATTGGCGGGAATTCGACGCGCCGCTGAACCCGCATCCCGCCGGGCGGTGCCTGCTGCGGTTCCAGCAAGTCGACTATCTGGCCGAGGTCTGGCTGAACGGGACGCCCGTGGGCACGCACGAGGGCGGCGAAACGCCGTTCTCTTTGGACGTGACCGCGGCCGTCAAACCGGGTGCGAAGAACCGCCTGGCCGTCCGCGTGCTCAATCCGACAACCGAACCGATCGGCGGAATCAGCCTGTACCAGACGGCCCGCCGCTGCAAGGTGATGCCGTTCGGTGCCGGCGCAATCTTCAACCACGGGGGCATCACCGGGTCGGTGGACTTGCTGTGCGTCCCCGCGGTGCGCTTGGATGACCTGTTCGTCATCGCCAGCTCCGCGCAGACGACGGGCAAGATCCACCTCCAGGCCGTCGTGCAGAACGCGGCTCCCGCGGCGCAAGAAGGATGCGTTGAGTTGACCATTGCCGACGCGCGCCGCGGAGCGACCGTCGCGGCCCTGCAACTGCCGCGGGAGTTCCCCACCGGTGCGTCGCAGATCGAGGCGGACCTGGCGATCGACAACCCGCACCTGTGGGATCTGAACGATCCGTACCTGTATCGCGTGACGGCCCGCGTCGCCGTCGAGGGCGCTAACTCGTTCGACGAACGGTCCACGCGCTGCGGCTTCCGCGATTTCCGCTTCACCGACGGGTACTTCCGCCTGAACGGCCGCCGGATCTACCTGCGGTCCAGCCACACGTGCAACCATTATCCCATCGGCCTTCAATTCCCGCAGGATCCCGATCTGCTGCGCCGGGACATGATCAACATGAAGGTCATGGGCTTCAACATGATTCGCTTCATCTGGGGCGGGGCGACGACGGCCCAACTGGACCTGTGCGACGAGATCGGGCTCTTGGTCTACAACGAATCCTATGCCTCGATGCCCATCGGCCTTTCGCCGCAGATGCCCGAGCGGTTCGGTGCGGCGGTGAGCGAACTGATCCGCCGCGACCGCAACCATCCCAGTGTGGCGATCTGGGGACTGCTGAACGAGGCGCCGGACGGCCCCGTCTTCCAGCACGCCGTGAGCATGTTGCCGCTGGTCCGCCAGCTGGACCCGAGCCGAATGGTGATGCTGAACAGCGGCCGCTGGGACGAGCACGCGTTCCGCTCGGGCATCGGCAGCGTGGCCGGCATCCGCATCTGGCCCAAGGCGGCGCCCGCCGAGCCTTGGGTGGCGTTGAATCCCACGGCACAAACCATCCATGCGCTGGGGATCACCTGGCCGCCGGGACACTTGGCGTTTCATCCCGGCCCGCTGAACGAGTTCAGCGCCGTCCGCTGGACCGCGCCGGACGCCGGCGACGCAGAGGTGACGGCCGTGTTTACCGGGCTTGCCGAGCGGGCGACGACCGACGTCCACGTGCTGCACAACGGCCGCCCGCTGTTGGATGGCGTGCTGAACCTGAACGGCTCGCCGAACGAGGCGCGCTTCAACCGGAAACTGCCCGTAGCCGCGGGCGACACGCTCGATTGCGTCGTCGGCTCCGGCAACGCCCACTACGGCGCAGACACGACGGGGCTGTCCGTCACGATCAAGACGGCTCAGAAGACCTACGACGCGACGGCCGATTTCTCGACGGAGGCCAACCCCAACGGCGTTTGGAGCTACGGCCAAATGACGCCGGCCCCAGCGCCCAAGGCCGCGACGTTCGCACGCTACTTGGACGGCAAGCCTCGAGGCGCGGCAGGCAGTCTGGCGAATCCCGGTTCCAGCGTCTGGCAGGACGTGCTGAAAGACGTCCATAACTACCCGCGGGTCCCTCACACGGCTGAGATCCTCCAGTCGCTACGGACGCTCGACGGCCAGGGGCAACCCGTCTTCCTGACGGAATACGGGATCGGCAGCGCGGTCGACCTGTGGCGAGCCGTGCGGCACTTCGAGCAGCGCGGCGCCGAACGCTTGGAGGACGCCCAGTTCTTCCGCGACAAGCTCAGCCGCTTCCAGGCCGATTGGGAGCAGTGGCGCCTGGACGAAGCCTTCGCCCGCCCGGAGGACTTCTTCATGGCGAGCCTGCGCAAGATGGCCGGACAGCGGACGCTGGGACTGAACGCCATCCGGTCCAACCCGAACATCGTCAGCCACAGTCTGACCGGCGCGGTCGATCACGTGATGTGCGGCGAGGGCCTGACGACGCTGTTCCGGGAACTCAAGCCCGGCACGATCGATGCCCTGTACGATGCCTGGGCGCCGCTGCGGTGGTGCCTGTTCGCGGAGCCGGTCCACGTGGCCCGCGGCGGCACGATTCGCTTGGAGGCGGTGCTGGCCAACGAGGATGTGTTGGGCCCCGGCGAGTACCCCGCGCGGTTCCAGGTCGTCGGGCCGAACCTGACCCGCGTTCTGGACCGCACCGTGACCGTGACCATCCCGAAGCGAGCCGGCGTGCAGGAGCCGCCGCTGGCCGCGACGTGTTTTGCGGAGGAGATCGCGATCGACGGCCCGTCAGGCAAGTATCGCTTCCTGGCCACGTTCGAGCGCGGGGCGGCCGCGGCCGGCGGAACGACCGAGTTCCACGTGACCGACCCGGCCGAGATGCCGCCCGTGGAGACGGAAATCGTCCTCTGGGGCGACGATCCGCAACTGGCCCACTGGCTGGCCGGCCACGGCATCCGCACGCGGCCCTTCTCCCCTGGCCCGGCTGCGGGAGCGGAAACGGGGGCGAGGGCCCGACGCGAAACGATCCTCGCTTCCTCCACGCCTCCTGCCCCCGGCGGCGCGACCGTGTTCGCCGAACTGGCGCGGCGCATCGCCAGCGGTTCCTCCGTGGTCTTCCTCGCGCCGCAGATCTTCGCCCGCGGCGATCAGCCGACGGCGTGGCTGCCGTTGCCGCAAAAGGGCACGCTGTCGCCCATCCGCGGCTGGCTGTACTTGAAGGACGAATGGTCCAAGCGTCATCCGATCTTCGACGGCCTGCCCTCGGACGGCCTGATGGACTACGACTACTACCGGGAACTTGTTCCGGATCTCGTCTGGCAAGGCCAAGACCCGCCGACCGAGGCCGTCGCCGGGGCGATCAAGGCATCGCAGGATTACGCCTCGGGCCTGACGGTCGCCGTCCACCGTCTGGGCGCGGGCCGGATGGTGCTCAACACGCTGCTGATCCGCGAGAACCTTGGCCGCCACCCGGCCGCCGAGCGGCTGTTGCGGAACATGCTGCGCTACGCCTCGGCCGACGCAAACAAACCGCCGGCCGACGTGCCCGCGGATTTCGACCGGCAACTCCAATCCCTGGGCCTGGGCACGCCGTGAGGCCCGGGGCACGCGTGCTGCGGGCTGGCTTCGTTGCCGCGACTCATCTTGCCCGCGGGCGTCCCGGCGGTCGCGCCGGCCGCTGACGTCGGCGCGCCGGTGTCCTCTTCGGCGTCTGCCTCCCTGCGACTCGGCAGGATTTGCTCCAGGAATCCGGTTCGCTCCTTCGGCAGCTCCTGAATGCAGGCGGTCCGCTGCCTCGTCCCCTGTCAGCGAGCGATTCGTTCGCAGATCACTTGCATCCCGATCGGCGACGCGGCCGGGGCGTCCAGGCGGAGGATGGCCTGCCCGTATTTGACGTCCAGCCGCTCCAACCGGTCCTCGGTGCGGAAATCGCGGGCCCCGACGTAGGGCGCGACGGACTCGATCGTCCCCGTGCCCACCTCGTGCAGCGTTTCCGCCTCGCGGACGCGGAACCGCGTGCCCACCGCGACGCGCCCGAGCCAGAACGTTTCGACGAACAGCCGCACCTGTTGCTCGGCGTGGCCGACGACGATCCGCGCATAGTCCTGGGGCGTCAGTTGTTCCCCGGCGCGCACGTCCAGCTTGTACACGACGCCGGCCAACGGAGCGCGCAGGGTGAGTTTTTCCTGCTCCGTGCGCCGCAACTCGATCTCCGCGCGGGCCGTCGCGATCTGCTGCTCTTCCAGCTGGATCTGCAACTCGAGCCGGCGCAGCTCGAGTTTGGAAACCGCCGCTTCGTCCGCCAGCGGCCGTTTGCGTTCGCGCTCGTCCACGGTCAAGGCGAGCCGCCGGACCGCTTCTTCCAGCCGCGATTCGGCGATGGCCAGCGCGTGCCGTTCCAGATCGGCGTCCAAGACGCACAGCGTCTGGCCGGCGGTCACGGACTGCCCCTCCTGGACGCAGACTTCCACGACGCGGCGGGCTTGGGTCGGCCCCACAAAAACCTCGCGCCCCCGCGGTTCGACCAGGCCGTACAGCCGCACGGGGGCGTCGGCCAACGATGGCGACCGGCTGGGCGCGGGCGGTGCGGCGGACTTGCTGAGCGAACCTCGGATGTAGTGCAGGCCCGCCGCCACGACGGTTACCAACAGCAACAGGATGACCACGGTGCGGATCTTCATAGTGGATTCGGCTTTCGTGACGTCGCGTTGCCCCGCGTGTCGGAGACGACCTGCCCATTTTCCAGTTTGATCAACCGGTCGGCATACGGAAACACCCGCGCGTCGTGCGACACGACCACGACCACGCGGCGCTCTTCGATGGCGATCCGTTTCAGGATCCCCATCACCACCTGACCGCTCTCGGCGTCCAGCGCCGAGGTCGGTTCGTCGCACAGCAGGATCGGCGGATCTTTGAGCAATGCCCGGCCGATGGACGCGCGCTGTTTCATCCCGCCGGACAGCAACCGGGGCTGCATGGCCCAGGCGCCGGCCAACCCCAAGGCTTCCAACAACTCCAGCGCCCTGTTCCGTTGTCGGGCGGTGGGACGCGAGCCCTGGACGGCCACGGCCAACAGCAGGTTCTCCAGGATGCTCAGTCCCTCCAGGAGCATCGGTTGCTGAAAGACGAAACCGTACCATTGCAACCGCATCGCTGCCGCCGCGTCGTCCGAGAGCCGGGTGACCTCGCGATCGTCCAAGAACATGCTCCCTTCGGAAACGCGAAGGACCAGCCCCATGATGGACAGCAACGTCGTCTTGCCGCTGCCGGACGGCCCGGAGAGGACGGTGAGTTCCGTCGGCGAGAACTCGAGGTCGGTGGGAAACAGCACCCGCCGGATTTCGCGCCCGTCGGTAAAGTCTCGAGCCACCTGGTGCAGTCTCAACGTCGCCATGCGGAGCTCGCTCACATCGTTTGCGCACACTTAGTGGAACACGGACGCCGGCTCGGCTTTCAGCGCTACGCGGAGCGCCACCAGGGAGCCCAGCAGGCTGACGGCCACCGTCACGCCGGCCAGAATCGGCGGTACCGCCGCGGGAAAGTAACTGGGAATCGACGAACCGCGGGTGGCGTCCAGCAGCGCGGCCAGAAGAACAAAACCGACGAACATCCCGGCCCCGGCGATGAGCAACGCCTGGCTGATCACAATCACGGCGACGTCCCGCCGCCGCCCGCCCAAGGCGCGGATCACCGCGAAATCCCGCGATCGCCCCAGCACGCTGGTGTACATCGTCAGCGAGATGATGACCACGCCGATCAAAACGGCAATCCCGGTCGAAAAGCCAAAACTGCCGCCGATGCCGGTCTGGAGGAAGTAGTAGGCCTGGGTCAAACGCGCCAACTCGGCCGTGCTGTAAACGGAACATTCCGGCAGCACGGCGCGCAGCCGCGCCAGGGCGGCCGCGGTGTCCGCCTGCGGCTGGAATCGGACGAGCAAGGCGGAATAGCGGCCGGGCGGAGCGCGGGCGATCTCTTTCACCTTGTCCAGGGAAGCGAACACCAGCGTGCCTTGAAAGGCGCGGGCACCCTCGGTGACCGCCCTCACCCGGACCCGCCGATCGCCGATTTCCGTCACCGCATCGAGGGCCGGGTTGCCGAGCTTTTCCAGGTCGAGCCGGTCCACGGCCACGGCCTCCAGGTCGAACAGCGCCCGCTCATCCGCCGCCGCGAACTCCCACGGTCCGCCCGCCAGCCGCGGACGGCGGACGCCTACCACCCGGACTGCCTCGAAGGACCCGTCCGGCGTGCGGAACAGCCCGTTGCCGATCAGCACCGGCTCGACCCACGCCACCTCGCCCAAGCCGATCACGCGGTCCATGTAGCGTGCCGAGATCAGATTGCCGGCGTCCGCGTTGCGCAGGTCGGCGCTGGTGATCCAGGCATCCGCGCCGCTGTGGTCCACGAGCACGGACATGTAATTCAGCAAGCCGAACAGCACGGACAACTGCTGGCCGACCAGAAACACGATCGCGATCACGCCCAACAAGGCCCCGGCCGTGGAGGAGCGGTCGTGGACGACGATGCGCAAGGCGGTCCAACTACGCATGAGACGCCGCACCTCCCTGGGCCCAACGATGGGCCTCGTCGAAATCCTGCGTCACCTGCGCTCCGGCCGCTTCCAGCAGGCGGCGCGCCGGCGCGGCGCCGCGCCCGCCAACCAGCAGCGGACCGTTCGCCATGGGCGCAGCCAGCCGGGCGACCAGTTCGAGCGTCTCGTGCAACCGGGACAGCATGCTCAGGGACAGAAAGACCGCGTCCGGCTTCAGCGCTTCCGCCGCACGAACGACCTGCTCGGCCGGCATGCTGCGCCCCAGCGAACGCACCTTCCAGCCCCGCAGCGCAAGATACGCACTCAGCGCCGCCGGCAGGGTCTGATGTTCCTCCTGCGGCACACAAGCCACCAGCGCGGTGCGGTGCAACGGTTCGACCGCCGCCCCGCACCCAGACAAACCGCCGATCAGCCGTTGCACCGTCTCCGTCGCCAAATGCTCCTGGAAGATGGCCAACTCGTTCAACTCCCAGCGCCGGCCGACCTCCGCCATGGCCGGCAAGAGCAGCTCGACGATCAATTCGTGCGGCGGTGTTCCGCCGGACATCCGGCCCCGCAGCGCGTCCCAGGCTTCGGCAAAATCGCCCGCGATCAGACTCTCGACCACCGTCCCGATTTCCGCCGCGGGGGCTGCGCCGCGGCGCCGCTCCGCTGCCGAGAAAACGTGGGGCAGGTCTGCACGCAACGTCTGCAGCGGAGCCGCCAGCGCATTGCACTCCGGAGGCTTGATGGTTCCTTCGATTGCGACGATCCAACTGTCCAACAGCAACGCCAAGGCATCTTCACCCGGCCCCCGCGATGCCAGCGCCGAGGCGTACCAGGCGGCTTCGGAAGCCAGGGCGTCCGTCAAGTCGTAGCGATACACGACCCGCAACAGAGCCCCGAATTCCCGCAGCAGCCCCGTCAAATCGGGTCCCAACTGCTCCAAGTCTGCACGCCGGTGAAATCGCCACTGGATTTCGACACGCTCGTGGACGATCGCGAACAACCGCTCGAAATCGCGTTCAAAAGCAGCTATTGATTCCGCAGACATAGGGTCCATCGCGGCCCTTCCCGATGTTTTCCGGCAGACTCGTTTCCTGTCTCGACGAGGTTGTCCGAGACGCTGACCGGCAACTTCAAGTATAGTTGCAGATCCTGGTCAAGCAATTCAGCGACGCGACCGTCACTGGTCAAGATCCGCGAGCGCGTGGCCGGGCCGGTTCGGATCTGCCGCAGGGAAAGAACAAGGGGGGAAAACTCCTGGGAGGGTCGTCCGGTGCCTAAGAACCCTATTCTCAAAGAACTAGACGCTGTTCGGTCACAGATCCAAACGGAACACGGCGATCACCTCGCTGCCTACGCGAATGCCTCTCCGGCTGCGTCGGCGACGTTGCGGAAGCGCTCCCACATTTGCCCGTCGTCACGCGAGCCGGGCCGCTTGAGGCGTGCCGAACGGAGGCGGCCATGCTGACAAACAGGGAACGCGGGCATATACTAGGAAAGCCGGCTGGCAATGCGCGCCACGGTACGCCGCAAGGCGGTGAATGACGACCCAAGCCCCCAGCGAGGACATCAGGCCACTGTGAAAGAACACGAGCGTTTCGAGAGCGTCGTCCGGGAACGGGCGGTGCTGGTCCGCGTCATTACCTCCGAGCGATTATTCATCGAAGAGCCGTTGGGCGAATTGCGCGGCTTGGCCGCCACGGCGGGCACCACGATCGTCGGCGAATTGGTGCAACGGCGTCCCACGCCCGACTGCACGACGTATCTGGGCCACGGCAAGGTCGCGGAACTGAAGGCCCTGGTCGCGGTGTCCAAAGCCGACGTGGTCATCTTTGACAACGACTTGAATCCCGCCCAAACACGCAACTTGGAAACGGAACTCCAGGTCAAGGTCATCGACCGCACCGAGCTGATTCTGGATATCTTTGCGTCGAACGCCCGCACGCACGAAGCCCGTTTGGCGGTCGAGTTGGCGCAACTCGAGTACTCGCTGCCGCGCTTGAAACGCAAATGGACGCACTTGTCGCGCATCAAAGCGGGCGTAGGCATGCGCGGTCCGGGGGAAAAGCAGCTGGAGGTGGACCGCCGGCTAGTCGAGAAGCGGATCGCCGATTTCCGCAGCGAACTGCGGCTGATCGAAGCCCGCCGCGAGCGGCAGGTGGCCGCCCGCGACGATCACATGACGGTCTCGCTGGTGGGTTACACGAACGCCGGCAAGAGCACCCTGATGAACGCCCTGACGCAGGCGGATGTCCTGGTCGCCGACAAGCTGTTCGCGACGCTCGACACCCGGACCCGCCGCTGGCAATTGCCCAACTGGGGCCCGGTCCTGTTGAGCGACACCGTGGGATTCATTCGCGACTTGCCCCACCGGCTGATCGCCAGCTTCAAAGCCACCCTGGAAGAATCGCGCCAGGCGGACCTGCTGCTGCACGTGGCCGACGCCAGCAACCCGGCAGTTTGCGACCAGATCAGCGCCGTGTATCTGGTGTTGCAGGAGATCGGCATCCAGGCAAAAGACACGCTGCTGGTGCTAAACAAAATCGACCGGCTGCCGGAACCCTCGGCCTGGAACGCGATCCTCAGCCGGTATCCGCACGCGATCCCGATCAGCGCCAAGACGCGGCGGGGATTCGACCAGTTCGCCTTTCGTGTGAGCGACGCGCTCAGCCGCACTTTTCGCGACATCGACGTCGAAACCACTGTCGACGACGGACGACTGATGGCCTACCTGGCCGCGCACGGCGAGATCTTGTCCAAGCGGTACGGTCAACAACGGGTCACGATTCACTGCCGGATTCCACAGAAGTACTTGGGCCGCATCCAGGGTGACGGAGTCCTGGTTCGAGAACACGGCCCAAGCGCCGGACCGGAGCCGGCACAGTCCCAGCTGGAAGAGACGGCCGCGATCGAAGAGGTCGCGTAGCCGCCGGTGGCAACAAGGGGGCTGGCTCCGAGCTGCGTGGGAGAACCCCGAGGAAAAACGGCCGCCGCGAGGCGCCTGTCCTCTTTTTTTCAACAGGCTGGTGGGGGTAGTCATGAGCCGACGCAAGATTTCCGGGCTGAGAACGATTGTCACCGGCGCGTCCAGCGGCATCGGCCGGGAGCTGGCCCTGGAACTGGCGCGACAAGGCGCCCGGTCCGTGCTCACCGCCCGGCGGCGGGAAGTCCTGGAAGGGCTGCAAGGCCAGGTGCGAGAATTGGGCGGGGAAGCCCACCTCGTGGCAGGAGACATCGCGGAGGCCGAACTGCGGCAGCGATTGCTGGAGGCCGCCCAGGCGGAACTGGGCGGCTTGGATTTGCTGATCAACAACGCCGGCGTGGGCGCGATCGGCCCGTTTGCCGAGGCGTCCGAGGCCCGCTTGCGGCGGGTGATGGAGGTCAACTTCTTTGCCCCCGCCGAACTGATCCGCTGCGCCGTCCCCCTGTTGCAGGCCGGAAATCGGCCGATGATCGTCAACGTCAGCTCCGTGCTGGGCCATCGCGGGATCCCGAAAAAAAGCGAGTATTGCGCCAGCAAGTTCGCGCTGCACGGTTTGAGCGACTCGATCCGCGCGGAATTGACCGCCCGCGGCATCGACGTGCTGTTGGTCAGTCCGGGCACGACGGCGACCGATTTTTTTGACAACGTGCTGGAAAAAAACGGCGATTTGCCGTGGCTGGCATTCGGCGCGATGTCGGCCAGAAGCGTGGCCCGCAGGACGGTCAAGGCCATTCGGCGAGGACGGCACGAGATCATTCTGACGCCGGGCGGGAAAGCGCTGGTCTGGTGCGACCGCCTGTGCCCGCCGCTGGTCAACCGCCTGGTGGCCCGCTTCGGCTGAAAATGGGGTCAGGCTTACAGAATTCAATTTTGGCCGAGTTGGGTGCCAGCCACGTCGTACGACTCTGCTCGGCCAAAATTGAATTCTGTAAGCCTGACCCCAGCACCGCTGGCCGAGTTGGGTGCCAGCCACGTCGTACAACTCTGCTCGGCCAAAATTGAATTCTGTAAGCCTGACCCCAGCACCGAAACCGTGACTTCATCAACGACGCGGAAACGTGCCGAAATCCCGTTTGGTGCTAGCAGCCCGTTTTTGCGCCCTGGTGCCCTTCGGCCGCCAAGTCGCTCTTGATTGCTTGGGGCAAAAGTCGTACGCTTGCAGCCCGTTTTGCGGCCCTTGCGCAAGCGGGGCAGAGTGCCCCCTCTTCTCGATCCTCCTGCACGGAAGCGGATACCGATCATGAACCCAGCATCCTCCGATGTTCCTCGTCGCAACGACATCCCTGCCTCGGTGCCTTTGCTCGACGTCAATCGCGGCAATCAGGCGCTTCGCAACGAGATTCTGGAGGCGATTGCGAACGTCGTCGATTCGGGCCGTTTCCTGCACGGACCCGACGTAGTGCGGCTGGAGGAATCGATCGCCGCCGTGTGCGAATCGCGGTATGCGATCAGTTGTGCTTCGGGCAGCGACGCTTTGTTGCTGGCCCTGCTGGCCTTCGAGGTCGGTCCCGGCGACGAAGTCATCGTGCCCAGTTTCACCTTCTTTGCCACCGCTAGTTGCGTGTGGCGGTTGGGCGCGCGGATCGTGTTCGTGGACATCGATCCGGTGAGCTTCAACCTGGATCCGGCCAAAGTCGAGGAAGCCATCACGCCGGCCACGCGGGCCATCGTTCCGGTCCATCTGTACGGTCAATGCGCGGACATGGAGCCCCTGCTCGAACTGGCCCGGCACAACGACTTGAAAGTCATCGAAGACGCCGCCCAGGCGATCGGCGCAGAGTATCGCGGACATCCGGCGGGGGCCCTGGGCGACGTGGGCTGCATTAGCTTCTACCCGACAAAAAATCTCGGCGGGTTCGGCGACGGCGGCATGTTGGTGACCAGCGACGAGCCGTTGGCCGAAAAACTGCGCCGCCTGGCGGCCCACGGCATGAAGACGCGGTACTACCACAGCCTGGTCGGCGTCAATAGCCGGCTGGATTCGATCCAGGCCGCGGTGCTGAACGTGAAACTGGCGCAACTCGGCCGCTGGACCAACGAACGCCGGGCGAACGCGCAACGCTATCAGGAACTGTTTGCCGCGCGGCAAATGGACCAGCGTTTGATCCTGCCCCGCGAGTTGCCAGACCGCTACCACGTCTGGAACCAGTACACGATCCGCGTGCCCAACGGACACCGCGACGAAGTGCGGGCCAAGCTGACGGAGCGCAACGTCGGCTCGGAAATCTACTACCCCGTGCCGCTGCACCTGCAGGAGTGTTTCCGCACGCTCGGCTACCGTCGCGGCAGCCTGCCGGTGACCGAGCGGATCTGCCAGGAAGCGTTGAGCCTGCCCATTTTCCCGGAACTGACCGCCGCCGAACAAGCCCGCGTGGTCGACGTCATCCAGGACGTCTTGCCAAACGAACGGGCGGCTGCCTGACGCCCGCGCAAGAACCGCTTCGCGATTCAGTCGTGGAGCGGACTTCCGTCCGCTCGCCTGGCACAAATCTCATCCTGACCGTGCGCCCGAAGCCCGGCTCCTCCGAGATCACCGGGCTTCTTTCGTCAAGGCTCCCCGACGAATTGAAGAGCTCCCCGCTCGCCTTTCGGTTCACCTTTCACCCACCACGTAGTCGTACACCTGCACGTACTCGTGCGCTCCCATCTCTTCCTCGCTGCCTTGCGGAGGCGTTTGATTTTCGAGGCGGTACGGTGTATACCGTACCCGCCGGGTCCGCGCGCGGCCCGCCCTCGGTGTTCGGGCACCGCGGTGACAAGGCCGGAACAGGCCCCAAGGGACATGCCCCCGATGAGTTTGGGCCGCGCAGGACCTTCGCTGAGCGTGACGAACCTGGGCCGCCGGACGGAAGGCCATTTCCACTGGCCCGTCGGTCTTTCGTCCCTTTAGCACCGGGCTCAGCAGGCCGCTGGGGCAGGGTAGGAAACGAGCAGGAATGAACCGCGATTCAGCCACGAAGAACGAGCCCACGGAGGCAATCCGCATGTTCAGACACCTTTTTCTTCTGTGTTGCTCGGCAGTGGCGCCGGCCACGGCGTATGCCGCGGATCTCGTCATCGCCGAAAACGGAAACACCGATTACCGGATCGTCGTCCCCGCCCAGGGCGATGGACAGATCGTCGATCACTGGCTGCTCATCTCCGCGAAGCTGATGCAGGCGGCCTTCGAGAAGAACGGCGTCCAGATCGACGTCGTCCAGGAAGACGCGGCGGAGCCCGGCAAGCCCGGGATCTACCTCGGCGCGACCGCCTTCGCCAAGAGAAACGGCATCCTGGTCGAACCGTACGACGACTGGACCTACCACCTCAAGGCCGTCGGCCGGGATTTGATCATCGCCGGAAACGACAAGCAGGATCCGGTCTTTACCGTCCGCGGCTCGAAGACACCGCTGGCACTGCTGGGAACCGTCAAGGGCGTCTGCGACTTTCTCCGCCAATACGCGGGCGTGCGTTTTCTGTTCATGAGCATGGACCAGAGTCTGTACGCTCCGCAGAGCGGCGCGCGGGGCGCCTTCCACGCCGACGGCTCGCTGAAGATCGACACGCGCAGCATGGCCTTTCTTCCGCTGGAGAAGATCGCCGTGCCGGACGCGCTGGACGTCAAGAAGACGCCGCTGCTGCGGGCCAATTACGACCACTCGCTCGAGACCTTCTACAACATCGCCCTGAATTTCTTCCCGCGTCTGAGCAGCGTGCAAGGGTCCAGCATCGCGTGGTACGAGGTCCTGCCCACGGCCAAGTACGGCCAGAGCCATCCAGAGTTCTTTGCGCTCCTGAAGGACGGAAAACGTTCCTGCGAATTGAAATGGGGCTTCGATCACTATGTGCCCTATTGCGTGACCAACCAGGGCGCGCAGGATCTCGTCTACCAGCAGGCCGAGAAGCTGATCGCCGCCGGCGACAAGACGATCTCGATCGGCACCATGGACGGCTTTCGCTTGTGCCAGTGCAACTGCGACGAGTGCAACAAGCTGTTCGGCATCCAGGCGGAATCCTCGGACCAGATCCGCGCCCGGGGCCGGTCGGGCAAGCTCTGGCAGGCCGTATTCCGCATCACCGAGCGGCTCCGCGAGAAACATCCGGAGGCCAGGATCGTCCTGCTCAATTACCAGGACACGCCTGTCTCGGCCGACGTGATCAAGGCTTTCCCTCCGAACGTAATTGTCAAGATCCAATTCGCCTCGCAGTTGGACTTTGACAAACTCCAAGGCGTGGAATTCCCCGCCGGAATCTGCGGCTTTGAGGAGACCTTCACCGGGTTCGGCCAGGCCGGGCCGTATCTGCCGGAGCGGACGCCCGAGCACATGGCGGAAGTCGTCCAGGCCCTGGCGCGGAACAACGTAAAGTGGTCGATGCGGGACGGGGCGATCGGCTACGTGCGCGGGATGCAGGCGCCGGCCTACTATGTCTACGGGCGCATGATGGACGACCCCGCGGCGGATTGGACGGCCATCTACCACGAGTTCTGCACGGCCGCCTTCGGCAACACGGCGCCGCAGATGACGCAGTTCTTCGATCTCCTGCACGTGCAGATCGCCATCTATTCCGATTTCTTCGGCGTCTTCATGCCCGCCTGGAGCCGCAAGTATTCCCGCTCCCGTTACCACGACAGCAAGTGGCACGTGATGAGCATGTATCCGCCGGAATACTGCGCGGATGCCGACGCGCTGCTGGCTTCGGCGGAACGGGCGGCGAACGATCCGGACGTCAAGGCGCGGCTCCATCTGATCCGGATCGAGTTCGACTACATCCGGAAGATGGCCCGGATCTTCTTTCTGCAGAACGCCTGGACCATGAATCCCTCGCAGGCAAACCTGGATCCCCTGGTCGACGCGCTCGACGATTGGCACGCGGATCTGGAACGGCTCGCCGGAGGCACCGGCCGGAGCAGTTTCCAGCCGCTGAGCGACTGGCCCGAAATGCGTCCGTTCAACGGCCATTTCTATCTGCACGCGGCGCTGGAGAACGAGGGATATCAGCAGCAGTGGAACAAGACGTGCCTGAACTGGGACACGCGGGCGATCCGCGCCGGAATCCTCACGGACCAACACCAGCTGAAGGTGGCCGCGGTCGACGCCCCGCCGGCCATCGACGCGCAGGCCTGGGACAGCTCGCCCGAATCGTTCTTCCGGGACCGCGGCGGCATGCCGTTCAGCAACGTCAGGACCAGCATGAGAATCCTCCGCGACAAGGAGGCGCTCTATGTGCGCATGGAAAGCCTGTACCCGTCGCGGCACCCGGAGGACATGTACGAAAACGAGCCGGACGGGGACCTCTTCACGCAGGAATACGTCGAGCTGGGAATCATGCCGCCGGGTTCGGCCGGCAAGATCTACCGGCTGGCGGTCAACCCCGTCGCGGGCTCGCGCTACGATTCGGTCGTCACGCAGGATCAGAGAAACCGGATCACCGAGGACGTGAAATGGAACGGCACGTGGGAGTCTGCTTTGAAGACCAGCGGAGAAAAGGGCCCCTGGAGTCTGCCCGGAAGGATCTGGACGGCGTGGTTCAAGATTCCGTTTTCCGACTTCGGTGCTAAGGCCCCCGCCGCAGGAGAGAACTGGGGCTTCAACGCGGCTCGAAACCGCAGCGGCCGGTATTTGCTGTGGAGCGACGCCAAGGCCGCAACCGATGCCAAAGCGATCGGCCAACTCGTTTTCTAGCGGCTCGCCATCGCATCGCAGACCGCAGCGATCGAACCGCCGCAATGCAGATACGACGACCAAAAAAGAGCTCGGATCAGCCGCAGAAACAACCGCGTCACAGCAGAGCTGCCCTGCGGCAACGCTGTCCGGTTTGCAAGGCTTGCGACCGGTATCGGCGGGGGAGGGAGAACAGCCATCGTGAACAGGCAGACGGAATCTTGGCAAGCGCGAACCGTGAAGGGACCCTTCGCAGCGGTCGTCCTCGTCCTGTGCGCGGGCGGGGCCTTCGCGGCCCAGATCGTCAGGGACGGGCAGCCCGCCGCAGAGATCGTCCTGGACGCGAACGCCCAGGCCAGCGTGCGGGTCGCGGCCGAACAGATCCAGAAGTACATCGCAAAGATGTCGGGCGCAAAACTCGACCTCGTCACCGCTCCGACGGGCCGCTTCCGGAGCCGGCTTTTCGTCGGCCAAAGCGCCGCCACGAAGGCGCTCGGTTTCACGCTCGAAGACGTCAAGCACGATGGCTACAAAATCTGGGCCCAGGGCGACGACGTGATCGTGGCGGGACACGACATCGACTGGTACACGGAGTACGGCTTTTCCAGCGACCGCCTGGACAACGTCGATCGCAGCGGCCGGTGGCGCGAGTTTACCGGGCACAAGTGGCGTTCGCCCATGTTCCTCTATTCCAGGGAAAACATGATCAGAACCGGGCCGCCGCTCGAATTCCATCCTCAGATCGGCAGCGGCACGCTCTACGCCGCGTTCGCCCTGTTGGAACAGCAGGGGTTCCGCTGGTACGCGCCGTTCCAGAGCCCGGACGAGGATGTGGGAAAGGTAATCCCCCGCAAAAAGGACCTCGTGGTCCCGGACCAGGAAACGAAGCGCGAACCGGCCTTTGCCATTCGCAACTTCGGCTACTACACGGCCACGCGCGAAGACGCGCTGTGGATCAAGTCCATGGGCGTCGGCATGGCCGAGTTCCAAATCCCGTGGCACGCCTCGGGCCGGATTCTGGATTACGAGGAAGACCCCGATCTGGCCGGGCGGATCAATGGCAAGCCCGATTTCTCCGCCCCGCGGTTGTCCGGCGAGAAGTTCCGCGCCACCTTCCTCGAATACCTGGATTGCGTCAACCGCTGGTATCCCCAACCGCTGCCGTTCGTCAGCTTCTGCCAGCCCGACGGTTGGAGCGCGATCGACGACGAGGACAAACAGAACGGCTGGGACCGCATCGCCACGCGCGGCCAGAGCGGACGCTTCAGCGACTACAACTGGGATTTCGCGACGAACATGCGCGAGCGGTACAACGCGAAGTACCCCGGCAACACCCAACGCAAGCTCGTGTATGCCTATTCGGGCACCCAGCGCATCCCCGAGTCGCTGAGCGAGATGCCGGACGACGTGACGATCTACTTCACCCACCATTCGGACAAGGTCCATCTGAGCGATTACCGGCCGCTCGTCCGGGAATGGCTGGCCAAGATCAAGAACGCAAAGCAGTTCGTGTTCTACGACTACTACTACGAGCACACGCTCTACAAAGGCGAACGGCCGCCCGTGCCCTATGTCTTCACCGAGAACCTCAAGCAGAACTTCGAGATCATGGTTGACCACTGCCACGGCTGGCTGCTCGAGGGCATGGTCACGGACTGGCGCGGCGGCACGGCCCGCGGGTTCTACCGCCCGGCGATCAACCATCTGATGGTCTTCCTGCGCAACCGGATGACCTGGAACCGCGAGCTGGATCTCGACAAGGAACTGGACGAGTACTGCACCCTGTTCTACGGCCCCGCCGCGGAGGAGATGCGGGAACTGCTGCGGTTCGCCGAAGAAGTCTGGATGCGCAAGGAGCCCCGCCTTGTCACCGCCTCGACCGGGTATCTCAAGGAGGCCGACGTGCCGAAGTTCTTCGATCTGCTCGACCGCGCGAAGGGCAAAGCCGGCGACTCCGTTTACGGCCGCCGGATCGCCTTGTTGGCGCAGGAAATGGAACCGCTGAAGAAAGTCTTCCAGGGTCTCCGGCGCCAGGGGCCCGAGTTGCGCGCCTTCCGGTTTACCGACCAACAGGAACCGCAGGTGGACGGCGATTTGACCAAACCCTTCTGGTGGTACCGGAACGAGATCAAACCGGAGTACACGTTCTATCCCCTGAAAGACATGTTCACGGGTGAGACGCCCCGGCATATCTCGACCCTCGTCTCGTTCCGGTATACGCACGGATCGCTGTTCCTTGCCGTCAACTGTCTCGAGCCGAAGATGGACCGGATCCAGGCAAGTTGCACCGCGCCCGACAACCCGGACATCTGGTCCGGCGATTTCGTTGAGATCCGGCTGGAAACCCCGAACGGCCGCCAGCCGCTGATTGTCGTGAATCCCAGCGGCGCCGTTTATGACAGCGATTCCACCCTTCCCCGGACGGAAGACCTTCCGACGTTCTACCGCGTCGCCGCCTGCGCGGTCCGCAAGCTGGCCGACCGGTGGACCGTCGAAGTGCGGATCGACGAGGCTGCCCTGGGGGCGGGGATGCCCACGCAGTCTTTCCCCTGGGGAGTGCAGGTATCGCGCCAGCGGTTGGCCTGCAACACGCCGGAGTTCTACCAGCTTTCTCCCACGGGCACCGCGTTCAACCGCAACTTCGAGATGATGGCCAATCTGCACGCGCGGTAACCAAACCGCGGTAGGAGCACACGAAAGGAGCACACGAATCGTGAACCGTCTGACATGGCTGGTGGCTGCCGTCGGGTTCGTCTGCGCCGGCGTTTCCTTCGCCGGGTCCTTTCCCACGGATTTCCAGGAGGCGATGGGGTTGTATCAGACTCCGGGAAAGGTCGCGGAAGCGGAAGCCGCTTTTCTGGCGCTCGCCGCGCGGGACGTCCGCGATCCGTCGGGCCCTGACGCAGCGCTGGAAATGGCGTCGCGGTGCGCGTTGCAACGCAAGGATTTCGCGGTCGCGGAGGCACGCGCCAGCCGGGTCGGGGACGCCGCGCTGCGGACGCTGTGCCGGATGCGCATCCGGGAAGCCCAGCGGCAGTGGACGGGACTCCTGGAACTCGCCGGCGCCGAAGCATTCGAGACCTGGCCCGACCGCCTGATCTACCCCGCGGCCATGTGCCGCGGCAAGGCGTACGCGATACTGGGAAACGCCGCCGCGGAAAGAGACTTCCTCCTGGCCCGCGCGAACACGTTCGAGGCGAGGGAGCTGGCATTCGCCAACCTGGCGCTGGGGAACTTCTACCGGGACGGCGCGCGGGATGAGGCCAAGGCGCTCGCCGCGTATGAAGCGGTGGCCCGTGCCGCGGTGTATGGCGCCGTCAAGTACGACGGCGTCATCGCCTATGCAACCCTGCTGGCCGTCCGGGGCCGAGGTCAGGACGCGCTGGCACATCTCGACGGGCTCCAGGTGGAAACCATTCCCCACCCGGACTGGCAGTGCCGCATCTACCAGGCGTTCGGCACGGTGTACGCGGCGCAGACTCGGACCGCCGATGCCGCGTCTGCTTACCGCAAAGCCGCCGCCGTTCCCGGCGCGTCGGAAGAGCTTGTGCGGGCCGCCGAGAAGAAGCTCGCGGGCGTGTCACCGTAGCAGCGGAAGCGGAATGTTCAAGACCAAAGATGCCCCCGAAATCCGTCGCCTCGCTACCACGCTGCTCGCCAGCGTGGAGCGGTGTTCAAGATGCTGAACGCAGTAACCGGAACGACCCCTGGTACTGAACATGGCACCACGCTGGCAAGCAGCGTGGTGGCCCAAGAGAACGAACTCGCGAGGTCGCAACGTCCCCTGGTACTGAACACGGCACCACGCTGGCAAGCAGCGTGGTGGCCCAAGAGAACGAACTCGGGAGGTCGGACGTTCGATTGAGTTATCAGCGGCTCCGATGCCGCCGCGGGCTACATAGGCTACGGAGAGGTCGGGGCTCGTCCGCAACAACCCGTCGACGCGTGTCCCGCTGGATTTCCCCGTCGGCTGTGCAGGGTGGGCGCGTTCGAAGTAAAGAGCGTGACCTTGAAAATCCGGATCTTGACCTTTTCACTGTCTCACACAACTCGGCGCGGTTACACGTCCAGGTTGCGGACTTCCAAGGCGTGTTTTTCGATGAACTCTCGGCGGGGTTCGACTTTGTCGCCCATGAGGATGCGGAACATATCATCCGCGGCGCCCGCGTCGCGCATGCTGACTTGGATCAACGTGCGGTGGGCCGGGTCCAAAGTGGTTTCCCGCAGCTCGTCGGCATTCATTTCACCGAGGCCCTTGAAACGGGTTACTTGCAGTCCCTTTTCGCCGGCGGCGCGGATCGCGGGCAGCAGGCCGCGGAGTTCCTGCAGCGGGCTTTCGCTCTCGCCGCGGCGGAGGATGTAGCGGGGAGTTTCTACACCCGTGCGTTCTTGCGGGATCAGGCTTTGGATGTCGAAACCGAATTCGGCCAGGTCTTTGAGGCCGGCGTTGATCGTGCGGACCTCGTGCAATTCGGTGATGTGCAACTGGGCGGCGTAATGGCCGTTGCCGTTGATACCCGGAGCCGACTCGTCGCCGACGGCCAATTCGTCGCCGACTTCCTGTTCTTGCGCCCGCAGGAACTCGTCCAATTGCTCGCGCGAGGTGAACCAGTGCTCGGTGCGGCCGTAGAAGACGTGGAACACCGGCAGACGGCGGGCCTGCTGATCGATCCGCTCGGCGTGTGCCTTCAGACTGATGCCGCGTCGCTCCAGTGCGGTGAGGGCTTCTTCCATGGCCGCCAGCGTGTACGACAGGCGCTGCATCTCGTCGCCTTCGATCCGCCGTCCGTCCGCGGGTTCCAGGCTGGTGTTGGCAAGCCCTTTTTCCAGCAGTTGGGCTTTCATTTCCTCCTCGGTTTGCACGTAGTAGGTGTCGTGCTTGGAGCGGACGCGGAACAGCGGTGGCTGGGCGATGTACACGTGCCCTTCGGAGACCAGTTGGTACATCTGGCGGTAGAAGAAGCACAGCAGCAGCGTGCGGATGTGCGAGCCGTCGACGTCGGCGTCGCTCATGATGATGATCTTGTTGTAGCGGCGTTTGGCGATGTCCTGTTCTTCGCCGATCCCGATCCCGATGGCCTGGATCATGCTCTGGACTTCTTCATTGGCCAGGACCTTGTCTTCGCGGGACTTGTAAGCGTTGATGATCTTGCCGCGGAGGGGCAGAATGGCCTGGAAATCCCGCAGCCGGCCGCCTTCGGCGCTGCCGCCGGCCGAATCGCCCTCGACCAGGTACAACTCGCACTTTTCCATCTCTTTGCTGATACAATCGCGGAGTTTGCCGGGCAGGCCGCCGCCGCCGAGCACGGTCTTGCGTTTGCGGAGCATGTCCTTGGCCTTGCGCGCCGCTTCGCGGGCTTCGGCCGCCAAGACGCCTTTGCGAACCAGCGTCTTGGCCGTCTTCGGATTTTCTTCCAGGTACTTGGCCAACGCGTCGCCAACCGCCGAATTGATGATGCCTTCCACCTCGCCGTTGCCCAGCTTGGTCTTGGTCTGGCCTTCGAACTGGGGATGCGGGACGCGGACGGAAATGATCGCCGTGAGCCCTTCACGGAAATCGTCCCCGGAGGGCGTCAGGTCTTTGAACAGGTTTTCCTTCTTGCCGTAGTTGTTCAGGGACCGCGTCAAGGCCGAGCGGAAGCCCGACACGTGGGTGCCGCCTTCGATCGTGCTGATGTTGTTCACATAGGAGTGGACGTTCTCCGTGAACTCGCTGGTGTACTGCATGGCGACTTCGTAGCCCACGCCTTCGATTTCGCCGCAGAAAAAGATGACGTCGCGGTGCAGCGGATCGCTGGTCCGGTTCAGATGCTCGACGTACTCGACGATGCCTCGCTGGAAGAAGAACTCTTCGCCTTCATTCACCCGTTCGTCGCGGAAGCGGATCCGCACGCCGGAGTTCAGAAAGGCCAATTCCTGCAGCCGCTTGTACAGCGTGTCGAAGACGTACTTGGTAGCTTGAAAGACGGTGGTGTCGGGCTTGAACGTGGTCCTGGTCCCGCATTTCTTTGTGGCGCCGATGCGTTTGACCGGACCCGTCGGAACGCCGCGCTCGTACTCTTGCTGGTACACGTGTCCGTCGCGGTAAACTTCAACTTCGCACCACTGTGAGAGGAAATTGACCACGGTGACACCGACGCCGTGGAGTCCGCCGGACGTCTGGTACGCACCCTTCTCGAATTTGCCTCCGAACTTCAGGACGCACATCACGCCTTCCAGCGTGGACATCTCGCGGCCGACTTCTTTGGACAACTGCTCGTGCGGTTCCACGGGGATGCCGCGTCCGTCGTCTTCCACGGTGACAGATCCGTCCGTATTGACGGTCACACTGATGTTCTTGGCATAGCCCGCCATGGCTTCGTCGATCGAGTTGTCGACGACTTCATAGACCAGGTGGTGGAGTCCGCGCGCCGTGACGTCGCCGATGTACATCGCAGGCCGCTTCCGGACGTGCTCCCAGTCCGACAGGTGCTGCAAGTCCTCCGAACCATAATCCTCGTCGCCGCGCTGGAGGATGAATTGGGGAGTGGCAGGGGCGTCTGGGGTGGGCTGGTCGGCGGCGGGTTTGTCGTCCGTCATAGTCTGTCCATCCGTGAATCGGTAAGGTGCAGGTTTGTGAATTTCGGGTGATGCGTTACGGGTGATGAATCGGCGATTTTTCGAGACTTCGGTTGGCTGCAGCCGGCTTCAGTCCACGGGTCCGACGCGGAACCGCACGTCGCGGATTTTCGAGTCGGGAGTCAATCTTGTCAGCTCGGCAATCAACTGTTTTTTGCGGAACGTGAGTTCCTGCAAGACGGCCGAATTGCGGGCAAACACTTCCAGGACGCCGCGGCGGATTTTGCCGGCCACGGAGTGGCTCGCCAGCGACGCGCCGGCCGCCGCCCGCCAAGCGTCGGCACACTGGGCCGACGACTGCAAGTCAGCGTAGCCGCGACGGGACATCAGTTCGCTGACGATATCGGCCATCCGTTTCGGTCCGGCCCGGTAGCGCTGGCGGCTGGTGATCTCGTTGCAGATCGCCTGGAGTTCTTCGTTTTCGTTGGGCATTTGGTATCGGGAGATCCAACCACCTTAGGCTCGATCGCGGGCCAGCGGCATGACGACGTAGCCGTAGCCGTCATCCGTCAGGAACAGGGCGGCACTCTCTTCGTTTTCGATTTCGATAGTAAACGACTTTTCAGGGTCCAACGCCCTGAGAAAGTCGGACACAAACCGGTGATCCATGGTCACCGCGAGCGGCTGGCCGTCGTAGGTGATGGGCAATTCCACCTGAGATTCGCCGACCTCGGCCGCACTGGCGACGAGCACCAGTTTGCCTTCGCCGAACTGGAAGTCGATGCCCCGGCTTTCTTCGTCGGTCACGATGGCGGCTTGACGCAGCGCGGAGTACACGGGCCCCACTTGGACCTCGATCCGCACCGCCTGGCTGCGTTGCGGAAACACGTCCCGCCATTTCGGAAAGCGTCCTTCGACCAACCGCGAATAGATGGTCGCTTTGGGTGTTCGGATCAGCACGTCGTTGGGCCGCGCGGCAATCTCGATTTCCGCTTCGGCGTCCGCCAGGGCCCTTTCAATCAGCTGCATCGAGCGGTGCGGGACGATCGTCATCGTCTCGGCGGTGGTGCCGTGACCGCCAACCGACTCGGCCGGCCCTTCCATCTTGGCCAAGCGGCGCCCGTCGGTGGCGACGGCCGTGATCTTGTCGGCTTCCATTTCCAGCAGAACGCCGCCCAAGGCGTAGCGGCTGCTCTCCGTGTCTGTCGCAAACAGCGTGCGATGGACCAATTCGCGGAACAAGCGGGCCGAAACCTTGTGGTACTTCTCTTCTTCGAACCCGACTACCGCAGGAAACTCGTCCGGGTTCTGGGCCGGCAGCCTGAACCGGCTCCGGTCCCCGCGTACCAGAAGACCCTTGGAATCCGCCTCCAACCGCAGCTTCTCGTCGGTGCTTTCCCGGAGGATCGAACCGAATCGGCCGACCGGCAGAACGACGCTCCCAGGTGCTTCAATCTCCAACCCTTCCACCTGGATGCGAATTCCCATCTCCAAGTCGGTCGCGATGACAACCGCACTCTGTTCCTGCACTTCGAGCTTGACGTTCAGCAGGATTGTCTTCGGACTGCGGGCGGGCGCCACCAACGCGGCGGTTTGGAAAGCCGACGCCAACAACTCACGGTTACAGGTAATCTTCATAATCTCAGGCCTCTGCACTTCTTGTTTCAGTTGCCACTCTTACTCTTCTAATAAATGATCTATTTGTCGCAGTAGTATTATCCGGGCTCGAGCTGTTCACAGGCCGCTGGCGACGTTGCGCAAGCCCTTCGCCTACCAGCAGTTCACGATCCAGTAAAGGGTGTGCAAAACCCGTTGATTGGCTGTTGCCTGTGTGTCGGCCGCCGGTCGGCAGCGGTGGATCGAATCGGCGCGGCGGACAATCGGCAGCGGGACAGCCGACGAACGCCGACATGCGCCGACAGCGAATTGACGTTTTTTCCACAGACGGCAAAACAACTCTCCGTGTTCGATAGCCAACTCAGCCGGCGGTGCAGCGCGGCCCAGGCAGGCCGAGTCGCATCGTGCTGCGTGTTCAATGGGCCGTCAGTTCAGTCTTTAAGTCCTCCACAGCCTGACGGATGGACGGGTCTTCTTCAATAAGGGATTCCGTTTTGCGGCAGGCGTGCAGAACGGTCGTATGGTCGCGATTGCCAAAATGGCGTCCGACGCTTTCCAGGCTGTTGGCGGTCAATTTGCGGGCCAGGAACATCGCCACACCGCGGGCTCGGACCACGCGTTGCTGGCGCGTCTTGCCTCGCAGGTCTGCGGACCGCAGATTGAAGTACTTCGAGACGCGTTTGGTGATCGACTGGAGTTGTGGTTCTTCGGCGTGGTCCGGATCCTGCAGGCAACGTCTCAAGTCGTGCTCGCTGATCGACGCCTGGCTGGCGAACGGGAATTGTTCCAAACGCAGCAGGGTCTGCAGTAAACGAGGCACCGTGCCGGGTTTGACGGCGTCCTTGAGGGCGTCGGAGGCGACGAGGTCAAGCACGCGGTCGGACAGAGAGATGCTGCGAGCGGACGCCAGAGCACGCAGAATCAGGCGGCGAGCGGCCGGGCCTGGCGGATGCAATGGCACGGTCAAGCCGGCGGACAAGCGGCTCGCGAGCGAGGGCAGCAGCACGGCGGCGTCGGTCGGGGACTGCGGGAGCGTCACGACGACTGGCTGGTGACGGGCGAGCAGAGCATCCAAGGTTCGGACGAGTTCGTTCTGGGCGGGCGTCTTGTCGCCGATTTCGTGGATGTCGTCGATGGCCACAAGACCAGCGCGGCGGTATTTGGACCGGAGATCGGGCAGCGAGTCAGCCTCTACGGCGTGGGCATACTCGCGAGCGAAATCGGCGCCTGTGGTCAGGATCATGCGAGGAGTTCGGTTGTCGCGTTTCCAACGCGTGGCGATCAATTGGACGAGGAGTGATTTTCCGGTGCCCGTCGGCCCGAAAAAGACAATCGGGTTGAACTTCGGCTGCTGCTGAAAGACAGTGTCCAGAGCCAGCGGGACCAGGGAATTCTCGACCCCGCCGATGTACTCGGCGGGCGCCGGCATCGGCCCGTGTTTCCACGCGGTCCGTGTCGAATTGCAGGTTGCGAATTTGATAGAGAACACTCTGCCGACCATCTGGCTGCCGTGTTGTCTCGCGGCTGACGGAAAAACCTGAATCACAAGTCGTAAATTATAAAGCTTTTTGCGTTTATGACGAGATGAGGTCGACGAACATCGGTGTTCGCCCGTAGTCCTAGGTACTTTGGGCCGGGGTGAAGCAGCAGAATCCCCGCCGGATCAAATTTTACAATGCAAGTCTTTGTCAATAAAGGGGATACGCCGCGATCGATTAAAACCGATCGCCGAGCAGCGGTCTGAGAAATCGTCCCGTATGATTGTCGGGCAAGGCCGCGATTTGCTCCGGCGTTCCCGTGGCGACGACGTGTCCGCCCGCTTGGCCGCCCTCCGGACCGAGGTCGATGAGCCAGTCCGCACATTTGATGACTTCCAGATTATGCTCGATGACGATCACCGTGTTTCCGCGATCGGCCAGTCGCGCCAACACTTCCAGCAGTCGGCGGATATCGTCGAAGTGCAAGCCGGTGGTCGGTTCGTCGAGCAGGTACAGCGTGTGGCCGGTATCGACGCGGGCCAGTTCGGTGGCCAGTTTGATCCGTTGGGCCTCGCCGCCCGAGAGCGTTGTGGACGGCTGGCCCAGGGTCAAGTAGCCGAGTCCCACGTCCTGGAAGCTTTTTAGACTGCGGTGGAGGTTGGCAAAGTTCTCAAAGAACCCCGTGGCCTCGTCCACCGACATGCCCAGCACGTCGGCGATCGATTTGTCGCGCCAGCGGACCTCCAGGGTCTGCCGGTTGAAGCGGGCTCCCTGACATTCGCTGCACGTGACGTACAGGTCGGGCAGGAACTGCATTTCAATTTTTTTCAAGCCGTGGCCTTGGCACGCTTCGCAGCGGCCGCCTTTGACATTGAAGCTGAAGCGACTGGCTCCGAAACCCCGCTGTTTGGCCTCGCGCGTGCGGGCGAACACTTTGCGGATTTCGTCCAGCGCGCCGATGTAGGTCGCCGGCGTGCTGCGGGGAGTGCGCCCGATCGGGCTCTGGTCGATTTGAATCACCTTGTCGATCAAGGCTGCTCCGCGGAGACCTCGGAACGGTCCGGGCTTGGGAGCGGGCGAGCCCAGACGGCGGAGCAGCGCCGGCGCGAGCGTTTCGTTGATCAGCGAACTCTTTCCCGACCCGCTGACTCCGGTCACGCACACGAACGCACCGAGCGGGAAGCGGACTTCGACGTCTTGCAGGTTGTTTGTCGACGCGCCTTCAATCGTCAGCGACCGGGTCTTGGCCAAGGACACCAGGCGGCGGGTGGCGGGCAGCGGAATCTGCAACTCGCCGCACAAATAGCGGCCGGTCACCGAGGCGGGGTTCCGCAGGACTTCGTCGACCGTGCCTTGAGCCACAATCCGCCCGCCGTCGGTTCCGGCGCCGGGGCCGATGTCGATCAACTGGTCGGCGGCGCGCATCATGGCCTCGTCGTGCTCGACGACGAGCACGGAGTTGCCTTGTTGCTGCAAGTCGCGCAGGGCGTCGATCAAGCGGCGGTTGTCGCGCGGGTGCAGGCCGATCGAGGGTTCGTCCAGCACGTAGCAGACGCCGACCAGCCCCGAGCCGATGCAGGTGGCCAGTCGGACGCGCTGCAGTTCGCCGCCGCTGAGCGTGTCGGCCGAGCGGTGCAGCGTCAGGTAGCCGAGGCCCACGTTTTCCAGGAACACCAGCCGCCGACCGATCTCCGAGAGCAGCGGTTGAGCGATCGGAAGCTGGGAGGGGGAAAAGGCCAGACCGCGGAAGAACCGGACGGCGTCGCTGATCGGCAGCCGGCACAGGTCGTGGATCGTCTGGCCGCCGACGCGGACGCCGTTGGCTTCCGGCCGCAGCCGCGAGCCTCCGCACGCGGGGCACGCGACGTGCCCGCGGAACCGGGCCAACGCCTCGCGGCGCTCCGGGTCGGTGGCGGTGACGTATTCCTGTTCCAGCAGTGTCAGAATCCCGCGGAGATCCTGGCCGTCGCCGTGCAACAGTGCGAGCCGAACCTGGGGCGGGAGTTGGTCCAGCGGCGTGTCCCAGGCGGCGCCGTGGGCGGCCAGGAAGGCGGCCAACGGCGGCCGATGCTTCTTCAGCGGGTCGGGCCGGGTGTTCTTCCAGGCGGCGACGGCGCCTCCGGCCAGCGACAAGCGGGGATTCGGTACGACCAGTTCCGTATCGAACTGTTCCAAGGCGCCCAGTCCTTCGCAACGCGGACAAGCCCCGTAGGGACTGTTGAAGCTGAACGTCCGCGGTTCGACTTCCGCCAGGCTGACATTGCACTGGGGGCAGGCGTACCGCGTGCTGAACAAGCGATCCTGCCAGCGGCCGGAAGCGGGATCGTCGCCCGCTGCCGGCGGCGCCTGGTAACAGGCGATCAGCAGACCGTCTCCGTGCCGGATCGCCAGCCGGACCGACTCGCCCAGGCGGGACGCGATGTCGCTGCGGACGATGATCCGGTCGACGACGGCGTCGATCATGTGTTCCCGGCGGGCGTCCACGTCGGGCAGGTTTTCGAGGTCAAGCACCTGGCCGTCGAGGCGCACGCGGATGAAGCCGGCTTTGCGGATCCGTGCCAGGACTTCCTCTTGTTTGCCCCGGCGGCCGCGCACCAGCGGGGCCAGGATCATCAGCCTGGTGCCTTCCGGCAGGCCGGCCAGCGCCTCCTGGATTTGTTCCGCCGTTTGCTGCCGGATTGGCTGGCCGCACTGCGGACAGGAGGCCTCGCCCAGGCGCGCCATCAGCAGCCGCAGGTAGTCGTAGATTTCCGTGACGGTGCCGAC
Organism: Candidatus Anammoximicrobium sp.; assembly: GCA_012515235.1. Lineage (GTDB taxonomy): Bacteria > Planctomycetota > Planctomycetia > Pirellulales > Pirellulaceae > Anammoximicrobium. Next base: position 37,118 of record JAAYYU010000124.1, read on the forward strand.
GGTGCTGCGTGGGTTCGCGGTGCCGGGCCGCTGGTCGATGCACAGGGTGGGCTGCAGTCCGTCGATCAAGTCGACGTCGGGCCGCTCCAGCTGGTGCAGGAACTGCCGAGCGTAGACGGACAGGCTCTCGATGTACTGCCGCTGGCCTTCGGCATACAGCGTATCGAAGGCCAGGCTGCTTTTGCCGGAGCCGCTGGGTCCCGTGATCACCACGAACTGGCCGCGGGGGATGTCCAAATCCACATTCTTCAGGTTGTGCGTCCGGGCGCCCCGAATCCGGAGCACTTCGGGAACCGCATCCGCCGGGAGGTCCGCCGAGGCGGGCAGTTCGATTTCCGTTTCCGAGACGACCGGCATCCGGACTCATCCTGCGCCAGGGGGCTGCCGAAGAACGTGGACGTGAATTCACTTTCGCAGGTCGTAGCAGACCAGCAGATCGCTGTGCCGCAGGTACAGTCTGCCGCGGTGGATCACGGGGTGTGCCCAGGCCGGTCCGCTGCCGGTCGGCGGGGTGAAGCTGGCCTTCACGCGGTACGCTTCGGGCGTGGCTTCGAGCAGGGCCACCAGGCCACGGTCGTAGCGGAAGATCAGATGTCCGTCGGCATACAGGACGGCCGCCGAGCCGTTGGCCGGGGCGCGTTCCTTCCAGGCGATTTTGCCCGTCGTCCACTCCAGGCACACCGGGTTGCCACGGTTCTGACCGTCGCCGCCGTAGACGTGCTCGCCGACGAGCACCACGCCGCCGTGGTGGTTTTCGAATTCACGGGGGGACAGGAAATAGATTTCCTCTGCCAGGAACTGATCGCCCTCGCGCCGGAGGTGCAGCAGAGCGGAGCCGGTCTTGTAGCTGGTCGTCGTAAACACGTAATCGCCGCGGATGACGGCCGACGGGATGTTGGCTACGGAGTTGGCGATGCGGTTGTAGCCCCACAAGAAACGGCCGGTCGCGGCTTCGACACCGATCAACCCGCGGCCGACCATCTGCACGTACTGCCGCACGCCGCCGATGTTGGCGACGACCGCGGAGGCATACCCGGCCCCGTCCTTGCCGCGTTCGCCAATCTTGGGCATCGCGCATTTCCAGAGAATTTCGCCGCTGTCCTTGTGCAGCGCCACCACGGTCGCGGCGGGACCGCCGGGCGTGCAGATCAGGCGGTCGCCGTCCACCAGCGGCGATTCACTGAACTTCCAGACCGACATCATCTGGCCGCCGAAATCGTCCGGCAGGCTCTTGCGCCAGACGGTTTTTCCACTCGCGGCGTCCAGGCACAGCAGGTCGCCCGACGTGCCCAGGACATAAACGCGGTTGGCGGCAACGGTCGGCGTGCAACGCGGCCCGTCCTGGTGCGGCGGCCCGACGCGGGCCGCCCACAACTCGCGGCGCGAAGCCAGATCGTAGGCCAGGGCAAACTGCGCGTGCTCCCCGTCCGCCGATTTGCGATCGCCCATCGTATACAGCTTGCCGTCGGCGATGGCGACCGTCGAATAGCCCTTGCCCAGTCCTTCCAGTTTCCACAGCAGCGGCGGACCCTCCTGCGGCCAGTCTGTGAGCAGGCCGGTCTCGGTACAGATGGCGTCCCGCTGCGGGCCGTGGAATTGAGGCCAATCGACGCTCTCGGCGCTGGAAACCGTTGCCGTTGCTGGGGCCGTTGCCTGCGGCCCCAGGGCCAGCAGGCTCTGGATGGGCGCCTGTCTGCCTGATGCCTCACCGCTTTCCGGGGCCCCGGCGTTGCCCAGGTTCAGCGGCTGGTCCGGAAACACCGCGTCTTTCGGCGTCGTCTCGCCTGCTTCGGCCACCAGGCACGGGGTGCAAACCGAAACCAGAATTGAAAGTAGAACCGTGATGCAGACCCACGCCGGTCGATCTCTCATGGGTGGTAACTCCCGTTGCGGAAAGGAATCTGGGGCCACAGACGAACCGGGGGTGTGGACCACGCCCGTCGGTCGGCCAGGTGCGCTGTGCTCTCAAACAGAATCGGTACTGTAGCACTGCAGCCCGCAGATGCAATCCGGGACAACGCGGCCCGTTTGGGGCGATGAGCGGGTGTCAACGCCGGATTCCGCGTCGGCTTCGCGGCGACAAAACAGCCATTCAGGTGCTGGCTTTTGGGGCAAGGAGACGGTCGTCCGGTCGGCGGTTGGCGGCGACGCGGACTGTCCGATTCCGTTTGCCGACTCCGCCAGTGAGGTCGCTGCGTCGCGGAAAGGCCATTTTGGGGCGGGGCAAGCTATCGTCGTGTCCGCACAGCGCGTTGGTTGACGGGGCCGTCGCATCCCAACTAGAATTCGGGACGGTGAGCGGCGGTCGCGAGTTGCTGGACGGAGCCGTATCGCAGAAACCGGGCTGTCGCGGGAACGATCGTCAGTTTTTGGGAAATCTCATGACATATCTGGTCGTAGAAAGTGGCCCCGGGTTGGGGAATCGATACGCGGTGGAAACCGATGAACTCACCATCGGCCGGCATCCGGACTGCCAAATCGCGGTCAGGGAGTCTGTTCGCGTGAGCCGGTATCACGCGCAGATCATCCGTCGAGGAGACAATTACTTCGTCAGGGACCTGTTGAGCCGCAACCACACCTATCTGAACGACCAGCGGATTGACGACACGTTGCATCCGCTCAAGGACGGCGACCGGATTCGGATTTGCGAGTTGGAGTTCCGTTTTCGTGAGCGCGATCCGGCCAAGCCGACCAAGTCCCCTTCGGCGAGCACCGTCACGGTCGGCGGCCTGTCCGGGGAAGAATCCAGCTTGAACGCCGAGTTGGTGGACGACGACGGCACCGGCAATTCGAGTTCCACGGTGCTGGCCGCCTTGGACGTCGTTAGCGGTGTGGATGGATTCGTGCAGATGACGCCCAGCTTGCAGGCGCGGATCAACGCGCTGATCGAGATCACCCGCAGTCTGGGAAACGCCTTGGCCCTGGACGAGGTGTTGCCGAAGGTGCTGAGCAGCTTGTTCAAGATCTTCCTGCAGGCCGATCGGGGGTTCATCGTGCTGCGTTCCGACGACGGCAGCCTGATCCCGCGCTGGACGAAAGCCCGCCGGGCGGGCCAGGACGAGACGATCCGGATCAGCCGCACGATCGTGCGCCGGGTGATGGACTCGAAGGAAGCGATCCTCTCGCACGACGTCACCAAGGATGATCGTTTGGACATGAGCCAAAGCATCGCGGAACTGCGCATTCGCTCGATGATGTGTGCCCCGCTGCTGGACTCGGAAGGCGCCGCCCTGGGCGTGCTGCAGGTGGACACGCTCGACCAGCGGAAGCGCTTTCAGCCCGAGGATCTGGAGGTGCTGACGAGCGTCGCGGTCCAGGCGGGCATCGCCGTCCACAACGCGCAGCTGCACGAGCAGGCGTTGCGGCAGAAGGCGATCGAGCAGGACCTGGAACTGGCCAAGGAGGTCCAGGAGGCCTTTCTGCCGCAAGCGTCGCCGCAGTTGGAAAATTACGACTTCTTTGCGTTTTATCGTCCCGCCAATCACGTCGGCGGCGATTGCTACGATTATATCGACCTGCCCAACGGGCGGACGGCGGTGATCGTAGCGGACGTCGTCGGCCACGGGATTGCCGCCGCCATGATGATGGCCAAAGTGTCCGCTGAGGCCAAGTTCTGTTTGGCCAGCGAAGCCCGCCCGGCCACCGCCATCACGATGCTGAACGAGCGGCTGAGCGCCATGGGCATCCAGCGCTTTGTGACCTTTGTCGCAGTGATCCTGGACCCGATCAAGCACGAGGCCACCATCGTCAACGCCGGGCACATGCCGCCGATCTGGCGGCGGAAGGACGCCGCGGTCGAAGAGCCCGGAGAAGAGCTGGTCGGGATTCCGCTGGGCATCATGAAGGGACTGGAATACAACCAGAAGACGATCGTCTTGGAGCCGGGCGATGTGTTGGCGATGTACACGGACGGCATCAACGAAGCCATGAACGCCCAGGGTCAACAGTACACGATTGACAGAATCCGGGCGCACGTAAAGAATGGCGCACCGGAACCGCACTCGATCGGGGACACGATCGTCAAGGATGTCCTGGCGCACGTCGGCACCGGGCCGCAAGCGGATGATATGTGCCTGGTGCTGCTCCGCCGAAAATAAAATCGCGGTGGGGCCCGGCCGCAGTTGCTAGCACCAAACGCGATTTCGGCGCTTCTTGCGCGTCGTAGAGGAAGTCACCGTTTGGGTGCCGGGGTCAGGCTTACAGAATTCAATTTGGGCCGAGCAGCGTCGTAGGACGTGGCTGGCACCAAACTCGGCCAAAATTGAATTCTGTAAGCCTGACCCCTTTTGCGCGACCGTGCCATCCTGGACGGCGTCTTTCCGAGTCCGTTTCTTCCTGTTGGCTCCTAGCGGCGTCGGCAGCGCAGGCGGCACAGCAGCTTCCGCAGTCGCGGGCAACGGGCCGGCTGGTAGCACGGGGCGGCCTTTGTCGCTTCCGGTTCCAACACGATCCAGATGTTGCGGAAGTGGACGGGATTGCCGTGGTTTTGCAGCAGGATGGGCAGCAACTCCGCGCTTTCCGGCTTGCCGGCGCCCGTCTTGGCGACGATCTCGCGGTTGTTGTGGATGGGCACGCCGTTGTGCAGCACCGTGATGCGGGCGTTGGCCAGCTTGTGGCCCTCGTCGTCAAACCGGGCGGCGGTGAACCAGATGTCGTAGGTTTGCCAGACCAGGGGCGGCAGGCACATGTTCACGTCCGGCGCTTGTTGGCGATACAAGCCGCCGCATTCGTTGGCGACGCCTTCCAAGCCAAACGAATCCAGGATCTGCACTTCGTAGCGTTGCTGGATGTACACGCCGCTGTTGCCGCGTGCCTGGCCGGTCGCATGGGGCATGTACGGCAGGCGGAATTCGAGGTGCAGCCGGAAGTCGTGGACCGGGAGTTTGGTCGTTCCGCCCACTTGCAGCAAACCGTCATCGGTCATGGGAGCGTTGTGGAACTGGTCGGCGGACGTGCCATCGAACAACACGACCGCGCTGGGCGGCGGAGCGGCGCCCAGGGTAGGGCTGACGCGCTGTTGCCGGGTCAAGTTCCCGCGCCGCCGGGCGTCCTGGCTGTAGACCGATGCCACGTGCCCGTCCGCGATGACCGACCAGCCGTCTTCGGCGTTCAGCACCAGCACGCCGTTGTGCAGGTTTCCGGCCAGCATTTGCCGGGTGTGGCGATCCCAGCCGGAGCCGGGCAGTCCGCCGCGGTACAGCACGCCGTCGAATCGGCCGCTGCCGCGGGCGATGACTTGCAGGCCGGTCCAGATCCAGCCGCAGCGCGGTTCGCACACGCAACCGGCGTACTCGCCTTGGTACGCATAGTCGTCGTCCGCTTGCCGCAGGTCGGTGACGGCCTGCTTGGCCGCGTCCGGCGGTGCGGCCGGTTCGCCCGCGCTCGAACTGGCCGACGCCAACAGGATGTAGGTGGCTGCCCATCCGCCCAAGAACGCGAGCCGCTGCATTGTTTCCTCAATTCATGCTGGACAGAACGAAAAAAGGCCTTTTCCGGAAGGGGGACAGGCCCGCTTTGCCGGAACGGCCCCCTTGTTCGCGAACCCCTATTCAGCTTGATTCATGCCCGGCCGAGATTCAAGGGGCTGCCGCCCCGAACGCCGCCGTTTTCGGCGGGCCGGCCAGGCAGTATACTAAGCCACGTTGGCAGAAGCCGGGCTTTCGAGCCGCCAAGTTGCGATTGGAATCGTATGCCTGTCGATAAATCGGATCAACGTGTCCAGCAGATGTTCGGCGAGATCGCCCCGCGGTACGACTTACTGAACCACTTGCTGTCGTGCCACGTCGATCGCTATTGGCGCTGGCGGACGGTGCGGATCGTGCAAGCGTCCACCGATCGTCCGATCCTGGACGTCTGCACGGGAACCGGGGATCTGGCGTTCGCCTTTTACCGCCGGACGCGGGGCCGGGTGCCGGTGGTGGCTGCGGATTTCTGTCCGCAGATGCTGGAAATCGGCGAGGCCAAGAAGCGGAAGGCGGGCATCGACGGGGGACTGACGTTCGTCGAAGCGGACGCGCAGCAGTTGCCTTTTGACGACGACCATTTCCAGATCGTCACCGTCGCTTTCGGGCTCCGCAATGTGGCGGACGCTGATTGCGGCCTGCGCGAGATGACCCGCGTCTGCCAGCCGGGCGGCCAGGTGGCGGTGCTGGAGTTTTCGATGCCTCAGCGTCAGCCGCTGCGCGCCGTGTACGGCTGGTACTTTCGCCGCGTTTTGCCTCGCATCGGCCAGTCGCTGATGCGCAACAGCCAGGAGGCCTACTGTTATCTGCCCAGCAGCGTGGGCGAGTTTCCCTCGGGCCAGGCGCTGGCGGACCGCCTGCGTCAGGCGGGCCTCCGCGAGGTGTGCTTGCATCCCTTGACCGGCGGGATTGCGACGTTGTATGTCGGCCGGAAATGAAGAAGTCTGCCTGTTTGCCATCAGAGTTTGGGAGCACCAGCGATGGATAGGGTGACGGCATGGTGGGGAATCGCCGTTTTGGTTTTCGTCCTGGGTTGCGGGTCGTCGGGACCGGCGCCGCAGAGTCCGCCTGGGCCTCCCGGGCCGGAATCAAGTAGACCGCAGCCCGGCGGGTCGGACTCCGATTCTGCAAGCCTGCAAATGCCGGCGGAATCGGCGGCGCCGGCCGCGGCGAAATCTGCCTCGCCGCCGCCGGCTTCGGTGCCCGCGGCAGCTCCCGCACCGGTGCCTGCGTCGGCCCCCGCCTCGGCTCCCGCGGCCTCGGCGCAGCCTGAGCGGTCGGAGCCATCCGCGTCCGGCCAGTCGGAGCCGCCCCCGGCCGCCGGCGGGGGCGCAGCGCCGGGGCCGGACCAGCTGCGGTCTTGGGCTGCCGCTTTGGTGGGCAACGACGTCTCGGCGCGCGAAGCGGCGTCGGAGAGGCTGGAGCGGGTGTCGGTCGGCGGTGGGCAATCGCTGTTGTCCTTGCTTCAGGACGCGTCGCCCGACGTGCGGCGCGGCGCGGTTTTCTATTGGCTGGACCGGTTCGACCCGGCCGATGCGGCGGTGGTCGCCGCCTTGGCGAAGCGGCTGAGTGACCCCGACGCCTCGGTGCGGAAGCTGGCCCTCACGGCAGCGCAGCGGTTTCCGCTGGACACCATCGTCCAGTCGCTTCCGCAGTTGACCGCCATGCTAGGACATCCACAAGAGAGTGCCGAATCGCGGGCCGCGGCCGCGCGGCTGATCGGGACGCTGGACGCCGCGGCGCACGATGCCGTTCCCGCGCTGGCCAAGGCGGCTGCAGCAGATCCCGATCCGGCGGTGCGTTCCGCCTGTGTGTTGTCGATCTGCCGCGCGGCTCCGGCGGCCGACGCCGTGGCGGCACTTCGGCAGGTGCTCCGGCAGGATTCCCAGGCGAATCTGCGCGGTTTGGCCGCGACGCGGTTGGGCAAGCTGGGTCAGGCCACCGCGGCGGTCGCGCCGGAGTTGGCCGAAGCGCTGGCCGACCGGGACGACGGTGTGCGGCGCAAGGCGGCAGACGCGCTGGCTTTGTCAGGTGCCGCCGCCGTCGCACCCACGATGCAGAAACTGCAGGCCCCGGACGTGGCCGTGCGGCGTTTGGCCGTGTTCGTGCTGGCGAAACTGGGACCGGACGCCAAACCCGCGCTGGAGGCGCTCCGCAAGCTTCAGCAGGATCCCGACGCGGAGATCAAGCAACTGGCCGAATTGGCCGTCCGCCGGATTGAAGGAACGCCATGACCGAACGGCAAGCGCCAATTCACGTGATGGAAAGCCCGCCGGGCGCCCGGTGTACGATCGACGGACGTTCGTATTTGTACTTCGGGGGCACCAGCTACCTGGGATTGCACGGCCATCCGGAGGTCATCGCTGCGGCTTGCGAGGCGACGCGGAAGTACGGAATTCACTCGGCGACCTCGCGTTCGCTGTACGGCAACACGCCGCAAGTTCTGGCCGTCGAACGGATGGCGGCCGAATTCTTCGATCTGGAAGGCGCGTTCTATTTCGCCTCCGGCTATGCCAGCAACGCCATTCTGCTGCAGACGCTCGCGCCGCATTTCGACGTTTTGTATCTGGACGAGTCGGCGCACTACAGCGTCGCGGAAGCCGCCTTGGCGGCCCGCTTGCCGCTGGTCCGCTTTCGTCCGCGAGACGCGGAAGATCTGCAGCGCGGCCTGCGGCAGCATCTGGGAAGCAAGCAGCGGCCGTTGGTCCTGACGGACGGTGTCTCGTCGAGCCTGGGCTGCGTGGCCCCCGTCGATCGTTATTGCCAGGTCCTGGAGCCGTACGATGGGTCAGCGATTCTGGTGGACGACGCGCACGGGCTGGGGGTGATCGGCGATAACGGTCGCGGGACCTTGGAATTCTGGGGTCGGTGGTCCGGCGCCGTCAACGACGATCCGGCGGTCGCGGATCGTCCGCCGGGGCGGTTGTATGTCGGCGGGACGCTCAGCAAAGCGTTGGGCGGCTTTGGCGGGATCGTGCCGGGCAGCGCCGCGCTGTTGCGTCGAGTGCGCGCGGCGACGCACTACTACGAAGGCGCCAGCGCCCCGCCGACGCCCGCAGCGGCCGCCTCAGCCCGCGCGCTGGAGCTGATCCGGCAGCATCCCGAACTGCGGTTGCGGTTGTGGGAGAACGTGCGCGCGGTGCGCAACGGCCTGCGGCAATTGGGTTTGTCCGTGGACGATTCGCCCGCCCCCATCGTGCCGGTCCAGGCGGGCACGGCGGAAGACATGCAGCGCTTGCAGGTCGAATTGCAGCAGCGCGGGATCATCGTTCCGTACATGGCCGCGTACAGCGGCCTGGGCTCCGCCGGCGCGCTCCGCGTGGCCGTCTTTGCCACGCACACGGACGACATGATCCAGCAGCTGCTGGAGGCGCTGCGACGCGCGCTGTGAAAACGGGCCGCTTGAAAAGGCGTGACCGCGCAGCCGCCGAAGGCCGTCCCTGCCGTGCGCCGCCGCGCGTCCTGGCCCCAGCGCAGGCGCTCGACCGCGATCATCCCAGCCGGAACTTGGGAACGAACCGGCCTGCAACGAAAGCGGGGCTCGTTCAGCCCGGCCATGCACTCCGGCAAACCGTCACTGATTCGCCGCCACAGCTGGACCAGATCCCAGCGTGACCGCAGACGGCGGCACGAGCAGCCGCCACGTCCACATCACCAACACGACGACCACGGCCAGGATCACCGCCGCGTTGGTTTGATGGGCCGTCGTGATCACTGCCGGCAGCGGCGCCACGGGCAACTGGCCGGCGGTGGCCGCCAGCATTTGTGCGCTCGGCGACGCGTCCACCGGGGGCGTGCGGAAGATGAGTGCCACGATCCCCAACGTCAGCTGGACCAGGACCAGCAGGAGCAGCATCGCGCCCCCGCGGCGGAGAACTGTCCGGTTCGGATTCGAGCCCCAGGCCCTCACGCCCGCGGCCAAGGCCACCAGGGCCACCAAGGCGGCCACGGTGATGTGCGCCAGCAGGCCCGTGTCGAGTTGCCGGACCAGCGTGCCCAGCAGCGTCTGCAGCAGCACGCAGGCGACCAACAGCGTTGTAAAGAACCGGTCCGTGCCGGCAGAGAATCGGCACTCCGCGCCGATCCGGTCCGGCCAGTCGCGGGAAAGCATGACCGCCGCCGCGATCAGACTGCCGAAGACGACGTGCGCAAAGAACCCGTGGATCACGGCCAGCAGATGATTGTCGGCGGTCACGCGCAGTCCGCCCATCACGCCCTGCAGAACGACCGCGGTCAGGGCGGTCCAGAGCAGCGCGACCAGCGGTCGCCGCCGCCGGCGCGTGGCGGTGCCGTAAATCGCCAGGACCAGCGTGGCGCAGCCCACCAGCGTACCTAGCAGCCGATGCGCGTGCTCGAAAAACACACCGCCGGTCATCCGGGCCAGCGGGTACAGAAACAGGTTGGTGCCAAACGTGTTGGGCCAGTCGGGAACCGCCATGCCGGCGCGAAAGCCCGTGACGAGGCCCCCGGCGATGATCAGCAGCAGCACGGCCAGGCAGGTGATCCAGGCCAGCCCGGCCGCCCAGTTGATTTCCGGCTGTCGCAGGCCGCTGCTGGCTCGTCCCACCGCGGCCCCGATCACCGCCAGGCCGGTACTGAGCGCAAACCAGACCGGCAGCCACAGCCACGCGCCTTCGGCCACCTGTCCGCTCTGTGGCCTGGCCAGCAGGCTGCCGAGGATCAGCAGGTTCAGCGCCGCGGAGATCAAGCCCACCCAAGCTCCACCGCGGATGCCGCGGGCCGTGTGGCGGCCGGCCACCCACCCGCCGGCGATCAGGCACACCAGCATGACGCTCACGAACACGATCGGCGGGAGCCGGGTCAGCGGCATGTGGCCGACGTAGCCCACCGCCCACATCGCAACCGTCGTCCCGAAGCTGATCGCCAGCAGATCGCCGACGCCAACCGAGGCCGCGGGGTGGCCTGTGGCTGGGGGGCGTGCGTTGGAAGCTTGGCTCTGTATACTCACGGGCTCGCCGCCTATAAAGTAGAAGTTGTCTGTCGGCATTGTTATAGGGTTTGTGCCCAATGTGCTGCAAGTGTTACCTGGAACTCGCCAAGATCCGTCTGACCGCGATGGTGCTGATCACCACGGCCGTGGGCTATCTGTTAGCCGCATCGCGGCCGCTGGCCGGCTGGGGCTTGTTGTGGACCGTGCTGGGGACGGGTTTAGCCGCGGTCGGCGCGAGCACGTTCAATCAGATCCTGGAGGTGGATCGGGACGCGAAAATGGTGCGGACCCGCAATCGACCGTTGCCGGCGGGCCGCATTTCGCGCGGCCATGCCTTTGCGTTCGCCCTGGTGACCACGGCGGCCGGTCTGGGCGTGTTGAACGAGTTGGTCAATCCCCTGACCTCGCTGTTGGGCCTGGCCAACGTGCTGGTTTACACGTTGGTCTACACGCCGTTGAAGCCGCGGACATCGCTCAATACGCTGGTGGGTGCGATCTGTGGAGCACTGCCGCCTGTGATGGGCTGGACGGGAGCCTCGAATGAACTGACGCTGGGGGCCGGGTTGCTTGCCGCCATCCTGTTTCTCTGGCAGGTGCCGCATTTCTTGGCGTTCAGTTGGTTGTATCGGTCGGATTACGCGCGCGCCGGCTATCGGATGTTGCCGGTGATCGACCCTTCCGGCCGGCTGACGTGTCTGCTGATCGTCTTGTACACCCTGGCGTTGCTGCCGATGGGTTTATCGGCGACGTTTTGCGGGATGGCGGGTTATCTGTTCGGGGCTCTGTCGCTGGTCCTTGGGGTCGGCTTCTTCCTGCTCGCCCTGCAACTTCGCGCGGCCAAAACCAACGAGAACGCTCGGCGGTTGTTTCTGGCGAGCATCATCTATCTCCCGCTGCTGTTGCTGTTTCTGGTGGCGGATGCCCGGCCGGTCGTGACCGACCCTGCGATGGCTGCACAAGCCACCCCCCGCGCTGTCGATTTGCCGCTGATAGAATTTGTCGGGGTTGTCGGGTTACGACAGGTTGAAAAACGAGCGGCGGCCGCCTAGAATCTCTCGACTTTCGGTGTGCGCTTCACGGCCGCCCCGCCGATCAGCCGGAGGCTTGATTCCTCCTAGCATGGCTAACTCAGCGAGACAACCCCGCGCATGGACTCGAAAACTCCTCTGATGTTCCCCAAGTGGTCCAATCGGGCGACGGTGGGGGTGGTGTTGGGAATCGTCTTCGTCCCGGCGTATGTCGGCCTGCTGCTGGCCTACGGTGCTCATCCGACCACGCTCTATGTCGGGTATGCGCCCGAGCAACCGGTGCCGTACAGCCACGCGCAGCATGTGGGCAAGCTGGGGCTTGATTGCCGCTACTGTCATTTCACGGTCGAGAAGTCCGCTGTGGCGGCGATCCCGCCGACGGAAGTGTGCATGAATTGTCACACGGCGATTCTGCCCAACACAGCGAAGCTTGGCGAGGTCCGCCGGAGTCACGTCGAGGGCACGCCGATCCGCTGGGTGAAGGTCCACGATCTGCCCGACTATGCTTACTTCCACCATGCCGCCCATGTGAATGCCGGCGTTGGTTGCAGCGAGTGTCACGGCCCCGTGCAGCAAATGGCGGTGGTTCAGACCGTCCAGCCGCTGAGCATGGCCTGGTGCCTGGATTGCCACCGCAACCCCGAGTCGCGGCTCCGGCCGCGGGACCAGGTGACGAACATGGAGTGGAGGCCGCCGGAGGACAGTGCGGCGCGGGCGGCGCTGGGCCGCTCGCTGCGCGACAAGTACCACGTCAACCCCAACACAGACTGCGCGACATGTCATCGATGATCTCGGAGACCGGCATTCCGGCGGCGGCCGCCGCGCGTCCCGCGGGGCGGCGGTACTGGCGCAGCCTGGAGGAGCAGGCCGACACGGCGCCGTTTCGCGAACCGGCAGGCGAGTTTCCGCCGGCCGCCGCCGAGATGTTTCAGGCCTCCCGCCGCGGGTTTCTGAAGATCATGGGGGCGTCGCTGAGTCTGGCCGGACTGAGCGGTTGCGTCCGCTATCCGCAAGAGAGGCTCGCGCCTTATGCCCATCAACCGGACGGCCGCACGCCCGGCGTACCCGTCCGCTACGCCACCGCTTGGGAAGTCGCCGGCGTGGCCCAGGGGCTGCTCATCACCAGCTACGATGGCCGGCCGATCAAGGTCGAGGGCAATCCGGCTCACCCGGTGAACCGCGGCGCGGCGGATGCCCAGGCCCAGGCGGCGGTCCTGGAACTGTACGACCCGGACCGCAGCCGGGGAGCGATCCGGCGCGAGGGGGTCGAGCGCACGCCGGTCGCGTGGGACGATTTTTTCCGTTGGGTCAAGCAGGAACTGGCGGGCGACGGCACCGGGGTGGCGATCCTCAGCGAGGCGTCCAGTTCCCCGAGCGTGGCCGATCTGCGCGCCCGGCTGCAGAAGGCCATGCCGAAACTGGAGTGGTTCGAGTACGAGCCGCTGTCGGAGGACAATGTCCGCGAAGGCGTTCGGCGGGCCTTCGGCCGGGGGCTGCGGACAGTGCCGGACCTGGCCTCCGCGCGGGTTGTCGTCTCGCTGGACGCCGACTTGTTCGGCGGCGGGCATCCGCTGGCGATCAAGCACGCCCGCGACTTTGCGGCGGGCCGGCAGTCGGGCGGGGCGGCGGGCGAGGCGCCGAACCGGCTGTACGTCGTCGAGTCGATTCATTCGATGACCGGGGCCTGCGCTGACCATCGGCGGGCGGTCCGGGCCAGCGCCGTGGGGGTGGTGGCGGCAAGGCTGGCCGCGCGGCTGGGCGTGGTTGGAGCGGTGGAGCCGGAAACTAATCCCGACGGCGTGGAGGCCGCGTTCTTCGAGGCGGTCCAGAAAGACCTGGAAGCCGCCGCCGGTCGATCGCTCATCGTGGCCGGTGCCCGCCAACCGCCCGAGGTTCATGCCTTGGTCGCCGCGATAAACGACAAGCTGGGAAACACGGGCCGGACCGTCTTGTACTATGACGATCCCGATTCCGGCCGGCCGGCGCACGCCGAGGCGTTGCGGACCCTGGTGCGGAAGATCGACGAGGGGGCGGTCGCCAAGCTGTTGATTCTTGGAGGCAATCCGGTCTACAACGCGCCCGCGGACATCGCCTTTGCTGAGGCGCTGCGGAAAGTGCAGTCCCACGCCGTCCATCTGGCGCTGCACGAGGATGAAACCTCGCTGCTGTGCCGCTGGCATTTGTCGCGCGCGCATGCGCTGGAGGCCTGGGGCGACGCCCTGGCGTACGACGGCACGTACACGATTGTCCAGCCGCTGATCGAGCCCTTGTTCGACGGCAAGAGTGTGCTGGAAATCCTCGCGGCGCTGGCTGGCGAGACGGTTGATGCCGGCGGCGGCTACGAGCTGGTGCGGCGCACGTTTCGCGGTTGGGTCGGCGAGTCGTTCAGCGAGTGGAAGTGGAAGAAGACGCTGGCCGACGGCGTCTTGGAGCGGGACGCCGGAACGGCGGGAGCGCCCGTCGACGTGGGCGGCCAAGCGCGGCCGCCGGAAGGCGTGCTGCCCCAGGGGGAGGATTCGTTCGAGGTCGTCTTCTTTGCCGACGGCAAGATGCATGACGGCCGCTTTGCCAACAACGGTTGGCTGCAGGAACTGCCTGAACCGATGACGCGGCTGACGTGGGACAACGCGGCGCTGATGAGTCCTGCGACGGCGGAACAGGTGGGCCTGCAGCGCGACGAACTGGTATCGCTCCAGGCGGGCGATTCCGCCGGGTTGCTCGCCCCGGCCTACCTCCTGCCCGGCATGCCGGACGGCGTGATCGGTCTGGCGTTGGGCTACGGGCGCACGGCGGCGGGCAATGTGGGGAGCGGCGTCGGCCAGAACGCCTACGCGCTGCGGACCACCGCGGGCCTGGGTTGGCGGTCCGGGGTTTCGGTCCAGGGCACGGGCCGGATGCACCCCCTGGCGACGGTCCAGGATCACCACATCGTCGATGCGGTCGGACGCGCCGCGGTGCAAGAACGGATTCCCGAGTTGATTCGGGAAGGCACGTTTGCGGAGCTGGCCGCGGACCCGGCGCTGGGTCAGGAAAAGACCCGGCGGCTGTCGCCCTTTAACGAGCATCGGTTCGACGGCGGCGCGGCCGGTCGGGCGGACCAGTCGCACGTCCCGGCCCACGACCGGCATCGCTGGGGCCTGGCCGTCGACTTGACGGCCTGCACCGGCTGCGGCGCTTGCGTCCTTGCCTGCCAGGCCGAAAACAACATCCCGATCGTCGGCAGGGAGCAGGTGCTGCACGGGCGCGAGATGCACTGGATCCGCGTCGACCGCTACTTTCGCGAAACGCCCGAGTCGCCCGTCGCCGTGCATCAGCCGGTGATGTGCATGCACTGCGAGAACGCTCCCTGCGAAGCGGTCTGCCCGGTGGCCGCGACGACGCACAGCCAGGAAGGTCTGAACATGATGACCTACAACCGCTGTGTGGGGACTCGCTACTGCGCGAACAACTGCCCCTACAAGGTGCGGCGGTTCAACTATTTCGACTTCAACCGCGGCACGCTCCACGACTTGTACGAGCCGAATCTGATCCGCGAGCCGGTCTCGGAGCTGGTCAAGATGCAGAAGAACCCGGAAGTCACCGTGCGGATGCGGGGCGTGATGGAGAAGTGTACATTCTGTGTTCAGCGGATCGAAAACGCGCGGGCCGCAGCGGGGCGCGAAGGCGGACGGCCGCTGGCGGACGGCGAAATCCAGACCGCCTGCCAGCAGACCTGTCCGGCTCGGGCGATTGTCTTCGGCGACTTGAACGATCCCCGCAGCCGCGTGTCGCAACTGCAGCAGCAGGCGCACAGTTACGGCATGTTGGACGATGATTTCAACACCAAGCCGCGGACGCGGTACCTGGCGAAGCTGCGGAACCCGGCGGTCGGATTGGACGAAGTGTTGTCTTGGCGGGCGGAGAACACCTAGTGCCGTTTCCCGTCAGCGACGTCCGCCGCTCGGAAAATGGCTGCGAGGACCTGGAAAGGCCGAACTAATGAGGTTGAGCGTGACAAGGTGCCCATGATGTCGAGAGTGTCCGTTTCCTGCGAGATCGACAATACGGTCGACGTTCCCGGCCAGCGGGCGGCGCTGATTACCGGCGAAACGGGTCAGAGCCTGCACCGGGTCACGGAAGTGGTGGCCGGCGTCGCCGAGGCCCGGCATCCGCCGAAGGCCTGGTACGTCGCGTTCGCGGTTTCCTTCCTGACGCTGTGCGTGCTGGGGCTGATGATCGGCTACCTGATCTTCACCGGCGTCGGCGTGTGGAACTTGAACCGGCCGGTCGGCTGGGCCTTCGACATCACCAACTTTGTGTTCTGGGTCGGGATCGGTCATGCCGGCACGCTGATCTCCGCGATCCTTTTCCTGGCCCGGCAACGGTGGCGGACGAGCATCAATCGGTTCGCCGAAGCGATGACGATTTTCGCGGTCATGTGCGCGGGCCTGTTCCCCGGCATCCACATCGGACGCGTCTGGCTGGCCTACTGGCTGTTGCCGTATCCGAACCAGATGGGCATGTGGCCGAACTTTCTCAGTCCGCTGTTGTGGGACGTGTTCGCCGTCACCACGTATGCGACCGTCTCGTTGCTGTTCTGGTACATGGGGATGGTGCCGGACCTGGCGACGCTGCGCGATCGGGCGACCGTCCGTTGGCGGTTCTACCTGTACGGCATTTTGAGCCTGGGGTGGCGCGGCAGCCAGCGGCACTGGCACGTGTACGAGAAAGCGTACCTGCTGCTGGCCGCCCTGGCCACGCCGCTGGTGCTGTCGGTGCACAGCGTGGTCAGCTTTGATTTCGCCGTCTCGCAGCTGCCCGGCTGGCACACGACGATCTTTCCGCCGTACTTTGTGGCCGGGGCGATCTTCAGCGGTTTTGCGATGGTGCTCACCCTGGCGGTGCCGGCCCGCGAACTGTTCGGGCTGCGGGACTTCATCACCGCCCGGCACCTGGACAACATCGCCAAGGTCATCCTGTTGACGTCCTGCATGGTCGGCTACGCCTACGGGATGGAGTTTTTTGTCGCCTGGTACAGCCAGAGTCCGTGGGAGCAGTTCCATTTCCTGAACCGCGAGTTCGGGCCGCTGTGGTGGGCCGGCTGGATCATGCTGTCGTGCAACGCGATCGTGCCCCACGTGCTGTGGTTCAAGGCCGTGCGGAAGAGGGTCTGGGCGCTGTTTGTCGTCAGCATTCTGGTCAACGTCGGGATGTGGTTCGAGCGGTTCGTGATCATCGTCAGCGGGCTGCATCGCGACTTCCTGCCGTCCAACTGGGGCAGTTATGCGCCGAGCTACGTCGAGGTGTTGATGCTGATCGGCAGCTTCGGGTTGTTCAGTACGTTTTTCCTGTTGTTTTGCCGTTTCCTGCCCATGGTGGCGATGGCCGAGGTGAAGAGCATCCTGCCGGCCGCTCACGGGGAGGGACCTTAGCATGGTGCGGGTTCAGGGCGGCGGGGAGCGGAGTGAGGGTCGTTCTACCGGGCGGGCCACGGCCCGCGCGGGGAGCGGGAATTGTCATGACTGCGCGGAGCGTCGCCCGCGCGGCGAAGCGAGCAGGGGTATTTGATGGACGATCGGGACGCAACTCAAACCATTGGACCGCCGCTGCCGTTGTGGGGCTTGTTGGCGGAATATCGGGACGCTCCCGCGCTGCGGGCGGCGGCGGCGAAGGTCCGCGATGCCGGGTACCGGCACTGGGACTGTCATGCGCCCTTCCCCGTCCACGGGCTCGACCAGGCGATGGGCATTCGGCCGACGATGCTCCCCTGGCTGGTGCTGGGCGCCGCGCTGACCGGCTGCCTGGTGGCCCTTGGCATGCAATGGTATGTCAACTCGCCCCACACGGTCAGCGGTGCGGCGGGCGCGTTGAGCGGCTATCCGCTGGTCTACAGCGGCAAGCCGTACTGGAGCTTGCCGGCGCATATTCCGGTGGCCTTTGAGCTGACGGTGTTGTTTGCTTCGCTGGCGGCCTTCTTCGGGCTGTGGGCGCTGATCCGTCTGCCGCGGTTCCATCATCCGGTGTTTGGCAGCGGCCGCTTCCGGCGGGCGACCGATGACGGTTTTTTCCTCGTGATCGAGGCGCGGGACGCGCGGTTTGATCTGGCACAGACAAAACAACTCCTGACTTCGACGGCCAGTGTGGCCGTCGAGGAAGTGTGGGATTAGGCATGTCCAAGACGTGGATGGGTGTCCTGATCGTGGTGGGCAGCGCGGCCCTGGTGCCGTTCGGGCTGATCGCGCTGAGTCGCGTCCGGCCTTCGGCCGAGCCGCCGGTGCATCTGATTCTGGACATGGACAAGCAGCCCAAGTTCCGCACTCAGCGCGAGAACATGATGTTCGCGGATGGGCGAGCGATGCGGCCCGTCCTGCCGGGCGTCGTCGCTCGGGAGGACCTGGTCGTGCCCAACGAAGTGTTGAACGACCCCGAATTCCCGCGGTGGGTGGACGGCCGCGCGGAGCCCTTCGTCCCGCAGGATGCGGCGGCCTGGGAGCGGCTGACGCGGGGCGCGGAGTCGGCGGCTGGCGGGGACGTCCGCGTGGTGACGCGGCTTCCGGTGCCGGTCAGCATGGACTTGATGCGCCGTGGCCGGGAGCGGTACAACGTGTTCTGTGCCCCGTGCCACGGGACCGGCGGCTACGGCGACGGCATGGTCGCGCGGCGGGCCGCGGAGATGCAGGCGGCCGGCGCCGATTCGGCCGCCAACTGGGTGACGCCCACGAATTACCACACGGACGAACTGCGGAGCCGGCCGGTCGGGCATCTGTTCAATACGGTCACCCACGGAATCCGCAGCATGGCGGCCTATGGAAAACAGATACCGGTCGCCGACCGGTGGGCGATTGTGGCTTATGTGAAGGCCCTGCAGCGGAGCCAGCACGCCACGGGGGCAGAGGACGTGCCGCCGCTGGAACGGGAGAAGAACTTGAAATGAGGTCTTCGCCGCCGGGCCGGCCCCGGTGGTTCCGCGGCTTCTGCGCCGCCGCCGGGCAACCGGCCAGCAGTCGTCCGCGGAAGCCGCCCAACCCCGGAGGCGTGTGCTGGGGCCGAGGATTGAACAAGTTATGCAAACCGCGACGCATTCCAAGACTCTGACCGCTCCGGACAGCGACCAGCTGCAACTGGGGCCCGCCGCCGCGCGGCGGTTGTTCCTGGTGGGCGCTGGGTTCGCGGCCGGCGGCCTGGTGACCGCCGCCGCGCTGGGGCTGCGTTCCCCCGAAGCCCGCCGGCTTCTGGTGCATGGGTACCTGGTGGCGTTTTCCTTCTACCTGGCGATTACCCTGGGCGCTTTGTTCTTTGTGCTCTTGCACCATTTGGCCCGTGCCGGCTGGAGCGTCACGCTGCGGCGCCTGGCCGAAGGGCTGTCCGGCAACGTGGGGCTGATGGCCGTGCTGGCGATTCCCGTGCTGCTGGGGATGGGCCAGTTGTACGAGTGGTCGCACGCCGCCGCGGTGGCCCACGATCCGATCCTGCAGGGCAAGCGGGTCTTTCTCAACCCGACCGCCTTCGTGTTGCGGATGGTCTTTTACTTTGCCGTCTGGGGCGGGCTGGCCTGGTACTTCCGCAGCCGCTCGATCCGGCAGGACGCCACCGGCGACGTGCAGCTGAGCGTCCGCATGGAGCGGATCGCCGCGCCGGGAATGTTCGCCCTGGCGGTCACCCTGACGTTCGCCGCGGTCGATTTGCTCATGAGTCTGAACCCGCACTGGCAGTCGTCGATTTTCGGCGTGTATTTCTTCGCGGACTGTGTTCTGGCGGGGCTGGTCACCCTGACGCTGCTGGCCCGGTGGCTGCAATCGCAAGGCCGGTTGGGGGCGGCGGTGACGACCGAGCATTATCACGACTTGGGCAAGTTGACGTTCGCGTTTGTCTTCTTTTGGGGCTATGTCGCCTTCAGCCAGTACGTGTTGATCTGGTATGCCAACATTCCGGAGGAAACCCAGTTTTTCATTCCCCGGCAGATTGGTCCGTGGGCGCACGTTTCCATCCTCTTGGCCGCCTGTCACCTGTTGATCCCGTTTGCGGGGCTGCTGTCGCGGCACGCCAAGCGGCGGTTGGGGGTGCTGACGTTTTGGTGCGTCTGGCTGTTGGGCGCGGTGTTGCTCGATCTGTTTTGGATCGTGATGCCCAGCGCGTTTATCCAGGAGATTCCGCACGCCGTCGGGGCGGCGCCGGGCACGCCGTTGCCGGTCGCACTGCCGGCCCTGGTGGCTTCGAACCAAGCGATCTATCAGTTGGCCGAGCAGCACGCCGGCTTCATGCAGCACGTGGCGGCGCCGTTGCAGCCGTTGTCCGTGCTGGTCGTCCTGGCGTTGGTCGTTGGCATGGGAGGGCTGTACCTGGCCGTCACCGTCCGTTGCCTGCGGCGGGCCGCGCTGGTCGCGATCCGCGATCCCCGGCTGCCGGAAGCGTTGGCTTTTGAGAATGGGTGAGAGCAGACATGAATCAATTCCCGCCTCCCGATCCCGCCGCCGCGCCGGTTGCCGGTCCGGCCTTGCCGGCGCAGTCCGAGCGGGACGAGATCGACGTGGGCACCGTGATCGTCGTCGGCGCCGTGATCGCCGTCGCGGTGGTGTTGATCGCCGTCCTGTTGCAGGCCTGGTTCTACTATGGGAAGGGCGATCTGGCGGTCCGCCGGACCGTGTCCACGACAAATCCGCAGACGGGGCTGGGGCGGGCCTTGATCGAACAGCAGGAACAGATCAGCACGTACCGCTGGATCAACCGCGAGGCCAAGCTCGCCGCGGTGCCGATCGAGCGGGCGATGGAGTTGGTGGTGCAGGACATGGTCCGCGAACAGAATTCGTCTCAACCGTGAGGTCCGCCATGCGTGAGCCGCTGGGCAAGCAAGCGTGTCGGACGGCCTTTTCCGGCCGTCGCGACGTCCTGAACAGACCGTGCTGCCGGAGCCAGTCGTCAGCCTGGGTTCCTGTTTTCGCGTTGGGACTGGCAGCGCTCCTCGCCGGCCCGGCCGCGGCGCAGCGGCATCAGCGGCCACCGGGCTTCGACGGCGCGGCGATTGTGGAGAAGCCCAATGCCCGCGTGCCGCTGGACATCGATTTCCGCGACGAAGACGGCCGGCCCGTGCGGCTGGGCGACTTCTTCCAGGCGGACCGGCCGGTGCTCTTGAGCATGGTCTACTTCCGCTGCCCGATGCTGTGCGGACTGACCTTGAACGGCATTGTCCAGGGCGTTCAGCCGCTGCAGCTGACTCCGGGGCGGGATTTCGAGATCGTCACGGTGTGCTTTGATCCGCGCGAGGGACCGGAGTTGGCGCGCGAAAACAAGGAAAAGTACCTGGGCGTCCTGGGGCGGCCGGAGGCGGCGGCCGCCTGGCATTTTCTGACCAGCCCGGAGCCGTCCGTGGCGCGGACGCTGGGCGACGCGATCGGCTTCGGGTACAAACTGGACCCCAAGGGCGAGTTTTACCTGCACCAATCGGCGCTGTACGTCTGCACCCCGGACGGGCGCGTGTCGCGGACCATCCAGGGCGTGCAGTTTGATCCGGACGTGCTCCGCGACTCGCTGATCAACGCTTCGGCCGGCACGATCAGCTCCGGGCTGTTCGGCGTGGCTCTGTCCTGCGGCCTGGTGCATTACGACCCGGCGACCGGCAAATACACCTGGGCGGCGGTGGCGATCATGCGCGTCACGGGGCTGTTGACGATCCTGGTCCTGGGCACCGTCATCGGCACCCTGATCGTGCGCGACAAGAAGCGCAAGCAGGGGGCGGCCGCCGGGCCGCCGGCCGGCCAGTCCCGCGACGGGTGCGGCACGACGCACGAAAACCAGGCTTCGGACGAAGGCCCGGCTCCGCAGAGCCCGGCGACGGAAGAACGGCCATGATGGACATGCTCCCCCACCTATTCGCCGACAGCGGTGTCTGGCTGGGACCGCCCGCGTCGACGTCGGCCGAGCAGCACGACGTCGTGTTCTACACCGTGCTGTACATCTCGGCGTTCTTTTTCTTCCTGGTCGTGACGCTGATGCTGGTCTTCATCGTCGTGTACCGCCGCCGCAAGCCGGGCGAAGACCGCGGCGGGCCCACGCACAACACGCCGCTGGAAATCATCTGGACGGGCATTCCGCTGGTGGTGGTGCTGGTGATCTTCGTGCTGGGGTTCCGCGGGTTTCTGGACATCGACACCCCGCCCTCCGACGCGACGGTGATCGACGTCGAGGCCCGCCAATGGGCGTTCTCGTTCACCTATCCCAACGGGGCCGTGAGCGAGCGGCTGATCCTGCAGATCGACCAGCCGGTCGTTCTGCAGCTGCACTCCGTGGACGTCCTGCACTCGTTGTACATCCCCGCTTTCCGGATGCAGCGCAACGCGATTCCGGGACGGACGACGGAGATGTGGTTCCAGCCGACGAAGCTCGGCACGTACCACGTCTTCTGCACGCAGTACTGCGGCGACGGCCACGCGCTGATGACGACGGAGGCCCAGGTGGTCGACGCGGCCGGCTACTCGGCCCAACTCGCCCAGCTGGCGAACATCTTCGTCGATCCGGGCACCAGGCAGCCGCTGCCGTATGCCCAGGTGGGGGAGCGCCTGTACAAGAGCAGCGGTTGCGCCCAATGCCACTCGGCCGACGGCTCGGTGGGCCAGGGGCCGACCTGGCAGGGCCTGTTCAAGCGCGACCAGAAGTTCGCCGTGGCGCCGGCAGGGTACACGCTGACCGCGGCGGACGACGACGCGCGGTGGGAGGAGTACCTGCGGGAATCGATCGTGGACCCCGGCGCGAAAGTCGTGCAAGGCTACCAGAACGTCATGCCGGCCTACGCCAGCCAGTTCGGCGGCTCGGCGTACAAGGAGAAGAAGCTGGCAGCGATCGTCGAGTACATCAAGAGTCTGGACAACCACGGGCCGGACGGCCAGCCCAAGTATTACCGGCCGCAGGAGTCGCCGCAGACGCCGTCCGCCGCCGCGCCGGCGACCGCGGAGGACAACAGCGCACCGCCGTCTACACAAGGGAAGACTGAACCATGACCGCGATTCCTACAGAGCCGCGTTTCCTGGGCGGACTCGCGCCGCGGGAGGACAACTACCTGACGCACCAGGCGGGGATCGGCTCCTGGGTGTTCACGCTCGACCACAAGCGGATCGGCGTGATGTACCTGGTGGCCATCCTCGTGGCGTTCCTGCTGGGGGGCATCTTCGCCCTGCTGATCCGGGTCCAGTTGCTGCGGCCCGAGGGCCTGTTGTTCCACGGCAGCGACCTGTCGGTCTACAAGACCTACAACCAGCTGTTCACGCTGCACGGGGCGGTGATGATCTTCCTGGTGCTGATTCCGGGGGTTCCGGGGGCTTTGGGCAACTTCGTGTTGCCGTTGATGCTGGGCGCCAAGGACGTCGCCTTTCCGCGGTTGAATCTGTGGAGTTTCTACCTGTACGTTCTCGGCGCGTTGCTCGCGCTGGCGTCGATCCTGATCGGGGCCGTGGACACGGGTTGGACTTTCTATACGCCCTACGCCGCGCAGACCAATACGGCGGTCATTCCGCTGGTGTTTGGCGCGTTCATTCTGGGCTTCAGCTCGATTTTTACGGGGATGAACTTCATTGTCACGATTCACAAAATGCGGCCGGCCGGCATGACCTGGTTCCGGATGCCGCTGCTGCTGTGGTCGCTGTATGCGACCGCGATCATCCAGATCATGGCCACGCCCGTGCTGGGGATCACGCTGTTGCTGCTGATCCTGGAACGGCTGTTCCAGCTGGGCATTTTCGATCCGTACTTTGGCGGCGACCCGCTGCTGTTTCAGCATTTCTTCTGGTTCTACTCGCACCCCGCCGTGTACATCATGATCCTGCCGGCAATGGGGGTGATGAGCGAAGTGATTGCGACGTTCAGCCGCCGGGAGATCTTCGGGTACCGGTTTGTGGCGCTGAGCAGCATTGCCATCGCGGTGATCGGGTTCTTTGTGTGGGGGCACCACATGTTTCCCAACGGCCAGTCCGGTCCGTTGAACACGATCTTCAGCGGGCTGACGATGCTGGTTGCGCTGCCGTCGGCGGTCAAGGTGTGGAACTGGCTGGCCACGATGTACAAGGGCTCGATCAGCCTGCAGACGCCGATGTGCTACTCGTTGGCCTTCTTTTTCCTGTTTGCCATCGGCGGCCTGACGGGTCTGTTCCTGGCCTCGCTGTCCACCAATTTTCACTTGCACGACACGTACTTTGTGGTGGCCCATTTTCACTATGTGATGATCGGCGGCACGATGTTCATGTTCATCGCCGGCCTGCATTACTGGTGGCCGAAGATGACGGGGCGGATGTTCAACGACGCCTTGGGACGACTGGCGTGCCTGCTGTTGTTCGTCGGCTTCAACGTGACGTTCTTCCCGCAGTTTCTGATGGGCACCCACGGCATGCCGCGGCGGTACGCGGTGTACAAGCCGGAGTTTCAGCCCTATCACGTGTTGTCGACCATCGGCGGGTTCCTGCAGTTCGCGGCCTTGGTCCTGATCGCGGGCTATCTGGTCCACTCGCTGTACCGGGGCCGGCGGGCGGCGGCCAATCCGTGGGGCGGTTCGACCCTGGAATGGACCTGCAGTTCGCCGCCGCCGCACGACAATTTCCCGACGCCCCCGGTGGTGCGAGCGCCGTACGATCACAAGCATCTGCTGTGGAACGAAACGCTGGGGGGATATGAGTGGCAGCCCGTGGAGAACGAAACCCGATGACGGACGCGACCAACGTCGCCGGCCACCACGACGAGGGCTGGCATCTGGCGCATCATTTCGAGACGCCGGCGCAGCAGTTCGAGTCGGGGAAGCTGGGCATCTGGCTGTTCCTGACGACGGAAATCCTGCTGTTCTCCGGGCTGTTCTGCGCGTACGCCGTGTATCGCGCGAATCATCCGGAGATCTTTGCCTATGCCCACCTGTATCTGTCCAAAAGCCTGGGGGCGTTGAACACCGTCGTGCTGATCTTCAGCAGCTTTACGATGGCCGCGGCGGTCCGGGCGGCGCAGCTCGGCCAGACGCGCTGGCAGGTGCGGCTGCTGGCGCTCACCCTGGTGTGTGGTTTCGCGTTCCTGGGAGTGAAGTCCGTCGAATACCAGGCGAAGTGGAAAGAAGGGTTGCTGGCTGGCCGGGCGTACCAGCCAGCGGCGCCGCCGCACGGGGCGGTGGTTCCCGAGCCGCCGCAGCGGGCGGAATCGGCCACAGGCGCCGCGGGCGGGCAGCCTGAGTCCGCGGGCGGAATGAAGCTGGACAAATCCACGATTGCCCCGGCGGCCGTGGGGCGGCCCGGCCTGTCCGAGAAGTGGCTGCAAGGCAAGGCCGCGCACCCGGACGGGCACTGGGTCGGTCCGGAGCCGAACAACGTGCAGTTGTTCTTCGGCATCTACTTTGCGATGACCGGCCTGCACGGCGTCCACGTGCTCGCCGGGATGGCGGCCATCGCCTGGGTCCTGGTGCGGGCCCGCCGCGGCGAGTTCGGGCCGAAGTATTTCAGCCCGGTCGACTTCACCGGCCTGTATTGGCACCTGGTCGACCTGGTTTGGATTTTCCTGTTTCCGCTCTTGTACCTGATCCACTAGAAGGCGACGAACCGATGGCTGAGACCAGCGCGGCGACGACCGACCACCCTGATGCGCACACGGGCTTGGGGCACGTCGTGCCGCTCTGGGTGCTGGCCGCGGTGTTTGTCGCGCTGCTGGTCCTGACCGTGCTCACCGTGGCGGTGACGCTGGTCGACCTGGGCAACCTGAACCTGTACGTGGCCTTGGCGATTGCCGGCCTCAAAGCGGGCCTGGTGGTGCTATACTTCATGCACCTCCGCTACGACCGCCCGTTCCATCTGGTCGTGTTCCTCGGTTGCCTGGGGTTCGTCGTGTTGTTTATCGCCCTGGTGTTGACCGATACGCGGGCTTATGCCCCCACCCTGCTTCCGGACCAGGCGCCGCAGATGAAGGACGTCCACACTCCGTTTGGGACCCCCCGGCCATGAGCCCAGAGTCACATCTTCAAGGTGCGGAGCCGGCCGCGGACCGCCCGGCCGTTTCCGGCGACGCGGGCACGCTGGCGATGGGCCTGTTTCTCGCCTCGTTGGGGATGTTGTTTGCGGCGAGTCTGGTGGCCTATGCGGTGATCCGCAGCCGGCATCAGCCTTGGCCGCCGCCGGGCTTTCCCGCGTTGCCCGGCAGCCTGTGGCTGAGCACCCTGGTCATCCTGTCAGCCAGCTTCACGGTGCAGCGGGCCTGGTTGGCGGCGCGGCGCGGGTCGGACGCCGTGCTGCGCCGAAACCTCTTGGAAACGCTTTTGCTGGGCCTGTTGTTTCTCGGTCTGCAGGCTTGGGCCTGGTGGGGGATCTGGAGCCAAATGACCGGCTCCCAGCAGGCGGGACCCTACATCAAGCTGTTCTACACGCTGACCGGGTTGCACGCCGCTCACGTGCTCGGCGGTTTGGGACCCTTGGCCTTCGTCTTCCGCCGCGCGCGGGCCGGGGTCTACCGACCCGGCGAACATGCCGGCGTGCGCTACTGTGCGCTGTACTGGCATTTCCTCGGCGCCGTCTGGTGCGTGCTGTTCGTCGCCGTCTATCTCGTTTGACCAGGATGTCGCTCAAGGCCTTTCCGCTCCGGCGTCGCGGTTGCTCACATCCAAGCATGCCGGCGCTGGACCGCCCGCTGGAGAAGAAGCTGCCTTGGATGCCGGGGGCGGAGGCAGTGGAACCAATTCGTTTCAGGCGGCCTCTTCCAGCGCGCGCAGAGTCCTCAGCGTATCGCAGGCCCGCTTGATCCGGGCGATCTCGCCGGCGCACTTCTCTGCGGCGTCCCCCTGGTCGCCCGTCAAACGGCGGCGGCTGGCGGCCAGCAGTCGAGAAACCTCCGCGGCACTCAGGTCCTGCAAGCGAATGATCTGCGTCATGAGAGTCCTTTCCCAGATGGAACTGACGGCCGGTTCCGATCAGGACGACCGGCGCCTATCCCATTTTCGGAGGTTCAAATCCAGTCGCTGCAGCGGCCGGCGCAAAGGGCGACTTGAACCGCCTCGGCAATCGCCTCCGGGAGTGAGCATTATGCCGATCGTGCGGGAGAAGGTTCGAAACCGAGCGGGCGCCCGGTTGCTCGCAATCGCCGGGCGCTCTCGACCCGCGTCGTTCACGCAGCCGTCAGGGTTTGACTCGGTCACCCAGCAGTCCCCGCAGGTCGGGCAAGTCGTAGGCGGCCAGCGCTTCGTGGACCGCGTCGGCCAGATGCTCGCCGCACGGCTTGCCGGCGATGTCGTGCCACGCGTCGAGACCGTTTTCAAACCGGCACTCGGCGAACAGGTCGGGTTCCAGCGCGGCCGCGTGCAGGGCGGCGACCACGGCGCGGCCGCGCGCGATCAGCGCGACCTGGCCCCGCGGCGGCCGCAGTTCGTCGCCGGCCCAGCGCGCGGCGGCAAGAACTTCCTCGGCGCGGAGTCCGACCAGCGAGCGGCCCATCAGGTAGGCCAGGTAGGCTTCCTTCCATTCGGCCGACAATGTGCTGGAGGGTCTGCCGGCGGCCGTCTCGCCCAGGCCGCTCAAGTCCACGGCCAGCACCACGGCGCCTTGCCGGACCCGTTGTTGGGCCGCGCTCGGAGCGTCCGCAGTTGCCGCCGCCTGCGCCGCCTTGCCGTCGCCGTCGAACACGATCGCCACCGCGCCCGTGGGCTTTTCGGGAACGAACCGCAGACAGGCCAGGGGCAACTGTCCCTCGGCCTCGAGCGCGATCCGTTCGATGCGATAGCCGTCCTGCGGCGTGACCGCCAGCGGCCGCGCCGTTCGCGGGGGCAGCGCGGCCAGCGGCCGCGCGGTGATTCGTCGGCGGATTTCTTCGCGAATGCCCGTCGGCGGACCGTCCTTCCACGCCTGACGGCGCTGCTCCGCCAGACGCTCGGCGCATTCCGCGTTCAGCTGGTACACCGACCGCTCGCCGGGCTCCAACAGCACCTGGCCGCGCGGCGTGCATTGCAGGTCCGTTTCCTTCCAGTACTTCAGTTCAGTCTCCGGCACGCTCTGGTCGATGCCCGCCAGCCAGCGCCGCATCCACTGGACCATGGTCCGCCGGCCGAGTGCGAAGATGCCGTGTTTGCCCGGTCCCTCGACCACGTCTACGCATTCGGGCGCGCCGAGCCATCCGTAGAAACGTTTCGCCTGCCGCACCGTGTCCCAAGTGCCCGTGATGTCGAAGAAATCCTCGGTCGTGGAGCAGACCAGGGTCGGTTTCGGAGCCCGCATCAGCAGATAGTCGGTCTGCTCCATCCCGAAGGCCAGTTGCCCGAAGATGTTCTGCTCGGCGTCTTGCGGGCCGATCGTCTGGATCAGCCGCTCAAAGGTCGTGACGTAGCAAGCCGGCGCGGCGCAAGCGATGCGGTCGTCCAGCGCCATCAGGTAGCAGGTCATCGTGCCGCCGCCCGAGCAGCCGGTGCAGCCCAGTTTGTCGGCGGCGATATCCTTGCGGCTGGCGAGATAGTCCAGGCACCGCATCCCGTCCCAGGTGCGGTAGTGGGCCGTATTGCGGCCGACCAGGATGGACCCGACGCCCATCAGGAAATGCTCGGTCGTTGTTCCGGCCTGCACGGGCCGGCCGCCGGCGTCGATCTGTTGCGACCGTTCGCCCTGGCCGATGGGGTCGTAGCACATGGCCGCGATGCCGTGCTGGACCAGCGCGATGCACATCGCCTGGTTGTAGTCGGAGGCCTTGGCGGTGCGGCTGTGCCCACAGGCCACCAGCACCGCGGGAAACGGCCCCTGGCTGGCGGGCAGGTACAGCGAGGCCGTCACGTGGTGCTGCGGACGGCTCTGCAGAAGGACTTTTTCCAAGCGATAGCCGTCGCCGTCCAGGCGGCCCACTACTCGCGGCTCCAGCTCGCAGCGTGCGGGAAACTTGCCGATCGCGGCTTCAAAACGCTGCCGCCGCTCGGCCTGCCAGGCCCGGCATTGCTCCGGGGTCTGCAGCTGGTCGAAGGCCTGCCGGCGCTGCGCCAGCAGCTGCAGCGCCTCGCGCTGCAGTTGCTCGTACAGCAACCGCGACGGCGGCGCCTCGCCGGTCTTGGGAAGCACGTTCCAGTCTTCCGCGGCCAGCGCCGTCCAGGCACTCGCGACGAGCGCGGCCACGATCAGCATCAACGGGTGGATCCTCATGGGTTTTGCCTCCTGGCACCAAACGGTCTTCGTTGCGTGAAGGTCAAGTCTCGAGAATGACGCTCCGCCGCCGCGGGGTCCGCCATTCATGCTATCCCTCGCCACCGCGAAATGCTAGTTGACGAACCGTCGGGTCGAATCCGCGGCGCGCGGTGGGGCGAGCGACGGGTGCGAAGCAACGGGGCTGAACGCGTCAGCCCCTAACGCGCCAGCTGCGCACCGAAGCTGATCCCCTGCGCCCAGAAGCCGGTGTCGCGCAGCAGGGGAGCGGGATGCTCGGCCGGCTGCGTCAGATCGATCGCCGTATCGATCTGGTCGCCGGTCCGCAGCACTCGATTGAAGCACACCAGGGTGTACCCCAGAGTCAGGCTGAACTGCTCGGTGACGTTGTACTGCAGGTTCACGCCCGCTTCGGGCAGCACGGCGAACTCGTTGCGGCTGCGGTAGCCGATGTTGGTCGGCTGGCTGAGGAGTCCGCCGGCGCTTTCGTCGGTCTGGCTGTTGGGACCGGGCGTGACGATGGTAGTCGAGCCGTCGATCTTCACTTCCTGGTGTACGTTGCCCAGCGCCAGCTTGGCCACCAGATTCAGCGCCCACGGCCCTCGGTAGAATTCCGCGTTCAACCCCAGCTCGCCGCCGTGGAAGTCGTTGTCCGTGGTAAAGGAGTCCCACGAATCCTGCATCGTCCCGGCGTCCCAGTCGCCGATCCGGGCCGTCGCCTTCAGGCGCTCGGTGATCGTCAGGTCTTCACGAAAGCTGAAATAGCGATAGCCTCCCAGCAGATCGACGCGGCCACGGCTGCCGCTGCGCCAAAGCCTTCGCAACAACAGGCCGCCCGAATCCAGTTCGCTGGAACTGGTCACGGCAACGGCCCCGCTCAGGATTTCAGGAAAGGCGACCTTCGCGGCGGCCGGCTGGCCGAGCGCCGCGTCGTGGAAGGGCCGAGCCAGAATCGGAACTCCCTCCGACTCCGCGGCAAAGCGGCCTGGGCCGTGGTCATCCCCCGCCAGAAACCAATCGACCTGCAAACCCCAGGTGCGGCGGTCGTCGAGCCAATAGCCCAGCGTCAGCCAGCCTCCGCCGCGATCTTCGTTGGCGATCGTCTGACTGCCGAACAGCACGTCGAAGCCCGGCGTTCCCGGCACGCCGGCCGCATCCCAGGCGGTCCCCGAAACGCTCGAGCTGACCAACGCCGGCAGCGAATTGCCTTTGGTCCACCAGAGCAAATACTGGCCGCGCAGCCACAACCGCGCGGAATCGCCGCACGGCCCCGTCTCCGGCCAGGCGAGGTCGCCGAAGCCGGGTTCGGCCGCTCCGCAACACGGTCCCGTTGCCGCGTCGAACGCCAGCGGCTCGGCGGCCGGCGGCTCGGCGGTCGGCGGCGTAGCGGGGCCTGGCTCCACGCGTTCCGGCTGCGGCGGCTCGCTGGAAGGCGGCGGGCCCTGCGCGGCGAGCGGATCGCCCGGTTTCAAGACCGTGGCCAGAACGACCGCCGCGATGACCCGATGACGAACGAGTGAAATCATGGACTGATCCCGCTGCGGTGAACCCTGCCCGGCCGCCCCGTGCAACCATTGCCGGCGTGCTCGAAGGGCAGCCGGCGGCGCTCCGATATCGTAAGTATCGGATTTTCCGGATTTGCGGATGAGGCGGAGTTTGCGTTCGGCGGACCGTTTGGCCGGTTGTATCTCCAGGGGGCGGCCAATTAGAATCCTGTTTCCGGGCAGGCGTAGAACTTCTTGAAGTTGGAGGACGGCCATGAGGACGATCGCGCGCGTCGTTGCGTTTGGGGTTGGAGTCCTGTGCCTGACTGCCGCGGGGGCGTCAGCCAGCGAAGAGTCGCTGGCGGGCCGCGTCGAGCCGCTGCTCGTGCGCGCGGAGCCGCAGGCGATCGAGCCGGGTGCGCCGCTCAGCGCTCGGGCGCTGGTCACGCATCCCCCGTCGATCCGCGGGCTGTTGAGTTGGACGGTGGAAAGCCGCCGCCATCGCGGGGGCCTGTACAGTCTGTCGCTCAGCCCCAACGGCAAACTGGTGGCCACGGGCGGACTGGACGGCATGATCCGCGTGTGGCACCTGGCGGACGGCCAACTGCTCCGCTTGCTGGTCGGGCATGACAGCTACTCCGGCAGTGTGGCCTGGTCGCCCTGTGGGACCGTCATCGCCTCGACCGGCACTTGGGACGGCACCGTGCGTCTGTGGGACCCCAAGGCAGGCCGTCAGTTGCGGGTCTTCAAAGGCCTCAAGGGTCCGACGGGGCACGCGGCCTGGTCTCCGGACGGCCGCCGACTGGTCGCCTCCTCCGGCTTCAGCGGCGAATTGTGGATGTGGGACGGCTCGGCCGACACCACCGAAACCGTCATGGAACTGGGCCACCCAATCACCGGACTCCACTGGTCCCCCAACGGCCTGACGCTGGCCGTCCAGTCCCAGCAATCCCCCGTGACGCTGCTGGATATGGAAACGATGGAGTCCAGAAAGGAGAATGTGCGGAGTGTCGGCGACGCCTCGACGACCAGCTTCGCCTGGTCCCCGGACGGCGGGCAAATCGCCGCCGGCAGCAGCGCCCAGTGCACCATTTTTGACTTCGCGAGCGGAGACTCGGTCAAGAAACTCGACGGCGCGTGCGTCTCCGCGGCCTGGTCTCCCGACGCCACGCAACTGGCCATAGCCAACTCCCGCTACGCGGTGCAAATCTGGGATCTGGAGACCGGCAAGGTCGCGGCCCCGGTGCCGGCTTTGGCCAGTCACTTGACCTGGGACCGGGTCAGCCAGCGACTGTTCTGCCTGTACTCGACGCAGTTCAACGTCTTCGATCCGGCGGAGAAGAAAATCGTGCTCACGAGCCCCGCCGCGCTGATCACGCCGGCGTCTTGGTCCGTCGGCCGTCCCATCCTCACGGGCTTGATGACGGACAAGCTATCCCTCTGGGACGCGACCACCGCCAAGCACCTCCGCGATCTGTCGGGCCACACCGGAGCCGTCTCCGCGGTGTCGTGGTCGAGGGACGGCAAAACGCTTGCTTCGGCCGGCTACGACAGCAGCGTGCGTCTCTGGAACGCCGACAAAGGCGAAACGGTGCATACGCTCAAAGGCCACACGGCGGCCGTGACCGACGTGGCCTGGTCGCCCAACGGCAAGTTCCTGGCCTCCGGCGGCAGTGACAAGACCGTGCGGCTGTGGGATCCCGACGACGAGACATGTCAGGTCCTCGAAGGGCACACCGCCGCGGTCCGCGCGCTGGCCTGGTCGCCGGCGAGCAACCAGCTGCTGTCCGGGAGCTCGGACCAGACGTTCATCGTGTGGGATGCGAAGTCCGCCAAGGCCCAACGCACGGTCCAGGTTTCCCGGCCCGTGCTCGCACTGGCCTGCGCCACCATTGGCAACACCATGACTCTGGCGTGCGGCACGACCGAGGACCAGATCCAGGTGTTCAACGCGAACACCGGCGAACAGATGACCATCTTGCGTTCCGGCGGCAGTCCGCCGTCGGTGACCGCGCTGGCCTGGCTGCCGACGGGCCCCCACCTGCTGGCGGGCCGCGGATGTCACAAAGCTCAGCTCTGGGACGCCGGCGCGGGCAAAATCGTCCGCAGCCTGGAGGCGATGGCGCCCGTGTCTTACCTGACGGTCGCCGGGAATGGCAACACGCTGGTCGCGGGGAACAGCGACGGCACCGTGCGGTTTTGGGACAGCGAAAGCGGCGAACTTCGCGGCGTGCTCCTGAACTGTGGCGATCACCTTGTCCAACTGAGCTACGACGGCCAGTATCGCGTCGATCCCGACAAGCAGCCGGACCTGGTTTTCGTGGCCTTGACGCCGGACGGCCAGGTCATGCTCACGCCGGACGAGTTCGCCACGAAGTTCCGCGCGCGCAACAATCCGACGCGCGTCAAGCTGGTCCCCGGCCGATAGGCAAGGAACGGCCCGCGAGCCGTGTCTCCGTCACCGCGCGTCTCCGGCCACGCGGAAGATCTCCAGTCGGACTTCGCCGACCAGGCCGCCCGGCAGGCCTTCGCGTCCGGGGCGCGCTGGGGGCGGTTCGCCGTCGCGGACGCGCGGCAGTTCGACTTCGACCGTCAACTCGTTGCGCCGCCCCAGACGTCTCGTCACGTCGCACCGCCAGGCCTGTCCGCCCACGGGAATGTCCCCCAGCGGTTCGTCGTTCAGACGCACGCTGCCCAGCGCGTCGACGCGGTCGATGACCAGGTCCACCCGGTCGCCGGGCTCCAAGCCGGTCGGGCAGCCGAAGCGGCGGCGGTACGCGACGCGGCCGCGGAAATCCGGGCCGAGCGTCGAACCCCAGTCGGCGGGCAGCGTGATCCGGCCCGCCACGGCAGACGGGCTCGCCCACGCGCGATACTCCCAAGGACCTCGCAAGCGGATGACGTGATCCCTCGGCATACCTCTCCCCGTGCATTTCCCGCTGGCCGTCCCCCACACGCCGCGGCTGAATTCGGGTAGACTGAGCGGCGGATGGGAACACAGCATGTCCGGTTCATCCGTGTTCGAACGGAAGTTAATTCTCGCCTGGCCGCCGCCAGTCTGGCAAGACGTGACGGTCCTGGTTGCCGTTTCCGGGGGACCGGACAGCGTCGCCCTGCTGCGCGGCCTGGCGCAGGCAGGCGGGCAGGGCGTCGGCCAGTTGACCGCAGCCCACTTCAACCACGGCGTGCGCGGGGCCCAGGCTGCGGCGGATGAAGCGTTCGTCGTCGAGTTGTGCCGGCGGTTGCGGATCGCCTGCCAGGTGGGCCGGGCCGGGGAGCCGGGCAAGGGAGCCGGGTTGCGTGGCGAGGCGGATCTGCGGGCGGCCCGCTACCAGTTCCTGTCCGAGACGGCCCGGCAAGTCGGGGCTCGATATGTGGCCAGCGGCCATACGGCGGACGATCAAGCGGAAACCGTGTTGCACCGGATCGTGCGCGGGACGGGAATCGCCGGCCTGGCCGGGATCCGGCAGCACCGCCAGCTGATCCCCGGCGTGTCGCTCGTCCGGCCCCTGTTGACCGTCTCGCGGCGCGAGGTGCTGGACTATCTGGCGGCGATCGGACAGCCCTATCGGGAAGACCAATCCAACGCCGACCCGCGGTTCACGCGGAATCGGATCCGGCACGAATTGTTGCCGCACCTGGCAGCCAGTTACAACCCCGGCGTGGTCGGCGCGGTGACGCGGCTGGCGGCGCTGGCGGGCGAGGCCCAGGAGCTGGTGGCCGGTCTGGCAGAGGATCTGGCCGACAAGTGCGTTACGGCGGAGGCGCCCGGCGACGTGGCGGTGGATTGTGCCGTGCTGGCCGCTGCGCCCCGTTTCCTCGTTCGCGAAGTCCTGTTGGCCGTCTGGCGGAGACAAGGTTGGACGCGGCAGGCCATGAGTTTTGAACGCTGGGAGGAATTGGCCGGACTGGTGCTGGCGCCTCCGGCCGGGTCCTTCGTTTCCAAGCAGGTCTTTCCCGGCTCGATTGCCGCGTCCAGGGAGGGACGAGTGCTGCGGCTGCTAGCGGTGCCTGCACCGCCGCCGAAAAGTTTCTCTTGACCTGTCTGGTCTGCAGGCCCTACGATCCGGCGCTGCGTTGCGCGCACGGTGCGCGCCGGGGGCTCCCTGTCGTTCGGGAGCAGGCGGGCATCTTGGTCGAACGAACTGCGGACGCCGCAGTTGGAGAGGACACGCACGGGTGTACGGGAAGGTTTGGTTTGGCATTCTGCTGGGCGCTTTGGCCATCCGCGTCGCGGCAGGCTGTTGGTGGGAACACCGGCTGCCCGAGGGGGCGAAGTTTGCCTTTCCAGACAGCGAAACGTACTGGGAATTGGCGCGATCGGTGGCCCGCGGCAAAGCGGTGGAAATGAACCCGGACCGCCGCGTGTTCCGCACGCCGGGATACCCCTTGGTGCTGGCCGGCGTGTTCTGCCTGGCGGACGAACCGCCGGTGCTGTGGGCGCGGTGGTTGGGCGCGCTGTTGGGCACGCTGGCCGTGGGAGGCGTTGCGGCCCTGGCCGGATTGCTGTTCGACCGGCAGACGGCGCTGATGGCGGGCGCCGTGGCGGCCGTCTATCCGGAGGCGATTTCGATGAGCACGTTTGTGTTGTCGGAGGCGCCGTTTTGTCCCCTGATGACGCTCCAGTTGTGTCTGTGGACGCTGGCTTGGCGGAGTTCGTCGCGGGGGCGGCAGGCGGGGTGGAGCCTGGCGGGCGGAGCGGTGGCCGGCTTGGCGACGTTGACGCGCCCCAGTTGGCTGTTGTTCACTCCCTGTGCGGCGGCCCTGGCTGTGTTGGCTGCGGGCGACCGGCGGAAACAGGCCCGGCTCGGCCTGTGGCTGCTCGTCGGCCTGGCCGCGGCGATGGCGCCGTGGTGGGTTCGGAACTGGCGAGTCGCCGGGTGCTGGGTGCCGACCACGTTGCAGGTCGGCGAGAGCTTGTACGACGGACTCCATCCCCAAGCGACGGGCGCCAGCGACATGCGGTTTGTGGACGGTTTTCGCCAACAGCTTCGCGAGGAAGACGCGCAACGTCTCGCGACGGCGGAGCGGGACGGTTGTTTCGAGGCGCGGCTGGACCGGCGGATGCGCGACGCCGCCATCGCCTGGGCGGTGCGGCATCCCGGCCGCGTGGCCGAATTGGCCGTCATCAAGTTTGCCCGCATTTGGAACGTGTGGCCGAACGAGCCTGCGTTGCGGAACTGGCCGCTGCGGATTGTGTTGGCGGCGTCCTATCTGCCGGTGCTGGCCCTGGGACTGTGCGGCGTCTGGCAAACCGCCCGTCGCGGTTGGCCCTATGTCCTGTGCCTGGCGCCCGCCGTGTACTTCACCGCCTTGCACGTCGTGTTCGTCGGCTCGATCCGCTATCGCCAGCCTGCGCTGCTGGTCCTGATTGTGCCGGCAGCCGGATGTCTGGTTCGTTGGTGGCGCAGCCGCGGCGCGTCCAAGGAGGTCGCGCCGGCCGCTTGAAGCGTCGATGGCTGGTGAGTGGTGATTCGTGATCAGTCACGGGTCACGGGTCACCGATTACCGATTAACGATCACCGATTGCCGATCACCCACGGGCGGAGCCCGTCGCATCACAATGCACGAACGGAAGCGTGGACCTCTGGCTCGATTCAACGCCGGTGTGCGCGGCGTCTTGTTGACGTGCGCCGTGGTCGTGGGCGGGCTGTTGGTCGCCTGGCTGGCCGTCCGGTCGCAGGTCAACGACGAGATTCGTCGCGAGGTGGAGCGGCGGTTTGCGGCGCAGTACCGCGAATTCCGCGTTTCGGTTCGGCATGCGCGGATGTTTGAAGGGCGCGGGGTAGAGATTCACGGGCTGTCCGTGGCCCGCCGCGTGGACAACCGGCCTCTGGTCTACGTCGACGAGATTTTTGCGGAATGTCCGATTGACGCGGAAGCGCTGTTGACCGGCAAGAGACCTGCCACGGAGCGCGTTTTGGTTTCCGGGCTCAAAGTCTGGGTCCAGCGGCAGGAGGACGGCTCGTGGGACATCCAGCGGTTGTGGCCGTTGCCCAAGCTGGGGGCGTCGAGCCCGCCGGTGACCGTCCGCGACGGGAGCGTCGAGGTGACCGATCCGCGGGGCGGCGTCCGCCGCACGCTGAACCTGCGCAGCGTGTGTCTGGAGATTGCATCGGGGCAGCGGGCAGCCAGCCCCGCGCACGACGGGGCGTCCGGCGGCCCGCCGCCGATGCGCGTCAGCGGCCGATTCGCCGGCGAGCATTTTGAATCCGTCGAGTTCCAGGCGCAGATCGACCGTGCTCCAGCCGCTTGGAGCGTGAGCGGCACCGTGCGGGGGCTGCAGTGGTCGCGTCCCCTGCACGCCTCGTTGCCGCTGGACTGGCAGCGGCCGCTGGCGTCCGCCTGTGCGGTCAGCGGCCGTTTGGACCTGGGCTTCACGGCCGACAGCGGCGCCGCGTCCGCCGGCCCGATGCGGTTTCTCGTCAAAGGCTCCCTGGCCGACGGCCAGATCCAGGACGGCCGGCTGCCGTACCGTTTGTACGACGCCCGCGCTCAACTGGAGGCGGACAATCATCACCTGCGGCTGGACCAGGGGTTTGCGCGCAACGGCGCCATGACGGTCACCCTGCAGATGGAACGTCGCGGCTGGCAAGACGACAGCCCGCTGACGCTGACGTCCGAAGCGCGGCGGCTCGAATTGGACCGCCGTTTCCTGGAGGTCTTGCCCAAGGATCTGCAGGCTCAGTGGCGGAAGTACTTTCCTGCCGGGAGCATCGACGCCCGCCTGCGGCTCGACTTTGACGGCCGCCGGTGGGCGCCCGAACTGGCGGTCGCCTGTCACGACGTCTCGTTCGCCTACCATCGCTTTCCCTACCGGCTGGAACGCGGCCGCGGCACGGTGCAGTTGCAGGACAATCGCTTGCAGATCGACTTGACCGCCGCCGCCGGCGGCCAGGACGTGACGATTCGCGGCGACGTCCACAACCCTGGCGAGCAGTTCACCGGTTGGATCGAATTCGGCTGTCAGCAACCGATCCCGCTGGACGAGAAGCTGCTGGCGGCGCTGGTCGATCCCCAGGCTCGCGACGTGGTCCGCTCGTTGCGGCCGTCCGGCATGTTGGCGGTCCAGGGGCGGCTGGAGCGGACCGATCCCGCCGATCCGGGACTGCACCGGCGGGTGCAGATCGAGCTGTTCAATTGCAGCATGAACTACGACCGCTTTCCTTATCCGCTGGGGATGATTCGCGGCCGCCTGCTGTGGGACGACCGGGGCTGGACGTTCCAGGAACTGAGCGGCCGCAACGACACCGCGTACGTGGAGGCCACGGGGTTCTGGCGGCGCGTGCCGGGCGCCGGCAGCGAACTGGCGCTGAACCTGGTCGGCGCGGACGTCCCGCTGGAAGACGAGTTGCGCGACGCGCTCCAGCCGGGCGCCCAGCTGGTGTGGAATCAACTGCGGCCGCGGGGCACCGTGGATCACGTGCAAGTCGATATCCGTTACGCCTCGGCGCCCCATCGCCTGGACGTCGAGGTCAGCGGCCAGAAATGGAAACGGCGGACCGATCACGACGAGGGCCACAGCGTCACGATCCTGCCCACGTGGTTTCCGTATCGGTTGAACGAAGTCGCCGGCACGGTGCAGTACAGCAACGGTCGGTTCCAGCTGCGGAACCTCTCCGCCACGCATGAGGAGACGCAGGTCAGCATCAACGGCGCGTGCGGCGTCGCCCCGGACGGTTCCTGGACCGTCCAGCTGCCCAACGTGATCGCCGATCGCATCTATCTCAACCGCGATTTGCTCGCAGCCCTGCCCAAGGAATTGGGCAAAGCCGTCGAACGGCTGAACCTCCGCGGCGACCTCTGCCTGCAGGGCTCCTTGGCCTTTTCGGGCATCGGCGGCGAGCCCCCTTCGACGGCTTGGGACGTCACGGTGGACGTCGAGGACGGCAGCCTGCAATGCGGCTTTGCCGTCGACCACCTGCACGGCGACGTCCACCTGGTGGGCAGCAGCAGCAACGGGACCTTCTCCAGCCGCGGCGAGTTGCACGTCGATTCCGCGATGTACCGCGACATCCAGTTGACCAACCTGCACGGCCCGCTGTACGTCGACGCGGCCGGCATTCTTTTTGGATTCGAAGCGGACGCCGATGCGCAGGGCCGGCCGCCGAGGCCGCTCCTGGCCAGCGCGGTCGGCGGGCAATTGTCGGCCGACATCCGCGTGGGCTTCGAGCCGGAGATCCCGTTCCGCGTCGAGGTCCGGTTGGATCGCGGAGACTTGGCCGAGTTTTCCCGGGAAATGGCCCTCAAAGGCCAGACCATCCGCGGTCAGGCCAATGCGCTGATTACCTTGAGCGGCAACCGGTTCGGCCGGTCGTCGTGGCGCGGCACCGGGGCCGTCCGGCTGTTCGACGCCGACATCTACGAGATCCCCGTGATGCTGGCCCTGCTGAAGCTGCTTAGCATCCGCCAGCCGGACACCACGGCGTTCACCAACAGCGAAATCGACTTTCGCGTGCAGGGCGAGCACGTCTATCTGGACCGGATCAACTTCTACGGCGACGCCATCAGCCTGAAGGGCAGCGGCGAAATGGACTTGGACCGCCGCATCGACCTCAAGTTCTACTCGCTGGTCGGCCGGGGCGAAGTCGATCTGCCGGTCGTCCGCGCGGTGGTGCGTCAGGCGAGCAAACAGTTGCTGCTGATTCACGTCACCGGCACGCTGGACGACCCGCAATTGACCCGCGACCCGCTGCCGCTGCTGAAAGGCACCCTGGAGCAGATCTTCCCGGAGGCCGCCGCCGGCCAAGTGTTCGCCAGCCAGCCGCCGCTCGGAATCGCGGCCCCCGCCCCGGTCCGGCGTTGAGCGGGTTCGCTGGCCCGGCGGCCAGCCGCTGGCAGGGCGATGGGCGCCTGGAAAACGAGGCCAGGGACCGTTGCACAACCGGGGGCGGAAGGATTAAAACAGCCTTTGCGGAGTTGTCGGAGTCTGCCATTGTCCACCGGGTGAAGTGAAGGGATCGGGAGACGCGCCCATGCCAGGGAATCGATTACGATGGTTCGCCGTGTTCTGCGGTGTCTGCGCGGTTGCCAGCCTGCCCGCTGCCGAAGCCGAGAATCTGCAACTGCAACTGCGTTACCGTGTGGAGACGAGCGCCGGCAGTGGCCGGCACCACACGCTGGTCCGCGGCGAGACCTGGAAGCCGACGGAGACGGCGATCATCGTGTGCGATGTTTGGGATTCGCACCACTGCTTGAACGCCGTGCGGCGCGTCGAGGAGTTCGCGCCGCGGTTGAACGAAGTGTTGAAACGGGCCCGCCAGCAGTACGTCACGATCATCCACGCCCCCAGTGATTGCATGCAGGCCTACGCCGGGCATCCGGCCCGCATGCGGGCCAGCGAAACGCCGCGGGCTGCCGTTCTGCCCCCGGACATCGGCTCGTGGTGTACGCAGATCCCGGCCGAAAAAGACGCCGTGTATCCGATCGACCAGACGGACGGCGGCGAGGACGACGATCCCGCAGAGCACGCGCAGTGGGAGGCCAAGCTGAAGAGCCTGGGCCGCAATCCGCGGGCGCCGTGGATCAAGCAGTCCGATTTGATCGAGATCGACGCCCAGCGGGATTTCCTCAGCGACCGCGGCGAAGAAGTCTGGAGCATTCTGGAACAGCGCGGGATCAAGAACGTGATCCTGACCGGCGTCCACACCAACATGTGCGTGCTGGGGCGCCCGTTCGGCCTGCGGCAGATGGCCAAAAACGGCAAGCACGTGGTGCTGATGCGGGACCTGACCGACACGATGTACAACCCGCGGCGAGCGCCGTTCGTCAGCCACTTCACCGGCACGGACCTGATCGTCGCTTACATCGAAAAGTACGTCTGCCCGACGATCACCAGCGACCAGATCCTGGGCGACAAGAGCCCGTTCCGGTTTTCCCAAGACCGCCGCCCGCAGGTGGTCGTCGTGATGGCGGAGGATGAATATCAGACGGAACTCACGTTGCCCCAGTTCGCGCTGGAGCAACTGGGCCGCGACTTCCGCGTCAGTTACGTCTTCGGCAGCGACACGGACCGGAACGATATCCCCGGCTTGGAGGTGCTCGACGAAGCCGACGTGGCCGTGATCAGCGTCCGCCGCCGCACGCCGCGCGCCGAGCAGTTGGCGCTGGTCCGCAAGTACGTCCAGGCGGGCAAGCCGGTGGTCGGCATCCGCACTGCCTGCCACGCCTTCTTCATCCGCAACCAGGCTCCGCCGGACGGCTGTGCCGAATGGCCCGAATTCGATCCCCAGGTGTTCGGCGGCAACTATACCGGCCATTACGGCAACAAGCTGAGGCCCACCATCCGGATCGCGGAAGGCGTTGGAGATCATCCCCTGCTGAGCGGCATCGGCAAACAGCGGTTCACCAGCGGCGGGTCGCTGTACAAGGTCTCGCCGCTGCTGTCCGGCGCGACCGTCCTGATGAAAGGCCGCATCGAGGGCCAGCCCGAAGAGCCCGTGGCCTGGACCTTTCCGCGTGCCGACGGCGGCCGATCCTTTTACACCTCGCTGGGGCACGTGGAAGATTTCGAGAATGCCGCATTCGTGCGGCTTTTGCGCAACGCGATTCTCGCGGCCGCGGGCCTCGCGGACGGCAAAGGCGGGCAGGGACCGGCGTTGAAAGCGGCTCCCGGCGCGACGGGCGCGTGATCACGCGCGGTCGGTTCTCCGTTGGCGTTTCCGGTCCAGCCAGACCGGCCGCTGGACACCTGAAAATCCCCGTAGAAATCCCCGTTTTTCCTTGAGAAAAACCCGCCTCGCGGCGCCCAGGGCCGGCGCGGAACAAAGGCGCCGGGCACTTGTTTTCCCCGTTCGTCGCCATAAAATACGTAGTTTTCCGACACGTCGGTTCAGGTACGGGGTCGCGCGCCCGCGCGCGGGAGGATCGAGATGGCGTGGGAGTACAGCGAGAAGACGAAACAGCTCTTTCTGGATGCAGTGCACGGCAAGCCGGGAACGCATTTGGGGGAGATCGAGGATCCGGACGGCTTGGGCGAGCACGGCTCGATCGCCTGTGGCGACGCCATGCGGTTCATGTTTCGGGTGGAACGCGATCCCGTGGACGCGACGCGGGACGTGATTGTCGAGGCCCGCTACTTGACCTTCGGCTGCACCTCGGCCATCGCTGCGTCCGAGGCCCTGTGTACGCTGATCGAACAAGGCCGCTACACGCCCATTGAGGCCCTGCGGATTCGCAACACGGACATCGTCGAGTTTCTCGGCGGTTTGCCTTCGCAAAAGGTCCACTGTTCGGTGATGGGCGCCGAAGCGCTGGAGTCCGCCGTGTTCAACTGGGCTCAAAGGCGGGGCGTGGATCTGGCGCGGCTGGGAATCGACATCCATGCGAGCGAGCAGGAAGACGGCCGGATCGTGTGCAAATGCTTCTCCCTGACCGAACCGTACCTGCGGCGCAAGATCCGGGAATTGAACCTGCGCACCATCCCGGAGATCACTCATGCCGTCAAGGCCGGCGGCGCGTGCATGTCCTGCCACCACGTGCCCGGCGGCCTGCAGGATCTGCTCGACGAAACGTGGAAGAAACCGGCCGGGAGCGTTCCGGCCCTGACGCAGATCCGTCTGCCCGCGCAGGCCGCGGCCGAAGCCGAAGAGCCGGCGATCTCGCCCTACCAGTTCAGCAAAAAGGTCGAACAGACGCTGCACGACTACATCCAGCCCATGCTCCGCCAGGACGGCGGCGACGTGGAACTGATCGACATCAAGGACCGCCTGGTCTACCTCCGGCTGGCCGGTGCCTGCCAAGGCTGCGCCGGCGCCGCCCAGACCCTGTGTATGCTGGTGGAACAGAAGCTGAAGGAATTGGTGGATGAGCGTATCCGGGTGATCGAAGTCTGAACGGAAAGAAGCGGACGATGCGAGTCATTTACGCCGACAATAACGCCACGACTCAGGTCGCGCCGGAAGTCTCCGAGGCGATGACGCCGTTTTTCACCACGGAATACTTCAATCCCAGTTCGATGTACGAACCGGCGCGGCGCACGGCCGCGGCGATCGAGCAGGCCCGCCGGCGGATCGCCGGCTACCTGGGGATTGCTGATCCGAAACAGATCCTGTTCACTTCGTGCGCCACGGAAAGCAACAACACGGCCCTCTTTGGGACGGTCAAGGCTAACCCCCAACGCCGCCACATCATTACCACGGCCGTGGAGCACCCCGCGGTGATCGAGGTGTGCAAGGACCTGGAACGGAGCGGCTGCGAGGTGACCTTTCTGGCCGTCGACCGCCAGGGCAATCTGGACCTGGACCAGTTCGTGCGCGCCCTCCGGCCGGACACCCTCCTGGTCAGTATCATGCACGCGAACAACGAGACCGGCGTGATCTTTCCGGTCCCTCAACTGGCGCGGATCGCCAAGGAGACCGATCCGTCGATCGTCTTCCACACCGACGCGACTCAATCCGTGGGCAAACTGCCGATCGATCTGGCGCAGGAGTATCGGCACGTGGATCTGCTGTCGTTCTCCGGCCACAAGCTGCACGCGCCCAAGGGCATCGGCGTGCTGTTCGTCAGGCGGGGAACTCCCTGCCGGCCCTGGCTCATCGGCGGCCACCAGGAGGAAGGACGGCGGGCAGGGACCGAAAACACGGCTTATATCGTCGGCTTGGCCAAGGCCATGGAACTGGCCGCCGAGCAGCACGAGGAAGAACAGACGCGCATCCGCGGTTTGCGCGACCGGTTGGAAGCCGCGATTGAACGGCAGATTCCCGAGATCCAGATCAACGGCCGCGGAGCGCCTCGGTTGCCCAACACCTTGAACGTGTCTTGCCATTACGTGGAAGGCGAGGCGCTGTTGTATCAGCTGAGCGACTGCGGGATTTGCGCATCCAGCGGTTCCGCCTGCACGTCCGGGTCCTTGGAGCCCTCGCACGTTTTGCGAGCCATGCAAGTCCCCTTCACCGCCGCCCACGGCTCCGTGCGGTTCAGCTTGAGTCGCTACAACACCGAAGCGGACGTGGACCGGATCGGCGAAGTTTTTCCGCAGATCGTCGCCAACTTGCGCCGGCTTTCCCCGTATTGGGACCAGCAGCACAATCGGCCTCGCAACGACGCGGCCGCCAGCTATCCGCCCGTCGCGGGGCCGGCGGCCGACGAGGCGGCTCCCCGGAGCGGTTGATACCAGAGCGACCGCCAGTAAGCCCGGTCCGTCTGGTAGACGTCGATCCGGTCTTTCATCCGGTCAATGTCCGGAGGCAGGACGCCGTAGCGGACCATTTCGCGGACGTAGTGCCGGGTGGGGCGGAAATCGGGCCTGTCGAACCGCTTGAGGGTCGCCAATTCGGTCTTGGCGGTCTCGACGGTCCGCAGGATGAATTGGTAGTCGGGGTCGTGGACGTCGGCAAAGACCCGCGCCGGCCGTTTGGATTGGCCGTCGGCCGGCGTCTCCTGGCACCATCCGTAGCCGCCCGCTTCCTGGGCCAGCGGCGCCAGCAGAATCATCGACTTGGCCGGCGTCGTCAGGTTGTACAGATTCAGGCAGTAGTGCTTGGGCACGTTCAAGTAGTCCTGCTTCTTCTGAATCACGCGTCCCAGGGGCAGGTCTTTGGTATGGCATGTCAGGCAGCGGCGTTGGAGGATCGCATCGATCGACTCGCCGCCGCCGGGGCCGGCCGCGGTCCGCACCGTGCCGAACGTGATCGGATAGTCTTCCGGATCCGGCCGGGTGTGTCCGGGAGAGGGCGGCGTGCCGGGCCGCAGGCCGGCGTACGTGCCCGGATAGGTGGCGCCGGTGTCGATCCACAATTGGACCACCCGCCGCTGGGTGTCCGACAGTTTCGCGTCGTAATGGCTGCCGTCGAGCTTGCCCATCAAGGGGCTGGCCGCGGAACCGAAGCCGCGGGCCGGACGGTTGCCGTCTTCCGCATAGCCCTCGCTGTCGCTGACCTGTTGCCAGGCGAAGAGCGTAAAATAGCTGTGCGAAAACCAATCGTTGTAATCGCCCGTCAGCAGCACTCGTCCCTCGGGCTTGTCGGGGCCATGACATTTCACGCAGTGCTCGTCCCAGATCGGCTGCACGTCGCGCGAGTAGTCGATCACGTCCGGAACGTCTGCCAGCGGCTCGATCGGACTCGGCGCGCGCGTGGTGGCCAGCAGCGAGTGGGCGGAACGCGGCGTTTCCACCCGCTTCTCATGACAGCCCACGCACGAGGTGGTTTCGCCGGGCAGCACCGAGCAGTAGCTCTGCATCCGCTTCACCGTGCGGCCCTGCTCGTCCAAGGCCACGAAGTACAGGCTGCGCAGCGCCGGGGCTTCGAAGTACGCCGAGCCGTCGGCTTCCACGGGCACCGTGCCCAGGATCCGCTTCAAAGTAAACGTCCCGTTCACGCTGATCGTCTGTTGCACGCCGCTGAAATTGACCGGCTTGGGCAGTTGTTCCAGCACCAGCAGGCGCTTGATCTCGCCGGACTGGACGCCTTTCATGCTCCGCCCGTGATGCACGTCGGCCACCACCAGCCGTCCGGTCGTGGCGGCGGGGTCGGTGCGCGGCGGGATCAGCCGCTCGCGCGGGCGGGGCGCGATCCAAAACGGCTCGTGCAGCATCTGCTCCGCGCGGTAGACCTCCTCCAGATTCCCTTCGTCGTCCAGGATCAACAGGCTCTTGTCCTGGGCCACCAGGAAGCAGTGCGGCGACAGCGGGTAGGGATCGCGGAAGCCGTCCGGGCCGCCCATCCAGCCGGCGGCCATCTTCACCTTCGGACTGATCTGCCGCGGCCGGTCGGGCGAGTCGGGACCGGACTCCGCGCCCAGGACCACGATGTTGCCCGCATGTTCGCGGTTGCCGTGCTGGGGCGAGAAGACCGCCACCATGCGGTTCGTGCCGGGTATCGCCTTGGCGTCGATCATCAGCACCCACTTGCCGGGCGGCTGCATGTTCCCGAACACGATCGCCTGGTTCGTGCCGTCCGGGTTCATGCTCCACAGGCCGTGGAACTTCTGCGGGGCGCG
This sequence comes from Candidatus Anammoximicrobium sp., assembly GCA_012515235.1. GTDB lineage: Bacteria > Planctomycetota > Planctomycetia > Pirellulales > Pirellulaceae > Anammoximicrobium. The sequence continues at coordinate 82,079 of JAAYYU010000124.1, forward strand.
GTCCACGTACTCCCACCGCGTGTACAGCACGCGGCCGTCGGGCAGGACCGCCGGCGTGTTCTCGTGGACGATGTTCGAGGACAGGCAGCGGATGTTGCCCTGCCGGTCCCTCCGGTGCAGCGTGGCCACGGGCGTGTACCAGCAGGCGACGAACCGCTTGCACCGCGAGGAGGGAAAGATGATGTCGCCGTCGGGCAAGTACGCCGGCTCGACGTCGTCGAACGGGCCGTCGGTCAGTTGCCGCAAGAGCGTGCCGTCGGCGTGGATTTCGTAAAGGTGGAAATACCGGGTCTTGCCCGGCCGGTACGAGAAGAGAATCGTGCCGCCGTCGTAGTCCACGCACGGATCGCGGATCGAACCTTCCGGATCGTCCAGCAGCACCTGCAACGCCCGCGTGCGCAAATTCAGCTTGCACAACTTCGCCCCGCCCGGAGCGTGCATCAGCTTGTTCGGATCAAGCGACCAGTGGCCGAAGTTCGCGTAGTAGTGACCGTCGCTGTACAACGCGCGCACGGCGAACACGATTTCCTCCGCCCCGCCCATCGCCTGCAGGGCCTTGGCGACCAGCGGGGATGCGGATGTCGCGCCGGCCGCGCCGCCAGCCGGCTCTGCGCCTCGCGCCGTCGCCCCCAACATGCCGAGTATGGCCAGTCCCCAACAAGCCGCGCTGCGTTCCCGCATGGCTTCCTCCCTCGTCTTCAGCCGACTCCGTCAGACCGTCGTTCCGCGGTGCGGACGACGCGAGCCGAACGCTCGCTCCCGGTTCGAGAATAACAGAGGGAACCGCTTCCGGCAAGCGCGAACCGGGCCGGGCGGTTTCGCCGTCCCGCCGGCCGTCCGCTGCCCCCGTGGTGGCGGTCCGCGCAAACACGCGGCGTCTGGACGTCCGCCTGGATCCGCCGCGTCGCACCGGCTTGCGGCAAGTCCAGCATCGGCTTGCTCTCGCGCGATCCGGCGGCGGGCGGCAGTCGTGGGGCCGCGGCCGGCTTCCACCCCACCACGCGCGCCGTTTTCACCTCGGCCCCTTTCCCACTTCGCTTGGGAACGATTATAAATGGTCGCCGGGGAGTTTGCCGGGCCGAGGGGGTTTTATCCTGCCAGCGTTGGCAGGCAGTTTCTGCCGCAGGAGGTCTTGTGGTCCACGCCATCCGTCGCACGTTGTTCCTCTTGACGGCCCTCGTCGCCACCAGCGCCACGGGAGGGTCCGGCGAAGAACGGCTGCCGCCAAGCTCCGAGGGTTCGTTCAGCATCGCGGTCATCCCCGACACGCAGGCTTATCGGGGCCGAGGTGCCAAGGCCACGCCCCTCAGTCTCGCGCCGGTGACCAACGCCATTTTCGACGCGCACACCCAGTGGATTGTGGACAACCTCGACGCGCAGCGGATCGTGTTCGTCAGCCACGTAGGCGACATCGTCGACCGCAACGAGCCGGAGCAGTGGGCTGTGGCCCGCCAGGCGATGGACCGCCTGCACGGGCGCGTGCCCTATGCGATCGCGCTGGGGAACCACGACTTGAAGGCCAGCGGCGACGCGGCGCTGTTCCAAAAGCACTTCCCGGCCGAGCGGTTTGTCGGCGTTCCCTGGTACGGCGGCACGCCGTCCGCCGGACTCGACGCCAGGTACGGCAACAACGCCAATAGCTTTCAGTTGTTCTCGGCGGGCGGGTTGGATTTCGTCATGCTGCACCTGGAGTGCAACGCCCCCGACCCGGTGCTCCAATGGGCGGACAAGGTGCTGGCCGAACACGCGTCGCGGCGGGCCATCGTGGCCTCGCACATGAACCTGGGACCGCTCGCACAACCGAAGAAGCCGGACGATTACTTCGCCGCCCCCAAGGGCCGTATGCAATGGAAAAAGGTCCACGGCGCGGCGGGCAACACGCCGCAGCAGATGTGGGACAAGTGCTTTCGCCGACACGCCAACGTGTTCCTGATCCTGTCGGGCGATCAGAGCCGCACGCAGGCGCTGCGCCAAGTCTCGCAAAACGACGCCGGCCGGCCGGTCCATGAAGTCCTGTCCGACTACATGGCGACGACGGGCAGCGGGGATTGCTGGATGCGGATCTGCCGCTTCCTGCCCGCGGAGAACCGGATCGACGTGTTCACAATCGACTCCCGCACCGGCCAGTTGTGTCCCGGCACAAAGCTGGTGCCGCAGCGCGACGCGCACCAGTTCAGCCTGCCGTACCGGATGAGCGGCGCCTGAGTCCTCGTGATTTACGGTCTCTTGCCATCCCTTCCCAGCGCCCGGTCGACGAAGCGGTACGCCTCCTCGCGGGCCTCGCTGGGAAAGCCGTGTCCGCCGGGCGGGTACACGGCCACCAGCCGTTCGCCCGCGTCGAACAACGCATACACGGCCGCGGCCGCGTGGACGCAGCGTTTAACGCTGTCCAGGCGGAAGTTGCTGTCGCTCTGTGGAGCGTGAATGTACAGGTGCCGCGGGGCGATCGCGGCCAGCACCTCCGGAAAGTCGAACGGCAGTTTTGCGGGGTCCTTGCCGTACACCGTTTCGATCCTCGGCATATAACGCGTCTGGCACCAGCCGGTCAGGTTGCCGCCCATGTAGTCGGTAAAGGAATCGAATCCGGAACTGGTGACGACCACCTTCAGTCGCGGGTCCATCGCGGCCACGAACAACGAGTTGTGGCCGCCCAGCGAAACCCCGATGCAGCCGAGGCGGTCGGGATCGACTTCGGGGAGCGACGCGAGCAGATCGACGGCCCGCAGGTGATCCCAGATGCCCTTCATCGTGCCGCTGGCGTAACCCAGCGCAGCCGGGTCGGTCTGGTTCTCGCCCAGCAGCACATAATCAGGAGCGATCGTCACGTAGCCCCGTTCGGCCAGTTCCAGCGTATAGCGCGGATAGTCGGGGCCCAGGCCCGCCGTCCGCCCGCGCGGGCCGCTGGTCCCGTGCAGGCACAGCATGGCCGGCGTCCGGCCTTGCAGTCCGTGGGGGATCAGCAGATAGGCGGGCACGCGGTCGCCCGGCCCGGCGGTGTACAGGATCTTCTGCCGCGTGAGCGTGGGCAGTTTTTCCGTCTCGACGACTTGCACGTCCAGCGGCACTTCGCGGCCGCGTTGGGGCAGCGGTCCCATCACCAACTGCATGTTGGCCAGGACGTGTTGGCGCCGCTGCTGCCAGGCTTGGGCGTCCTGCACGGGGTGCGCGGTCCCGGCGTCGTCGCGCCAGACGAGGAGTTCCATTTTGTCCGGATAGAACGGCGGCGATGGCGACGGCTCCGCCGCACGCACCAGCGCCCCGCAGCCGTAGCCCGTCATCAGCGCGGCGGCCGCCAGACCCAGCGCGCGGAAGTTATGCCACGGGATGCGGATGCGGCGGTTGGCGGCCATTTGGGGACCTCCTCTGGAAAGCGCGGGGTTGTTTTGCGATAGTGTTCTCTGCCCAAACAAAGCTAACCGCTAGTTGTAACACCGCACCAAGATTTGTGCCAGAAAGGGCTCCTGTGATGAGATGTGAAATTGGGCGTCGTCAGTTTCTGCAACTCGGTGGACTTGCCGTGACGGGCGTTGCGCTATCGAGCCGGGCGAACTCCGCGCCCCAGGCCCGCGCGGCCGAAGCCGGCGACCGTTTCCAGAAGGCCGTCGGCTGGGCCATGATTCGCGAGTCACTCTCGGTCGAAGACAAGTTTCGGCTGTTGAAGGACGTCGGCTTCCAAGGGGTGGAGGTCAGTAGCCAGGGACTGAAGGCCAGCGGCATCGAGCTCCGCGAGATGATCCGCGCCAGCGAGAAAACCGGCGTGGCGATCCACGGCCTGTCCGGCGTCGGCCAGGGAGGGCTCCCAACGGCGCTGGACCAAGCCGCCTTGTGCGGCGCGACGTCGATCCTGTACGTCGTGCGGGCCGATCCCAACGGCTCGTACCTGGAGAACTATCGCCGCGCGCAGGAGACGCTCCGCGAGGCGATTCCCCACGCCGAGAAAAAGCGCATTGCGATCCTGATCGAGAACGTGTGGGCCACGTTCCTGATCGAACCGCTGCTGATGGCCCGCTTTATCGACGAGTTGGACAGTCCCTACGTGCAAGCGTACTTCGACGTGGGCAACGTCATGCGCTGGGGACTGCCGCAGCACTGGATCGAGGTCCTCGGCAAGCGAATCGGCAAGATCCACGTCAAGGAGTACAGCCTGAAGACGGCCATGAGCCAAGGGATGGGCAAGGGCTTCGATTTCCCGATGGGTCAGGGCGACATCGACTGGCAGCGGGTCCGAGAGGAACTGGCCAAGATCGGCTTCCATGGCTGGGCTACTGCCGAAGTTCGCGGGGGCGACCGCCAGCGTCTGGCGGAGATCTCCGCGGAGATGGACAAGATTCTGGCGCTGTAAAACTGCCCGGCGAACAAGGCGCAAAGTCCGCCCGGGGCGCGCTCCGCGGAGTCTGCGGCAAACGCCGCCGGCGGATTCCGCGGGAAGACCGACACGATTCGATCCTCCGGCCGTCACCTCTGGCAAGGCCGCACGTGGCCTGCGATAGTAGTGTCTCCCACCTGTCCGCTCGGCGGACAAGCGAAACCGTTTCCTCAACAACGATTCACCTCGCATCACGTTTTGCTCCAGAAAGGGCTCCAGCCATGAAACCATCGATCGATCGTCGTCATTTCCTGCAACTGGGCGGACTCGCGGTGACGGGCGCCGTCATCTCGTCCCAGGCCAGTCCCGCGCGGCCAGTCCGGGCGGCCGAGTCGGGGGGCCGCATCAAGAAGGCTGTGGGCTGGGAGATGATCCGGGAGGAACTCTCGCTGGAAGACAAGTTCCGCTTGGCGAAGGACGTCGGATTCGAAGGCGTGGAGATCAACAGCCGGCTGCTCCGGCCGGGCTCGCCGGAACCCAAGGACGTGGCCCGCGCCAGCGAGAAGATCGGGATTCCGGTCCACGGCGTGTCGGGCGCCAGCAACACGGATCTGAAAGCGATCCTCGACGAAGCCGCCATCTACGGGGCCACGTCGGTGCTGCACGTCGTGCGGACCGATCCCCAGGGTTCGTACCTGGAAAACTACCGCCGTTCCCAGGCGTTGCTCCGCGAGGCGGCCCCGCACGCCGAAAAACTCCGCATTCCGCTCCTGATCGAAAACGTCTGGGCCACGTTCCTGATCGAGCCGCTGACGACGGCCCGCTATATCGACGAACTGAACAGTCCCTTCGTGCAAGCCTATTTCGATGTGGGCAACTGCATGCGCTGGGGCGTGCCCCAGCAGTGGATCGAAGTCCTCGGCAAGCGGATCGGCAAGATCCACGTCAAGGAGTACAGCCTGAAAACGGCCATGAGCCAAGGGATGGGCAAGGGCTTCGATTTCCCCATGGGCGAGGGCGACATCCAGTGGAACCGCGTCCGCGAGGAACTGGCCAAGATCGGCTTCCAGGGCTGGGCCACCGCCGAGGTCCGCGGCGGCGACCGCCAGCGCCTGGCGGAAATCTCCGCGGAGATGGACCGGATCCTGGGCCGATGAACGCCGTCAGGCTTCACTCCGGATGCCCCGGCGAGAGAAAACCGCGGTCCAGCACGAGTTTGGCCCGCTGGTAGTTCGTCAACGGCCACTTGGGTTCGCGGGCCAGCGAGCGGACGTGGTGGACCAGGGCGGCTAATTCCTGCTCGCTGAGGTTCGGGTTGGCGACCATGGGCGTGCCGGGCAGGCCCAGCCGGATGCGCACGAAGATGGATGGCGGGTCGGTGCCGCCTTTGAATTCCTCCCACACCAGATTCCGCGGGCGCGTGGGGTAGCCTTCTTCGTTTGCCAAATACAGCCCGGTGTCGCCGCGCCCGTCGGGACCGTGGCACCGGGCGCACTGCTGTTGGATGTAGATCTCCCCGCCGCGGCGGACCAGCGCTTCCGTCGCCGGTCCCCATTTCGGAACGGCCACGGGCGCACCTGGGGTCAGTTGCAGGTCCAGGATTTCGCGCAGTTCTTCCGTGGCAATCTCGTCCTCCTGGTGCGCGTCCCCGAGCTTGAAGGCCAGGGCCGCTTGCAGGCCCTCACGGCGCAACCGCAACACCTCGTCGATCAACCTGCCTCGCGTCGCCTCGGCAAACGGCCGAAACGACGGCATCGACGCGCCCGGCACTCCGCGGACCAGGACCGCGCCCAGATCCGCTCGCGAGGGCACGCCGTTGACGGTGCTCACCAGACGGAACTTGCTGGAGCGGAAATTGTGCGGTCTGGGAAACAGGGACCGCGCGCCCTCGCCTCGGCCGCCGCCGTCGGCTCCGTGACAGGGGCCGCAGTGGTTCAGATACAACTCGCGGCCCGTCAGCGAGTCGTCAGCCGGCCGCGGCTGGACCGAGAACGTCGCAGGCAAAGCGGTTTCGGCCGCTACCGAACGGGGCGGGGGCGATGTCGCACGATGGCAGCCAATTCCCAACGCGGTCAGGATGACGATGACAGGACTCATCACGGCTACGCTGGCAGGTCTGCCGATCGTCCCGTGACCCGCGGCGTGAAACTTCACATCGAACCTCTCGTCAGTGTCGTCGTCCACCGCGGCATTGTAACCTGCCGGCCTTCTGCCGGGCAACACCGGCGACTCATTCTCCCGCGAACACCATCGCCCCAATTCGCCCATTGCCCAGCGGCAGCGACTGTTGGAACGTCCGCGCCGGCCTGTCAAACCAAAGCGCAGCAGTGGGATCGGCCGCTCCGGCCGCCATCGGCGGAGCCAGCATGAAGGCAAAGCTCAGGACTAGGCCGGCGAACCAATGCCGTTGCCATGCAGTAAGCGAGTTCGACCTCATCCAAGCGTCCTCCGTTCAATCCTGTTGTTACAGCGGATTACCCCTCTTGTCCTGCCGGTGTACCGAACTGCTCGCGGCGTGAGCAGCAGGGCTGCGCGGGAGTGGAATTCTGATCCGTCGCCAAGCGGAACAAGGCCCTGGTCGAAATCTGCGAAAAGATCGAGACGGCGTGCGCCGCCTCGGCAGGCTAGCCGGTGCTGTTCCGGCTGGTAGAATGAATGCAGAAGGAAACTTCCGTTATTCGAGTTCGGGAGTCGATCGTGTCCATGATTGCGTCTGTCCCAGCAAGTAATCGGGAATTAGCCGAGCGGATCAACGCGGAGGCTCGGCGAGATCCGCATTCGCCGTACGCCGGCAAGTTCGTGGGCATCGCCAATGGCCATGTGGTGGCGGTGGCCGACAGCTGGCGCGAGGTCTCCCGGCGATTGCGGCAAGTGGAGCCCGATCCGGGCAAGTGCTGCTGTATCGAGGCCAGCGCCGATTACGATGCAGTCCATGAGGTTTGGAGCGTCCCCTAATGCCCCTTGCCGAGTGGTCACTGTACGCCGATCGGCCCATCCTGGAAATCGTGCTGGCCCTCGCGGCAGGCGGTGCCGGTCTTTCGCGCCATCTGGTTGCCGACACCGGTGCCGGTTCGCGCCGTGATGTGTTCGAGCTGATACTCGACGAGGACGATTGCCTCCAGTGCGGTGGGATCCCGATTCATGAGGTCCGTCTGAGCGGCGCATACCGCGGATCGTTCCCCGTTTATCTCGTGGACGTGCGCATTCCCGCCTTGTCGTTCGACGACTCGGTGCCCGTGGTCGGGGTATCGAGCGTCCCGCGTGGCTCTGACGGCATTGCGTGTTTCAACTTCCTCCGCCGCTTCAACTACGGCAACTTCGGGAATCCCGATGGTTTCGGTCTTGATCCGCTGCCGCAAGGATAGGCGAAGCCGCGGGGATGCCCACGGCTCGCCCGTGGGAGCCTCACGTTCGTCGCTACAGTCGGACGCGCCGACCAGGAACCGCACGATCCCACGGACAAGCCGGGGGCATTCGGGAGAGGCGGCGGAGGTGGCGGGGAGTAGCGCCGAGCGTAACCATCCCACGGGCAAGCCGTGGGGATTGGCGAGCGGCGGGAGGGGCTCCTCGGTCATGTATTCGGGCTCGAGTTCGTCGGCGATACCCGCTACTTGTAGAAGAGACCGGCGGGCATGTACACTTTCGGCTTGGTTGCACGCTGCTGCTGGATGCGGAAGTTCACGAACGCCGGGTTCGAAGGAGGCTGAACCTGGGCTTCGGAGAACGGAAGGAGCAGGTGAATGGCTGAGATTACGTTCAGGAATGCCTACTACATCAAGCTTGGACGTGGTGGGATGTGGGAGGAGAACGCAATCGAAACGGGTAAACTCCGTCTCGGGTGGCGTGAGACCACAATCGAGGACATCAACGCGGGGAACGGGAAAACTATCCACCGGCAAATCCGAAGGGAGTTGAAGGGGAAGCCCGTGGGAGTCGTTACAGCTGACCTCAACGCTTTGCGACGAATCGTAGAATCTGACTTCGATGACCTGTGGGTGACGTTTCACCAGAACACTATCCAGATCTGCTGCTACGCACCTTGAACGGCACACAGAGCCAATTTGCTGCATCCATACGAGACTGCCGTGCCACGCTGGCACAGCACCTGGCCGAAGCCATCAAAGAGCTTCACTGGAAAGACTTTGAAACACTGGTCGATCTGGTCTTTCGCGCAGCGGGCTGGATTCGCGTCAGCGTCCTCGGCCAGCATGCGAAGGGGTTGGATCTGGAACTGGTCGAGCCCATAATGGGCGATCGCTACGTCGTCCAGGTAAAATCGTGTGCCGGATTGTCGGATGTACTTTCAACCGCCGAGCAATTCTCACGACACGAGTACCGCCGAGTCTTTTTCGTCGTCCACACCCCCGATACGAGTATCACAAACGCAACGAAGATCCCAAAGCACGTCGAACTAGTCCCACCAGAACGACTCGCAGACCTTGCTGCCAATGCCGGACTGACCGGATGGATTGAGGACAAAGTTTCGTAAGCTCGACCCGCGGACGCTTACTGAATTGGCGGAATGTCAACCGGCAGGCCCACGCGCATGAAGAACCGCGCGAACGCCTGCGAGAGGTGTTCGCGATACGGAGGCAACAGGCGAAGCCGATGAGCATCCAGGAGCGCCCGCTTGCGCAGAAAGGCAAGCGGCGGCCGGTAGGCTCGCCGCCAGCAGCGATGACAACAACAGACCCGTGACACGGAACGAGTTCATGGGTTTGGCTCCTCGCTCGATCGTAGGCCGCTCGCTGCGCGGGCGGAAATTCGTGTCGCGGAGCGAGACGCCTACGGTGTCTTGCGCGCGGCTGGGGCGAACAGCTGGAACTCGAAGATCGTCGGGCCGCCCTGGCCCTCCGTGATGTTCAGGCGGACGACGCGGGCGGTGACCGGATCGAACTTCACTTCGCGGTTCTCGCCGATGGCCTGGCCGCTGTGGAAGGTCTTCCAGTCTTCGCCGTCTTTGTACTGCAGTTCGAAGGCTTTTACGCGCACCCCGAATTCCACGCACTCGCTGATCCGGGCCCGGTCGAACGTCTCGGGCTTGCCCAGGTCCACTTCCAGCGAGCACGGGCCGGTGCCGGCGTCGGTGGCCCAGCGCGTCTGGTCGTCGCCGTCCACCGCCATCGCGCCGGCGTAGTGGTGGTTCTTCTGATAGACGTTGGACGCAGTGGCCTTCCTGCCTTCGGTCAGCGATTGGCCGAGGCTGGAGACGGCGATGGGGGCGAGGCCGATGGCGGGCTGGTCGAGTTCCAGCGCGACGATCGTGTCGATCTCCTGCCGGTCGGACTTGGGCACGGCGATTTCGATGCCGGCTTCCGTTTGCTTGACGGTTGCCTGTCCGCCGGTGAGCACGCGACTGGTGACGATTCTGGCCGGCAGCGCGGGAAGCGTCAGCACGTCCTCGGGCCAGGCGAGAACATGCGCGTAGATCGTCTTGTCCTGGCGGGTCGCGACCACGTGTTTGGCCGGCTTGAAAGGGCCGCCGCGCGTGCCGTAGATGCTCTCGCCATGTTTGGCCAGCCACGCCCCCATTTCTTTCAGCCGTTCGACCTGCCGCGGTTCGATCTCGCCCGTGGGCATGGGTCCCACGTTGAACAGCAGATTGCCGTCGCCGCCCGCGGTGCGAATGAGCGTCTGCAGGCACTCGGGCAGCGTCTTCATTTTGTCGTCCGGTTTCCAGGACCATTGCCGGCAGATCGTCATGCAGGTCTCCCACGGCCGCTGGAGGTCAAAGCCGCCGACGCGCTGTTCGGGCGTGCCGTAGTCGCCGACGCCGCCGCCCGCGCGGTTGTTCACCAGGATGTCGGGCTGCAGCGTGCGGCACAGGCGGACGTTCTCGGAGCCCTCCGTGCGATCGAACTCCTGGGGCACGTCGAACCACATCGAGTGGAACGGGCCGTAGTTGGTGATCAGTTCGGTGACCTGGGCCCGCAGGTAACGGCGGTAGGCGGCGATGTCCGACTTCTCGCGCCGGACCTTGCCGCCGGGACTGGTCAGCGGAAAGTCGGGATGGTGCCAGTCGCAAACGGAGTGGTAGGTGCCGAAGGCAATGCCGCCGCGCCGGCAGGCCTCGGCGAGTTCCTTCGTCACGTCGCGGGCGAAGGGCGACTTCATGATGTTGTAGTCGGTCTGCTTCGTATCCCACAGACAGAAGCCGTCGTGGTGCTTGGTCGTCAGCACCATGTACTTCATGCCGGCAGCCTTCGCGACGGCCACCCACTCGTCGGCATCGAACTTCGTCGGGTTGAACTTCTTGTACAGGTTGTCGTACACCTCGATCGGCGTCTGGGCGCCGCGAGACCAGCCGATCTCGTGCCCGGTCAGGCTGACCGGTCCCCAGTGGATGAACATGCCAAACCGCATGTCCTGCCAGCGTTTCAGCGCCGCCGGATCGGGCTTGAGCCACGGTTCCGGTTCCGCCTGCCTGGCGGCCGGAGTCTCCGGTCGTTTCGCAGCCGGTTTGTCTTCGGCCTGGAGCAGCGGGGCGATCAACAGCAACACCAAGACAGCCGGCCCATGCCGGGATACGCGAGCGTTCATACGTGGCCTCCTGGTTAGCGGAACGATACCAGAATGCCGCCTGCCGCCAGGCAAGTCAATCCAGGCATGGCGGATGCCTTTCCGTCTTGGCCGCAACGGGAAACGTCCCAGGCGGCCGCAAGTCGCGCCGCTGTGGTCGAATCCGCCTGCCATGTTGCGTCCCCCAGACGCGGACGCCACAATGCGGCCATCGAAATCCAAGGCACGCGCGCCCGTTGGCCGCCCGTGTCCGTTTGGCGGAACTGGTAGACTGGGAGGCCAAGGAAACCATGACAAAGCGCAGCTGGATATTGATTGTCGGCATCCTGACGCTCGCCTGCCGCGGGGCGCTGGCCGCCCACCTGTTTGTCGCCGGCACGGGCAGCGACGCCAATCCCGGCACGGAGGACCAGCCGTTCGCGACGCTGGAGCGTGCGCGGGACGAAATCCGGAAGATCAAGGCTGGCGGGCCGCTGCCTGCCGGCGGGATCACCGTCGAAGTGCGCGGCGGGACGTACGAGTTGGCGCGGCCCTTCGAGTTGTCGGGCCAGGACAGCGGCGCCGCGAAGGCTCCGGTCGTGTATCGGGCTCGGCCCGGCGAAGTGGTCAGGATTTCTGGCGGCCGCGCCGTGAGTGCTTGGCAGGCCGTCTCTGATCCGGCGGTCCGGAAGCGGTTGGACCCCGCCGCTTGCGATCAGGTGCTTCAGGCAGACCTCAAGGCGCTCGGCATCACCGATCTGCAAGGCATCCACGACGCCAAGACCTACCAATCGGACCCCGGCTTGGAACTGTTTTTTCAGGATCAGCCCATGACGCTGGCCCGCTATCCGAACTCAGGATACCTGCGCATGGCCAGCGTTTTGGACGCGGACGGAAAGCCGCAGACGGGCGACGTCACGACGGCGGAGGGCAAATTCATTTGCGACGATCCGCGTCCGGGACGGTGGGTTGGCGAGCGGGACATCTGGCTGCACGGATTCTGGGTCTGGGACTGGGCCGACCTGCGGATTCCGCTGGCCAGCGTGGACGCGGCGGCGCGCACCGTCAGTCTGGGGCCCTCGCCGGGACGCACCTTCCGTCTTCGAGCGGGGCGGTGGTTCTACGCCGAAAACGTGCTGCCGGAACTTGACCGACCCGGCGAATGGTATCTGGACCGCGACCGCGGCATCCTCTACTTCTGGCCGCCTGCCGCGCTGTCCGAGGGCCGGGCGGTCGTGTCGGTCGTGCGCGACCTGATCCGCCTGAACGACGTCTCGCACGTGACCTTCCGCGGCCTGCTGATCGAAAGCGGACGCGGCAGCGCCTTCGTCGTCCAGGGCGGCGCCGGCGTGCGCGTGATCGCCTGTACGATCCGCAACCTGGGCAACTGGGCGGTCAAGGTCTACGGCGGCGCCCAGCACGGCGTCGTCGGCTGCGATGTGTACCAGATGGGCCAGGGCGGCATCCACCTGGAAGGCGGCGACCGCAAGACGCTGACCGCGGCCGGACATTTCGCCGACAACAACCACATCCACCACACCGCCCGCTGGGACCCGGTGTACCAGCAAGGAATCACGGTCTTTGGCGTCGGCAACCGCGCCACGCACAACCTGATTCACCAGGTGCCCCACATCGCCATCGGCTTCACCGGCAACGACCAGACGATCGAATACAACGAGATCCACACGGCGGTCTTCCAATCCAACGACGCCGGCGCGATCTACACGTCGCCGCCCGACGAGACTTGGTCCATGCGCGGCCACAAGATCCGCTTCAACTACCTGCACCACATCCACGGCTTCGAAGGCAAAGGCTGCCTGGGCGTGTACTTGGACGACTGCTTTTCGTCGGCCGACATTTCCAGCAACATCTTCTACGACGTCGCCACCGCCATCCTGATCGGCGGCGGACGCGACAACCGGATGACGAACAACATGTTCCTCAAGTGCAACCGCGCCTTCAGCATCGACGCGCGGGGACTGGGCTGGGCCAAGGGTGTCGGCGTGTTCGCGACCAAGGAACTGATCGACTTGAACTACAAACAGCCGCCGTGGTCGGTCAAGTATCCGGAACTGCTGAACATCCTGGAGGACGAACCGTTGGCCCCCAAGGGCAATGTCATGGCCCGCAATATCTGCTGGGGCGGCCCGTGGGGCTGGACCGAGCCGAAGGCGTTGCCGGGGGTCAAATTCGAGGACAATTTGATCGACGTGGACCCGCGGTTTGTGGGGCCGGTGCCGACCGATTTCCGCCTGGCGGAGGACTCGCCGGCCCGGCAGCTCGGCTTCCAACCCATTCCTTTCGACAAAATCGGTGTGTACGCGAGCCAGGACCGGGCATCCTGGCCGGTGAATTCTGCGCCGCAAGCTGTCTCCACCACGCCGTCGGCGGCTGATTCGGGAAGCTGAACAGGGGTTCGCGAAGGGTCGCTTTGGCAGCGCTGGAGGAATTCCGCGCGTGCCTTGCCGGAATGCCGCACACCGCTCAGAATATCGACATGCCCCGACGAAAACGATATCCTTGGCCGTTGCTGATCGCCGTGCTGGCCGTGGTCGTGTTGCTGCTCCTCTATGTCGTCGGTTGGCCATTGGCGGCGAGCCTGACGGCGCCGGCCCGCGAGGGCGCCCGGCGGCCCGACGTGTTCCTGGTGCCGATTGGCGAGCAAATTCCCATCCGGCTGTTCGAGTTCCTGATCTTCGCCTGGCTGTTCGTCTTCGGGTCGTGCATCGGCAGTTTCCTGAACGTCGTCATTTATCGCGTTCCGCGCGGGATGTCCTTGTGGGGTTCGTCCCACTGTCCGTCGTGCTGCGTCCGGATTCCGGCGCGGGACAACGTGCCCGTCTTCGGCTGGCTGGCGCTGCGCGGCCGTTGCCGCACGTGCCGGTTGCCGATCTCGCCGCGCTACCCGCTGGTCGAACTGGCCGTCGGGCTGGTGGTGCTGATCCTGAGCATGCTGGAAATCCTGTTTGCGGGACTGAATTTGCCCGGTCCGGGCGAGCGGACGTTTGCGGGGCTGAGTGTCAGTTGGTTGGTGAGTCATCCCCGCTGGGATCTGATCGGCACGTGCGCCTTGCACAGCGGCCTGGTGTGCGTGCTTCTGAGTTGGGCGCTGATCCGGCATGATGGATACGCCGTGCCGCGGGGCTATACCGCCCTGGCGTTTGCTGCCGGCCTGCTGTGGACGGTCTGGACGCCGGTGCAGGGAGGCAGTCCGTGGCCGTTGAGCGATGGGAACGGCCAGGCCTGGACACAGATTGGGCTGTCTGGCGGTCGAGCCTTGGCCGGTCTCGGCGGCGGCTTGTTGCTGGGACTGATTGCCGGAGCCGGAGCCCGCCTGGCGGGACGCGACGCCGCAAGTTGGCGACCGCAGCCGGAGCATCCGCCGCCCGACAGGGCGTGGGCGGGACTGAGCGATGCGTTGGCCGGCTTGGGACTGGTCGGCGTCTGTTTGGGTTGGTCGGCAGCCGCCTCCATCGGATTGTTGGCCGCCGCTGCGAGGTTTTTGCGGGCGTTGGCCCTGGGCGTCGCGCCGACGCGCCGCGCGGCGCCGCTGTTGGCGTCCGTGTGTCTGGCGACGTTCCTTCAGATCTGCCTGTGGCGCTGGCTGGACGGGCTGCCTTTCTGGCCCAATGATTCGGCTGGCCCCGTGTCGTTCGCGGCGGCGGCGACGATCGTGTTGGTCTTGACGTGGCAAGCCGCCGTGCTCGAACGACTGGGCGCGCGAGCGGCAGCCGCAGCCGAACGTCCCGCCGGTTCGCCGCTGCCAGCGGATTCGGTCGGCACGAGTGTGCGGCAAGACCGCCAGGGCGAATGACGATTCGCCCCTGACGAAAGAAGTTGGCTCCGCGACGCGATCCTGCTAGAATTCGTGCTGACCAACGGTCCCGGTTGCCCGGAACGAGGCCGGGTACTGCCACGCGATAAGGAACCGACGCCGTGTTTGCCGGTGAGCCCGCGCCAACTCAATTCGACTTACACTTTCGCATCGCGGGCATTCCCGTGCGCGTCCATCCGCTGTTCTGGCTGGTGGCGTTTCTGATTGGCTCCGGCTTCGGCGAGCGGTTGACGCTGCTGATCGGCGCGGCCGCCGTCTTCGTGTCGATCCTGGTACACGAGTTAGGGCATGCGTTGACGATGCGGCACTTCGGCCAGGACGCGCGCATCGTCCTGTACATGATGGGCGGACTGGCGATTCCGGATTCCTCGCCGTGGCAAGTGCGTTCTGGGAGGCGGGCGCGCGGCCCGCTGTCACAGATTCTGATCTCGGCCGCTGGTCCCGGCGCGGGTTTCCTGCTGGCCGGTTTGGTCGTGGCACTCGTCTTTGCGGCCGGCGGCTTCGTGCGGTTCCACTTGGCCTACGGCGTCATTCCGGTGCCACTTGTCACCCTGCCGGAGACCGTTAACGAAAACTGGTACCACGTGGTCCGCAGCCTGCTTTGGGTGAACATCTTCTGGGGCCTGATGAATCTGGTGCCCGTGTATCCGTTGGACGGTGGCCAGATCGCGCGGGAAGTGCTGGTGGCCGGCGACCCGTGGGAGGGCGTGGTCAAATCCCTGTGGCTGTCGGTCTTCGTCGGCGCGGCGGTCGCGGTCTTCGGATTCAGCGTCTTGCACGACCGTTTCCTGGGAATCCTGTTCGGCTTTCTGGCATTTTCTAACTTCATGGCAATTCAGAACTTGCGCGGCAGGATGTGGTGAGGCTGGGAGATGGCGTCTGCGTTCGATCCGGCTTCCAGTCCCGTGGCGACGGCGATTTCGAATGTGTCGCGGCGCGTCGTCGTTCTGGGGGCCAGCAATGTGGTGCGGGCGATCTCGACGATTGTCGAGACGGCCGAGTTGATCTGGGAATCGCCGCTGGACGTGTTGGCCGCGTGCGGGCACGGGCGGTCGTACGGTCGGACCAGTTGCGTGTTGGGACGGTCGCTGCCGGGGATTCTCCAGTGCGGGCTGTGGGACGACTTGCTGCAGCGTCCCGCGCTGCCGACGGCGGCGTTGGTGACCGACATCGGCAACGACATTCTCTACGGCGCCAGCGCCGGGCAGATCGCCGAGTGGGTCGAGCAGTGTCTGGAGCGGCTGCGCGAGAGGTGTGAGCGGATCGTCGTCACGGAGCTTCCGCTGGCTCGTCTGGCGTCGGTCACGCCGTGGCAGTACCGGCTCGTCCGCACGCTGCTGTTTCCAGGATCGCGAGTGACGTTTGAGGAGGCCTTGCAGCGAGTGCGCGAAGTGAACGCGCGCGTCATCGAGTTGGCGGCGCAGTATCGCGCCGTCGTGCGAACGCCGCGGCGCGACTGGTACGGACTGGACCCGATCCACCTGCGGCGCGCCGTGTGGTCCTCGGCGTGGCGGGAGATCCTGTCGGGCGTTGCCGAGGGCGCGACGGTGCACGCTGCGCGCGGTTCGTGGGGGCGCTGGTGGCAACTGCGCCGTCAGCGGCCGCAGTCGCGCCGGCTGTTCGGCATCGCGCAGCGCCGCGCTCAGCCGGCGTGTGTCCTGCGCAGCGGCAGCGCGATCTCGCTGTACTGACGCCGAGAAAAATCTTCTCTTTTTGTGGAAAACATGTCGAAAACATGTTGCATTATTTTGGGCGATGCGTAAAACATTAGCTAGCATGAGATATGGAGATTACGTGCCACGCGTGTTTGTGCTGGCTTCATTTGGGATGAGGACAGAGGCAGACAACTCGGCAACGAGTCAGTGGCAGTCAAGCAGTTGGCGAGTGGGACTCGTCGGCTCGGGGCAACCTGGATGCCATCGGGACGGAACTCGCCGGAACCTTGTTTTACGGAGGACGTGTAGTGGCCACGAAGAAAGCTGCACCGAAGAAAGCAGCCGCGAAGAAGGCGCCCGCCAAGAAGGCCCCGGCCAAGAAGGCGCCGGCCAAGAAGGCCCCGGCGAAGAAGAAGTAGCCTGCCGCGGGCAACCGTTCGATGAACGGCTGCCGCGGGCGACGGTTCGCTGACCGCCCGCGCCCGCTCATTGGACCCACCGATAACAACGAGAAAGGGCCGTCTCAACAATTCGTTGGGGCGGCCCTAAGTTTTTGCGCGGCGGCTTAGCCGAGCACCGGCAGTTGAGGCTGTGGCGGTGCGGCCGCAGCCGACTCGGCGAGCGCCTTCACCAGCCGGTAGCAGATGCCTTCCAGGCAGGCGCCGATGGCCGGTTCGGCAAAGTTCGCCTCGGTCCGCCCCTCGTCGCCATACTCACGGATCTTCAGCTGGATCGGCACGTCGCCCAGGAACGGCACGCCCAGCTCCTCGGCCCGCTGACGCGCCCCGCCGCTGCCGAAAATGTCATGCCGTTGGCCGCAGCCTGGACAGACGAAGCCGCTCATGTTCTCGATCACGCCCAGGACCCGGATCCGCACTTTGCGGAACATGGCGATCGCCTTGACCGCGTCCAGCAGGGCGACATCCTGCGGCGTGCAGACGACGACCGCCCCGGTCAGCGGCAGCAACTGCGACAGCGACAACGCGATATCGCCGGTGCCTGGAGGCATGTCGATGATCAGATAGTCCAGATCGCCCCAGTTGGTATCGCGAAGGAATTGCGTCACGGCCCCGTGCAGCATGGGGCCTCGCCAAATGACCGCTTCCTCTTTGGGCACCAGCAGTCCCATCGACATCACCGGCATGCCGTCCTTTGCGATCGGCTGGATCCGCTCGTTCTCGATGGTCGGCCGGCCGCTGAGGCCCAGCAGGTGCGGGATGCTGGGGCCGTACACGTCGGCGTCCATCAACCCCACCTTGCACCCAGCCCGCTTCAGGCCGAAGGCCAGCGTGGCGGCAATGGTGCTCTTGCCCACGCCGCCCTTGCCGGAGCCGACCGCGATGACGCTCTTTGCCGTCAGCCCGACCTCGCCCCGTTTGGGAGCGGGACGCTCTTGAACCGATTGCCGGATGTCCAGCGAAGCCAGCTGAGGGAACGTCGCCCGCAGTTTTTCTTGTACGGACTCCAGGACGTCCCGCCACAGGGGCGCCGACCAGGTAGTCAGCGACAGCTCCAGCGACAGTTTGCCGTCCTGCACTTGCACATTCTTCACTTGATCCAGTTTGGTCAAGCTGCGACCGCTTTCAGGATCCTTCACTTCCGCCAAGGCAGCCTGTACCGCCGCCGCGTCCATCTGACCGTTCGCCATGACTCAATTCCTCTCTTACGCGGCAGTGCCGCAGTTTCGTTTCAGGTCAACCCTACCACCTCACGCCTGTGTCCACTCGTCCCCGGACGCCTGCCTGGCCCACGGCAGTTGCGACCGGACGTGTTCGCGAAACGTCGCGTGCGACGGAGGGATCTGTGCCAAGAACCGCTCCCACACCGGCCGCAGGCGGACGATGTCGCGCGGCGCAAACAACACGTGCGCTGCCCCGGCCTCTCGCAGCAGCCATTCGACGCCCTGCAGGCTCCGATCCGCCAGGAGGATAACGTGCCACGGCCGAAATCGCCCGTGGAACTCCGCCAAACGCCGACAGACCGACTCCGCACTTTCCGGCAGCACCTCCACGGCCGCCAGCGCCGTGGTCCGGATTTGCAGTTCCCGCAAGCAGGCTGGCCAGCTTCTGGTTTCGCACACCCCGCAGGCCGGCCGCAGCACACGGCGGATCGCCGCGGCCCACTTGCCTGTCTTTTCGCAGACGACAATGCTCGATTCGTTCATGGTTTCGTCCGCCTCTATGTTAGGACCTGCCGCCTCGGTCAGCAACCGCCCCGACCTGGGCGGCTCCGGCACACGGTTGGCCGCGGCAGGGCTGCCGCCTATGATGTTAACGGGAGCGGGAGGCCTGGGCCAGCAGGTTCGGTTCCCCCCAAGACCCGGCCGGCGAAGACGTCCGGCGCCTTGTACGGATCGTAGAACCCGTGCCGCTGGCGGTCGAGAAGCAGACGAAGGGATCAACTTTATGGCGGGGCCTCAGCGGATCGGGGGCGTGATTCACACGTACCAGAAATACGACCCTCGGCGGTTTCCCAGCCCCACGCAGCCGCCGCCCGACATGGTGTCTGGAGCGTTCGAGCATCTGCTGGCTTTCGGCGGCATGCGCGAGTTGACCGACGACGAGTTGGCCCGTGCGGTGCGACTGGACCCCGGCCAGATCGCAGGACTCGGTCCCAGTATCGATGCGCTGATCGCCCTGCTGCTGGAACGTCAACGGAAGATCCTGGCCAAGTACGAAACGGACACGGTCCAGCAGACCGCCGCTCGCGCTTATCGCCAGATCGCCGTGCCGCTGCAGCCGCCCGCCAAGCTACGGGAACGCTTCGTGCGGGCCGTGCGGGAAGAGCAGCTGTACGACCTGGAACGCCTGTGGTACGCGGCGGGCGACGACCGCTCGCCGTTCGCCCGCGGACTGCTGCCGCTGATGGAACGGCTGGGCGAAAAGTACCAGGTGGACGAACTGGCCGCCGAGTACGAGTTCACCGGCCGCGTGCCGCTGTCGGTGCCCGAAGCGCTGCAGCTCAAAGAGGAACTGGAGCAGATCGACCAACTGCTGAAGCAGCTGGAGCAGGCTCGCCAGACCGCGCAGATTGCGGTGATCGACATGGAGATGCTGGCCGAGTTCGCCGAGCCGGGCGATCTGGAACGGCTGCACGAATTGCAGCAGATGGTCGAGGACCACCTGCGCGAGCTGGCCGAGCGGCAGGGATTGACCAGGGAGGACGGCGTTTACCGGCTGACCCCGCAAGCCTACAAACTGTTCCAGGGCCGCCTCCTGGAACGCATCTTCAGCGAACTGGAGCCGTCCCGCACCGGCCGGCATCAAGGGCCCGTCCTGGGCGAAGGGGCAGTCGAGCAGCAGCTGACCAAGCCCTACGAATTCGGCGATTCGATCACGCACATGGACATCCCCCAGTCGATGATCAACGCCATGTTGCGGGACGGAGCCGGGCTGCCGGTGCGGCTGAAAACGGAGGACATCGTGGTGCACCGCACGCGCAACACGCCGAAATGCGCCACGGTCGTGGTGATGGATATGAGCGGATCGATGCGGTACGACGGGCAGTACATCAACGTCAAACGGATGGGCTTGGCGCTGAACGGCCTGATCCGCAGCGAGTATCCCGGCGATTACCTGCATTTCATCG
The DNA here is from genome assembly GCA_012515235.1 of Candidatus Anammoximicrobium sp. Lineage (GTDB taxonomy): Bacteria > Planctomycetota > Planctomycetia > Pirellulales > Pirellulaceae > Anammoximicrobium. The sequence continues at coordinate 101,961 of JAAYYU010000124.1, forward strand.
AGATGTACACTTTTGCCAAGCCGTGTCCCGGCGGCGAGATCATCGACCTGCTGCCCAAGCCGGTGACGATCTTCGACCCGATCGTGCGATTTCGCGTCGACATGAGCCGGGACGATATCAGCGAGTTGCAGATCCCGCCGCATTTCACGAACATCCAGCACAGCCTGCTGTTGGCCCGCCGGTTCCTGACGGCCCAGGACACCCCCAATCGGCAAATCATCTTGATCACCGACGGCCTGCCGACGGCGCACTTCGACGGTCCCTGGCTGTACCTGCTGTATCCGCCGGACCGGCTGACCGAGGAAGCCACACTTCGCGAAGGCCGACTGTGCCAGCGCGAAGGCATCACGATCAATCTCTTCCTGGTGCCCAGCTGGTCGCAATCCGAAGAGGATATCCGGTTCGCTTATCGACTGGCCGAATCGACCAAGGGCCGCGTGTTCTTTACCGCGGGCTGCGACCTCGACCGCTGTGTGGTCTGGGATTACGTCCGGCAGAAACGGGAGATCCTGGCGTGACGCGGCGGGCGGCGCGACTACGGGTTGCGGCTGGCGCCGTCAAAGTGCAGTGCCAGCCACAGCGTGGGCTGGCGGGGATCGGTCCATTCGACCCGGTGCCGACAGTGGGCGGGGATCAGCACGCAGTCGCCCGACTGGAGGCGGACGAGTTCGGCTTCATCCTCGAATCGCAGCTGGGCGCGGCCGCGCAACACCAAAACCCATTCATCGCGGTCCTGGTCGTACCACTGGCCCGCGGTTGTGGCGTGGCCCGTCGAGATGATCCGTTCCAGGCGAAAGTGGCCGCCGCGAATCAACTCGTCGAATCGCTCCTCCGGCAGCGGGCCGGGCACGTCGGCAAACAGGTTCTGTACGATTGGAGCCATCCGCGGAACCTTGTCTGAAGCGGTCAGTGCTCCTAAAGTAGCGTGGGCGAACGTGTGGAGGAAGAGGGCGTTGCGGCGACGGCCCGGAAACGATCGTGCGGAGTTTAGCGGACTTATGTCGATGACGACGGCGGATGAATTACCGTGGGATGTCGAGTCGCTCCGGGGCGATTTCCCCATTCTGGCCTCGGAGATCTACGGCGGCGTGCCCTTGACCTACCTCGACAACGCCGCGACGACCCAGCGCCCGCGGCAGGTGATCGAGGCGATGACGACGGCCTACGAGCGCCAGTACGCCAACGTCCACCGTGGCCTGCACTACTTGAGCGAGTTGAGCACCGATTTATACGAAAACGCGCGCGACACGGTGCAACGGTTCTTGAACGCCCGCCGCGTGCATGAAGTCATTTTCACGGCCGGCACGACGGCGTCGATCAACCTGGTGGCCCGCAGTTGGGGCGATGCGAATCTGCGTGCGGGCGACGAGATCCTGCTGACGGAGATGGAGCATCACTCGAACATCGTCCCCTGGCAGCAGCTGGCTTGCCGCACGGGCTGTCGCGTCAGGTTCCTGCCCGTCACAGACGGCGGGCAACTGGTCTTGGACGCCCTGGACGATTTCTTGACCGAACGCACGAAACTGGTCTCCGTCGTCGCCGTGTCCAACGTGTTGGGCACGATCAACCCCGTTTCGACGATCGTCCGGCGGGCGCACCAGGCGGGCGCTCTCGTGCTGGTTGACGCGGCGCAAAGCGTGCCGCATGGAACCACGGACGTGCAGGCCTGGGACGCGGATTTCGTCGCCTTCAGCGGTCACAAGATGCTGGGGCCTTCGGGCATCGGCGTGCTGTACGGCCGCGAGACGATCCTGGAATCCATGCCGCCGTTCCTGGGCGGCGGGAGCATGATCCGCCGCGTCACGCTGGAAGGGTTTGAGCCCGCGGATCTGCCGTCCCGCTTCGAGGCCGGCACGCCGCCGATTGTTCCCGCGATCGGACTGGCGGCCGCGGCCGACTACTTGCAGCAGATCGGGCTGGAGAACATTCACCGCTATGAACAAGGTTTGACCGCACAGGCCCAGGCGATGATCTCGCGCCTGGACGGCGTGCGGATTCTGGGGCCGGGGCCGGACCTGCGCGGCGGCATGATCAGCTTTGTGGTCGAGGGGATTCAAGCCAACGACCTGGCGATGACCCTGGACGAACAGGGCGTCGCGGTACGGGCAGGGCACCATTGCGCGATGCCGCTGCATGCCCGCCTGGGCGTGTCCGCCAGCACGCGGGCCAGCTTCTACTTCTACAACACGCCGGCAGAAATCGAACGACTGGGCGAGGCCCTGCACAAGGCGCTGCGCGTCCTGCGGCGCAAGCCGTAGCGTCAGGCGGCGACCAACCGTCTGGTCTGCCGGTTGGCTTCCGCCCGGCGCTCCGGAGACGCTGCGGCGGCGCCTCTCAGCCCTTCAGCCGTTTGTAGCGGAACCGTTTCGGCTGGTCGGCGGCGAGGCCGAGCCGTTCGTGGCGCTGCTCTTCGTAGGTCTGAAAATTGCCCTCGCACCAGTGGACGTAGCCGTCGCCTTCGAAGGCCAGGATGTGCGTCGCGATGCGGTCCAGGAACCAGCGGTCGTGGCTGATCACCACCACGCAGCCCGCATAGTTCAGGATGGCCTCTTCCAGGGCCCGCAGCGTATCGACGTCCAGGTCGTTGGTCGGCTCGTCCAGCAGCAGCACGTTGGAGCCGCGGCGCAGCAGTTTTGCCAGGTGGACCCGGTTGCGTTCTCCGCCGGACAATTCGCCGACTTTTTTCTCCTGGTCCGGCCCGCGGAAATTGAATCGCGAGACGTAGGCCCGCGCGTGGATCTTGCGGCCGCCCATCTCCAGCGACTCCGCGCCGCCGGAGATCTCCTGGAACACGCTGTTGTCCGGCTGCAAGGCGTCGCGATTCTGGTCGACGTATCCCAGTTCGACGGTCGGCCCGATCCGCAATTCGCCCGAGTCGGGCGACTCCTGGCCGACGAACATGCGGAACAGCGTTGTCTTGCCGGCCCCGTTGGGTCCGATCACGCCGACGATCCCGCCGGCGGGCAGCTGGAAGCTCAGGTTCTCGATCAGCACGCGGTCGCCGAAGCCCTTGGTCAGCTGGTGGGCCTCGATCACCAGGTTGCCCAGGTGCTTGCCGGGCGGAATCTGGATTTCGAATTCGTCCGGCCTTTCCTCAAAGTCCTGGGCCGCCATCTGCTCGTAGGCCTTGAGGCGGGCCTTGCTCTTGGCCTGCCGCGCCCGCGGGGCCATGCGGACCCACTCCAACTCGCGCTGCAGCGTCTTCTGCCGCGCGAGGCCGGACTTCTCTTCCTTGGCCAGGCGCTCCTGCTTCTGCTCCAGCCACGACGAGTAGTTGCCTTCCCAGGGGATGCCGCGTCCGCGGTCCAGTTCGAGGATCCAGCCGGCGACGTTGTCCAGGAAATAGCGGTCGTGCGTCACGGCGACGACAGTGCCCGGGTACTCCGACAGATGGCGTTCCAGCCAGGCGACGGCTTCCGCGTCCAGATGGTTGGTGGGTTCGTCCAGCAGCAGCAGGTCCGGCCGCTGCAGCAGCAGTTTGCACAGCGCCACGCGCCGCCGCTCGCCGCCGGACAGCGTGGTGACGTCGGCCTCGCGCGGCGGCAGGTTCATCACGTCAAACGCGATCTCGATCTCGCGATCCAGTTCCCACGTGTTCGTCGCATCGATCTGGTCCTGGAGTCTGGCCATTTCGTCGTACAGCTTTTGCATCTGCCGGTCGTCGAGCGGTTCGGCCAGCTGCGTGCTGATCTCGTTGTACCGGTCCAGCATGGCCCGCCGATGGGCCACGGCCTGTTCCACATTGCCCCACACGTCCTTGTCCGGACTCAGCACCGGTTCCTGCGGCAGGAAGCCTCGGCTGAACCCGTCCGTCAAGCGGGCCTCGCCGTCGAACTCGGTATCCTGGCCGGCCATGATCCGCAACAGCGTGCTCTTCCCCGCCCCGTTGCGGCCCAAGACGCCGATCTTGGCCCCCGGATAGAACGCCAGCCAGATCTCCTTCAGCACCTCGCGCTGGGCGTGCTTCTTGGTCAGTCCGGCGATGGTGTAGATGTACTGTTTGCTCATGCGTGATTCTTCCTCGTGTTCCGGGCGACCGCCTGCGTGCCGTGCCGCGGTCGTGTCACAGGTCCACCCACTTGCCGGTCTCCGCCGCGTCGCGCGCTCGGAGGCAGACTTCGGTCAAGCGGAAGGCGTCCTCCTGGCTGATGAGGTGCTCCTTCTCGCCCGCGATTTCGGCCAGGAAATCCGCGAAGAAGTCCACCGGCTCGGGCAATTCCAGTTCGCGCGGACCGTCGGTTGCCGTGATCAGCGTGACCCGATTGTCGGCGCCCAGGACCTCCAGCAGGCCCTCGCTGCCGGCAATCCGCAAGCGGTCGTCTCCGTGGGTGGGAGCTGTTTCGGGGCGGAGGTAATCGAGGTTGGTCAGGGCCGTCCCGCCGTTGTCCAGCTTGAACAGGACGCCCGCGTGATCCTGAAATCCGGGGTACTCCGGATGGTCGTTGTTCCCGTGCCAGGCGGAAACCCGCAGGTACTTCCGCCCCGAGGTCCAGCGCATGTAGTCGATGGAGTGAATCCCGGCCCAGGGGATGGTCCCGCCGTAGGTTTTCAGGTCCTTGTAGAACCAGGGCCTGGCGGTCCCGAACCGGTACGATTTCTGAGAGGTCAGCAGAATGGGTTCGCCGATCAGGCCGTCCTGGACCGCCTTCCTGGCCGCCCGATAAGGCGGGAAGCAGCGCATGTTCATCAACGACGTCAGGCGGACTTTGGCCCGGCCCACCGCCTCCTTCAACGCCGCCAGGTCTGCGAGGGTCGTGGCCACCGGCTTCTCGGAAACGACGTGCAGGCCGCGGCGGGCAGCCGCGATGGACGCCTCGGCGTTCCGGTAATAGGGCAGGCAGACCGCGACCACGTCCAGCTCCTCTTTTTCCAGCAGCTGCTCAAAGTGGTCGTAAACGCGCGTCTTCTCGGAAAACGCCTTGCTGCGTTTCAGGCTGGAAACGTCGTCCTCCGGCAAGCTCTTGGCAAAGGCCGTCAATTCCACGCCGGGCAGCCGAGGAATGGTGCCCAGGATGACACCGGTGTGCCCGTCGGTGCCGATCAGCCCGACGCGCACCCTGGCGGTTCCAGCCGGCGGTGGTTCCGCTGCCCCGACCGCGGTTGTCGCTCCCACGGCCAAACCGGCGCCCAGCGCCGATTTCAGAAAGCGACGCCTGTCCGGGCAGGGAACATCCTGGGGCTTTTCGTTGGCAGACAGTTTTCCACTCATCCGACATCACCTCCCATGACAGCTGGGCTGACTGAAAAACGTTGAAGTCTATCGCCGTCCAGGGCCGCCAGCCAGCCGGGCGGGTCCGGGCCGACGAAGGCTATCGCTTACCGCCCGCATCAGTTTCCGCAGGCAGTAGGATCAGACGCACGTCGTCGATGTAGATCCGTTTTCCGGCGGGAAAGTCCCGCACCCAGACGCCGGCGCGAATGCGGGCGGCGCCAGACGGCGGGTCGCGTACGTCCATCACGGCGGCGGCCGCGTGCCATGTGCCGGGAGTCGGCGTGAGGCTGGTTGTGCTCCCGCCCTGCAGGTTGCGATGAGCCTCGTCGAGCGGCCGCAGACTCAAGTCCACGAAGCCGCCGTCGGGCTGGCCGGGGGGAACCGACAGCGAGGCCACCAGGCAGTAGCGGCCCGGCGCAAAGGCGATCGTCTGATGCGGTCCGCCGTACTGAATCCCCTCGCCCAACATCCCGTACGTCCCGCTGCGGGCCGCTTCCTCGCACCGTGTCAGGCGGCCGACCTGATCCTGGAGCCAGACGTTCCAGGCAGCGGCCTTGGCCTGATCCCCTTCCTCGAAGGACGCATTGGCGGTCAGGTGCGGAACGTGGGGATCCAGGCAAGTCTGCATCGTGGCCGCGTGCATCTGCAGCTTTCCCGACTGTCCCTGGGCGGCCAGTTCGGCCAGCCGCGCCCGCAAGGCGTCGGACCGAGGCAGCCAATCGAACAAGGCCCAGGCGTCTTCGGCGCACCACTGGTGGCCCGCGATCGCGTCATGCCGGTCCAGGTCGCTGCCGTGCTGCAGGAAGGGATGGCCGCGGAAGGTCTGCGTGGCGAGGCGCCGCCGTTTTTCGGCGTACCCCAGGCGTTGCGCCGCCGTTTCGAGCCACGCCAGCGCATCCGTCTCCGTGGCGAGCTGCGGCGCGGGCTGGCTCTGCGAATAGGCCAGCGCCGACGCTTCATAGTACTCGAACGCCTTCAGCAGAAGTTCCGCGCGTGCCCGCTGGCTCGGACTGCCGGCGTGGCTCAGGGCCAGTTCCAGCCAGTGGCGGCACTGGGCGACCTCGGCCGCGGTCACGTCCCTGAGGTAGCTCGGCGAGTGGAACGGCAGATACTGTCTGCCTTTCGTCCACCAGGCGGAGTCGCGGATGCGGCGCGTCCAGAAATCCTCCCAGTGGTCGTAGTACTTTTTCACGTAGGGCGCCGCCTGCGGCCCGACCGCTGCCTCGTACCATTCCTCCAGCAGTTGGTCGACATCGCGCGTCGGATCCCATTGCAGTTTCAGCGACACGTACAGTTTTGGCCCCTCGCCGAAATTGGGATAGGCCTCCGCCGTCAGCCCGCGCACGCCGTTCTGATGGGCAAAGCGATAGTATTCCCCCATCACGTGCGGGTACACTCGCGGCACCAGGTAGGCGGCGCCGTAGATGTAGTCGTACCAGCCGACCACGGGAGAAGCCTGGGCCCAGCGCCGCGTCAGCTCTTCGCTGGCCTGCCGCGCCTCGGGGTCGATCCACTGCATCCGGTCGTAGGTCATGTACGGAATCATCCGCGGATGGATCTTCACCCGATCCGGCGGCTCGAAGATCTCGCTGTAGGCCAGACAGCCGAACCACTTGTCCGGATGCCGTTTCAGCACGCCGTCGATCACGGCGTTGACCCAGGTAAAGTAGCGGTCCGACAGGTGGTCGCGCCCGACCATGTTCTTGCGGCCGGCATCCAGCGCGCGGCAACGGTCGCACTGGCAGTGTCCGCCGCTGTCGGTCACGCCCAGCGAGTACGATTCCGCCTCCGGATGCGCGTCGAAAAAGGCCGCAATCCGCTCCACGGCGGCATCGACAATGCCCGGCGCGGTGAAGCAGGGCTGCCAGCCCGCATGGTAGCGGTCGGGGGGCGGAAGGTAACGCTCTCCGTTGCGAAGGGGGAAGAAGTCCGGGTGTTTCTGGATGTCGGAGCGAGGAAACAGGCCGTACAGCTGGTGGTGGAACTCGATCCGCGAGTGCAGCCGGTTTCGCCGCGCCCACCGTTGCTGGTCGTCCAGGCGGAGGCCAAAGTACTTGCGCGAAAAGAAGGCCGGTTGCTCGCGCACCGGTTCCCGCGGCACCGCGATGGTCGCCTGTGGCGGCACGTGCGTGCCGTCCGGGCCCGGCATCAGCCAGCGCACGCCGACGTAACGTTCCAGGAACTCGTAGATCCCGAATTCCGTGCCCCAGTCGGTCGGCCCCCGGACGACGATCGTGCGCGCGTCAGGGAACTGGATCACAAACCCGTCGCCGTCCAGACCGGCCAGGTCGATCCCCAGCGACTCGACGGCGGGCGTGCGGCCCAGGTGGATCTCCGTCACCTCGTCCCCGCCCCGTTCGCCGAATTCGAGTTTTGCCCCGCTGGCCTGCTGGATCAGACGCTGCATTTCGCCGGCGGCTTCCTGGAGCTGCTCGGAAGCATTCGGCTGCAGCACAAGGACCGCCCGCGGCACGCCCTGGTGAACGATCTCCGTCCTCCCCTGCGCGCCGTGGACCACGCCGTGGACCACGACCGCAGCCACGGTCCACACAACAAATCCCGCGGTTGCCGTCTTCATGTTGCCCCCCTCCGTGCCAGCGCGTGATGAAGTGATGGTAGCCTTCCAAAACCAGCCAGCTCGCAAACGACTTTGCGGCCTCGTGTCATTGATTTGACATGCTCCCCATGATACCGTGATCCGCAGAGGAGAAAATAGCATGCGAGTCAACACCCCAAGAACAGAACGTAGGTCTGCAAGTTGGCCCCGGAAGAACGCGATCGCGCGGGGGCCGGGTCGAACCGGCTTGTTGTCGGCTTTGGCGAGCCTGGCGATCCTGGCGATCGCCGTCGGGACGGAGTCGCCGAGCCGCGCGGCCGAACAGGGCGAGCCGGCCCAGGGCACGGCGAAGCAAGTCGATCTGGGCGGCGGCGTGAGCTTGGAAGTCGTGTACCTTCCGCCCGGCGAATTCCTGATGGGAAGCACGCCGGAAGAGCGCGCCTGGGCCACGGGAATCGAAGGCGGCGCCAGCCCGGGGACCTCGCGCGAAAAGCCCGAGGGCGATCCGCGGCCGATGCGGGTCAAGCACGGATTCTGGATGGGACGCACGGAAGTCAGCGTGGGCCAGTTCCGGCGTTTCGTCGAGGAAACCGGTTATGTCACCGACGCCGAGAAGCCCGGTGGGTGGACGCAGTGTTTCGACCCGGAATGGGACGGATACCATTTCACAACGCAGGTCGTGCATCCCTGGAAGAGAATGCCCGGCAAGAGCTGGCGCGATCCGAACTGGGCGTTTCCCAACGAGGATGTCTACCCCGTGGTGTGCGTGAGCTGGAATGACGACCGGGCCTTCTGTCGCTGGCTGACGAAGCGCGAGCGCGAAGCCGGCCGGCTGGCCGAAGGCCTGGAGTACCGGCTGCCTACGGAAGCCGAGTGGGCCTATGCCTGCCGCGGCGGCTGCCCGCGGGCGTTCTTCTGGTGGGGAGACGAAATCGAGGAAGGCGAAGGCAGACTGAATATCTCGGCCATCGACTTTTTGCCCGGCCGCCAGAGAACCTGGCCGCTGGCCAAGGCGCCGTGGAGCGACGGGTACGCGTTCGTCTCGCCGGTGGACCATTACGGCGAGAAGGGCCGCAATGGCTTTGGCCTGGCAGACATGTGCGGCGGAGTGTGGGAGTTTGTCCTGGACCACTTCGATCCGCAAGGCGGACACGAGGAAGCCCATTTCGTCGAAACGGACCCGCATCCTGTCTGCCGGGGCGGCAACTATTTCGATGTGCCCGGCAACGCGCGCTGCGCCGTCCGGCTGGGAATCCAAAGTCGCACCTACTCCGACTCCCGCGACGGATTCCGCATCTGCCTGGGACGCCCCGTGCCCGGTGCGCCGGCAAATTAGCAGCGCGGCATCACTGGAAGCCCAAAGTTGAACCTATCAGCCGCAGGTCGCTAGCCCCGGTTCTCGGACCGCAAAAACCGGGGCTAGCGGCTAAGGGCGGATCCCATGACCTGGGTTGGACACACCCGTGGGAAGGCGGCAGCCGGCGCCGGTTGGGTTCCGCCATGGTCCTCCAGATCGGATCGTCGTCTGCTTCGAGCAGGCCTAAGCCATCTAGTTCGTTGCCGACCTGGACGCCGCGGCCGCGCGCGCGGCATCCGTTCGTCCGGCCCCGTTTCCAGCAGTCCCCTGGCCGAAAGGGCGCCCGGAGCGATCGCCGGGACGCATGACTCCCGCGTGGCGGTAACGGGTTGGCCCAACAGCCGGACACCGTTCGGCATCCCGCGCCCCGAGCCCGGCGGGATTGTGTGACCAGCATTTTGAGCAATTCGCTGATGGCGAAGGCTGGCGGGGCTTGTCACTGGCGGCGGTGGCGGACTAGAATGCGAACAGTCTGTGTGCTGGCAAGCGGATGCAATCGTTCGATTGTGGCGAGATCTGGACAGCGGCTGGGTTCCTGTCAGTCTTTTTCTCTGTTCAGGAGTGGCTCCCATGAAGTCTCGCGGGCGGACTGGCTTTACCCTCGTGGAACTGCTGGTGGTGATCGCCATCATCGGGATTCTCGTCGCCTTGCTGTTGCCGGCCATTCAGGCTGCGCGGGAAGCGGCGCGGCGGACCCAATGCACCAACAACATGCGGCAGATCGGGGTGGCGCTGCACAATTATCACGACACGAATCAGGTGTTTCCGGCGGCGGCGATGAACGCCGGAGCGCTGGGCTCCAACCTTTACATCCCGCCCGGCGGAGTCCGCAACTTTACGGGTTACATCGCGATCTTGCCCTATCTGGAGCAGCAGGCGATCTATGACCAGATCGACTTCAAGCTTGCCGTCGGCGTCGTCGATCGTGCCAGCCTGGGTGGCGGGGGTTACCAGCACGCAGCGACCAACCATCGCGTCAGCGCGTTCGAATGCCCGTCGGACCCGAAGTACGACAACCCCCATTCGTCTTCGGGCAACGTGGCGTACGACTGCGAGAACGCCTGGCGCGCCAATTACGGTTTCGTGACGCACTCGACGGGCGTGGAGACTTCGAGCAGTTCGCCGGAGTACGCAAGGATCCGCACGGCCGCCAAAGCGATCTTTGGCGGCTTTAACGGTGCAGGCTCGATCGAGGAAATCAAGGACGGCACCAGCAACACCATCGCGATGATGGAAACGCCCAAGCAGAAATTCAACCACACGACGACGTTGGGACCTTACACCGCCTTCGGGCCCTACTGGAATCAGTACGTCTATACCCACTTGATTTCTCCGGCCACGCACGGCATCAACCGGCCGTCCTGTTACTGGTATCCCACGCTGGCGAATTGCGAGTATGTGTACGCCTGGGGGGCGGGCAGCAACCATCCGGGCGGCTGTATGATGGTCTTGGCCGATGCGTCGGTCCGCTTCATTAGTGACGCCACGCCGACCGCGACGATTGCCGCCCTGGTATCGATGGAAGGGCTTGAATCCGTCCTGGTTCCGTAACTTCAACGAGGCCACTTCGAGGCAGAGGGAGAGCGCGGGATGACGAGATTCGTCGGGGTCGGTTTGACGGCCGTGTTGGCGCTGACGCTGGGCTGCCAGCCTGGCATTGAGATTCCTGAGCTGGGAGAGGTCAACGGAACGGTCACGGTGGACGGCAAGCCGTTGGAGGGCGTGGCGGTGACCTTCGTGCCCGAATCCGGGGCGTTGGCGTCCGTGGCAAGAACCGGCAGCGACGGCAAGTACGAACTGCTGTATGCGGTGCCGGGCGCCAAGCAGATGATCAAAGGCGCGGCCCTCGGCCAGCACACGGTGCGGATCGATATCCTGCCCGACCCCCTGGCGCAAACGGCGTCGCAACCGCTGCCCGCCAGGTACAACATCGAGTCCGCGCTGACCGCCGACGTCAAGTCGGGTCCGAATACGTTCGATTTCCAAGTGACCAGCCGTTAGCGGCTGGGAAGAATCAGGCGTTATTTCCAAAGTCATCGCATTTTTCGGCGTTTTGAGGAGGTATCTTTGATGCAATCTCGACATCGGCGCGGGTTCACGTTGGTGGAATTGTTGGTGGTCATCGCCATCATCGGGATTCTGGTTGCGCTGCTCTTGCCTGCGATCCAGGCCGCGCGTGAGGCGGCTCGGCGGATCCAGTGCAGCAACAACCTCAAACAGTTGGGCGTCGCCTTCCACAACTATCACGACACGTTCCAGAGGATTCCGCCCGGCTCGCTGCCGAAAGGCGGCTATTTCATCGGCTGGCCGGCACGGCTGTTCCCCTTCCTGGAGCAGCAAGCGCGATGGGACGCCATGGAGGCGTTCCGCACCGATGCGCTCTGCTACTTGGCGCCCTACCGGTTCGACGTGGCGCCGCACAATGGCCGGGACGACACTTGGGGCCCGATACCGACCTTGGCCTGTCCCGGATCGTCGCTGAAGAACCGCAGTCCCGACATCACGGCCTACGCCTGGACCCACCTGCAAGGCGCGCTGCACTATCGAGGCTGTGCGGGACGCGTTGAGGACGTGACGAACCCCACCCAAGCGAGCACGGGCCATCGATGGGCCAACAGCGGCACGCTCTACCCGCTGAGCGACACAAGTTTCCAAGACATCGTCGACGGGCTGTCGACGACGATCCTGCTGGGCGAAACCTCCTCGTCCGCAGGCTGGACATCATCGGTCAAAGCAGGTTGGGGCGGCATTCATTCCTGGGTCTGGGGATACTATTACTACAATCCTCCCACAGACGACCGCATGCTGACGCTCGACAGCAAGGTCATCCAGTTCCCGATCAACTACCGGGGCACCTTCGGCTACAACTTCACGCCCTACACGAGCAGCCATCCGGGCGGAGCCCAATTCGCACTGTTCGACGGTTCGGCCCGGTTCATCAGCGAAAACATTTCTCTGGACCTGCTCAAGTCGCTGGGCACGCGCGAACAACGCGAAGTCATCGGGGAATACTGAGTCCTGATCCTCGGCCCTGGCGGATCGCTGTTTGGATTTCGCGGCCCAGAGAGAAATCTTCACGGAGAGCGACCATGCGGTTACTTGAGTCCGGCTTGACAGGTTCACGTCGATTCGTTCAGGCCCTGGCGGTGGTGGGGTTCGCGCTCATCGGCAGCGCCGGGTGCGGCGTCAAAGGCGAGTTCGAGACGGCGCGCGTGCATGGCAAGGTGACCTATGACGGACGTCCGCTGGAAACCGGTTCGCTGGTGTTCGTACCTGTGGGCGGCGGTCCGAGCGCCCAGGCGAACTTGGATTCCAGCGGCAACTACGTCCTCGGCACGTATTCCCTGAGCGACGGCGCCGTGCTTGGCGAGCACGAAGTCATGATCGTGGCGCTGACCGGCGGCGAGGGGCCTCAGGAGGCATCGGACCCGAACGCCGGTTTGAAGTCGCTGATCCCCAGCCGCTACGGCGATCTCAAGAAGTCCGGCCTGCGAGCCACGGTCCAGGCCGACATCGACAACGAAATCAACTTCGACTTGCAGCCCCGCTAGCCCGGGGCGGGACACCGCCGGTTGACGTTGCGCGCGGCCTGGTGACGTTCCCTGATCCCAAGCACGACAGCAGAACTGGCCAGCGGCGGGCAAGCCCCGGTCACGAGGATCCCGGATCGGGGCTGGGTGTTCGGCGTCACCTGGTCTCAGCCCAGATAAGCTTCCTGCTGCCTGAGTATCGCCTGGACCTTGGGCACTTCGACCTCGCGCGGAGTGCATCCGTCCTTGGCGGCCACTGCAGCGGCTACGCCCGCCGCGTGACCGGTGGCGAAGCACACGGGAATCAGGCGGATGTTGTCGGCGGTCTTGATCGCCGCGGAGATGCAGCGGCCCGAGGCCAGCAGGTTGTCGACCTTCTTGGGGACGAGCGTGCCGTAGGGAATGTGCCATTCGTCGCGCTCGGGCTTCGTAAACCCGCCCACGGCGACGACGTCGGGATAGCGGGCCCCTTTGTTGACATCGTCCGCGGTCAGCGTCTTGACGCCGGCCAGGGCCCGCGTGATCCGCACGCCCAACTGCGGGCCGGTCTCCAGCAGGGACACCTTCTCGTAGCCCGGCGTCTGACGCATCTTCTGCAGGCTCTCCCAGATGAACCGGCGATGGTTCATTTCCATCCGCGTCAGCACGGATACGTCCAGTCCGTCCGTCTCCGGGCCCAGCATATTGACCCAGTTGACGCCGGGAATGGGGGTTGCCGAACCGAGTCCGCGCGGCGGCTTGGGATTCTGCTTGGCTCGCTCCCGGTCCACCTTGTCCAGGTTGCCGATCCGCGAGACCAGCCCGATATTGTACGTGCGGTGCTCGAACTCGGCGCCTGCGGCGGCGAACACGTCGCCGTCGCCGGTCGCGTCGATCACGGTCTTGGCCAGAATCGCCTGCCGCCCGCTCTTGCTCTCGAAGACCGCGCCGCACACTGCGTTGCCGTCCATCACGGCGTCGACGCCCCAGCAGTGCAGGAAGACCTTGACGCCCGCCTCCTCGATCATGTCCAGCATCACGAACTTGAGCGCTTCGGCGTCCACCGTCGGGCTGTTGCCGGGGCCGCGGTTCATGATCCCGCCCTCGAACTTCTCCAGCCGGCGCATCATCTCCTCGCCAATCCCCATACAGACCTGCTTGGGGCCGGAGACCAAGTGTCCGATCACGATCAGCACCAGACCGCCGGTCCACAAACCGCCGAAATGGTTGTAGCGTTCCACGAGCGTGACTTGGGCCCCGGCCCGCCGCGCGGCGATGGCCGCGGCGACGCCCGCGGAGCCTCCGCCCACCACCAGCACGTCGGTCTGATCCAGGAGCGTCAGTTTGCGTTGCGGCTGGATCACCTCGCCGTTGACCACCGTCGGGCAAGTCGCCGTTGATTGCACCACGCCGTCCTTGATCACGCTGCCCGTAAAGGCGTTGCTCTGCGCAGGGTGAGTCGCCACGGCGGCGCCCAATCCGGCGGCCAGCCCCGAGCGGCCCACGAGTTGCAGCAGTTCACGGCGAGAAAGTCGTTGGTTCATCGAAGTTGTTCCTTTCTGAAACGGGGATGCGCGGATGATCAGCCGGGGCTCCGGCGGAGTAGTAAGCACGATAGCACGTGGGCGCCAGCGCGGAAGGCGAGGCCGGACTATCGCACCCGATTTTCGACCACGCGCCGGCCCGCGGTCAAGGTGACAAGCCGTCCAGCCGGAAAGATTTTGCTGTCCCGATTCTCAACGCGCCTGTCGTTCTGGATGTCGGACGGTGGGTTGGTGGGTTGGCCGGCGTTCCCGCTTCCGTCTATACTGTGCAGCACGGGGGATGCCGCTTCCGGCATCGGCCGCGAAACGACCTTGGTCCACCGGGGAATCACGCCATGAAGATCTTCGCCTCGCTCGCCTGGTGCCTGTTGGTGGTTTTCAGTTTGACAAGCGACTCGCCGGCCCAAGCGCCCTGGAAAATCGCGTCGGCCCGTGTGAAGATCACGCCCGAAAAGCCGCTCTGGATGTCCGGCTACGCGGCGCGCACTCGGCCCGCCGAAGGCACGCTGCACGATCTCTGGGCCAAGGTTCTGGTTCTGGAAGTTTCCGCCGGAGGCCGAGCCGTCGTCATCACGACGGACGTGGCCGGGTTTCCCAAATCGCTGGCCGACCAAATCTGCGGCGATCTGCAAGCGCAGTGCGGCCTGGACCGTTCGCGGATCATGCTCACCAGTTCCCACACCCACTGCGGGCCCGTGCTGGAGGGCGATGCCTACGAAGTGTACGTGATGGACGCCGGCCAGCCGGCGCTGATCGCACAATACTCCCAGGCTTTGCGCAAAAAGATCGTCGCCATGGTGGCCGAGGCCTGCTCGCGGCTGGTTCCGGGTACGCTTTGGGCCGGCGTGGGCACAGCCGATTTCGCCGTCAATCGGCGGAACAATGCGGAGAAGACGCTGGGCGAAGCGCTGGCTCGCGGCGAGAAGCCCAAGGGCCCGGTCGATCACGACGTGCCGGTGCTGGCGGCTCGCGATCCAGCTGGGAATCTGCTCGCGGTCGCCTTCGGCTACGCCTGCCACAACACGACGTTGGGCATCCAGCAGTGGTGCGGCGACTACGCTGGCTTCGCCCAACTTGGCTTGGAGCAGCGGCATCCGGGCGTCACGGCCCTGTTTCACATGGGCTGCGGCGCGGACCAGAACCCGCTGCCGCGGCGGACCGTCGAGCTGTGCCAGCAGTACGGCACGCGATTGGCGGCCGGCGTGGATGCCGTCCTGGCCCGCCCCATGCGGCCCCTCGCCGCCCGGCTGCAGACCCGGTTTGAGATCCTGGATCTGCCCTATGGAGAACAGCCCACGGCGGCCGAACTCAGAGAGCTGGTTGCCAAGCCGGGCCCGACGAATTACCAGAAGCGCTGGGCGGAACGACTGTTGAGCGAGTTGGAGGCCGGCCAGACGTTTGCCAAGAGCTACCCGTACCCAATCCAGGTCTGGAAGCTGGGCGAGGACCAGTTGTGGATCGTCTTGGGCAGCGAAGTCGTCGTCGACTATGCGCTGCGGCTGAAAAAGCAATACGGTCCCGCGACCTGGGTCACCAGCTATGCCAACGACGTGATGTGCTACATCCCTTCGCACCGCGTCTGGCAAGAGGGCGGCTACGAGGCAGGCGCGTTCGCCACCTCCGGTCTGCCCGCCAACCGCTGGTGCGAGGACATCGAAACACGGATTTTCAGCTGCGTCGAGCGGCTGGCAAAATGATCGGACGAAAATGGCGTCAGCGGACGCAAACGGCGTCCGGAAGAGAGGACGCCTGAGGAAGCCTTCGTGGTTTGCAGCACGCGCTTTCCGGCGACTCTCCGTGGCACCGTCAGGAGGTCGTCACGTTGGCGCGGCGTTTGATCGCGCGTGGTTCCCCCGCGGTTGGGCCGATCGCCCAGGCGGTGGGAGGCGATGGCCGTCAGCAAGGGCGCGTAACACTCGACGCGCTTGGCCAGTCGTGGGGTGAACGCCCGACAACGTGAACGCCCGTCACACCGAGCGGAGCCGGGCCCGCCGCGCCCGGGCAAGGCCTAGAGGGCAAGGTCGAAAATCGCATCCCAAGCGTTGGAAGGAGCACCATGATGAACCGATTTGTGGCGCGGCGCGGCCGGAGATGGAGTCTGCTGTTTCTGGGGTTTGCCCTGCCAGCCGCGGTCGTAATCGCTGCCGATCCCGGCCCGTTTCCGGGTGTCAGGAGTCAGTGGAACGGATACGACCGCTACGACTTCGCGTGCGATGGGCGCAAGTGCATTCTTGTGACGCCCAAGAAAGCCGCCCCAGGCAAGCCCTGGATCTGGCGGGCCAGGTTTTTCGGCCACGAGCCGCAGGTCGATCTGACCCTGCTGGCCCGCGGGTTTCACCTGGCGTACATGGACGTCGTGGAAATGTACGGGAATCCCGCAGCGGTCGCGCATTGGAATGCCTTTTACCAGGAACTGACCACGCGGCAGGGGTTGGCCAGACGCGTGGCGTTGGAAGGCATGAGCCGAGGCGGCTTGTACATCTACAACTGGGCGGCAGCGAACCCGGAAAAGGTCGCGTGCATCTACGCCGACGCACCCGTGTGCGATATCCACAGTTGGGCCAAACGCAAAGACCAAAGCCCGGCGACTGCCCGGTTCTTCGCCGACTGGCTGAAGAGCTACGGGCTGACCGAGGACCAACTTGCCGACTACCGCGGCAACCCGATCGATCGTCTTGAGCCCCTGTCGCGGGCCGGCGTTCCGCTGCTGCACGTCGTGGGCGATGCCGACGACGTGGTACCGGTGGCGGAGAACACCGCCATCCTCGAGACGCGTTACAGAAAGCTGGGCGGCCACATCGAGGTGATCCACAAGCCGGAGGTAGGCCACCATCCGCATTCGCTGACAGACCCGACGCCGATCGTGGATTTCATCGTGCGGTATGCGGAAGTCCGCGAAAAAGGGGCAGGACTCTTTTTCCGCACAAAAGAGTCCTGACCCCTTTTCGAAAAACCTGACTTAGCAACATACGGAGCGGCAAGCATGACAACCATTCAACGAGCCACAAAGACAGAACGTGGCCAAGCTGTCGTAACCCGTCGGCGGTTCCTGGCCGATGCTGCCCTGGGCGTGGGCGGGGTGGCCGTCATGGCCGCCTCGGCCGGCCGAGGTCGCTCTGCCGATCAGGGCCCGACGGTTACACGCGGCACGAAGGCGACTGGATCGCCGGCGATCGACGAAGCGATTCAAGCAGCGAATACCGAGTTGTGGCGACGTTTCGTCGATCCCCGATGGCACACGATCTACAACCACGCCGACCTGGATGGCACGGTCGTCCTCCCCACGGCCGAAGAATGCCTCGCCGACAAACCGAATGCCCTCTCCTGGGACATTTCGATCAGCGATGGTGCCATGTTTGGCGGGCTCTACATGGAGGCGGCCCTTCATCGCTGGACGATCACCCGCCAAGCCGCAGACCGCCAGAAAGCAAGCCGCATCGCCGACGGCCTGATGAAGCTGGCCACCGTGGGAAACACGAAAGGGTTCATCGCCCGTGGCCTGACCGCCGACGGCAGCGCCCATTACGCCCTGAGTTCCAACGACCAGACTTTGCCCTGGCTGTACGGCATCTGGCGTTACCTGCGCAGCGATATCCCGGACGAAGTCCAGCGGCAGAGAGTGACGGCCGAGATCATCGAGGTTGCCGAAGCCCTGCACAGCCACGGGTGGCGTGTTCCCAGCGACCGGGCTCCGTTCGACTATTTCGGCGCGTTCGGCGATTTCGGCTGGAACGGTGCGCCTCGGCTCCTCTTCCTCCTCAAGATGGCAGCCAACGTGAGCGGCGACGGAAAGTGGGAGGAACGCTATCACCAGGCGATCGCAGAGAAGGTCCCCTCGGGAAGAGCAAGCCGGCTCGAGACGTGCCGGAAAGGAATGGTCTCAGCCCTGAAAACCTACCACACCTGGACCGCCTGTCCGGGCGTCGTCGGCTTGCGCGGTTTGTGGGAAATGGAGAGCGATCCGGCACTCAAGACCGCCTACGAGCAGGGACTCAGAGCAAGCGCCGCAGTGGCAGCGGAAAGCCTTCCCCTGGCCCGCCAGTTCGACAACGACGACCGGCAGACATTCCTTGTCGACTGGCACGCGATCAACACGCTGTGGCACCCGCAGAAATCCGTCAAAGAAACCCTCGCCCAGGCCAGGAAACAGCTCGAACTGCTCGATTCGCTCTCACCCCGGCGGCCGTACGAAGTGCGGCTGATGCGCGAACCGCTGTTCGCCGCCTGGGTGGTCACGCTTTGTCCCGATCCGGCCGTCCTGCGGCAGCACGCCCCGGCGATCCTGGACGCGATCGACCATTACCGCTGGGACCGCCTCTATCTCTCCCAGTTCTTCGCGGCGGAATCGGCCTGGTATCGCTTGAAATTGAGCGGCGTGGTTTAGCGCGGGCGATGCGGGGCGGGTTACGATCTTCCAGAACTCACCATTTTCGCTCGTGCCCCGGTTGCAGGAAAAGCGGCGTTAGCGGACACTTTTTTTCCTTTCACCTGCCACGCACACACGAGGAGCGCGCATGGGATTCTTGTCAGGAAGCATGACTTTCGAGTGTTTTCGTGTCGGCGGCGCGCAGCCCCGCCAGTTCGGCCCGGAACACGTGGACGTGTTGAGAAAACATGCCATCGATGGGCGTCAGCGATTCTCGAACGAGCAAGCAAGTGTCGGTTTTCTGGCGGGCAATCACCTGCTGGACAGTGACTTTGCTCTGGAAAAGAACGTCTTCGGGGACGCGTTGCATTTCGCCGTGCGGATCGACACCAACCAGGTTCCCGCCGCCATGCGCCGGGCCTGGCTGCAAATCGAACTGGCTACCCTCACGGCGGACGCGCCCGACCGCCGCCCCACCAAGGCCCAACGCCAGGAGGCCAAGGACGCCGTGGAGGCACGCTGCGAAGAAGCGGCTCGCAGTGGCCAGTTCCAACGGATGCAGCAGTTCCCTGTCTTGTGGGACGCAACGAGCGGACGGCTTTACTGTGGCAGCACCAGTTCCTCGGCCAGCGACGTCTGCTCCGATCTTCTGTTCAAAGCGTTTTCGCTGGAGCTAAGCCGCCTGTCATCGGGAAAGCTGGCCTTGGAGTGGGCGACGGAGGCGCGGCAGCGCAAGGCGTTGCAGGACGCTGTTCCAGCCAACTTCCGCGGTGACGGGGCCCGGGCCGAAGTGGCGTGGTGGGACGGCGAAGGTGACAACTACGACTTCCTCGGAAACGAGTTCCTGTTGTGGCTCTGGTGGCGATGGGAGACGCAAGGCGACAGCATCGAACTGTCGGACGGGTCCACGGTAACGGGGATGTTCGCCAGGACGATCACTTTGGAATGTCCGCGTGGCGAATCAGGCAAGGGGACGATCTCGGCCGACGATCCAACGTATCTTCCCGAAGCGGCTCAGGCGATCCGCTCCGGCAAGCTGCCCCGCAAAGCAGGTCTGATTCTCGTCCGCCATGGCGAACAATACGAACTGACACTCCAAGCCGAGACGTTCGCGGTCAGCGGTGCGAAGATCCACGTCGACGAGGATGCCGAAGGCCGGGGGATCCTGGATAGCCGCATCGAAGGCCTCCGCGGACTCAGGGAGACGCTCGATCTGTTGTTCCGGGTTTTTTGTCAGCGCCGTATCGCTCAAGGCTGGTCCACCGAACTGAAACAAGTACGGGAATGGTTGACTGCGAAGCCGCGATCCAGGCGAACGTGAAGTCGCTCACGATGCCGCCTTGGGAACGAGGGCGGGTCAGCTGCGCACGGCGGCCATGTTCCACGCAGGCCCCGTCGCCGTCGCCACGAGCATCGGCCGGACATGTTCGGCAATCGCCTGCTCGATCGCGGACATCGTGAAACCAGACCACTTCCCCGGTGGTCGAGTACAGAAACGGGACGCGAAAGCCGCGCAAGTTGAACGGGGTGTTCTG
This sequence comes from Candidatus Anammoximicrobium sp., assembly GCA_012515235.1. Classification (GTDB taxonomy): domain Bacteria; phylum Planctomycetota; class Planctomycetia; order Pirellulales; family Pirellulaceae; genus Anammoximicrobium. Next base: position 122,041 of record JAAYYU010000124.1, read on the forward strand.
CTGGCCCGTTTCTGGCACCGCAGCCTGGCGGGCATCTTGCTGACCACGGGCCAAGCCAAGTTGGCCATTCCGCAGTACGAGCAGGCCATCCAGAAGACGACCATCCAGGGTTACGTCGAAGGCTGCCCAAAACCCCTGGCCGAAGCCCGCGCCAAAGCCAGCGGGCAGGAACGCCGAGTTTCTGCTGATCGCCCCGAGGCATCGGAATGCGTGCCGATTAGCGCAGATCCGCGTGCAGCCCCAGTGTTCCGACTCTTCCCCTTGGTCACTTTTGTCTTTGACAGTTTTCTACTCACTTCGCCGCCGTTACCGTGGCCGTGACGGCTCGTTCCTCCGCCTTTTCGGGCAGCTTTTCCAAAATGTCCAAGAGCACGTGATCGGTGTCAAGGGCTTCGGCCTGGGCCTCAAAGTTCAGGATCACTCGATGCCGCAACGCCGGCAGGTAGACGCGGCGGACATCCTCAAAGCTGACATTGTAGCGGCCTTCCAGCAGCGCCCGGACCTTGGCGGCCAGCGCCAGCGTCTGCGCGGCCCGCGGACTGGCACCCCAGCGCAGGTACTGGTTCGTGATCGGCACGGAGAACGGCCCGTCCGGATGCGTGGCCAGGACCAGACGGACGAGGTAATCCTCGACGTGCGCGGCCAGGATCACTTCCCGCACCAGTTGCTGCCACTTGAGAATCTCGCTGCCGTCCATCACTTTTTCCGGTTCGACGGTGATGCCGCGCGTCGTCCGCTGGACGATCGTCGCCAGTTCCTCGCGGCTGGAGTAACCGACCCGCAGCTTGAAGAAGAACCGGTCCAGTTGGGCTTCCGGCAGCGGATAGGTGCCCTCCTGTTCGATCGGGTTCTGTGTCGCCATGACGAAGAACGGCTTCTTCAGTTCGTGGCGCGTGCCGGCCGCCGTGACGGTGCCTTCTTGCATGGTCTCCAGCAGGGCCGATTGCGTCTTGGGCGTGGCCCGGTTGATTTCATCCGCCAGGCAGATTTGCGTGAAGACCGGTCCGCGTTGGAACTCGAAGACCCGCTTGCCGTCCGCCGTTTCGAGCACCATGTTCGTGCCCAGGATATCGGCGGGCATCAAATCGGGCGTGAATTGGATTCGCGAGAAATGCAAATCCAACGCCTGGGCCAACGTGCGGACCAGGAGCGTCTTGCCCAGGCCCGGAACGCCTTCCAGCAGGCAATGCCCGCCCACGAACAGACAGGTCAGCACGCCGTGAACGATCTCGTCGTGGCCGACGATCACGCGGCCGATCTGTTCGCGCACCGCCTCGTATCGCTGCCGGAACTCTTCCGCCCGCTGCTGCATCGACTCGCCGATACTCATGGGTTCTCCTTGCAGGTCCAGGGGTCAGGCTTACAGAATTCAACTTTGGCCGATAGAAAGTCCGACCATGTGGAACGTCCTTGCTCGGCCAAAATTGAATTCTGTAAGCCTGACTCCATTTTGCTCACTTGTCCTTCCAAGCTTTCTTTTTCGCCTCCAACAGGCGTTCGGTGTAGGACTTCTGTTGCTCCGCCGCAGGACCCTGATCGGATTGCGCAACGGTTTGCGGCGGCGCGGCCGGAGGCGGCGCGCCGCCGGCCTCCTTCAGGACTTCTTCCAGCGATGCGGGCGGAGGTCCGCCCGGTTCTTCGGCCTGCGGTTCGAAGCGGGCTGCCGCGCGCCGCTCCTCCAATTGTCCGCTGACTTCGGCCTTGCGGCTGCGCAGACGTTTCAGGCGCTCATCCGGCAGTTGCTCCAGGGGACGCCTCAGCACCCGCGCCCACAGCCAGCCGACCGCCGGACCGAGCCAATCGAAACGGATGGTCACGCGGCGGATTAGGACGTCGCAGAAGAACACGCACGCGGTCACCAGCAGCACCAGCGGCCAGATGTCTTGGCGGCTGATCGCTGGGGCCAGATTGTGCCGGAACGTGTCGAAGTCCAGCAACCGCTCCAGCCGGCCCCGCTGCAGGTCGCCCTCGATCAGCTGGCCCGGCTGGCCGCCCTGGGGCACGTGCGCCGCCAGTGTCCGCAGCAGTTCCACGTTCGTCTCGCGGTCGCGGAACTCGGACGAGTAGGGCACGGTCACGCCGGCCAGGATCGGCGACTTGCCGGCCCCCGGCACGACGTTCACGAAGTAGCTGCCCGCCTTGTCCGCCGCGAACTCGCCCACGTAGCGGCCGGGCGCGACCTGCTCGATCGTGACCTGGAAGTCTTTCAGATCCGGATCGACGGCCACGCCCGACATGTTCAGGAAGTTCAGGAATTGGTCGTCCTTGTCCAAGGCCGTGACCACGACCCGGACCCGGCCGTTCTTGACATCCGTGGCGACCGAGAATTTGCCTTCCTCGTTCACGGGCCGCATCGCCCAGCGGATCATTTGCGAGAACAGTTTGTCGTAGTTTTCCCACCGCGTCCAGGCGTTGGCCCAGCGCTGTCCGGCGTCGGTCGTCCAGGCCACGCTGCGGCCCAGGCCGAACGTCCAGCCGGCCAGAATGGTAGCGTTTTGAGCGTCCGGCGGATCCGGCGAGACCAGGGCGACTTCGACCAACGGGTTCTTCTTGACCGTCGTCATCACGAAACCCGACAGGGGCGGCAACGGCTCGCGAAGGCCCTGCAGCATTTCGTGCGGATACACCAGGCGCGGCGGCAGGTCCGGCAGATCCTTGACCAGCGGCCGGGCGACGCGGCGGGCCTCGATCTGGAAGATGCGCGGCAGCGCCTTGGCGCTCTTGACCACGTAGTACTGCCCGCCCGTCGCCGAGGCGATGTCCTTCAGCGTCTGATGTCCCGCGGGCCCGTGCGCCCCGACGGCCACCGTCGAGATCTTGATCTTCTGCTGCACGAATCCGTTGACGGTGCGGAGACTCGGCGGCGACGGATCGCCATCGCTGATGATGATCATGTGCTTGACCGAGGCGTTCACCTGGTTGAAATCTCCCAGGGCCATCTTCATCGCCGGATCGAATTCCGGCATGTCGCCGGGCGTCATCCGCTCCACGGCGGCGATCAGCCGGTTGCGGCGCTGGCCGATGCGGACCAGCCCTCGATCGCCTTCCCGCCACAGCCACTCTTCCCGGCCGGGTCCCCAATGGATCAAGCCGCAGTAATCCATCGGCCCCAGCGGTTTGATGGCCTCGCGGGCGATCACCTTCTGCCAGTAGTTGCCCTCGGCGATCTCCGAGGCGTGCATGATCATGACCAGCGCTCCGACGGCGCGGATGCGGGCGTTCTCGATGTGAAAATCGACCGGCATGGCCCGTTCCAGTCGCGTGTTCGCCCAGCCGCCGGCGCCGAAGCTGTTCTCGCCGCCCAGCATGACCAGCCCACAGCCGAACTGCTCCGTGTTCCGCACCAGCATCGTGATCTGCTCGTCGCTGAAACTGGTCACCGTGTTCGCGTCCGCCCCGCTGCTTTGCGGCACGTTGGCCAGCACCACACAGTCGTAGGCCTGCAATTCGGCCAGGCTGGTGAACAGGCTGTCGCTGCTCTGCAAGGTGACTTCGAGGTTGTTCGCCTGCAGTCGAGAAATCAAGTAGTCGAAGCCGCCCTTGTGGTCCGCGTCCTCGATCAACAGCACGCGGCCCTTGCCGCGCACGTGGGTGAACGCCGTCGCCAAGTTGTTCTCCTGCATCCGGTCGTCCTGCGGGTTATCCGGCATCAAGGACGCCTTGTAGGTGTACACCGCCACCTCGTCGATGCGGTGCTGGAACGAGAACACGTTCTTGCCGGGCTTCAGTTCGACGTCCTGGCTGTCCGGATTCAGCAACTCCTCCTGCTTGCCCGACTGGCGCACCAGCTTCAGTTTCCCGCGGACGACGCCGGCGGGGTTTTCGGCCGTCGGCCCGGTGAGATTGTCGATCACCACGCGGGCTTCGATCGGCTGGCCGCGGCGGATGTCGCTGGGCAAGACCACCTCGTCGACCTGAACCTCGCCGCGGCCGGTCAACTGGACGGGCACGACGTCGATGCCGATGCCCTGATCGGCCAGCAGGCCGGCGATCGATCGCGCGTCGCCGATGTTCTCGTTGCCGTCACTGACGATCACGACCCGCTTGGCGCTGTCCTCCGGAAACGTCGCGCCGGCCATCTTCAACGCCGCCGCCAGATTCGTCGCGTCGGTCCGCAAGCCCAGCGTCCCTTCCAGATTCAGAAACGGGATGTCGTCGTCGAACGGCGGGACCTCGACCACCGCGTCGTGCCCGAACACGATCACCCCGGCGCAATCCTCCCGATCGGCGCGGCGGTGCCGGCCGACGCCCTGCCGGACATAATCCAGCATGGCCTGCCGCTGCGCCACGGGGATGCTCTCCGACTGATCGAGCAGGTAGGTGACCGTCACCTTGTCGCTGGTCCGCAGGGCCTGGACTTCGGCCAAGGCTGCCACGATCAGCACGAACACCAGCGTGCGGAAAGCCAGCGCAAACAGCCGCCGGTAGCGGCCCAAGCCGGACAGGCTGCGGAAGCTGAAGCCCCATAACAGGGGCAGCAGCAACAGCGCCGTCAGATACCAGGGGTGGACGAAGCCGATGTCAATCCCAAACATGCAGACGTTCCCAACCGCCGCACAGCCATTGAACGCGACACCGATATCTTAGCGGTCAAAGGGCCGCCGCCGCAACCAACGGACAACGACGCAGTCTGGGTCGAGACGTAGGGTGGGTCGAGACGTAGGGTGGGTCGAGTCTTCGAGGCCCACCGGAACCAAGCCCGCCATCCTGACCGCCGCCGCATCGAATCTCCGAATCGATGAGGCGACCTGGCCGGGAAACCGCGTTCCACGGTCGGGCCGTCGAATGCGGCAGCGGCAGAAGGGATACTCGGTCCCGGTGGGCCGGCGCTGCTGCGTTGGCGATTCGAGCTGCTTGGAAGGCGGCGGTTTCCCGGCCCGTGCAAGCCCTTTTCCCGTTGGTTCGCTCTGGCCCACCCTACAAGCGGATCCGCTGCACGCGGTGGTTGTAGGTGTCCAGGATGTGGATTCGTCGCTGGGAGTCCATCCCCAGCGCCCAGGGCTGGTACAACTGGCCGGGCCGCCGGCCCTGGACACCCCACGCCGCCACGAAGCGGCCGTCGCGAGTGAACTTCTGCACGCGATGGTTCCCGAACTCGGCCACATACACGTTGTCCCCGTCCAGCAGCAGATCGTAGGGATAGCGGAGCCGGCCCGGCTGAGCCCCCTGCTCGCCCCAGACCGCCACCAGCCTGGCTTCGCTGCCCGTGGCATCGAAGACCTGAATCCGGTCGTTGCAGGCGTCGGCAACCCAAATGCGGTTGCGTTCGTCCACGGCCAGGCCCTGCGGCCGCGCGAATTGACCCCGCCGGCCGCCATGTCCGCCCCACTGAAACAGGAACTTCCGTTCGGGAGAAAACTTCTGGATCCGATCGTACTCGCCGTACTCCGAGACGTAGTAGTTGCCTTGCGAATCCTGGACACAGTCGGTGACCAGTGTGAACTCGCCCGGTCCGAAACCGTACTTGCCGCCGATCGTTCGATCTTCCAGCAACCGGCCTTGGGGCGTGTAGAACAAAATGCGGAAATAGTGCGTGTCGGCGACCATCAGGTTGCCTTGCCGATCGAACGACAGACCTGTCGGCTTGCCGTTGGTGCTCTCCGGTGTGCGCCAGCTCCGGAGGTACTGGCCGTCCGCCGTAAACACTTGGATGCGGCCGGTCATATCGACAATGTACAGCTGGTCCTCCCGGTCGACCGCCATCGCCCGCGGCTTCATCAGTCGCCCCGCCGACAGGCCTTGCCGACCCCAAACCAGTTCCGGCTTGCCCGGCGGCGACGCGCCGCCGACGCAGCCGACCAGACAGGCGGCGACCAGCAGCGGACCGACGCACGCCGCTTTCGCCGCCGGCCTTGAACCCGCGTCGCGAGGCATCGGCCCTGTGCTCTTTCCCCCGCCTGTCACCATTTCCGTCTCTTGCCTCTTTCGGTTGGCTCGTCGATCTCGTCTCGTCGCCGCCTCATAGTACGGGCCGGGGGACCGCAAAGTCAATTTTGCCTGGACAAGCCGGATTCCCCTTTTCATTGACGATCCGGAGGCCGGGCCGCTAGAATAACTTGAGCGGCCTGTTGAAAAAGGGGGTGGAGACCGTGGGCAAGACGGACGCCGTGATGTGGTGCCGGTGCGGCTCGGAAAGGGGAGAGAGATCATGACGCGCAGCGGTTTGACTGCCCTCGTCGTCTGGGCGGGCCTGGCGGGCTGGCTGAAGACGGGCGCGGAGGCTCAGCAAGTCCAGCTCACTTCGCCCTTCCAGTCGATCAACGAGAGCTTTTACGAGAACTTCGGATTTGGCGGCCTGAACCTGGGACGCAGCGGCCCCGGCGGCGGCTGGTACTTCCGCAGCGGGCCGGCAAACTCGGCGCCGCCGCCCTTCGGCGGATACGACCCGTCCGCCAGCGCCCGGTTCGGAATGCAGTTTGGCGGTCCCTGGGGACCGGGCTTCAACATGCTGGCCGGACAAGGCAGCAACCGCACCCACACGATGACCGCCCCCACGATTGTGGTGCCCCACGGCGGCTCCGGATATCTGTTCAGCGGTTCGATGGTGCCCTTCGTCACCGGCGTGGTCCCCGTCGTCGGCAACGCTCCCCTGGGCATGATGCCCATGATGCCGCAAACACAGTCGTCGCTCAGCCCGCTGGCCGAACGCGCAGCGCAACTGCGACAGCAGGCCGCGGCTCCGGCCGCGGACTTGAATCCCGCGCCGCCGCCAGTCGCGCGGGAAGAGCCGCCGTTGGTCCTCAAGGGCGGCCAGGCTGCCGACGCCCCGACCGCCGCTCGGCCGCCCGTCACCGGCTCCGCGGCGGACAGTTCCGCCAACCGCGGCGATATCAGCGTCGCCGAGATTCGCCGCCAGCAAGCCCAGCAGGAAGCGGCCCGCCAAGAAGAAATCCAGGTGCGAATCGAGAAAGCGCGGGGCCACGAGGAGGCCGGCAACCCCGGACTCGCGAAGATCTACTACCAACAAGCCGCCGCCCGCGCTGACGGCGAGTTGAAGCAACAACTGCTCGCCAAAATCCGCTCGCTGGGCGAAACGCAATAGAGGGTGCGCGTGCCGGATGTGCCGGCCAGAATCCCTTGGATCGCGCGGCACGCGCGCTTCCGTCAATTCGCCGCCGGGTTGACCAGCACCTCGTCCACGAACAGCCACGCGGGGACGGGATGTGGTGTGACCCAGGGCGGCAACGGTCCGAACTTGGCCGTACGCACGCGGACGTAGCGGCCTTCTGCGTCCAAGCCGTCGGCCGTCAGGGCCTGGGTGCGCGGCGGGCTGTGCTCCCGAGGCTGGGCGGTTTCGATGGTCTTGACAACCCAATACTGCTCGCCGTCCAGCGACACGGCGAACTCGACCTGCCTCGGCGGAAAGATGCCGACTCGCGTCGACTCCAGGCAGTTCAGGCCCAGCCGGCGGATCTGCGTCGGCGCGCCGAGATCGACGATCGCTTCCAGGTCGGTTCCCAGGAAGCCCAACCATTCCGGGCTGCCGTGTTCCGCGGCGCCGAGGACGCCGTCCGTGAGTGCCGCGGCGCCGCAGCCGGGATAACGTGGATCGGGTTCGACGCTCAGCGTGACTGACTTGTCCACCGCCGCGTGCGCGGCGTGCGGCGCTTGCGGCGACTTGAGCACTTCGTCCGGCAGCATCTGCGGTCGCAGACGCTCGAAAGGGGTTCGGAGATCGACCTTCTGGACGAGTTCCCACAGTGACGTCTGCTGGCGGCGGAGGGCCAGCGTGCCTGCGATCCACGGCTGGCACCAGCCGGTTTCCGTACACCACGGGCCCCATTCCCAGTCGGCGTTGCTGGCCCAGTACTCCCAGCGGCCGGAATGGAACGCGCGGTACCAGGCTCCGTCCAACTCCGGATGCTCTGGCGGCCCGGAACGGATCTGGATCCGGCACAGGAAGCGGGCCAGTTTGTCCTCGGCCCGCGCGTAGAACGGATCGCCCGTCGCGGCGGCGGCCTCGTGCAGTCCGACCAGCGCAAAGTTGCACGAGTACAGCATGTCGCTCACCGGGTCGCCATCGGTCTGGATGAGGCTGGTCTCGCCCGTGCCATAGGCGGCGTTCGACGCGATGCCCTGCCCGCCGTCGCCGATGACTTCACGGATTCCGCCAGAAGGGTCCTGCAGCGCCGCGAGATCGTCGGCGATCTGCCGCAGCCAGCGGCGATGTTCGGGCGTGTCCTGAATCCGGACCAGCCACGCCAGCGGCAGCAGGAACCGCGAACGCTCGATCGTTCCGCTCCGCAGGCACCAGTTCCACTTGGCGGGATAGGCAGTCATCATCATCCGCATCCCGGTCCTGGTCCGCGCCAACAGCGGTTCGAAGCGGGTTTGTTCGTAGGCCCACAGGTAACACGCCCAAATCCAGGCCTGGTAGTGCGGCGAGTAGTGGACGTGTCGGCGGTTCCAGTACGCCTGCCAGCCTTGCTTCTGCAACGCTTCCTGCTGGACACACGACGGCCGGAATCCGGATTGGCCCGCGGTGCGGAAATTGGCCAGCACGCAGCGCGCCACGGCCTCGGCCCAGCGCGCGTCCTTCAGCAAGGCGGACACCGCCCCGGCCGCCAGCAGCGCACGGGCGTTGTCGTCGCCCCAGTACGAGCCCGGATGGTCCAGGGCCCAGCCGACCAGGCCGTAAGACGGGCTGTCGGGATCCGCCCGCGGTCCTCCCGCCAGGCCCGAAGTCGAAAAGATGTAGTCCAGCAAATTCGCCGCGATCCTCGCGTGCTCCGGCCGGTTGCTGACCGCCGCGTCGCCGGCCAGCAGCATCGCCACCTCGGCGGTGCAGTCGTTGCGGACCGCATAGCGCATCGGCTGATCCCCGCCTGTGCGGATGGTCGAACTGAAGCCTTCCAGGAGGCCCAACGATCCGTCGCCCAGCGGCCAATCGGCCGCCGGCATGTCGCGGACCGTGTTGTAACTCAGGGCCCAGTCCAAAACCTGCTGCGGCCACTTCGGATGGCGCAGGATACGGCTGCGTATGATCCAATCGGCCGAGCGGCGGAGTGCCTGTTGTTCGGCATCCGCCGGCAACGGCTCCTCCGGCCCGTAGCTCGGCCGGACGGTCGGCGTCCAGTTCAATGTCGCCGCCGGCCCGTCTGGCTGCAGCCGGCCCAGGATCGTCTGCCAGATCGTCCGCCACGCCTCCATCGGCATGTAGCGGCCGGAGACGAAGTGACTCAGTTTGGTTGTGGCCACCAGCAAATCGCCGCGCGGATGATCGAACAACACGGGCGCCGACGGTGTGTTTTCCAGCCCATAGACGGCCGTGTCCACGCCCGCCACCTTGGCCAGCGCAAGGTGGCAAGGAAACGGGGACAGGCTCCGATCAGGACGATCGGTGCCTGTCCCCGTTTCTGTGCCTTTCTGGCTCCGATCAGGACGATCGGAGCCTGTCCCTGTTTCCTTGTCAGGACGATGGGAGCCTGTTCCCGTTTCCGGAGCCGGCGACAGGGGCACATACCGACATCCGTTGACGATCACGATCCGCAGCGGCCGCAGGCGATCGCCGAAGATTGTCGAGGTCACCACGCCCCGCTCGGTCTTCGCGTCTTGCGGGGAGCCGACGGTGAAGTCCGGCAACTCCGCGGGAAACTCGACGTACAGCCGCAGTTTCTTGCGTCTCGCTTCGGCGAACGCAGCCGGTTCCACGGCGGTCGTCCGGTCCGGATAGCGATCGGCCAGGATCAGCACGCCGGAACCTTCCGGCGCCGCGCGAAGGGCGTCCTTCGCGTTGTCGTGCCGCAGGCAATCCGCGCCGCCGGCAGTTAGGACACGGTACAAGTCGTTGTCGGCCGCACAGCAGAAGACCAGCTTCTGTCGGGGGCCGTCGAACTCGGCTGCCGCCAGTTGCCCAGCGAGGGCCGCTACGACGGGCCAACACCATGCCACCGTCACGAGCCAACGTTTCATTTCGGCGTCTCCTGCCTCGCCCCAACGTGAACGCCAACGCACGCCATTGGCACGCCGAGGACGCGAAATACAGGCCTTCATACTGTCTCAGCCCATCCTCAAAGCCAAGAGAAAAATCGACCGCCGCGTCCGACGGGTCGGACTCGAACATTCTTCCTTTAATTCATGGCCGACACGTTCCGATTTCGTGATCGTAATCGATGCCACACGTCGCATGCCACTGGAGAACCGGGGCATCAAGCGCGAGATGTGCCGTTGGCCAGCAAGGCGGATCGTTGACCGAACAACGACGTCAACAGCCATCTGTCGGGCGGGGCCGGCGAAGGGAAACTCGCGGAGGCGGTGCCGGCGTTGGCGGAACCGCAGTTCGCCTGGCCCGCGTAGCCCGCCGAGCCGGCCCAGCGCTGGGGGACCGTCGAGTCCCGCGATCTCTTGCGGACGGACGGGCCGTCGCGGACCCGCGGGGTCTCGCACGAAACCTGGAGCGACGCGATGTCGGCGGACTGTTCGGTGTGCCGACCGATGCTGCGTCGTCTGAGGGCGGCCCGCCCGGCCGATCCCGCGCTGACGGACCGCGCGTTCGGCAAGCTGGACGAACTGCTGCTCGACCTGCCGCCGCTTCTTGGTACAATCTTTCCGACGGCTTCTGTCCGCGATTCCCACGCCACCCGGAGGTCCCGTTCATGAAAGCTCTTGCTGCTGTGCTGTGTTGCGTTGTCTGCGGGCCGCGATTGGTTTCGGCCGACGACGAAGCGCCGGCGATCCAAAAAGTCGAACTGGCCTCGAACCGCGCGATTCAGGTCAACGGCCAGCCGTTCTTTCCGATCATGGCTTGGCTGCAGGATGCCGCGAATTTCCCGGCCGTGCGGGACTGCGGCATGAACACCACGGCCGGGTATTGGCCGGGCTCCAGCGGCACGCAGGACGTCGTGGAATACCAGGGACTGGTCGCCAAGGCCGGGTTGTACGGCGTGCTGCCGTTCGGTCCGGGGCTGAAGGATCATCCGCAGTTGCTGGGCTACATCCACGACGACGAGCCGGACCTGCCGCATCAGGTGAGCGAAGCGGAGGTGATTCCGGCTGCGCACCTGGCGGTCAACCGCAGCACGCCGCTGTGGAAGATCGTCGACGGCGTGACGCACACCTGGTCCGTGCTGGATCCGATGGAGGGCGCGGCGATCACGATCCGGCTGAGGGACAAGGTCACGGTGGAGCGTCTCGCCGTGTGGCCGACGATTTCGCCCGGATTGGCGGTGGCGAAGGAGGTCGAGTTCCAGGGCGACGGCAAGCCGCTGGTGACCGCGACGCTCGAAAACAAGAAGGGGCGGCAGGAGATCCGGCTGCCGGCGCCCGCCACGTTCCGCGAACTGAAGCTGACGGTGCGTTCGGCTTATCCCGGCCAGAACACATGGGGCTCGATCAGCGAAATCGAAGGCTTCGACGCAGCCGGCGACAACCGGCTGCTGGCGCCGCCGCGTTACGAACCGCGGGCGCAGCCGGAGGCGTCTCTGGCCGCGTACCGAAAAATCAAGGCCGCCGATCCGTCGCGGCCGGTGTTCATGACCTTGACCGGGAACTTCCATCCCCATTTCGGCAAATGGACCGAACAACAGCGGACATCGCTGTACCCGGCCTACATCCAAGCCACCGACATCGTCGGCTACGACATCTACCCCATCTACGGCTGGAACAAGCCCGAGTGGATTCACCTGGTGCATGACGCCACCCAGTTGTTGGCCGACCTCGCCGGTTCGCGGCCGCTGTACGCCTGGATCGAAACCAGCAAAGGCGGCCAGTGGACCGGGGCGTTGGAGAAGCAGAAGGAGGTAACGCCGGCGCACATCAAGGCGGAGGTCTGGATGGCCATCTGCCGGGGCGCGACCGCCATCGGCTACTTTACCCACGTCTGGAAGCCGTCCTATCACCAGTTCGGCGTGCCGGAGGCGAACCGCGCGGCGCTGCGGGAGATCAATGCGCAGATCACGCGGCTGGCGCCGGCCATCCTGGGCGCTTGTCCGGACCAGGCGGTCTCCGTCCGCGCCGACTCGGAGATCAAGCTGGCCGTGACGGGCAGGCGGCAAGGCGGCAGCCTGTATCTTTTTGCGGTGAATTACGACGAGCGTGCGGTGGCCGCCGAAGCCACGTTCTCCGTCGCGGGACTGGCGGCGGGCGCCGAGATCGAAGTGCTGGACGAAGACCGTGTGCTGCCTGCCGAGGCGGGCGGGTTTCACGACGCTTTCCCGCCGCTGGGCGTCCACCTGTACCGAATCAAGAATGCGAACGGAGGTTGAGCCGCTCGCCTTGTGCGCGGACGACGCGCCGTTGGCGTCCGGCCCGCACGGAAAAGCAAGCCGGGGCTACTCGTGCTGCCCCGGCGGACCTGGGTACAATCGGAGCCGGCTCACCAACTCAAGGAGACCTGCCATGCCGTATCGAACCAATCGTCGTCATTTCCTGTCCGCCGCGGCCTCCGGCGGAGCGGGATTGCTGATCCTGGGCAACAGCCGGTCGGCGCGAAGCTATCAGGCCAACGACAAGTTGAATCTCGCCGTGATTGGAGCCGGGGGACGCGGCGCCGCGAACCTGAGCGACGTGTCCAGCGAGAACATCGTCGCGCTGTGCGACGCGGACGAGCGGCGGGCCGCCAGTTCGTTCGCCCGGTTTCCGCAGGCCAAACGCTACTTTGACTATCGCCAGCTGCTGGAGCAACTCGACCGCCAGATCGACGCGGTGGTGGTCAGCACGCCCAATCACGTTCACGCTCCGGCCAGCGTCACGGCCATGCGGATGGGCAAGCACGCGTATTGCGAGAAGCCGCTAACGCATTCCATCGCGGAAGCCCGCGTGGCGGCTCGCGTGGCGGCGGAAAAGAAGGTGGCCACGCAGATGGGCACGCAGATCCATGCCACGGACAACTACCGGCGGATCGTCGAACTGATCCGCGCCGGGGCCATCGGCACGGTGCGCGAGTTCCATGCCTGGCTGCGCGGCGGCCGCGGCGCCGGGGACCGGCCGCAGGACAAGCCGCCGGTCCCGGAGGGACTGCACTGGGACGTCTGGCTGGGCCCGGCGCCCGAGCGGGCCTATCATCCCTGCTACGTGCCGCACGACTGGCATTACTGGTGGGACTTCGGCGGCGGCGAGTACGGCAACATGGGCTGCCACTTTCTGGACCTCGCGTTCTGGGCCCTCGAACTGCGGCATCCCACGGCGATCTCGGCCGACGGCCCGCCGCCGCATCCGGAGAGCACGCCCACCCAGCAGCACGCGCGGTACGAGTTCCCCGCGCGCGGCGCGCGGCCGCCGGTCACGGTGACGTGGACTCAAGGCACGAAGCCGCCGCCGATCTTCCAACAGCACCAATTCCCCAACTGGGCCTGGGGCGTGTTCGTCGGCAGCGAAGGGATGCTGCTGGCCAGTTACGGACAGCGCCTGCTTTGGCCGCAGAAGAAATTCGCGGACTACCAGCCGCCCGAGCCCTCGATTCCGCCTTCGCTCGGTCATCACCAGGAATGGATCGCGGCCTGCAAGACGGGCAGCCCGACGACGTGCAACTTCGACTATTCGGGCGCGGTCACCGAGACGGTGCTGCTGGGCAACATCGCCTACCGCGTGGGCCGAAAGCTCGAGTGGGACGCGGCCCGCATGAAGTTCCCCAACTGTCCCGAGGCGGAGCAGTACCTGCAGCGCGAGTACCGACCCGGCTGGACGCTGTGACCGGCAAAACGGCAGCCGGCAGCCCGCTGGTTGCTTGGCTGCCGACGCGGCCGTCGGCGAAGCTGAGCGGAGAGGCGAACGTCCGGCGCCCGGCGGAACAGGGAGCCAGTCTTTCGGAGCCAGGGGGGGGCTGGATCGGGAGGAGTGGGAAGCGGGGAGCCAGAGTGGAGCCAGGCCAACTGGAGGGACGGATGCGAGGGATGCGAGGATGCGGGAGGAACCACCGCTGATGAACGGAGACGAATTACGGACGTTTCTGCAGGAGCAAGTTGGCCTGTTCCGCGGGTTCCCGCCTGAGCGGGTGCAACGGGTGGCCGATGGCTCGCGCATGGTGTCGTTCGAGCCGCAGGAGGCGATGGTCGAATTTGGCGAAGACGCCCGCTTCCTGGGCGTTCTGTTGGAAGGGGAAGCGGCGCGTTCGGTCGTCTCCAACAGCGGCCGGCGGCAAGGGCTGGGCCGGCTGCAGCCGGGCGACGTGTTCGGCGAAATGGCCCTGATGACGGGCGACAAGACGACGTGCGATGTGATCGCCCAGACGCGCTGCCGGGTGCTGCTGGTCCCGGTGACGCTGTTCTCGACGGTCATCATGTCCGAGCCGCAGGCGGTGCGGCGGATCTCCAAGACGATCGCGGACCGCTTCCAGCAGCGGCTGCAGGATCCGGCCGCCGCCGCGGCCGCGTTGCAGCAGAGCCAAGATCCCTACGGGCTGCGTTTGCACGGCGAGCGGCCTGAGATCATCCTGGTCCTGAACTGTGGCTCCTCGTCGCTCAAGTACAGCCTGTTCGACACCGAGGACGAGCAACACCAGGCTCACGGCACGATCGAACGCATCGGTTCGGGCCAGATGCGTCAAGCTCAGCGCAGCCCGCGCGGGGAGGTGAGCCGGGAATTGGGGGCCGGCGGGTATGCCGAAGCCTTGGCCGCCATGCTGCGGCAACTCACGGCGGCAGACACGGGCGTGCTCAACGAACCGGGGCAAGTGAGCGTCGTCGGCCACCGCGTCGTTCACGGCGGCGAGCGTTTTAGCGAGGCCGTCCTGATCACCGAATCGGTGCTGCGGGAAATCGAGGCGCTGAGTCCCTTGGCGCCGCTGCACAACCCGGTGAACCTCGCCGGAATCCAGGAGGCACGCCGCGTGTTTCCGCTGGCGCCGCACGTGGCCGTTTTCGACACGGGATTCCACAGCACCCTGCCTTCCTATGCCTATCTGTACGGACTGCCGTATGAGCACTACGAACAGCAGCACGTGCGGCGGTACGGATTTCACGGCATGTCGCACGCCTACGTCTGCCTGCGGGCGGCGCAGTACCTGCGGCGGCCGTACAACGAACTGGAAATCGTCTGCTGCCATCTGGGCAACGGGGCTTCGGTCTGCGCCGTCGACCACGGCCGCTCGGTGGACACATCCATGGGATTCACGCCCGCCGAGGGCCTGATCATGGGGACCCGCTGCGGGGATCTCGATCCCGGCGTCGTCACGTACCTGGAACGGACCGCCGGGCTGACGGGCGGCCAGATCGACGAACTGCTGAACAAACGGAGCGGGCTGCTGGGCTTGTCGGGCATTTCCGGCGACATGCGCACGATCGAACAGGCGGCGGACCAGGGGGATCACCGCGCCCTGCTGGCGCTCAAAGCGTTCTGCTACCGGGTACGGAAATACCTCGGGGCCTACGTCGCGGCCATGGGCGGCTTGGACGTGGTCCTGTTTACGGGCGGCATCGGTCAGGGCAGCGCCGGCGTGCGCAGCTTGTCCCTGCAGGGCCTGCGCTGCATGGGAATCTGCCTGGACGAGCAGCGGAACCGCGAGGCCCGCGGCTTCGACGAAGTCTGCCGCATCTCGACCGACGACTCGCCAATCACCGTGCTGGTCGTGCCCACGGACGAGCAGCGGATGATCGCACGGGAAACGCTGCGAGCGCTCAGCCGCTCGTACCTCGCGCAGGTCTTGGAGGCGCAGCGTCAGGAGCCGATCCCCGTGGAGATCTCGGCGCACCACGTGCATCTGACTCAAGAGCACGTCGAGGCGCTGTTCGGAGCCGCCCATCAGCTGACGAAAGCGGGCGACCTTTCGCAACTCGGTCAGTTCGCCTGCCAGGAGCAGGTGACGCTGGTCGGGCCCAAGGGACGCGTTCCGCGGGTTCGCGTGTTGGGTCCGGTCCGCCGCGCGACGCAGGTAGAGATCGCGATGACCGAACAGTATCAACTCGGCATCCACGCCCCGATCCGGGACTCGGGCGATCTGGACCACACGCCCGGCGTCACGCTGGAAGGTCCGGCCGGCAGCGTCGCGATCGACCGCGGCGTGATCTGCGCTATGCGGCACATCCACATGACGCCGGAGGACGCGCTGCGGTACGGCTTGCGCGACAAGTCCACTGTGCGGGTGCGCATCGCCGGAGATCGGGAAATGATCTTCGGCGATGTGCGCGTACGGGTAGATCCCAACTATCGGCTGGCCATGCACCTGGATACCGACGAAGGCAACGCGGCGAACCTGAAAACCGGCGCCCAGGGCTACATCGACGGTATCCAGAGTCAGGATTGATTCGACCCGCCGCATGGTTGCCGTCACGGCGCCGCCGCGAAAGCCGCGCGACGGCTTCGTGGCCCGAGAGGGCGCGTGGCGGGACCGGCGGGCTAAGGCTCAGCGGGCGCCGGCGTTGCCTGGGCTCGGTAGTAGTCGATCGAACGCCGCAGGCCTTCCTCGAAATCGACCTGCACTTCGTAGCCCAGCAGGCGGCGGGCCTGGGTGATGTCGGCCATGCTGTCGCGGATGTCGCCCACGCGGGGCGGTTCGTGGTGCGGCGGGACGTGTACGCCCAGCAGCCGGTTCAGCGCCGCCAGCAAGGTCAGCAGGTCGGTCGACCGGCCGTTGGCCAGGTTCATGGTCCGCCCGGCGACGTCGGCGGCTTCGGCGGCCAGCAAGTTGCCGTGGACCACGTTGGCGACGTAGGAGAAATCCCGCGTCTGGCGGCCATCGCCATAGATCACCGGCTGTCGGCCTTGCAGCATGGCGGTGATGAACAGCGGGATCACGGCCGAGTAGGGGCTGGCCGGGTCCTGCCGGGGCCCGAAGACGTTGAAGTACCGCAGGCCGACGGTCTGCAGGCCGAAGCTGTGCCAGAACGCCTGGCAGTAGTACTCGCCGGCCAGCTTGGCGGCGGCATACGGCGACAGCGGGTGCGGCAGGTCGCTCTCCCGCATCGACACGAAGGGCTGATCGCCATACAGGCTGCTGGAGGCCGCATACACCACGCGGCGCACCCCGGCGCGGCGGGCCGCGTCCAGCAAGTGCATGGTGGCGGTCACACAGTCGCGGTGCGTGTCCAGCGGCCGCTGCAGGCTGAGCGGCACCGACGGCAGGGCCGCCTGGTGGAACACGTACTCGACGCCTTCCACCGCCCGCTCGACCAGCGGCAGGTCGGTCAGATCGCCCTGGATGAACTCGACGTCCGCAGCAAACGACGAGAGGTTTTCAAACCTGCCGGTGCTCAGGTTGTCCAAAACTCGCACCCGATCTCCGCGGCGGACCAAGGCCTCGGCGATGTGCGAACCGATAAACCCGGCGCCGCCCGTGACCAGACAACTGCGTGGTGACATTCTTAGCTTTCGCGAAGTTTCGTGAACAAATGACGGTATTCCTGCCGGTGTGCCTTGCCGGCCATGCGGCTCAAGGGCGCGACGTGCGATTGGGCGTCCATGACCAGAATCAAATCGCTGTCGTCCGGCGGCAGATCGCGGAGCGCCGCGACGCGCAGCGTCTCGCGTTCGGCGTTCTGGAAAGCCTCTGCGGACGAAGCCGGATCGTCTCCGGCCGCCGCACCGGCGGCCGCATCCTCCGCCTCGTCGCCCGGCGAGACCGCGTCTTCGGAGACCGCGACGGCAGCCGGCGTCGGCGCCGTCTCGGAGACGCCGGCGGGCACGGTCTGGGCGGCGCGGTCCGCGCCGACGGAGCCGGCCAGCGGTTGGAAGATCGTTTGCAGGGCCGCCGTGAATTCGTGTTCCTGGAGGCTCAGCGGCCGCGCGCCTCGCAGCCCCGATTGGGCCTCTAACTCGGCGTAATGATCGCGGACCGCCTCTTCTTCAAAACCGTCGCCGAACGGGTTCGCCGCTGAATCCTCGATCTCCGCCACGGACGGCGCCGGCTCCGGCGATGTTTCGTTGTCTTCTTCCTGCGCCGCGTCGTCGTCCGCGTCGTCGTCCGCAGCGGCTTCTGGGTCTTCCCACTCGGCGACGTGCAGTTCGATCTGTTCCAACTGGCTGGTCAGATCGATGACCTCCGGGCGCCCCGCGGCAGGCCTCGGCGGCAACTCGCCGGCGCCGTCGGCAGAGTCTTCGTCGCCACGGTTTTTGTTGCTGCCGTCTTCGTCACTACCGTCCAGCGAGCCAAACTCCACGACGTTTTCCGCGCCCTTCGCCGCTTGGGCTTTCGAAGGCCAGGGCAGCGGCAACTGTTGCAAGTCCGCCCAGGATTCCTCGACAAGCGCCGCGTCCAGGGCCGGACGTTGGGCGGCGGCGGCCAGCATCAGCGCATGGTCGCACACTTGATTGATCAACCGCGGAATGCCGCCGCTGGCGTGATACACGGCTTGCCAGATGTCGCCCGCAAGGATGCGATCCGGGTCGCCGCCCGCAGCGGCCAGTTGGGCGCGGGTGTAGGCCGCCGTTTCGTCGTAATTCAAGGGCGGCAAATAGCAGCGGGCTGCGATTCGCTGGTTCAGCGATTCCAGCTTCGGGCTCGACAGCCGTTCTTCCAGAGCCGAGTTGCCGGACAACACCGGCCGCAGACGCGACTGGCCGCCCACCACCACGTTGGTAATCATGCGGATCTCTTCGATCAACCGCACGGACAGCGTCTGCGCTTCGTCGATGATCAGCAACAAGCCCTCTCGCGCCGCATCCGGCGATTTCGCGAATTCGATCATCGCCAGCCGCAGTTCCCCTTCGTCCAAGCCGCGATACGGAAGATTCAACTCGAACATCATCGCCTGCAACAGGGCCCGCCGAGTGCAGAACCGGGCATGGTCCAGCTTGACCACGTGGAACCGCTCGCGGAACTGGTCGGCCAACAGCGCACAAACGAGCGATTTCCCCGTGCCGGGGCCGCCGACCAGCAATCCCGGACCCTCGGCGCGCTCGATGCAACGCGCCAGCGTCTGACGGCTGTTCTCGATTGCCGCGGCGGGAAAGTAGCGATCAATACGCGGCGTCGAAGGAAACGGTCGGGCATTCAGATGGAAGAAGGCTTCGTACATGTCGGCAAACTTTCCCAAATTGCACCCAGTTGGCAAAACAGCGCCGGCCGGCATCCTGCTCAAGCTGCCTATCTTTGCAACATCAGCGCTCTCCGGCACTTCCGGCCGCATTGATACAAATCGGCAGTGTCCGCTTCGCTCTCCAGCCGGACCCCCGTAGGCGTGCCTGCTCGTCGTGTCTTTGCACGGGACGGGAGTTGGACCTTCCAAAAGACAGGCTGCTTGCCGCCGGTGCATCTCTGTTGCACAGGCCGACTGAGTCGTCAAAATCCGCACGGTCGCGACGATTTTGGCTGACCGTCAAGGTCGCTATCAGCCGAATACTCTTGGGAACCGTCATCTCGTGCGCTCTCATCGTCAAGTTGCCGGTTCAAGGGGGGGGGAATATGGCTTGCGACCAGCATCTGGCCGCCCTGCGCGCTGCGGCGGCCAAGATTGTCCGTTTCTTTGCGCCGCTGTTCGGCGTCTGGCCAGCACGAGCCCGCGGGGGCGTTCCTCAGCCCGCTGCGGCGTGCCTGGTGATCGCACTGGCGGCGGCAAGCGTCGGCGCGCAGACACCGCCGCTCATCTTCAACGGGCAACTCCGCGATGAAGCCGTGCGGGCGATTCCGTTTCAGGAGCTGGATGAAACCGCCCAGGCCAAGCTGCGGAGCGTCGTGTCACGAGCCACGATCTATCGCCGCTTGCCGGCTCAGACCGTGGATTGCGATCCGGATCTGCACTTGTTCTTGGTCCGCTACCCGGAGGTGGTCGTCAACATCTGGCAGCTGATGGGCGTCACCAAAGTCAAGGTCAGCCGCACGGGACCGCTGACCTTTGACGCCAGTGACGGCGCAGGAACGGTGAGCCGCGCGGAACTCGTTTACGGCACGCGAAACGTACAGATCTTCTATGCCGAAGGCGCGTACGACGGGCCGCTGCTGCAGAAGCCCGTGACCGGGGCCTGCGTACTGTTGCTGCGATCGGCCTACAGCGAGCGGGACGGCAAGCCGAGCGTGTCCGACACGCTGGACGTGTTCGCCCGCTTGGACCACCTGGGCGCGGAGATCATCGTCAAGACGCTCTATCCGGCGGTCGCCAAAGCCGTGGACTTCAACTTTACCGAGTCGGTCCGATTCGTGGGCCAGGTGTCGCACGCCGCCGAGTTGAACGGACCCGGAATGCAGCGACTGGCTTCCAAAATGCGCAACGTGCAGCCCGAGACGCGGGACCTGTTTGCCAGGCACGTCGAACTGGCTTACCAGCGAGCCGTACTGCGCCGCGGCGAGCCCGCTGTGCCGCTGGCCTCGTCGGTGACAGAGCATCGCGTCGCACCGGCCGCCGCCGTCGCCGCCGTGGAAACGCCGTCGCCGGACGCCGGCATCGAACTGAACGTCTCGTCCGTCCTGCCCGACGCCCCTGACGCCCCCGGCGAGCCCGCCGAACCGCGGGAAAAACCGATGTTCCGGCGTTGAACCGGAACCAGCGTTGCTCTGGAAATGGAGCCGAGGTTCATGGTTCTGCCGGACGCCGACGCAGTGGGCATGGTAACGCCACACCCCGACAGCCACGGATCGCGACGGCAGTTTCTGTCTGCCACGCGGCGAACCGCGCGGTTGCTGCTGACGACGCGAGACTCTGGAGCGGAGTGAAGTCCGCTCCAGGAGGTCTGCTGCACGAACTCAAGCTACGCCCACGGCGGCGTGCAAGTGGCGGACGACGGTCGCGTCCAAACCCAACTTGCCGGCCAGTTCCGCCAGGTACTGCTTCTCGGCGTCGGTATCCAATTCGACGGCCAGCAAGGAGGCGGCGTAGACCTGGGCGGCGACCTGTGGATTGGGGACGGCACGGACGAGGTTATCCGTATCCATGGGCTTGCGCAGCTCGGCGGCGAGCATTTCCTGTTCCTGGCCGGTGATGCCATCTTTTTCCAGGTTGCCCGCAATCCGTTCCATCTCGCGCTGGTCGATGCGGCCGTCCGCCTTGGCCGCGTTGACCATCGCTTTGACGATCAGCTCGGCGACCGACTGGACTTCCTGCTCTTCCCGTTCGTTCTGCGGGGCTCGCAGGCCGGCCGCCAACTGGGTCGCCGAATCCAACTGCAACGTTTCCTTCGGTTTGCCGCTGGCGTTGCGGAAGGCTTGCAGGGCCAGGGTTCCGAGCAGCGCCAGGGCTCCGCCGCCCAACCCGCCTTTCACGGACTTGCTGCCGCCGCCCAGGATCGCTCCGGCCAGCGCGCCCAGTCCGCCGATCTTGAGCGCGTCCCGGTTCCCCAGGAGGGAACCAAGCATGTCTCCCAACCCGCCCCCGGCGCTCTTGGCGCCTGCCTGCGGCCGTGGGGACGCGGCCGCGGGCTGCGCCCCGCCCAGAAGTTGCCCCAGGATTCCGCCGATGCCGCCCACGCCTTGCTCGCCCATCGAGTGCTCCACCCGGCTGGCAGTCGATTTCTTCATCCCGCCCTGCAACAACGACCCTAACACATCTAATGCGCTCGCCATGTTCCTGCTCCGTATCCTGAAAATGCGCCACTTGAACGAAAACCGAGCGGCGGACTTCGCCGTCGGCCTGGAGACCATCTTACCGCAAATGGGATCACGGTCCAGGAACGTACGGTCGCTGCTCCGCCAGATCGAAGACTCCGTTGACCACGTTTGGCCGACGTTTGCGGGGAAATGGTGGCGAAAATGGCACACAGGAATGCGGCGAGGAAACGCTCGCGGTCCGGACAGACGAGAATCTCGCCGCCGGTGCGCGCGTGGTCCGTCAACTTGCCGTCCGGCATGTGCGCGCCTCGCTGGCGTTTCCGCGTGGCGAGTCCAATAGCAGAAATTGAGGAGACTCGCTAGGATGTGGACGGCCCGATCTGGCCTTGTCGATTCCATGAAAGAGGAACGTTGCGATGGAGAACATCCGTGTGGCTGGAGCGCGCCGGGCCGAGGCGATTGGCCGGCAAGTGCGCGTCCAGGGTTGGGTTCGTACGCGCCGTGATTCGAAGGCTGGCTTCAGCTTCCTTGAGCTGAACGACGGTTCGTGCCTGGGCAACCTGCAGGTGATCGCTGAAGCCGGCTTGGCCAATTACGAGTCGGAGATCAAGCGGCTGAGCCCCGGCTGCAGCGTCATGGTCGAGGGCGAGATCAAGGCCTCCGGGGGCAAGGGTCAGGCGACGGAGTTGTTGGCCGCTCGAGTCGTGGTCCACGGCTGGGCGGATCCGGAAACCTACCCGCTGCAGAAGAAGCGGCATTCGTTCGAGAAACTCCGGGAATGGGCCCATCTCCGGCCGCGGACCAACACGTTCGGCGCGGTGGCCCGCGTACGAAACTGCCTGTGCCGGTCGATCCACAACTTCTTCCAGGAAGAAGGGTTCCTGTACATCCACACGCCGATCATCACCGCCAGCGACTGCGAAGGAGCCGGTGAGATGTTTCAGGTGACGACACTCGATGTTGACAAGCCGCCGCGGAACGACCGCGGTGTGGATTACGCGGCGGATTTTTTTGCCAAACGGGCGTACCTGACCGTCAGCGGCCAGCTGGAGGCGGAGATCTTCGCCACGTCGCTGGGCAAGGTGTACACATTCGGCCCCACGTTTCGCGCGGAGAACTCGAACACCTCGCGGCACCTGGCCGAGTTCTGGATGGTCGAGCCGGAGATGGCGTTTTTTGAACTGACCGACAACATGGAGCTAGCCGAACGGTTCCTGAAGCGGCTGTGCAGCGACTTGTTGCAGCAGTGCGACGAAGACATGCAGTTCTTCAACGAGCACATCGACACCACGACGATCGCGACGCTGGAGAAGATCGTCGCCAGCCAGTTCGTGCGGCTGCCGTACACCGAGGCTGTCGCGCTGTTGGAACAGAGCGGCCAGGCCTTTGAGTTTCCGGTTGCCTGGGGCACGGATCTGCAATCGGAGCACGAACGCTACCTGACCGAACAGCATTTCCAGGGACCGGTGATCGTGTACGACTATCCTCGCACGATCAAGCCGTTCTACATGCGCGTGAACGACGACGGGCGGACCGTGCGGGCGATGGACGTGCTGGCTCCGAAGGTCGGCGAGATCATCGGCGGCAGCCAGCGCGAGGAACGGCTGGACGTGCTGCAGCAGCGGATGCAGGAGCAGGGCTTGAACCCGGCGGACTACTGGTGGTACCTGGACCTGCGGCGGTTCGGCACCGTCCCTCATGCCGGCTTTGGGCTGGGCCTGGAACGCGTCCTGCAGTTTG
Organism: Candidatus Anammoximicrobium sp.; assembly: GCA_012515235.1. GTDB lineage: Bacteria > Planctomycetota > Planctomycetia > Pirellulales > Pirellulaceae > Anammoximicrobium. The sequence goes on from JAAYYU010000124.1 coordinate 145,130, forward strand.
TGACCGGCATGGCGAACATTCGGGACGTGATCCCCTTTCCGCGGACGCCGGGAAACGCGGAGTTCTAGCACCGAACGGGATTCCAGCACTTTCCCGCGTCGTTGATGAAGTCACGGTTTCGGTGCCGGGGTCAGGCTTACAGAATTCAATTTTGGCCGAGCAGGGTCGTACCATATCGCTGGCGCCAAGCTCGGCCAAAATTGAATTCTGTAAGCCTGACCCCATTGAACGACGCTGAGGCGTCAGCTGTTCGCCGGGACCCGAAGCGATTCCGTCGCGGGTCGTCGGGGCTGCTGGTTGGCGAGCGATTTGACGCGGCGCGGAATCGTTCGTCCTTGCGATCGGCTGTGCCCCGTGCTATTTTGATGCACAGATGACGTTGCCTGAAGGCAAGTCCAGCCCTGGCTCTCAAAACGGCAAAGGAACTTGAACCATGTCCAAGAAAGTGGCGCCCCCCGTGAAAGCTCAACCTGACGCCAGCAGCAAGCAACTGGTCGACGCGATCATCACGGTCAGGAATCTGCAGGAGTTCATCCGCGCGCACGGCGATGTCCAGAAAGCGCTGGACGCGGTGGGATGCGTCCGCAAGCTGGTGGAACTCACCGGCGGCTTCGAGCAACTGAACCGGGCCCTGAGCATCGTCGGCCAGGAGAACCAGCCGGCGGGCGGGGAATGATTTGTCTGGCCGGCCCATCCCCGCGTGGAGGAACGTATGACCGTCAAAGAGACAGGAGTCAGCTACTACGGGCTGAATTACGTCGAGCACGCCCGAGCCGACTTTCAGGAGATGCTCGATCACCACTGCACGGCCGTCGTGCTGGCGCTGTCGGAATTCGACCTCGACTTCTGGTTTCCCAACATCAAAGCCATCGCCCAGGCTGCCAAGGAGCTGGGGCTGACGGTGTACCTGGACACCTGGGGGATCGGCAAGTGGTTCGGCGGCGAGCCGCCCAGCCTGTTTCTGACGAACAATCCGGGCAATCGGCAGGTGTCCGCGTTGACCGGCGAGCCGCTGGCGGCGTGCTGCTTCAACACGCATGCGTTCCGCGAGTACTTCTTCGAGATCTGCGAGAAGCTGGCCCGCGAGGTCGACGCCGACGGCTTCTTCTGGGACGAGCCGCATTACGCGCTGCCCAAAAGCTATGCGTCGATCACGGGCGGGGCCGGCGACGACTGGAGTTGCCGCTGTGCGTACTGCCAGCGGATGTTCGAGGCGCAGTACGGCTACGCCATGCCGCGGCAATTGACTCCGGAGGTCAAGCGGTTTCGCCACGAGCGGGCGCTGGACATCCTGGAGACGGCCTCCCGGCGGATCAGGGCGATTCGGCCCGCGAGCAAGATCATCTGCTGTGTTCATGCGACGCTGGGCACCTACTACGTCACGGAGAACCGCGGTTACGACAACTGGGACCGCGTGGCCGGCTCGGCGGCCTGCGACGTGTTCAGCACGACGATCCTCTCCTACCAGCTGCCCCGCAGCTTTTTCCGGTCGGTGACCCAGCGGACGCTCGACGCGGCCCGGAAGCACGGCAAGGGCAACCAGCGGTGGGTGATGGGCTACTACCAGGAGCCGGAGAACCTGGCCGAGATCGGCGACGTGATCCGGCTGTACGCCGAGATGGGCGTGGAGAGCATCTTTGCCTGGACCTACCGTGGCGGCCACGGCACCGTGCTGGCGGCCCCGCGAGCCTTGGAGGTCTGGGACACGATCGGCAACGCGTACGGCGAAGTACTCGGCAAGTAGCATGGCTCTCCGAGCCGGGCACGACGACAACTCGACAGAAGCGGCACGGCTTGGACAGTCCTGCCGGGCCAGAAAGGGACCTTTCATGGATACGACTCAAGCGGATTTGGGTTACCTGGACGCCACGGTCGCGCTGATGCGCAAGATCGAGGCCGAGCAACGGGAGAACATCGAGAAAGCGGCCGACTTGATGGTCGGCGCAATCGCCGCCGACCGGCTGATCCACGTCTACGGCGGCGGCGGGCATACGACGCTGGTCATGGGCGAGATGTTCTTCCGTGCCGGCGGACTGGCCAACATCAACCCGATCATGGAAACCGGCCTGTCCGTCTTCAACCAGGCGCTGAAGTACCTGGAGCTGGAACGCTGCGTGAACTACGGCCGCAGCATCGTCAAGTACTACCGCCTGGAGCCGGACGACGTGCTGATCATCTTCCACAACATCGGCATCAATCCGGCCACGATCGACGCCGCGCTGGAGGCCAAGGAACACGGGGTGAAGATCATCGCCGTCAGTTCGTCGCGCTGGCAGGAGCAGATGCCGCCCGATCACTTCATCCGGCATCCGAGCAAGAAGAACCTCTTCGAGTTGGCCGACGTGTGCATCGACGATTACAACGAGGTCGGCGACTGCGTGGTCCGCGTGCCCGGTTTCGACACGCCAATCGCGCCGAACTCGAACGTCATCGATTTCTTCATCGCTCACCGCCTGGAGATCGAGACCGTCAAGCGCTGCGTGGCCCGCGGCATCGAGCCGCCCGTGTGGCGCAGCGCCAACGCGCCCGGGGGTGACGAGTTCAACGCCCAGTACGTGGCCAAGTACTGGCCGCGGGTCAAGTGCTTGTGACCGGTCGGTGTTGAAAGCCGGCTGACCATGCTAGAATAGTTAAGTGCCTTTGCAGAACCGGCGACAAAGTCAGATGTTTCGTACGGCGCTGAGTTGCGGGGGGGCCTATGACGGTACAGACGATTTCGATCAACGTTGACGCCGATGCTGCCCGCAGCTTTCATGCGGCGCCGCCGGAAGACCGTCGCAAGGTTGAACTGCTGCTTAGCCTTCGCCTGCGCGAACTGGTTCAGCGTCCTGCGCGGTCCTTGCGGGGAATTATGGACGAGGTCGGTGCCGAGGCCGCGGCGAAAGGTCTAACGCCCGAAATCCTGGAGTCTCTACTCCGTGACGAGTGACCTGCGATGCGTCATCGACACGGGCGTAGTCGTCAGCGCCCTGCTGCTTCCACGCTCTGTGCCGCGGCAGGCGTTCGACGCGGCTGCACGGGGGCGACTGCTCGTGTCGGAGCGACGATTGGCGAGTTGGATGACGTGCTTCGCTGCCCAAAGTTCGACGTGTATCTGTCGGAGGAACGACGTCTGACCTTCCTGGCGGCGTTGCTTCGGGAAGCGGAAATGGTCGATGTGGTCAATGTCGTAACGGCTTGCCGTGACCCCAAAGACAACAAGTTCCTGGAACTAGCGGTAAGCGGCCGGGCGACCCACATCGTTAGCGGGGATACGGACTTGCTCGTACTCCATCCGTTTCGCGGGATTGCCGAGGTGAACCCGAGAGCATTCCTTACAATAGCGGCAGACAGAACGCGCTACGAACGCGAATCGCCGACATAGGTCCGCCTGCACGAGTCTGGTTGTGCGTCTTGAAATACTTGCCCTTCTTATCGCGATTCAACGATGACTGACGAAAGGACCGCCTCATGCGACGCCACTTGAGAAGCCGCGCGTTCTTTACGCTTGTGCTGATGTTTGCGATGGCCGTGCCCTGTTGGTCGAATGCCGGATCGGAGCCGTTTTGTCCGCTGGTGCCCGTCCCGAAGTCGTACCGCGACCACGGCCGCACGTGGCAATTGTTCGAGCCCGATCAGGCGGCGATCGTGCTCGGTGCCCAAGCCAGCACACCGGAACGGTACGCCGCCGAGCGGTTGCAGACGCACATCGAGCGGCGATTCAAGCGGCGGGTTCCCATCGTTGCAGAAGCGGCCTTGCCGGAATCCGTGCGACAGGTTTTTCTGCTCGGCCAGCCAAGCACGAACTCCTGGCTCGACCGGCTGTGCCGCGAGCAGAAGATCGAGGTCGACCACCGTAGTCCGCACGCTCCGCGGGCGGATTCCGGCCCACGGAGTGTGCCGCCTACGAGGGAAGACGGTTTTGTGATCGAGTGCCTGGAAGACCAGGGCCGGCAAGTCGTGCTCGTCGCCGGCGGCAATCCGCCGGGCGTGATCTACGGCCAGAACGCGCTGTTCGATTTGATGCGGACCGAGGCCGATCGGGTGGTCTGGCCCGTGGTTTCGATTCGCGATTGGCCCAGCCTTCGCTGGCGGGGCCGACCGCATTGGCGGATGCGGGTGCATCTGATTCCGGGCGTGTTCGACTGCTACACGCGCTATCGGCTGAACTTTACCGACGTGCGCGATGCGGACACGCCGGACGGCTACGCCGCGATGGGCTTTCCGCCGGGGTTCAAGATCGACGTGCCGGCCACCAGGCAGGTGCTGGACGAAGCGCATCGGCGCGGCATGTTCGTGTACGGCACGGTGTCCTGCGGCGTCAAATCGGACCGCTACGAGGCGGCGCTGGGCACCTTTGCCGAACTGATCGACCTGGGAGTCGACGGGATGTGGATCTCCCTGGACGACAGCGGCGCGGGCGAAGACGCCCCGCAAATCGTCCGTCGCGCGCTGAAGTTGGGCGCGGAGCGCGGGATGACGGGCCGCCGCACGGCAATTACGCAGCCGGTCGGCTCGTACAACATCATCGACACGGAGTTCAACCGGCTCACGGCCGCGATCCCCGAATACGCGGCCGCCCAATGGTTCCTGACGCGGCCGCCGTGCCGGGAAGACCTGGAGGCGACGCGCCGGTTGGGCCTGCAGCTGCCGCCGGCCTGGTGGCACAACCTGTTTTCGATCCGCGGCGGGTTCTTGCACAACGCCTTCGCGATCCAGTCGGTGCGTGGCGACGGCAAGCCGGCCTATTTGGACATGCAGCCGCTGAGCGAAGGCTGGGGCCGCCCCGATTACGAACAACTCCGCGACGCGGACCAGTACACCGACACCGCGATGCTGTGGGCCCTGTATGACGGCTGGCCTGAGGAATACGAAGTCGGGGCGATGGGCATCTGGGCCTGGAATCCGGCCGGGCACGACTGGGCCCGCACCCGGCGCGCCGTGTACGCTGACGTGTACGGTCCCGCCCAGGCGGACAAGGCGGCGGAGTTCGACGATGCGCTGAGCGAACTGAAAAGCCTGTTCGAGATGCCGATCCGGCATTACACGCCCAACAAAGGCTGGCCGCCGCGGCTGAAGCAGCTTCGCGACCGGCCGCGGGCGCTGGAACTGCTCGACCGGCTGGAGCCGTTGTGCGCGGTGCTCCAGGACCGGGCCCCGGCCGAAACACTGCTCGACCCGGCGCGTTTGAACTCCGTCTACCTGGAGCCCATGCAGGCGACGTTGGCTTACGCCCGCAAGATGGCGCAACTCGATTACCCGGAGTACACGCTGGGAACGGGGATCGAGGAAAAAATGATCGAACTGTACGCAGACCGCGGGCTGGCCGAAGTCGAGAAGGAGGTCGCCGCGGTTCGGGAGCAAGTCAAGACGCAGCTGGCCGCGGTCGCGGAGGCTTTGCGCGGGCTCCAGGGCGTCGACGAATACGTGGCCTACTGGAACAGGCAGATCGTGGAAGACAAGGACTGGCCGCAACGCGTGGCGCATCGGCAGAACCAGATGAAGACCGCGTTCCAGGCCTTGGTGCGGGATGGCTTTAGCCGCTGCCTGGTGGACGAGCGGCTGGACGACGACGGCTACGCCGCGTGGCTGGACAAGCTCGCTGCCCCGCCGCCCGGCGGCCCCGCGCTGGGCGAACTGCCGGCCAGCCAGTGGCTCAGCCAGCCGCCCCGCTGGCGCGGGACGTGGTGCCTGGGATTGCTCGACTGGCGGGAGCAGAAGCTGACGGCGATCGCGTTCCCGCGGCGAACGGCGTCCGAGGTCGGCCAGTATGCCGAGGTCCGCTGCGAGTTGCCGAGCCCCGCCTTCCAGCGCCGGCTGCAGCTGGACTTGTTCGTCAACGACACGAAGATCGACCCGCAGTATCCCCACTACCGCTACCTGGAACTTTGGATCAACGACCGGCTGGCGTGGGAAGAGGACATCACGCTGGCACGCGCCGGCCGGGAGTGGCTTTCGATCGACGTGACCGAAGCAGCCAAGTCCGCCCCCAAGCTGGCGATCCGCTTCCGCGTGGTCGACCGCCGGCCCGTCAGCAGCTACGGCAGCGTGACGTTCCTGGGGCCGCTGCGGCTGCGCGAGGCGCCCTAGCCGGGCTCTGCCAGCCGCGAGGTTCCGGCTGGCGCCCGGTGCGGGCCGGAGCGGCAACCGCCCGTTTTCGATCTCGCCGGCGGCGAACGCCGTCCCGCTTACTTGCGGGAATCCCAGTTGCTGGACGTCAGACGGCGTCAGGGTTTGCTGCCAGACGAGTCGCGGGCCGTTCGGGCGGTGCCTTTGCGATAGGCGTCGAACTGCTCGCTGTAGGCTGCCGGCGGCTGGCTTTGACCGCCCACGTTGCGTGCGGCGCGGCGCGGGTCTTGCCGCGTGTCGGTGCGCCGCGGATCGCGTGCGGCGGGCCGCAGGCCCAGGCTGTGCAAGGCTTCGTCCAGTTCCTGCCCGGCTCGCTGGTCCTCGCGCGCCGTCCGTTTCAGTTCGGACCAGCGGCGGACGAAGTCCTGCAGATCTTCCTTAGTCCAGCCCAGTTTCTTCAGCAATTCCTCATCGGGATTCGCTTGCTGGTCCCGCAGGTACTCCAGGACCAGGTCGGTGGCTTTCCTGGCATGTTCCAGATTGGGCTGGTCGCCGTCCGGGACTTCGCCGCTGGAACCGCTGCCCCGCAAGCCGGCGGACTGGGGATCGCCGCCGCCCATCGGCAGGCCCTGGCCGCCCTGGGAGGGCGCGTTGCCGGAAGGCGTTTGAGGAGGCGACGTGGAGGGACCGGTCTGGGGCGACGCGCCTTGTTCTCCCGAACCGGCCGTTCCGTCCGCGGTCGGCTTCGCCTGGCTGCCGCTGCCGGGCTTGGTGCCCGACTGGCCCGTTTGTCCGTCCGCCGGCTGCCGGTCGCCGGGGCGTTGCGCGAGGTCGCCGCTGCCGGACTCCTGAGACTTGCCGGCCCCTTGGTCAGCGGAGCTCGAATTCCCCGGATTCTCCTGGCCGGGTTGGTTTCCGCCCTGGCCGCCGCCCTTCTTGCCGCCGCCGCTTCGGTCGCCACCCGCGTCGCCCTGAGCCCCCGACGGCTTGCGGCTCATGCTGGGTGTTTGCGGCTCTTCGCCGGGCCGCGGCTGACCGCCGGACGAGGCCTGTTTCTGGCTTGTCCCCTCCGGATTCTGACCGCCGCCCGAACCGCCGCGGCTCTCATTGGGTTTTCCCGATCGCGATTGGCCGCCGTCGCTCTGGCCCGGCTCCGGTTTTTGCCCGCCGCCCGACGGGCTCTTCTGGGACTGGTTCTCTTGTTGCATCGCGCCCTGCTGTTCGCCGCCGGAACCGGAGGATGCTTGCTGGTTCTGGCCAGCGCCTTGATTCCTGTCCGGCTGCGGTTGTCCCGCAGCTTGTTTGGGCGTGGCGTCTTGCTGGCCGCCGGCGCCCGACGGGGCCTCGTCTGGTTTGGGCGACTTGGATTCAGTGCCCGGGCCCGTCTGCCCGGCGTCTGTCGCCGCCTGGGGCCGGCCGCCCGCCTGGGATTTCGACTGCTGGCCGCCGGTTGGCGAGCCGCCTTGCTGGGCAGGGTCCTTGCGAGTCGCGTCCGAGGGCGTCTCCTGCGCGCCTTGATCCGGCGTCTGCGAAGGACTGCCCGCCGACTCGGATGCGTCCTGCCCGGAGCGGTCAGCCGCCTGCTGCATGTGATCCAGGGCCTTCTCGAAAGCCTCGCCGTCGTGAAGCGACTCGCCCGGCTGATCGGCTCCGCTGTCGGCGTCGGCGTTCGAGTCGGCTCCGCGACCGCTGGCGCTCGGAGTCCCCGTGCCGTCCGGCTGGCCCGGCGAGGCGCCGCCGCCTTGGCTGCCGGAGCCGCCGCTGCTGGCCGAGTCTCCGCCGCCGGGCATGTTGCCGCTGGAGGCCTGGTTTTCCGAGCCGCCTTGGCCGGAGGGCGAATCCTCGCCCGCACCGCCGCCAGCTTGCGGCGTCTGGCTGGTGTCGCCCGCTGGAGGGCCCGTGCCGGATTCACCCGCGGAACCGCCGGGCGACTGCTTGGATTCCTTTCCCGGCGGCTGATTGCCGGTGTCGGGGGTGGGTTCGCTGGGGGCCTCCGACGGCGAAGTCCCGTCCGGCGGCGTCGCTTCCGGCTGAGCGGCTTGGTTGCCGGACTGCGCGTTGTCCGCCGGCTTGGCCGCCGCGGCCGCTGGCGGCTGGCCGTCGGCTTCGTCCGGCGCTGTAGTTGCGGCGGGCTTGGTGACAACCAGCGTGATCTCCCGCGACTTGGCGACGTTCGGCTCCGGCGAACCAGTCGCCGCCGCGCGGTTGTCCTCAGCGACCGCCCAGCACGTGGCCTGCGAGCCGGCTCGCAGGCCGACGGCTCGCGGAGCGAAATCCAAGGTCACGACTTCCTGGCCTGGGCGGCCCGCCGGGTCCTGAAGCAGATCCCGAGCCAGCACCGGCCGCCCGCCGGCGGCGGCGTGCAGGCGGATCGCCGCCAGCCCGTAGTCCGGATCGACCGCGCGGATTTCGATCTTTTGCCAGCCGTCTTCCGCGACCTCCACCCGGTCTGGCGACGGCGTCAGGATCTCGATCTCCGGAGGCAGATCGCGAAGCACGTCGATGCGATGCAGCACCGGCTTCGGATTGCGCTGGCCTCCGGCCGTCGAGAACCGCAACTGGTACGAGCGGTGCTTCGGCTCCAGACGCGGGTCGTCCAACGCGCAGGAGAACGAACACCAGGCCTCCTGGCCGCGGAACTGCATTTCGATCCAGTGGGGCGACGAGGCCAAGGCTCCCTGAGCCTGGCTCCGGCTGGACGCGACAACCGCCTGCCCGGCGGCTTTCGGCGGCGGGTCGAATTCCAGGACGGCGGCGGCAATCGGCTGGTTCGCGCGGGCCCGCACCGTGACGCAAGTGCCTTCCGGCGCCTTGATGTCCCCTTGCCGCTCGATGACCCGCTTGGGCAGCCGGGTGTACGCCGGATAGTCGTACTCGATGCTCTCCACGAGAATCACCGGAGCCGGAACCACGCGCACCTGATAGGCCGCAGTCCGCGCGTCGCCCGCCTCGATCCAGTACGTCAGATCCCGCTGGAAACCTTGTTCCTCGGCAGGCCATCGGCACTCGTGGCGCAGGTGTCCGGCCCCGGCCTGCATGGTCCCCGTCTGCACGCCCAACGGATTGTCAAGAGCAGAGGAACGGATCGTTACCGGCTCGCCGGGACGCAAGTCGTAGCAGTCGGCGGTGACCACGATCTGCTCGCCCTGGAACACCTCCACGTTTCCCGGCTGCACGTCCTCGATCCTTACGCGGCTCGGTCTGGCGATGTCGGCCCACGGCGCCAAGATCCGCGAGATGCTTTGGAACGGACTCTTGGGGGCCAGAATCGTGTACGCGGCGCACATGGCCAGCACGCCGGCCAGCAAGTACCCGATGCGGATCAGCCGCGACCGATCCACCGCGGTATCGATGGGGACGTGTTTCAGGTCGGTCGCCGCCCGCTGTTCGAGGGCTTGATAGACCACGGAACGTACGCCGGCCCGATCCGCACGAAACAGCAGGAAATTGATCAGGCTGTTCTTCAGCCTCGGCTCGCTTCTCTCGATCGTCCGGGCCGCGAACAGCGGATTCACCCGGCCCCACAACAACGGCAGCACCACGAGGACCAGGTAGCAGCCGGAGCCGGCGGCCAGGAGCACCAACGCTGTCCACCGCCCCCCGCCGCCCAGAGACACGACCCAGTGGTCCAGCACCGTCACAATCAGCAGAAAGCTCAGGACCCCGGCTCCCAACACCATCAACGAACCGCACAGATCGAACCATTTCAGCTGTGTGGCAGTCCTTTCGACCTGTTGATCGACAAAACGATCGTAGCCCGCGCTGTCGCCCGGCGCGAGGGGGGTTCGCAGTGATGAAGCGGTGGAGTTGCTGGGGGACATGGGGCTCGGTTTTCGTTTCCCGGCAAACGCCTGCTGGGTTGGCCGTCATTCACTTCGTTCATTATAGCCGAACAGCGGCTGGAAAGGGCGAGTTCCGCAGTTGCCACGTCCACTTGGATCGTCCCGCAGGGGCGGTCGGCTCCAGCTTGACAGGACCGCCGAGTCCGGAGCGGTTGTTCGGAAAAGTCGGGCTTCTCCCCGCTTTGCGTCCCGCACGTCTTGTTTCAGAACAGATGCGGTGCGGGGTCGAAGCCCAGTTCGCGCACTCGCTGACGATCTGCGTCCGCTTCCTTTGTCATGCCCAGCGCATCGTAGACCAAGGCCCGATGATAGCGAATCACCGCGAGGCTCTTGCGGGATTTCTTGAGTTGCCGCGCGAATTCACGCTGATCCGTGTACTGACGCGTCTGCTCGAATTGCTTGTGTTGCAATTCCATGCCCGTGACGGCCAGATTCAGATCGGCCTCGGCGGCCTTCAGATCGCCGCGCCGGTATTGGATGTAGCCGCGAGTGTCCAGAATGGCCGCGTCCTGCCCGGCCAGATTGAGCGCCTGGCTGGCGTTCCCCAGAGCCTCGTCCAATTCGGGGTCTTTCGCGGTGTCCAGCGATTGCGCGTAAGCTAGGCCGTTCAGAAAGACGGCCCGCTGATCGGCCGACGCCGAGGCTTGGCGATCCACCAGTTTTTTCCAGTCCCGAATCGCTTCGGCGTGTCTTCCCAAGTGCTGCAGGACCTCGCTTCGCTGAATCAAAGCCCACAGGTTGGTGGGCTCCAACGTCAGGGCCATGTCGTAATCCGCCAGGGCCCTGTCGAACTGCTCATCCTCCAGCATCCAGTCGGCCCGGCAGGCATAGGTCGCGGCGCTGTCCTCCGCCCACTGGAGAGCCCGCTCCAGTCTGGCCAGTGCTTCCGGCTTCTTTCCGTCCAGCCACATCTCGGTCGCGGCAGCCACATGCCAGCGGGCCACCTCGGCCGGCAAGCCAAAATACAGCACGGGCCCCAGCGTGATCGCCAAGGCGATCGAGATTGCCAAACGGCCGGCCCAGCGGCCACTGGGCGGCGAGACAGGGGACTCCGCCGGATTCGTCGGTACGGCAGGCTCATCCCGCTTGTCCGGAGCAGAACAATTGCGGTCGTATGCCATCTGGATGGCCACCCTTCCAGGTTCGCTGCATTACCAGCCTGGGATGGAAACGGACAACATCATGCAACGAATTCTGACATTGACTTGCCGATACTGCAAACCTACTATTCGCCCCCTTGAAGTCCGCCGAGAACGCAGCGCGGTTGTATCGAGTCTGCCGGCTGGAGAAGATTTCCCGGTTTTCCCTGATTTATCGGTCTTTCTCCTGCCGAATAATGGGTTGACGGAATTGTCGTACGATCACGACTGACAGGTGTTCGGCGGATCAGCCTTTTCTCTTGGGAAGCAAAAGCTGTCATCTGTGGTGTTGCGCGGGCGGTATCGGCACCGAGCTGACTTCCGGTGCGGTCACTTCTTTCGTGGGCCTACTGTAAGGACGCATAAGCCATGCGAAAAACCCTTTGGCGAACGACGCTCGGTTCAGCGGTCGTTCTCTTGATCAGTGCCGTTTCTGTGCCGGGATGCTCCACCAGCAGCGGCTTCAAGATGCCCGAAAGCACTTGGTTCAGCTGGGGCAAGAAGAAGCCGGACAACACGGCCTTGGCGTCCAAGCCGACCACGGGACTGCCAGCTCCTCCATCGACCTTGACTTCCCCCAACACGGCCCCCAGCTATGTTCCGGGCACAGGCGGGACGTCGACGTACGCCAACAACCAGTACCGCGGGACGCCTGCCGGCGGCACGACGCCCGGAGCGGCCGCATACGGCTCTCAGCCAGGAGGCGCAAACTACTATTCAGCAGCAAGTTATGGCACCGCAGCCGGTGCCAATCGCGGCGTTGGATCGGCGAACCAAGCCTATGGCGGCACGGGATCGTCCCAGGGATTCTATTCGCCCGATTATCGCGGCGCTCCAACTCCTGCTGCCGGCGGAACCAGTGCTTACGCTAGGCCTTCTGCTCCGGCCAGCTATCCCGCCGAATCAGGCGGCTATCCCGCTGGTTCTGGCGGTGATGCCTATGGCTCGTACAATCAGAGCGGTCGAGTGGCCACGCCAAGTGCGGCCAGCCAGCCGTGGGGACAACCTGCCGCCACTTCTGCGACTCCCTATGCCGGCACGGCTGGCAGCAGCTACGGCGGCGCAGCAGCGTACGGGCAAACGCCCGCGACCAACGCCGCACCCGCCTACGACGCTTCCGGTGCCAACCGTGGGACGACCGGCTACGCGGGAAGCACAGGTGCTTACAGCGGAAGCACTTACGGCGGAAGTCTGTACGGCAACGCACAGCCTGCGGCTCCTCAGGCGTCAGGCCAGGATTCGCTGTCACCGGTGGTCGCGGCTGGCGGGTATCGGCCGGGCAGCACTGGCAGAAACACCCAGTTTGGAACCAGTGACAACTTGAGCGTTCCGTCTGGCGAAGCGGTTCAGCCGGCGTCGTTTGCGGGCGCAGGGCAAGCAGCTGGCGGCAGTTCCCTGTCCGCTCCGAGCCCGATTGGTGGCAACGCCCAGAATCCGGACGGAGGATCCTCGCCAGCGCAAACGGCGACGGGCGGATCAAACACGTATCCCAGCACTTATCAGCGCTAGTTGGGGTTTCGCCGGAGTGTTTTGAAATCGTCGGGAAGAGACTTCAAACGCGGGCTGTTTCTGGCCCGCGTTTTTTCGTGGAAATGCGATCTGCCGGGTTCTGAGTCATTCGAGGGCGCGTGCAACCAGGCCTGGGGCACGTTTTTTTCAAGTTGCTTCGGATTCCGTTTCCCGCCGTCCTATTGCGAATAGGGCCAGTATTCCTTAAACTTGCCGCGTGGCCTTCATCTGTGCCAGCGTAGCTTCAATCGGCAGAGCACCGCATTCGTAATGCGGGGGTTGCGGGTTCGACTCCCGCCGCTGGCTCTTTCTCTGCTTGAAATATTTTCGGAGAGCCGGTATGACGGCAGGTGCGCAAGTAACGACGGTTGACGTTCGCGAGGTGGTTCTGTCCAACAGCTCCTTTGGGCCTCAAGAGATCCAGGGCATCATTCGAGCGATCGCCGAGGATGCCTCGCGGTATGCGGTGCTGCGCGACGCGGTGAACGAGTTGTCGGCACGGGGCGAGCAGACGCCGGCCAGCGCGGTGCGACTGGGCGTGTGCTGCTACCTGTTGGGCCGTTACGGTCAGGCCGAACAGACGTTGGCCAAGGCTGACGGCGGTGCCGTAGCCCACTTCTATTTGGGCAAGACCAAGGCGGAACTGGGCAAGTACCAGGAGGCAATCACCTGTTACGAATCCGCTCGGACGGCGGGTTACGACGCCGACGCTTGCGCCCTGGCCATCGCCGAAGCCTATCGCAGCGCCGGCAACGCCCAGCAAGCATTGGCGATTCTGGATCAGATGTTTGGTCCCGTCGAGCAGACCGCGGATTACTTGTATCAGCGCGGTGCGACGGTGGCCGCGATCGGCGGTAATCCCCAGGAAGTGGTCGCCTTGTTCGAACGGGCGGTCGACACGGATCGCAGGCATTCGGGCGCCTTGTTCGGTCTGGCCGTAGAGAACGACCGCCGAGGCAATGACGAAGAGGCGTTGCAGTTGTACCAGCGCGCTGCGGAATGCTATCCGACCTACATTGGCGCCTTGTTGAATCTGGGTGTCTTGTACGAGGACTTCCAGAAATACGACCTTGCTCAGCAGTGCTATCTGCGGATTCTGGAGCAGTTTCCCGGCCATCCGCGGGCTCACCTGTATCTGAAGGACGCGTCGGCTTCGAGGGACATGTTCTACGACGAGGAGGCCCTCAAGCGGCAAGACCGGCTGACACAGATACTCAGCGTGCCCGTGTCCGATTTCGAGCTATCGGTTCGCAGCCGCAACTGCCTGCAACGGATGGGCGTTCGCACGCTGGGCGACTTGGCCCGGACCACGGAAGCCGAGTTGTTGTCGAGCAAAAACTTTGGCGAGACCTCTCTGGTCGAAATCCGCGACATGCTCACCTCCAAGGGATTGCAATTGGGCCAATTCGCCCACGAGCGACCGGAACAGGAGCAGCCCGTCGACCTGTCGCACCTGTCCGACGAGGAGCAGGCCTTGTTGAACCGGCCGATCTCCGACTTGAACCTCTCTGTGCGAGCACGCAAGTGTATGGTGCGATTGGGATTAACATCGATCGGCGAGTTGGTTCGGAAGACGGGCGACGATCTTCTGGAATGTAAGAACTTCGGCGTCACCAGCTTGAACGAGGTCAAAGAAAAGCTGACCCAGTACAACCTCAAGCTCCGCGGCGAGTGAGGCAGGACGCGGATGCCCGTCGTTTGCGTCGCATCCCGGATTTCGCCTTCCGCATCTCGCGACGCCTCCTGCAACCTGTGACTCGCAACCCGTGACCTCCAACTTCTCCTTTCAACTGCTGCATGCCGACCCCCGGTGCGGCGCACGACGCGGCTTGCTCGTCACTCCCCATGGCGCGGTCGACACGCCGGCTTTCATGCCGGTAGGCACGGCCGCAACGGTCAAGGGTCTGACGGCGCGGGCGATCAGCGAGACGGCGACGCAGATGCTGTTGGCCAATACCTACCACTTGGCGTTGCGGCCCGGAGAAGATGTCATCCGTGATCTCGGTGGTCTGCATCGATTCATGGGCTGGGACGGCCCGATTTTGACTGATAGCGGCGGGTTTCAGATCTTCAGCTTGGCCCAAAACAGCCGGGTCTCGGAACGGGGTGTCGTCTTTCGCTCGCATATCGATGGCCGGTTGCTGGAGTTGACGCCGGAGCGGGCGACCGGAATCCAGGAAGCGTTGGGCAGCGACATTGCGATGGTTCTGGACCACGTGGTCTCGCTGCCGTGCCAGCGCGATGTCGCTCGCGACGCCTGCGAACGTTCAATTCGCTGGGCAGATCGGTGCCGGTCCGCAGCCACCCGCAGCGATCAAGTGCTGTTCGCGATTGTCCAGGGCGGCCTGGACGAGCAATTGCGTGTGCAGTGTGCTCGCCGACTTGTCGCGCTCGACTTCCCCGGCTACGCCATCGGCGGGCTCAGCGTGGGCGAACCGCAGGGCCAGATGCTTCGGATACTGGACGTGACGTGCCCGGAATTACCGTCGAACCGGCCGCGTTACCTGATGGGTGTCGGCACTCCGCAAGACCTCCTGGAGGGCATCCAGCGGGGCGTGGATCTCTTCGACTGTGTCCTGCCTACCCGCAATGGCCGTAACGCTTTGGCGTTCACGGACTTTGGGCCGCTGAAACTCAGGAATTTGAAGCATCAGCGAGACGGCCGACCGATCGATTCGACCTGCCCCTGTCCGGCCTGCCAGCACAGTCGAGGCTACCTGCGGCATCTGTTCATGGCGGGCGAAATGCTCGGTCCCATCCTCCTTTCCGCTCACAACATCGTCTATTACCAGCGTTTGTTGGCCGAAGTACGGGCTGCGATCCAAGCCGGCGGGTTCGCGGAGTTGGTCCGGGCGAAACAAGACCAGTGGCGTTTGGGGCAAGATGGGGAAGGATAGTCTCCGAAAAAGGGCCCAGGCCGTTGGGAAAATCCGAGTCTTCGGCATCCTTCGCCGGATCACACGGCAGAAGTCGCCCGACCCATGCTCCTTCGCTAGCTGCTCTTGCCCCTGACGACGCAAGGCTTTATCATACGCCGGTTAATTTGCCGCCAGGCCGGCCCGCCTGTGTAGGGTCAGCCGGGCTGTTTTTCATTCCCGGATGCGGGCGTCGTGGGACTTCCCGCCGTGATCAGTCGGAATCTGTCATGCTCAGCGGTCTGCCAACGTTCCACTCGCTGTTGCTCGCTGCGGAGGGGCCTGCCAGCCTCACGAGCCTGCTGCTGCCGATTGTCATGATCGGCTTCCTGTTTTACCTGCTGATTGTCCGTCCCGAAAAGCGCAAGCAGTCGGACGTGGCCAAAATGCAGACGAATCTGAAGAAGAACGATCATGTGGTGACGATCGGAGGCATCTTGGGCGTCGTGGTCAACGCGCCGGCAGGATCCAACGAGGTCACGTTGCGCGTGGACGAGAACACCCGGATCCGTTTTCTGCGCAGTTCCATCTCACGAGTGGTGTCATCCGAGAAGTCGGCGGAAGAGGAGAAGGAGAGCTGAACATCACGCGAACCGAGCGTGAGCCTTTCGCGTTTGCTCCGGCTCAGACAAACCGGCTTCACTCGCCGTTTTCGCCACGGATCAGGGAAGGCCAGCGGCGTGCCCGCCGGATCGTTCCCGGACACTCGAACACCTTTACAGCGTCTCTCGGAATCAGGAAGTTCCTGTTATGTCGTTAGATTTGATTTCGACCGTCTTGGTTGGGCAATCCTCCTGGCTGCAGTCGCCGGAGTTCATGACGATCCTGAAACTGATCGTTGCCTTCCCGCTGCCGATTTTCCTGGGAATCTGGCTTGCCAAACTCCTGCGGATGCGGGATTTCGGCTGGAAACTGGCGACCATCTTCTGCACGCTGTGCATCGGCGGCGTGTTTCTGACCAGCTTTCCGTTGCGGCTGGGCGTGGATCTGAAGGGCGGCGTGATCCTGGTCTACGAGATCGACCGCGACGCGCTGAAGATCGATGAGTCCACCGTTATTTCACCTACTTCCATCGATTGGGGGCACTTGCTGCAGCGGTTGAACGATCGCATCAACCCGTCGGGCACCAAGGAAATCGTCGTGCGGCGGTACGGCGATTGGCAGGTCGAAGTGATCATTCCCGACGTCGACACGAGCGAAGTCGAACGCATCAAGAAGTTGATCAGCACCGCCGGGTCTTTGGAATTCCGCATCGTCGCCAACTCGACGCAGCACGACGCGACGATCCAGGCAGCCAAGGCCCAGGCACAGGATTCGGCCAAGAAGCGATCCAAGTACGTACTGGATCAAGACGGCAACCGAATCGGTTACTGGGCGCGCGTGGGCCGCGAAGTGAACGAAGTCAAGGGAGGCATTCGCCCGCTCAAGGTGCATGTTGCGAATTACACGATCCGCAACTCTGCCACCGGCGACCTGCTCGAACTCCAGAATGTGTCGCTGGATCAAGAGTACGGTCTGGAGCGCTGGCTGAAGGAGCAGGGAATCTCGGACATCGACGTGCTGATGTACACCGGCGATGAATACGGTGTCTCCGGCGAGAACCTGGGCATGGTGAGCCGCGGCAACGATGAGTTGGCCAACCCTTGCGTCCACTTCAACATGAAAGCTTCCGGCGCCGGCCTGATGGGCGGGCTGACGGGAGACAACTTGCCGGACGAGCAACGGGGGTTCTATTCCCTGCTGGGGATCATGCTCGACGGCAGCCTGCTGTCGGCGCCGCGCGTGATGAGCACGATTACGGACAGCGGCCGGATCACCGGCCAGTTCACGCAGGAAGAGGTCGATTTCCTGGTGGGCATTCTCCAGGCCGGCAGTCTTCCGGCGGCATTGAAGAAAGCCCCGATCGCACAGAACACCATCGGCGCGATCGTCGGCGACGAGACGATCCGCCGCGGCAAACTCGCGGCCGGACTGGCGCTGGCTTCGACCTTCGTGTTCATGGTGATCTGGTATCGTTTTGCGGGTTTCGTCGCCTGCCTGGCTCTGGCTGCCAATTTGCTGCTGACCTTGGCCGTGATGAAATTCCCGTTGCGGGCCCCTCTCACGCTGCCCGGCTTGGCCGGTTTGGTCCTGGGCGTGGGCATGGCCGTCGACGCCAACGTGCTGATTTACGAACGCATCCGTGAAGAATTGGAACGTGGTTCCGCGCTGCGGATGGCGATCCGCAACGGATTCGACCGCGCTATGGTTACGATCGTCGACTCCAACCTGACCACGTTGATTACTGCGCTGGTCATGTACGTGATTGGCACGGACCAGATCCGCGGTTTTGCGATCACGCTTTCGTTGGGCATCATGATCAGCATGTTCACAGCCGTCTTCTGTGCCCGTGTAGTGTTCGACATCTTCGAGCGTAAACGCTGGATCTCGACGTTGCGGATGACGAAGCTGTTCGACGTAACCCACATTGACTTCCTGGGCAAGAAACACATCGCAATCGGTCTGTCCATACTGTTCATCGTCGTCGGTTTGGTGGCGACCGCGGCACGCGGCAAACAGATCTTCGACATTGATTTCTTGGGCGGCACATCGGTCACGATGGTCCTGAAGGAATCGGCGGACGAACGCGGTATTCGCAGCAAGTTGGACGAGCAGTTTGCCGGGATGCGAATCGACGGTTCGGCCGTCCAGTACTCAGTCAACCGGGTCGACGTGGAAGGCCTGCAGGAACGCACGGTGTGGAAGATCGACTCCTCGCTGCAAGAGGTCGAGGAGTTGGAAAAAATCCTCCAAGAGTTGTTTCCCGTCGCCGTACATTCGGTGACGGTCAGCCAACTGACGGAGGAGCGAAGCCCCTTAAGTCCGGCGACGCCCCAGGCTCCTGAGAAGACCGAACCGGCTAAACCGGCCAGCAAGACCGCAGAGCCAAAGCAGCCAACGACTCAGCCGGCACCGGTTGAAGCGCCGAAGGAAAAGCCGGCAGAAACCAAACCAGCAGAAACCAAACCAGCGGAGGCAAAACCGGC
>JAAYYU010000016.1 GCA_012515235.1 Candidatus Anammoximicrobium sp.
CCTCCTCCAAGCGGCGCACGAACTCCGCGCCCGCCGGCCCGGGGGTTTCGCCCATGAACAGGCCGCGATGGGTGTGCGTGGCGCAGATCAGGATGTTGTCTTCCGGGATGCCCGTAGCGACCGCGATTCGCGCGGCCGCCGATCGCGTCATGGGCAACATGGGGTTCAAGGCGTCCAGCGATACCACACAGATCCGCTGCTCCGCATCCAGGACCAGTGCGTTGGCCCGGAATTCCCCCTCCCAGGGGCGACTGAAGATCTTCTGCTGGGCCTTCAGTTCCGCCATGTTGTCATCCGTCAGCCTGACGGATGCCGAGGCGGCGCGCACCGTAGTGGTCGTGTTCTTCACGGCTTGACCCGCTTGACCGACTGCCCGATAGGAGTTTGCCAAGACGCCGAATCCGCCGGTTACGGCGGCGCGCACAACAGTGCGTCGTGTGAACGTGCTCATCATCCATCTCCTCGTTCGACCCTTGATCCATACGCCAACCAGATATGCACAGGACGGCTACGATACACAAGGCCGCCGTCAAGGGTCTGCCGGGCGCGCGGCCGGCTCGAGCCATTTCCAAAACGCCTCCTGCTGCTCGCCTTGGAAACGACTGTAGTCGTCGGGTGTCTGGTACGTCAAATTCGCCGGGGCGCGGCCGACGCTCCAGGCGGCACGAACCGCCGCGATCATTCGATCGACATCGGCCGCGTCGGCGTCGCGATCGTGGCGCGGCGCGACCACCAGGCAGGGTCGCGGGGCCACCAGGCGAAGCAGGTCGTCGAAGTCGTAGGGCAATTCACACTCCCGCCCCTGGAACAGGCCCAGTTGTGGTTGCAGCGCGTGCCACTGCCAGAACCGCCGCAGGCCGCCGGTAGGCTTGGACTCGGTGTCGGTGCGCATGGGCGTGAAGCCGGCGAAACAGGCCACGCCGGCGACCCGCGAGTCGAGCGCCGCCGCGTGCAGGGCTACCGTGCCGCCCAACGAGTAGCCCAAAAGATAGATCCGCTCGGCGTCGATGGGCGGCACGTCCTTGAGCTTGTCCTCGGGTCGCCCCGCGCCTTCCGGCCGGCCGGCCAGGGTCAGCAGGTCTACGGCCGCCCGCACGTCGCGGACCATCTTTCCCAGACGCGACCATCGCGGATAGCGGTCGTAGAAACGCTGGGCCTCGTGGAGGCGCGAACCGAAGCCGATCTGGTCGAAAGCCAGCACGGCCACACCCTTCTGCGGCAGGAACTGCTGGAGGCGCGGGCCGACCATGTACGCCCCGTTGTAGCCCAGGTTGTAGCTGTAGGGGTGAAGCCAGACGACGACCGGCAGCGGCCCCTTGACGGCCTTGGGAAAGTACAGGTCGCCGGCAACGTATTCGCCAAAGTTCAGCGCCACGCAAGCCACCTTTTCGCTTGCCAAGCCCCGCTCGAGCATTGCGGAAACATGAGCCGCAGCGCGGCCGTACGTGCCCCCGGCCGCAACCTGCCGCGGCGGCTCCTCGCCCAGTCCCCAGGCGATGCGCTGGCGCACCTCCGCGTCGCGCGGCGGAGCAGCGGCCGGTGCCTGGCGGCGCCAAGCGTCCCAGTCGAAGTGGTGGATCAGCTCCTCTGGCAAGCCCGCGCGCGACCGGCCGAAGGCGAAGTCGCACCAATCGAGATATCTTTCGATCACCTCGGCGCACGTTTCGTGTCCGCCAGGGCGCCACGCGATCCGCAGTGCCTCGGGACGGCCCAGGAATCGGTACACCTCGCGCGCGGCGAGGTAGGACTGCTCGGCCGAGAAGCTCTGGTCGCAGCCGTCGTTGTAGGCCGTGGAGATCAGGCAGTGCCGCGGGGCAATCAGGCCCAGCAGGGCGTGATTGTCGGTCGGCAGCTTGTTCTCGCGGCCGGTGAACCACCGCAGGCGCTGGCTGAACCAGGTGCCGGTGGTCCGGTTGCGGGTCATGAACTCGACGCTTTCGTCGA
>JAAYYU010000125.1 GCA_012515235.1 Candidatus Anammoximicrobium sp.
GAAACGTCGCTCCCGCGGCGGAGCCGCCTGCAGCGGTACGAGCGCGACCTGGACGCTTGGTTCACGGAACTGATGGCGGAGGAATCGATTCCCCAGTGACGCGCGTGGCGGGCCTGTTCCGACGCCCGGCGCTACGGCTTGTCAATCGCAACCCACAGCCCACCAGTGTGCCGAAGGGGACCTGATGGGCTGTCGGCGGAATCAGTTAGCAGCCTGGCCGGGCTATTCTGTAAGTCGGCTCCTGTTGAGCCTCTGGTGGCTGGCGTTCTATCATGAATCGCGGCCGCGTCAGGCCCAACCAGGACAGCGATCTGCTGGTCGCGGCAGTACGCACGACGAAGGCCGAGGAACAGGACTTGAGGCGACTCTCGGACGTTCGCGGCAAGAAGCAGTTGGGCGTGGTACTCAAGCACGACTACCGGAAGGAGGCGTAGGCGGCATCGACTTGCGACGTGCCACGCGAGCGGGTAGTGATGCGCGTCGCCACCCCGATACCACCGGCGATCCGGCGTAGCCACGATGCAAGTCTCCCGCCTGCGCAGCAAGGATCACAAGTAAACCAGCCTGGCTCGTCCACGTCACGAAAAGAGTCCTGACCCTTTTTCAACCGCCTGGGCTACGGCGATCCAGTGGCGGGGATCAACTCGGCGTTGTACTCCCCCAGTCGCTCAGGCTTTGGGAGATGATCCTTAAGTTCGAAGTGTGGTCGTGGGTGGGAATTGACGTAAGCGGCTGCGTCAAGGGCCTCCTGCTCCGTCAGGTGCGCATCGCCCAGCGGCATGGCGACCTTCAGCCAAGCGGCCAGCTTCTCGTTTTCGGCCAGCCCGGCCCCGTCGTTGAAGGACATCGGCCCCCAAACCGGAGGCCCATCGTCCGTCCCTTTTCCGTTCTCGCCATGACAGTCGGCGCACCGGCTTGCGTAGATCTTCTCACCCTGTTCCGGGTCGGCCCGTGTCACGTCGATCTTCAAGGGCCGGACGTGGTGGGGACCGAGCGGCTTCTCCGGGTTCATTTTCAGGGGACAACCGCTGGACAGCCACGAGATGTAGGCCGTGATGGCGACCGACACCTGGCTCCCGTTCGGCGGACGGACGCCGTTCATACTTCGCATCAAGCAATTCAGCACACGGTCTTCGAGCGTAATGACCCGCCGCTCCCTTGGCGACCACGCTGGATAAGCGGTGGCGACCCCCAGGAACGTCGCCGCTGTCGGGTCCGTGCCCGCATCCAGGTGACAGGAACTACAACGCAGCGCATTGCCAACGAATGGTTTGGAAAGCGGGTGCTGGTTCGTCTTTTGGATGATTTCCTTGCCCAGTTGGATCGTCCGTCCGAGTTCTCCGGGCGGGAGTTCCTGCGGGGCACGAAGTTCAGCGATCTTGCTTTCTGCCGCACCGAGATGCGCCGGTGCGGCCATGACCAGACCGCCAATCAGACAGCATCCGGTCATCAGCCTTGCTCGTGTTTGCATGACTTGACTCCTTTGTTTGCTCTACACCTGCCCCACCGGCAACTTGCCCCGCATCACTTGGTTTGCCCCCTGTTCGCAGTCGTCATTTTACATCGGGATTGGCCGAGCTGGGCTCGCCGCCGTACAATTCAGTCCCACTTTATTTGGCGAAGACCGCTGAGTTGAACGGAGGGATTTCCATGGCAGGTCTGCTTGACGAATTTCTGCTGAAGGATGTCGTGCTGCGGAACCGGATCGCCGTCTCGCCGATGTGCCAATACTCGTCGGAGAACGGGTTTCCGAACGATTGGCATTTCGTGCATCTCGGTTCGCGTGCGGTAGGAGGTGCGGGGCTGGTCGTGGTCGAGGCCACCGCCGTTTCGCCCGAAGGGCGTATCAGCCCTGCCGATAGCGGTATTTGGCTGGACGACCACGTACCGCCGCTGGCCCGCATCAGCCACTTCCTGAAGCAGTATGGGGCGGTGCCCGGCATCCAACTGGCTCATGCCGGTCGCAAAGCCAGCGCCAACAAACCCTGGGAGGGGGACGACCACATCGAGACAGGCCACGGCGGCTGGGACACCATCGCCCCTTCGCCGGTCGCCTTCGGTGCCAATCTGCCGAAGGTTCCACGAGAAATGAACGTCCAAGAAATCGCACGGATTCAGGATGCCTTCGTAGCGGCAGCCAAGCGTGCGTTGGCGGCAGGCTTCGAGTGGCTTGAACTGCATTTCGCCCACGGCTACCTCGCTCACCAGTTTTACTCGCCCCTGGCCAACCACCGAACGGACGCCTACGGCGGCAGCTTCGACAATCGGATTCGGTTTTTGCTGGAGACGTTGGCCGCCGTCCGCAAGGTCTGGCCGGAACGCTTGCCGCTGACCGTCCGACTGTCGGTAACGGACTGGATCGCAGGCGGCGTGACCGTCGAGGAGTCCATCGAACTAGTGCGCAGGTTGAAAGCTGCTGGACTCGACCTGCTCGACGTGAGCCAGGGGTTCGTCACCCCGGACATCTCGAAGGTTCCGTGGGGGCCGGGGTTCATGATTCCGGTGGCGAGCCGCATCCGTCGAGAAACGGGTGTGCCAACTGCCGTGGGCTGGATGATTACCGATCCGCATCAGGCGAACGAGGCTGTTCGGGACCAACACACCGATCTCGTCCTGCTGGCGAGGGAGTTGCTGCGTGATCCTTATTGGCCTTACCACGCTGCCGTGAAGCTTGGTTCGGAAAAGGCCGAGACCATTCTGCCGATCCAGTACGCCCGTGCGGTGAAGCGGTAACGAAGTGTCCGTGTGACGCCGACGTGGCCCGACCGGAACTCGCCGACGTGCGGCACCAGGCACATGCCACGGGCGATGCCGTGCAGGATCTCGGCGACGATCGAGACCAGCCAGAGGGCAAAGGCCCTGAGAAGTCTTGCTTTTCAGCGTGAACAGACAGGCGGTCCGCCGCGGCTAGTCACAAGCATGAAAGGTCAACAACCATGAAGAAATGCTTGACACGTGGAATTTACCTGTTCGTCGGCGTTGCGGTTTTCAGTGCCTTGTCTGGGCCGGCCCACGCTGCCGACGTGGCCAGTCCGCCGCCGGGCTACAAATTGGTCTGGTGCGACGAGTTCGACTACGAAGGGCTGCCTGACCCGGCCAAGTGGAACTACGAGGAAGGATTCGTGCGCAACAATGAGGCCCAGTTTTACACTCGCGCCCGAAAGGAAAACGCACACATCGAGAACGGCATGTTGGTGATCGAAGCACGCAAGGAGCACTTCCAGAAACCGGCAGCCCGCGCCGGCCGGCATGACAAGGCGTCCGCCAAGCCGTCCGCCGACTACGCGGAGTACACGGCTGCGAGCCTGATCACGCTGGGGCGTGCGAGCTGGCAATTTGGGCGGATCGAGGTGCGGGCCAAACTACCGCACGGCCAGGGCGTTTGGCCGGCCATCTGAATGCTCGGCGACAACATCCGGAAGATCGGCTGGCCCGCCTGCGGCGAGATCGACATCATGGAGTTTGTCGGTCACACGCCGAACAAGATGCATGGCACGGTGCATTACCGCAAAGATGGTCAGCACAAGTCCAGCGGCGGCCGTTGTCAGTCGCGGACTTCGGCCAGCAAGTTGGTTGGGCCGTAGCCGTGGCCCAAGCCTGGATTGGTGCGGATCGCCGCCGTGACGAACTGCTTGGCCCGCCGGACGGCGACCGGCAGTTCGTCGCCCAACGCCAGGCGAGCGGTGATGGCCGCCGAGTACACGCAACCGGTCCCGTGCGTGTGCGGCGTCGTCAGACGCTCGCTGCTGAAATGATGGAGGCGTTCTTGCGACCACAGGACATCCACGGCTTGCCCCTCCAGATGGCCGCCTTTCACGAGCACGTTTTTCACGCCCAGGTCGCCGATCGCTCGGGCGGCGTCTTCCATGCCCGCCAAATCCCGCACAGCCCGGCCCGACAGGGCGGAGGCCTCCGGCAGATTCGGCGTCACCAGGAAGGCGTGCGGCAGCAGTCGTCGGGCCAGGACTGCCGCCGCAGCATCGTCCATCAGCCTGGCTCCGTGCTTGCTGATCATCACCGGGTCAATCACCAGCGGGAACGAGAAGCTCGCAGCACGCTCAGCCAGCGCTTCCACGACTCCGGCGCTGCCCAGCGCCCCCGTCTTGGCCGCGCCGGGCGGCAGATCCGTCACAACCGCTTCCAACTGAGCGAGCACGAACGCAGGGTCCAGGACCAGCACCTGCTGGACCGTTTGCGTGTTTTGCACGGTCAATAACGTCACCACACTGGCGCCGTAGACGCGGTGCTGATGGAACGTCTTAAGGTCGGCCTGCAAGCCCGCTCCACCCGATGGATCCGACCCGGCAATCGTCAACGCGACGGCGGTCATTCCCGCGGCTCCTTAACCCTCATGCCTGCGTCAAACGGACGGAAGAGCAGACGGCAGCCCTTCCAGAAGAAGACCAACCTTGCCTTCTTGTTTGACCTGGGCGTTAAAGCCAAGGATAATAGCACATTAGGCGTCGCAACACGACGCCCCAGCCTCTCTTGGCACGAACGACCGGTTTGTCAGGACATGCCGCCGCCAAGGCCGGACAGTCGGATCGCCAAGCACCGGAACAGATTGGCCGCACGGGTTTCTTTGGGCAAGGATTGACGGGATGCCGTTCAAGGACTGGATCAAGCTTCTGCGATCCTACACCGATCGCCTTCGGCGGAAGCACCTCCGGGAAGCACGGCGGACGCTTTGCCAGCAACTCAATTTCCAGCCGACCCTGGCGCGGTTGGAAGACCGGCGCGTGCTGAGCGTGGACTGCAGCCTTGGGGGAAGCGCATTTCAGCCCGTCGGGTTCGCTGGCGGCTGGGCGGACTCGCCGGTCTCGACCGAGGTCTCCATTCCGGGGGCCGAAACCGACAGTGTCTCGGCAGCTGGCGTCGCAGCCGGCTCAGCGGAAACCACGCGCACGGTGCCCGACAGCGTCTCCATCGTCGGAGTCCCAGCCTACGGTTTCTCGGCTGTCGCGTTTTCCAGCCGGGATCCCGTGCTTACATCGCCACGCGAACCAACTAATCCCATCTACGATTTTTCGGCCGCGACGTTCGCCGTAAACGAAGGTGACACCACCGCGACGACCGCCGTCGTGACCGTCATCCGGTCTGGGAAGACCAACGCCGAAAGTGATGTCGATGTGGTTCTGCAAAGCGGCGCAATCAACGGTGCGACAGCGGGCAGCGACTTCACAGCAGGCCCAATCTCCTTGCACTTCGCCCCAAACGAGACTAGCAAGACCGTGCCCATTGAAATCTTGGGCGAGGCCACTTTCGAAGCGGACGAAACGATCCTCTTGACGTTCACCAATTTCGATCACGGCGGCCAAGCCGGCGTGACGAACCGCACCGCCACCTTGACGATCCAAAACGACGACATCGCCACGCTGACGATCGAGGACGCGTCGGTATCCGAGGGCGGCGACTTGGTGTTCACGGTAACGCTGTCGGCGGACGTGCCGGGTGGGCTGAGCGTGGACTATGCTACGTGGAACGGTACAGCGACTCTGGAAGACAACGACTACGAATCGGCCAGCGGGACGCTGAACTTCACGGGCACCGCGGGCGAGCAGCGCACGATCACGGTGGCCACGGGGGACGACGCCAAGGTGGAGTCGAACGAAACACTGACGGTCACGTTGAGCGGTGTCACGGTCGCGGGGGTGACGACATCGGGCAGCCCGGCCATAGGGACGATCACCAACAACGACAGCGCGTCGCTGACGATCAGGGGAACGCCGGTGGCTGAGGGCGGGAACCTCGTCTTCACTGTCACGCTGTCGGCGGACGTGCAAGACGGGGTGAACGTGAGCTACGCTACGGCGGACGGTTCAGCGACATTGACGGACAACGATTACACGGCAAGCAACGGAACCTTGAACTTTGCCGGCGTTGCGGGCGAACAGCAGACAATCACGGTGGCTACGACGGCCGACGCGAAGGTCGAACTAACCGAGACGCTGACGGTGACATTGAACGGTGTCACGGTGGCGGATGTGACCACGTCCGGGAGTCCGGCCACTGGCAGGATCACCAACAACGACAGCGCGACGCTTACGATCGCGGACGTCTCGGTGACGGAAGGCGAAGACTTGGTGTTCACGGTCAAGCTGTCGGCGGCCGTGCAGGGCGGGGTCGATGTCTCCTACGCGACTACAAACGGGACAGCAAAGACAGAGGACAACGACTACTCTCCGGCCAGCGGGACGCTGAGCTTCACGGGCACGGCGAACGAAGAGAAGACGATCACGATAGCCACGGCGGGCGACGCGAAGGTGGAGTTGGCCGAGACGTTGAGCCTGCTGCTGGAGAACCTGGCGGCGGGCGGCCGGGCCGTGACGTTCCAGGGCGGCGAATCGACGCTGGCGGGCACGGGGACGATTGTGAACGACGACGCGGCGGTGATTTCGATCGGCGATGCGACGGTGCTGGAAGGCGGGTTGCTGGCGTTCAGCGTGACGATCAGCAATCCGGTGGACGTGGGGGTGACGGCGGACCGGTCGACGGTTGACGGGACGGCGACCGTGGCGGACGGGGACTACACGGCGTTGGCGTCGTCGAACGTGGAGTTGTTCACGGCCAATTCGACGGCGGGCTTCACGATCAACGTGCAGACGGCGGGCGACGCGAAGGTGGAGTTGGACGAGACGTTGAGCCTGCTGCTGGAGAACCTGGCGGCGGGCGGCCGGGCCGTGACGTTCCAGGGCGGCGAATCGACGCTGGCGGGCACGGGGACGATTGCGAACGACGACAGCACGAGCGTTTCGATTGTGGGCTTGGACGCGAACAAGGCCGAGGGCAACACAGGCCTGACGGCGTACACGTTCACGGTCAGCCTGACGAATCCCAGCAGCATGCCGGTGACAGTCCAGTACGCGGTGACGGGCAGCGGGGCCGAGGCGGCCAACGGCTCGGACTTCGCGGGCGGGGCCCTGCCCGGCGGGACGCTGACCTTCGCCGCGGGCCAGACCAGCCAGACGCTGACGGTGAACGTCAACGGCGACTCGACGGTAGAGCCGGCGGAAGGCTTTACCGTAACGCTGTCTGCCCCGGTGGGCGCGACGCTGGGAACGGCCACGGCGGCGGGCACGATCCAGAACGACGATATCGAGCAGAACGTCGAATTGGCCATCGAGGTCCATTCGGCCGTCGGGGCCGAAGGCGACGCGGCGACAAGCGGACTTACGTTTACGGTCACGCGTTCCGGCTCCACGACGGGTACAACGACCGTCGAATGGGTCGTCAGCGGCGTAGGCAATTCCGCCGCGGACGGGGCCGATTTTGGGGGGAGTTTTCCCAGCCAGACGGTGACGTTCTTGCCGGGCGAGACCAGCTGTCTGGTTACTGTTCCGGTGACGGACGAGCGGATGGTCGAGGCCGATGAGGCTTTTCGCGTGACGCTCAACAACGGGGCCGACAGCTCGGGAAACACGGTCGAGATCCTTACGGCGTCGGCGGACGGACTGATCGTCAATGACGATCGGGCCACGCTGACGATCACCGGAGTAACGCAGTACGAAGGCACCTTGGACTCGACCACGCCCTTCGACTTTGTCGTCAGTCTGTCGGCGCCGGTCCAAGGCGGCGTCCGCGTCCGCGCTGAAACAGCGGACGGAACGGCCAGTGACGGCACCGCCGCAACGGTGGCGAACAACGATTATCAGGCCCAAAGCGGGACGTTGTTCTTTGTCGGAAATCAGGATGAGCAGCAGGTCTTTCAGGTCTTGGTGAACCGCGACATCCGTTACGAATTGAATGAACAATTTACGGTCGCGCTCAGCAACGTCAGCGCCCTGGGCGTGGGTGTTCTTTCCTCGAACATCACGGTCGTGGGCAGTCCCGCCACGGGGACGATCATGAACGAAGATCCCGACACCATCGATACGGACATCATTGAGACTGGCACGGAGTTCGACGACACGATGGTTGTCAACGCGACGGGGAGCGATTCGGGGACGTTTCAGATCACGACCGACGGTGTCGCGGGCCCGGTGATTCCGTTCAGCGGCGTCACTTCGCTGACCTTTTCCGGTCTGGAGGGCGATGATGTTCTGATCATCAATCATCCCGCCGATGGTTTCTTTGCGCCTAGCGGTGGAGTCACGTTTCACGGCGGTTCCCAGATCGACACCAACTCGGAAGGCGGCTCGAATGACCTGCTTGTGATCCGCGGCCCTGCGGCCGAAACAGCCGACCAGGTCGTGCATGAATTGACGCCAGCTTCGGTCCCCGCCAACGGCTCCGACGGGGGAATTTCGGTCACGGATGCCAGCACGGGCGTGGCGACGACCCTCACGTACACGGGCGTCGAAGAGGTGCTTGACCAGATGCCGGTCCGCGAGCGAAGGTTCGAGTTCATCGCCGGCTCCGAGACGGTGACCCTTCAGGACAACCGGGCGGCCGACGATGGATATTCCCAAATCGGTTCGGACCTGGGGGCGACCGTCACGTTCCTGAGTCCGTCTGACTCGTTGAGTATCGACGCCACAGCGGGCAGCGGCCAGGATGCGATCCACATCCAGGGTGTCGACGGTCGGTTCGACGCCAACCTGAGCATCACAGGCGATGGCGTCAACGGAGAGGAGGATTCGGTCAAGTTTCAGACCAACGCGACGGACGTCGGCGAGGGCAGCGTCCTCGTGCAGACAGGCGGCGATGTCACGATCCTCCAGGACATTGTCACGCATGGCGGACAACGAAACGGGACCGACGCCGAGCAGGGCGTGATCGTCGTCCAAGCGGGCGGGCAGATCTACCTGGACCCCGGTGTCACGGTCGCGACCGGCACAGGCCAGATGACGGGGGCCGTTTCGCCAGACGGTGTGTCGCAGACGCCGCCGCCGATCAGTGTGCGGCTGGTCCCCGTCGATCAGGGCGGTTCCAATGTGGACTCGCAGGGGCACGCGATCGTGGAGATCACCGTCCATGACCCGGCGGTCCTGAATTATCAGGTCACGATCGACTGGGCGGACGGGTACGACATCTGGAGCGGGGAGGACCTGCTGACCTATCCGTCGGCGCTGAGTGTCGGTGAGGCGGGCGATTTTGCGGGCTTTGAAAGCGGCGTTACGTACCGTTTCGATTACTCGTACCAGGGCAAAGGCAACCCGAACGTGCTGGATCCGTCGGCGCCCATTCCGATCAGGGTGACCGTCGCGTATGACGGCCGCGCCGACGTCGCCGGCCAGTCGCTCAACGGCGTCGTCTTCAAGGAAGGCGGCAGCGTGCTACAGTCACTGCCCGTGACCGACGTCCTGACGGTGCCCGGCACGGGGGTCTTCGGAACGATCAAGGTCGTCAAATCCGAGATCGTCCCGGTGGCGTTGCGTGAAGCAAGCGGCCCGACGCTGCTTCTCAGTCAGGCCTCTGGAGGAGGCCAGCAGACCGGCGCGTACGAACCGCCAGCGACCGAATTGGACTTTGCGACGCACGCCGGCATGCAACTTTTCTTCCGCCGGGTGGACGCTGCGGGACAGGAAGGCGAAGACGTGCAACTGCCTCTTGAACTCCTGGAACGCGGGCTGTTCGAGGTCTTTCAGCGGTTCCCCAACGGCCGTTACCGGATCTATCTGAAGGAGCCCAATTCGGATCACGAGCGGTTGATTCAAGAGGTCAACGTGTACCAGGGCCGCCTCGTGCCTCCCGATTTCCGCGACAACGCGAGCGAACGGCGGACGGATGCCGAGGCCGAGGGGGCGGGCCAGCCGCGTCCTGCGGCGGAACCAAAACCGGACAACGAAGGACGCGGCAGCGAAACTCCTCCCGCAGTGAAACCGCCACTGCCCAAGGCAGAAAGCGGCAGCACGGGCGACGAGTCCGCCGACAACGGCTCCACCGCGGCCGCCGCGGGCGGCACGGCCTTCGCCCTGGGATGGGCCGCCGACGGCAATGCCCGACGGTGGGCCGAACAGGTCGAGCGGGCCTTCCGGGCGGGACACCGGTCGCTGTCCCCAGCCTCGCGGCTGACCCGGCGTCTGCGGCAGGACGAAGGATAAAGGATGAAGGATGAAAAAATGAGGGGTGGAGGGGTTCCTGGGGCGTAGAGGGTGGAGGCGAGACGGGCGGCACGGGCAACGACTGACGGCGGCCTGGAAGCATCGTGTGACACGAGCGTTGGACAGAGACGAATTTCATGGCAAACCAACCATCCGGTAGACAAGATCCGAAAAAGACGACTCCCGAGATCGCCAGGCAGGACGCCACGATCGATTCCATCGACGGCGCGGCGTTGTCGGCGCAGAGCGACTCGGCTGCCGACCAGACCGATCGCACGGTCGAGTGCGTCGATTCAGGGGCCTTGGCCGGCGACGGCCGCCCGGCCACAGGGGCAGACGCGCCGATCACTTCCACCGTCGATTCCATCTGTGTCCCTGACGCGGCGGCGCCGACGCCGAGCGCCCAACGCGATCCGCCGGGCGATATTGGGCAGACGATTGAGGCCACTTTTCCCTCTTCCGCGTCGGCCGACGTGCCGCCGAAACGGCAGCCCACCCAGGGCGGTTTTGACCGGACCATCGAACTGCCGCCAGCCACGCCGGCCGGCGCGCCGCAGGCGACCTGCGACATCGGGATGACTCTGGATTCGGCGGAGGCCGATGCGCACGTCACTCGGCAACTCAGCCAGATTTGGGGAGACGACGTCACCGCTTCCAAGCCATCGATGACCCTTAAGGGCAAGTCCCCGACCTTGGCCGGAGGCCGTCCGACGCTGGTCATCCAGCCGCGGGCGTTTCACGCGGCGGAACCAACGTCCGGGCCGTCGGTAACCGCCGGCGCGGACTACGACCTGATCGACACCCTGGGCGAGGGCGGGATGGGCGTGGTGTACGCGGCCCGCCAGGCGTCGATCGACCGCACCGTGGCAATCAAGATGCTCAAGCAGAAGACGACCGACGAGCATCAGCGCCGCAAGTTTCTCTCGGAGGCCGTCATCACCGGCGACTTGGATCATCCCAATATCGTGCCCATTTACGATTTGGGGACCAACGAGGACGGCGCCCTGTTCTACTCGATGAAACGCGTGCAGGGCACGCCGTGGGACGAGCGCCTTCGGGAGCTGTCCTTGAATGAGAACCTGGAAATCCTCCTCAAGGTGGCCGACGCCGTCGCCTTTGCCCACTCGCGAGGCGTGCTCCATCGCGATCTGAAGCCCGAAAACACCATGCTCGGCGAATTCGGCGAGGTCCTCGTCATGGACTGGGGACTGGCCCTGCCGACTGGCGATTTTCACAAGAGTCGCAACGTCGCGCCGCCGGTCAGCATGGGCGGCACGCCCGCCTACATGGCTCCGGAAATGGCCTTGGGACCGGTCGACCGGATCGGGTTCCACAGCGACGTGTACCTGTTGGGCGCGATCCTGTACGAGATCGTCACCGGCCAGCCGCCGCACGCGGGCAAGGACGTCACGACGTGCTTGATGTCGGCCTCCAAAAACAAGGTTGCGCCGACGCAAAAAAAAGGCGAACTGGTGGACATCGCGCTGCGGGCGATGGCCTCCGATCCGGCCGACCGCTACAGCTCGGTCCGCGATTTTCAGAGCGCGGTCCGAGGCTATCTGTCCCACGCCGAGAGCATCGCGTTGGCGGCGCGGGCCGAAGAAGAACTGGCGGCCGCCGCACAGACCGCCGACTATCAGGACTTCTCACGGGCTGTCTTCGGCTTTCAGGAAGCCGTGCTCATGTGGGAAGAGAACGAGCGAGCGCGGGCCGGACTGCAAGCGGCCAAACTGGCCTACGCCCGCAGCGCGTACAGCAAAGGCGATTACGATCTGGGCGCCTCGCTGCTGGATCCACAGGTGGCCGAACAGGCCGAATTGCTGCGCGACATCCAAGCGGCCCGGCAGGAGCGCGATGCGCGCCAACGGCGGCTCAAGACCGCCAAACGCGCCGTCGCCGCCCTGATCGCCCTGGTGCTGCTGGTGGTCAGCATCGCGTTCTTCGCGGTGAACGAGCAGCGGAAGGAAGCCGAACGCCAACGGCAACTGGCCGTGGCAGCGAAGGACCAGGAGCAGGAAGCGCGCCGGATCGCCGAAGCGGCCGAGATCCAGGAACGCGCGGCGAAAGAAGCGGCGTTGGCGGCCCAGGACCAAGAACGCCGCGCTCGCGAGGCGGCCCAGGCCGCGGAGCAGAAGGAACGCCTGGCGCGGCAGGCCGAGGAGGACGCCAAGTTGGCGGCGTTGGCGGCCAAAGAAAAAGAGGCCCAAGCCCGCTTGGCCGCCGAACGCGCGAAGACGGAGGCGGAATTGGCTCGCGAGCAGGAAGCCAAGGCCAAGGCGCTGGCCCAGTACCAGGCGTACATCACCTCGATCGGCCTGGCCTCCGCCAAGATCGAAGAGAACGCCTTTGACGCGGCCCGCGAACTGCTGGACGGCTGCCAGCCCGCGTTTCGAAACTGGGAATGGGGCCGCCTGAGTTTTCTCTGCCGCCAGGACGTCCGGACGCTCGAAGCCGGCACGCCGATTGAAACTCTGGCGCTTTCCGCCGACGGGCGGCGGCTGATGGCCGGCGGCTGGAACGGAATGGCCAAGATCTGGACGCTCGACGGCGACCAGCCGCCCGTCGACCTCCCGCATGGGGCGACCAGCTTTGTCAACGCCGTTGCCTTTGCGCCCGGCGGCCAGCTTGTCGCCACCGGCAGCAGCGACCGCGCGGGCGGCTACCTGCGGCTGTGGGAGGCCGCCAGCGGTCAACTAGTCCGGCGCCTGGACGGCCATACGGATGCCGTCACCGGCGTCGCGTTTTCCCGAGACGGGGAGCGTTTGCTGACCAGTTCCTATGACGGCACGGCCCGCCTCTGGAACGCGGCGACGGGCGAGTTGATCCGGACGTTCGTCGGCCATGACTGGTGGGTCTGGTCGGCGACGTTCTCGCCCGATGAGCGGCGGATCGTCACGGCCAGCCACGACGGATCGGCCATCGTCTGGAGCACGGACACCGGCGAAGCGGCCGGCGCGCCTTTCACGGGCCATCGCCTGGACGGCAGCCAGACCCCTGTCTTCAAGGCGGTGTTTGCGCCCGACGGACGCCGGGTGGCGTCCGGCGGACTCGACAACCGCGTGCTGCTCTGGGACCCCGACGAGTTGCAGCCGTTCGACTATCCGAAGGCAATCGCGGGCCAGCAGCCTTCGCCACCGCCGTTCGTCGCCCTCGCCGGGCACAAAGCCGCCGTTCATGCCCTGGCCTTCTCGCAGGACGGTAAACGCCTCATCAGCGGCAGTCTCGACAACACGGTCGTCGTGTGGGACGCCGACCGAAACGCCATGATCAAGACCCTGCGGGGCCACGACGGCTGGGTCCAGGCGTGCAGCTTGACCGCCGACAACGCCCTGGCCGTGTCCGGCAGCCATGACGGCCGAATCAAGTTCTGGGACGTGCAAGGGTACGAAGAGGCCCGCGTGCTGCGCGGGCACGTGCTGACCGGCCATCTGGACGCCGTGCTCGCGGCAGCCTACTCGCCGGACGGACGCCGCGTGGCGACGGCCAGCCGAGACCGGACCGCCAAGAGTTGGGACGCGAGCACGGGCCGCGAACTGCTGCAGTTCCGTGAAGGTCACGAATTCACGACGGCCACGGCCGTGTTCTTTCCCGACGCCAAGCGACTGTTGACCACGGCGCTCGACAACACAACCCGCATCTGGGACGTCGCCACCGGCAGCGAACTGGCCGAGTTGCGTTTGCAGGAGACGGGACTGCGGGGCGCGGCTGCCGTGTCGCCCGACGGGCGCTGGATCGTGACGGGCGGTCCGCGGCCCGACCAGGGTGACGCCTGGGCGGTCAAGCTGTGGGACGTGGCCCACGGACGCCTGGTGCGGCAGTGGAAGGGCCACAAGACCGAGGTCTCCGCCGTGGCCTTCTCGCCGGACAGCCAGCTTGTCTTCAGCGGCGACCGCAACGGCCGCGGCGTGCTGTGGAACCGCGAATCGGACCAGCCGCTGGGCACGTTCTGGGAGGACGACCAGATCAACGCCGCCGCGTTCTTGCCCGATGGCCGGACCCTGCTCACCGCCAGCAACCACGACGCCGTTCGGCAATGGCGGATCCCGGCCGGCGAGGAACTTCGGGATCGCGTGCTGCGGCATCCCGCAGGCGTCGTGTCGTTGAGTGTGTCCGGCGACGGCCGCTGGGCGCTGACGGCCTGTGCCGACGGCGCCGTCCGCTTGTGGGACGTCGCTGCGGCCCAACCGGTCCGCAGCCTGCCGACGACCGGCGGCCGTGCCGCTTTTGCCCAGAACCTCCGCCGCCGGATGCAGGACTTCCGCTGGAACGCCCAGCAAACGGCCGCGCAGTGCCAGGTTTCGGAATCCTTGATCCGCGACCTGCTGGCGGCCAGGACGACGGCAAGCCCTGAACTGACTCAAAAAATGGCCAAGGTTTTTGAGTGCCGGCCGGACGATCTGTGGAAGACCGTTTTTTCCGTGTCGATGGCCCGCGACGGCAAGCTCGGCCTGACCGTCGCGGCGGACGACCGGCAGGTCCGACTGTGGAATCTGGACGACGGCACCGAGGTCCTGTACCCCGCGGCTGCGGATCGCCTGGGGCCGTTCCTCGACTTGACCGGCGGCCTGTTCCGCGGCCTGGTCTGGGCAGCGGAATTCTCGCCCCAGGGCGACCGCATCGTGACCGTCGGCGGCGATTCGGCGCGGCTCTGGGATCTGCGCCGAGACACGGCGCCGAGAAACCGCGAAGTGATGACGTTCAGTCCGCACGGCGCGGTGGCGTCGGCCGAATTCTCGCCCGACGGCAAGCACCTGGTCACCGGCAGTTGGGACACTTCGGCGCGCGTCTGGGACGCGCAGACCGGCCAGGTCGTCCAGCAGCTGGGCGCCGGACTCGCCCAGCCGCAACAGGCGCACCGCGGGCGCGTGAACCGCGCCGCGTTCTCGCCCGACGGCCGGCGGGTGGTCACGGCCAGCGATGACGGCACGGCGAAGCTGTGGAACGTCGCGGATTGGCGTCTGCTCCGCACGTTCAGCGGGCACCGCGGCGCGGTCCTGCACGCGGTGTTCTCGCACGACAGCCGCCGAATCCTGACCGCGTCGCGCGACAAGACCGCGCGTGTTTGGGACGCCGCGACGGGCCAATCGTTGACCGTCCTGGCCGGGCACGAATGGGCCGTCCTGCACGCCGCTTTCTCCGCAAACGATCAGTGGATCGTCACCGGCAGCGCCGACAACTCGGCGATCGTCTGGAAGCTGGATCAGGATCAGGCTGCTCAAGTCCACCACCTGAAAGCCCATACGGCCAGCGTGACGTCGGTCGCGTTCTCGCCCGATCCGGAGCCGACCCGGATTTTGACCGGCAGCGAAGATTACTCGGCGATCCTGTGGGACGCCAAGACCGGTCAAGAAGTCCTGACGCTGAAGGGCCACGCGCAGGAAGTCACCTCCGTCGCCTTCGCGCCGGACGGAAAATCGGTGTTGACCGGCAGTCAGGACGGCACTGCTGTCCTTTGGCTGATGACCGATTGGCAACCCCGCGACGAGCGCCAGGCCGCTGGAGAAAAGGCGGTCCCGCCAACCCAATGACTTGCGCCCCGTTGCGGGGCTGAGGTGTCGTCTCAGAAGCGGGATCGCCTGGAAAGGTCGGGCATCTTTTCCAGGGGAGTCGTCGTCCAGGGGCGGTTTCTGGTACGATGGCGATCATGACTACCTATGACCCTTCGTCCCAGCCCAAGACGCTGCGGGTGGCCGCAGTCCAGTTTCAGCACGCGCCGGGTGACAAGGCGGCCAACCTGGCCGTGATTCGCCAATTCGTCGAGCGGGCGGCCTCGCAAGCGGTCCAACTGATCTGCTTTCCGGAATGCTGCATCTCCGGATACTGGCACCTGCGGCACTTGACCCGCCCGCAGCTGGCCGAATTGGCCGAGCCGGTTTTCGAGGGCGCGGCGTCGCGCTGCCTGATGGAGTTGTCGCGACGGCACGGGATGACGATCGGCGCGGGGTTGGTCGAGTTGGGGCCCGACGGAGGCCTGTACAACACCTACGTCGTCGCGATGCCGGACGGACGTTGGGCCCGGCACCGCAAGCTGCACGTCTTCGTCAGCCAGTACTTGAGTCCGGGCGATCAGTACACCGTGTTCGACACGCCGCACGG
The DNA here is from genome assembly GCA_012515235.1 of Candidatus Anammoximicrobium sp. Lineage (GTDB taxonomy): Bacteria > Planctomycetota > Planctomycetia > Pirellulales > Pirellulaceae > Anammoximicrobium. The sequence goes on from JAAYYU010000125.1 coordinate 16,080, forward strand.
CTGGCGCGTGGGCGTGCTGATTTGTTACGACAACAACCTGGTCGAAAACGCCCGCGCCACCGCGTTGGCGGGCGCCGAGCTGCTGCTGGCCCCGCACCAGACAGGCGGCTGCAATTCGGGCAGCCCGCACGGCATGAAGGTCATCCAGCGTGCCGTGTGGGACAACCGGCGCCGCGATCCGGCGGCCATCGAAGCGGAACTGCGAGGCGACAAGGGCCGCGGCTGGCTCCTGCGCTGGCTGCCGTCGCGGGCGCACGACAACGGAATGTTCCTGGCGTTCAGCAACGGCGTCGGCCCGGATGACGACGAAGTTCGCACGGGCAACGCGATGATCCTGGACCCCTACGGCCGCATCCTGGTCGAGACCTGGAAAGCCGGCGACGACATGGTGGTCGCCGAGCTGGACCGCCGCTTGCGAGAACGCTGTACGGGCGCGCGTTGGCTCCGCGCCCGCCGGCCGGAACTGTACGGGCCTCTGACACAGCGGACCGGCCGCGAACAAGACACGCGGACCGTGCGATTTGAACACCTGACCCAAACGCCGACGCAAGATTGAATCCGGAGTGCCACGCACCAATCGCCACGCCGCAGACTCCCGCACCGCCCCCCGATCACCGCTGCCCTCCACGGATCGCCACTTGCCGCCTACCGCTTTCCGATCACCGCTTCCTTGTCACGGGCTCACGGCTCCCCCCCACGCCTCGTGGTTCGCCATATACTCCTGGATCCAGCGTTCGAGTTCTTGATAGTCGACGGGCGGCAATTGGCTCAAATCAGGGCGGAGGCGTTTAGCATCCTTGAGATAGGGGTGGACGATATCGCTTTGCGACTTGTCCGTGTTCCAATTGATCAGGATGCGGATGCATCGCTGCAGCGAGCCGGGGACGTGGACTTCGTAACCGCACAGCAGCGGCACTTCGAGCCAGCCCAACTGACGCGCGGCGAGGGCCGGGAATTCGGCGTCCAGATCCGTCGTGACCGAAAAGTAGGCGTGGGCGACATCCTCCGGTTCGATGCCGTTCAAGCGGATCATCAGCGCCAGTAGATTTCGCGTCTCGGTCAGAATCTCTTCGCGGGTATTGGCTTGCACCGTGGTGGCCCCACGGACTCCTCGGCACGGCATGTGAGTAGGCTCTCCTGTTGCTTGGCTTCAGGAACAACTGTCTGGCTTAACTTGTTGTGCCGCAAGCGGTTGAGAAGGACAGGCTGCTGAGCGGGCCCCGCATGGACCGACCATCGAATGAATCTCTTGAACCGCGTGCGAGACTCCACAATACACAAGTTTCTTCAGAAAATGTAGTGTATGATTCGAGTTCGAGGCGGACAACGGGTACGCCGTCATTTCCCAAAACGGGGGGTAGAAAAATCAGCCCAAGGCCGAGTCCCCCAGGTTTCGCGACTCAAAAATGCCGAAATCCCGTTTGGCGCTGGCGGAGACCGCGGTTTGGCGGGTATAAGAGGGCCTGACGGTCACGGATTTCTGATGGCCCTGTGGGGAGAGAACCTTTGAGCGATTGCGACGCTGAGACCCTGGCTACGACGTTGGCTCGATACGGCCTGGAGCTTTCCGGGCGGCAAGCAGACTTGCTGGACCGGTATTGCCGGCTGCTCTGGGACTGGAACGCCAAACTGAATCTGACCCGGCATACAGATTACGACAAATTCGTCAGTCGCGACCTGGTCGACAGCCGGGAGATCAGCTGCTTGCTGGAACCCGGCCAGACGGTGCTGGACGTCGGCACCGGGGGCGGCGTGCCGGGAATCGTCTTGGCCATTCTGCGGCCCGATCTGCGCGTTTCGCTATGCGAGTCCGTAGCCAAAAAAGCCCGTGCCGTCGAGGAGATCGTGCGTGCTCTTGAGTTGCCCCTGACAGTGCATCACGACCGGGCTGAGAAAGTCGTGGAAAGCCGCCGGTTCGACGTCCTGGTCGCGCGGGCCGTCGGGCCGTTGTGGAAGATCTGCAAGTGGTTCCAGCCGCACTGGGACAAGTTCGGTTGCCTGCTGGCCGTGAAGGGGCCGCGGTGGATCGAGGAACGCGGCGAGGCGCGCCATCGCGGACTGTTGCGGCCGGTCGAATTGCGGAAAGCCGCGACCTACCGGATGCCTGGCACGGAGTCGGAGAGCGTCATCCTGCGGCTGTGCGTCAAGCCGCGCGAGAAAGCCGCGGGCGATTGAGTCCACGCGCCTCCGGCCCCGCCGACGAGTCTGACGTCGGGGGGCATCGGCAGGCATTTCGTCTGCCGCCGATGCGGGAACGAAATCGGTCGCAGACGATCCGTCGTTCATTCGATGCGATGCAATCCGACGTCGTCCAGGAAGACTTGGCCGCCCTCCTGGAAGCCGTCGACGATGGGAACCAGACGCACCCGGACCACTCGGCTGGCTTCGATCTTCTCAGGGATCTCCAGGCCCAGCGTGACCAGCGTCCAGCGGCCGGACGGCGGCTGGATGCGCCCGGACGAGAAGCCCGGCAGGTTGCGGCCTTGTTCGTCCAGTGGCGTCACCGACAATTCGACGGTTCCCGGACTTGTTTGCCCGGCCGGCGCGTGGATCCAGGCGATGGCGACGTAGCGGCCGGGTTGGGCAGCCGCGAGTGTCTGGACCGGCCCGCCACGGAGCATCGCGTCGCACAGCAGGCTGTAATCGCCGGAATGCGCCACCTCGCGACTGCGCACCATGCGGCCCACGGGTTTTTCTGGCGGCACGTCGGGTTTGCGCCAGTAGGACCAACCGGCGGCCTGTCCGTCGCGGCCCTCCTCGAACGACGGATTGCCGCTGACCCGTTGCGTCTCGCCGTCGGCCCAGGCCAGCAGCACTGCAGCCTGCTGGCGCACCAACTCCGTTTTCCCGTCGGCGGCCAATTCCTGCACCCGCTGGCGGACACGATTGTCGCCTTTCACAACCCAGTCGGCGACCGTCCACAGGCCGCCGCCGCCCCAGGTGAGGCCTGACAGGGCCGGAAACCGATCGATGCCCAGCGGGTTGATCAGGACCGGGTCCTTGGGAAATACGTCCAGCGCCAGCTGCCGCCGGCGCTGGGCCATCTCCAGGCCGCTCGCGGCCGAGTCCAAGACCGCCAGCGCGTCGGCTTCCGTGTCGGCCGGCAGCCGTTGGACTTTCGCATGGGCCAGGTACGCCAGGGCCGAGGCTTCGTAGTACTGGAACGCCTTCTCCAACAGCCGCGCCCGAGCCCGCTGACGATCGGTCTGGCAGCGTTCGATGCAGGCTTCCAACAGCCGCCGACTCTCCGTCACATCTGCCGTCCGGACATCCGCCAGATATCCCGGCGAAGAGAACGCCAGCCAGGTTCCCGGCTTGTTGAACCAGGCCGATTGCTGAATGTCCCGGGTCCAGAATCGCTCCCAGAGGCCGTAGTATTTGGCCAGGAACGGAGCGGCGTCGGGGCCGACGCAGCGTTCGTACCATTCGGCCAGCAGCTGGTCCACATCCTGCCGCGGGTTCCACCACAATCGCAGGTGAACGTACGGTTTGGGACCCTCGCCGAAGTTCGGGTAGATCTCGGCATAATGCGCCTTGACGCCGTGGTCCGCGGCAAACCGCAAGTAGTCGCCGGCGTGGTGAAAGTAGACTCGCGGCAGGCAGTACGGCGTTCCGTAGATGTAATCGTACCAGGCGAACGACGGGACGCTCTGCTGCCATTGTCGCGTGGCCGCTTCGCCCGCGGCCCGCAAATCCGCATCGATCCACTTCATCCGGTCGTAGGTGATGTAGGGCACCAGCCGCGGGTGGACCGTGGCTTTGGCCGGCGGCGCGGCCACGTTGAAGTACGCCAGGCAGCCAAACCACTTGTCTGGATGCTCTTTCAGGACGCCTGTGATGACGCGGTGGCACCAGTCGTAGTACAGGTCCGAGTAATCGACCCAACCGAGATAGTTCTCGTCGCCCGAGATCCGGGCCAGGCAGTCGGCGCATCGGCAGAACTTGCCGCTGTCGTTCATGCCCAGCGAATAGGAAGTCACCTGAGGATGGTCGCGGAAATACTGCGAGATGTTCCGAATTGCCTCTTCGACGATTCCGGGCGCGGTGAAGCAGGGCTGCCAGCCGTTGTCGTCGTCGCGTGTGGGCAGATAGCGGGCCTGGTCCTTCAACACCGGAAAGAACTCCGGGTGCGATTTCGCGTAACGCGACGGCGGAAACAGATGCAGCAGGTTGTGATGAAACGACACGCGGCCGTGCATCCGGTTGCAGCGCGCCCAACGCGTCTGGGCGGCGCCCTTCAGGCCGCTCAGCAAGCGCGAAAAAAAGACCGGCTGATCCTGGATTCGACCTTCGGGAACCACGATCGTCTTGCGGCAGGGGACGTCCGTGCCGTCGTCGCCGGGCAACAGCCAGCGGACTCCGACGTAGCGTTCCAGGAAGTCGTACACGCCAAACTCCGTGCCGTCGTCCGACGGGCCGGCGATGACCAGGTCCTGGCCTTTCGCCAGCATCACGAAACCATCGGCGTCCCACTCGGCCGGCAGCAAATTTTGAGTGACCGGCAGCCGGTTCGTTCCGACGTGGATCAACGCGGACGTGCGGTCCTCGGGCAACGCATCGTCGCGGACGATCGGCAACCTCGCTCCGGAGGCCTCGAAGACGTACTGAACCAGGCTGCCTGCAGCCGCTTGCACCTGGGCCGACGCCGCCTGGCCGATCACCACGGTCGCCGCGGGTTCTCCCTCGCCGACGATCTTGACGTCGCCAGCGCCGATGCCGGCGCACGACAGGCCGATGCCCAAGGCCAAAGAGATGATCCGACGTTTCACGAGTGGCCCCCTTTCCGCTGGTTACAACGCTGTCCAACCTGCCTGACTTCTGGGATCAGCCGCAGGGCGTCAGCCCCGGTCTTCCCGACGCGGAAATCGGGACGAGCGTCCTTCGGCGAATTCGTTCAACTCCAGATTCCCGTGGCGACGACGCACTAGCCCAACGTTTCCAAGGTTGCTTGTGCCGCGGCGATCGTGGCGTCGATGTCGGCCTCGGTGTGCGCCGCGGAGACAAACAAGGCTTCGAACTGGCTGCACGGCAGGTACACGCCGCGTTCGATCATGCCCCAGAAGTACTTGGCGTAACGTTCCCGGTCGCTGCGGCTGGCCACCTCCCAATCGGTTACCGCGTCGGGGTTGAAGAACAGGGTCATCATGCTGCCCACACGCGCCAGGCTGTGGGGAATGCCAGCTCGTCTCGCCGCGGAACAGAGCCCGGCCGCCAACCGGGCGCTGATCTGCTCCAGATGCTCGTAAGGCGATTCGTCTCGCAACGTCTGCAGCGTCGCGATGCCGCACGCCGTGGCGACGGGATTGCCGCTCAACGTCCCGGCCTGAAAGACCTTTCCGGCAGGCAGCACGTGGGCCATGATTTCGGCTTTTCCTCCGTACGCCCCGATCGGCATGCCGCCGCCGACAATCTTGCCCAGCGTGGTGAGGTCGGGCGTGATGCCGAGCATCGACTGCGCCCCGCCGTAGGCCACACGGAAGCCTGTCATGACCTCGTCAAAAATCAACACCGCGCCATGCTGCTCCGTCAGCCGCCGGGCCGCTTGCAAGAACTCTGCCGTGGGCACCACGCAGCCCATGTTGCCGACCACCGGCTCCAGGATCACGCCTGCGATCCGGCGGCCGTGCTCGGCGAACGCGGCGTGCAGTCCCGCCGCGTCGTTGTAGCGCAGGACCAACGTGTCGCGGCTGGTCCCGGCCGTCACGCCCGGCGAATCGGGCACGGCCAGCGTGGCTGCGGAACTGCCCGCAGCGACCAGCAGGCTGTCGACGTGGCCGTGATAGTTGCCCGCAAATTTGACAATCACATCCCGGCCGGTATAGCCGCGTGCCAGCCGAATGGCGCTCATCGTGGCCTCGGTGCCGGAACTCACCAGCCGCACCATTTCGATCGACGGCAGGGCGGCGTGGATCAGTTCGGCCAGCGTGCCCTCCTCCTCCGTCGGCGCGCCGAAACTCATCGCGCGGTCCAGCGCTTCGCGCACCGCGGCCACGACCCGCGGGTGACGGTGTCCCAGGATCATGGGGCCCCAGGAGCCGATGTAGTCGATGTAGCGGTTGCCGTCGACGTCCTCCAGATACGCGCCTTCGGCGCTGCGGAAGACAATCGGTTCGCCGCCCACCGCGCCGAACGCGCGGGCCGGACTATTGACGCCGCCCGGGATCAACTGCTTGGCCCGGCGGAAAATCTCGTGACTCTTGGTGCGAGGGTTCATGGGCAAACGATCCAATTCTAGGCTAGTCGTTGTCCGGTGGCTCGAAATCTGGGGCTGCCCGCTTCGTCCATCTGAGCTTAACCATCGCCCCATCCGTTGTCTTACTTCGTCATGCTCCAGCGTGCCCCCTTCCTCCGCTTCACGCAAGCCTTCGTCACCCTTTTGCCGGAAATCCAATTCCGCCGTGCCGTCGGAAACCGTGCTGTCGTCGGGCAGTTTCCGTATCCTTTCTAGCACTTGCTGCTTCCCCGTCGCAGTCATCTGGCTGTCCCTCCGCGCAAACAAGGGCCGGCAGGTTACCTCGGGTCGGACCAGCCCCGGAAGTCGAAGCCCGCGCGTTCAACTAGTTTCTTTTGCCTCCCCAGACGCTACACTGAAGTCGATTTTGCAGTTCCCTTGCCTTACCACAGGAGTCTCCGTCACATGTCCTCAAGATACCGATTTCTCGTTTTGTGGGTAGCCTGCTTGACCGTTTTCAGCGGCCGTTTGGCGGCCGTCGCCGACGCCGCCGAGGCCGCGTGGAAAATCGGCTTGGCGAAAGCCGTGATTACGCCGGAGAAATTCATGTGGATGGCCGGCTACGCCAGCCGCGACCGACCGGCCGACGGGAAACTGACCGATCTGTGGGCCAAAACGATGGTGCTGCAGGACGCCTCCGGCCAGCGGGCCGTGCTGGTGACGCTGGACCTGATCGGTATCAGCCGCGATCTTGCCGACGAGTTGGCCGCCGCGTTGAAACAGCGTTACGGCTTGGAGCGTCGCCAATTGGCGCTGTGTACCTCGCACACGCATTCCGGACCCGTGGTGGCCCGCAACTTGTCGCCGCTGCACGAACTGATCCTGGACGCGGAGCAACGCCGGCTGATCGAAGAATACGCTCCGGCCTTGCAGAACAAGATCCTGCAGACCATCGACGCGGCGATGGCGGACCTCCAGCCAGCGACGCTGTCCTGGGGCAGCGGCACCGCCACGTTCGGCACCAATCGGCGGAACAACCCCGCCGACAAGGTCCCCCAACTGCGGGCCGAAGGCAAACTCCGCGGCCCCTCGGACCATGACGTGCCGGTGCTGGCCGTCCGCGATTCCGCCGGCAAGCTGAAGGCGGTCGTGTTCGGCTACGCCTGCCACGCCACCACGTTGGCGTTGTTCCAGTGGTGCGGCGATTATCCGGGCTATGCCCAGATCGAAGTGGAGCAGTCCCAGCCGGGCTGCCAGGCCATGTTCTGGGCAGGTTGCGGCGCCGATCAGAACCCGCTGCCGCGGCGGACGGTCGAGCTGGCGATGGACTACGGACGCCAACTCGGCGCGGCCGTCAACGACGTGTTGGCCAAAGAGATGAAGCCGGTGTCTGCCAAGCTGGCGACTGACTTCCGCGAAATCGAGCTCCCGTTTGCCACCTTGCCGACGCGGGAACAGGTCGAGCAGGACGCCAAGCTGACGGAACCAAAGGATCGTTACACCGCGGCCCGCGCCAAGCTGTTGCTGCAGCAGATGGCCGGCGGCAAACCGCTGAACCCGACGTACCCGTACGCCGTGCAAGCCTGGCGACTGGGCGACGACATCCAGTTCATCACGCTGGGCGGCGAAGTCGTCGTGGATTTCGCGCTGCGGCTGAAGAAGGAGTTGCGCGGCCCACGCACCTGGGTCGCCGGCTACTCCAACGACGTGATGGCCTACATCGCCTCCCGCCGCGTCCTGGAAGAAGGCGGCTACGAGGGCGGCGGCGCAATGGTCTACTACGGTCTGCCGGCACCCTGGGCGCTGGAAAGCGAAGAGCTGATCGTCGCCGAAGCCAAACGGCAAGCGGGACCGTAGTGTGCCCGCCCGGCGAACCGCTTCAGGCTGCGGAAGCCGAGGCGACTTGGCGCGCTCCAGCGGCAGCTGAGTCCGACAGCGGCCGGGCCAAGCGAGCCGTCGTCGCTGTCGTCGCGGCGTTCTGCCAACATCGAGATCGCCGTGGGCGTTTTTCGGGAATTTCGACCAAGACGGCCGCTGGGCGACGAAGCTTCCCGAATCAGACAATCACGCTGGTCAATTCGCGGAATCCGGGATGCTGGCGGATGGCGTTAAAATCGTTCTCGTCCGCTGCCAAGTCCCGGTACTTGGGATCGATTTCGAGTGCGGTCGCCAAGTGGTCGAGGGCCACCTCCGCGTTGCCGGCCAGGCTCCAATAGCAGGCAAGGTTGTAATGGACGATGGCCTGATTTTCGTCCACGGCCAACGCCTCCTGTAAGGCCTCAATCGCCAGATTCAGGTTTCCGATCCGTTTGTAGCACCACCCCAGGGCCAGCAGTGCATGGCTGTCCTCGGGATCCTGATCGGCGGAGTCCCGCAGCGGCGGGATGGCGTCGCGATAGCGTTCCATCGCCCGGTACGCCAAGCCTTGCAAATACAGCGCGTACGCCGAGTGCCGGTCGGAGTGGTCTAGCCGCTCCAAGGAGTCCAGGACGCGGTGCGCCATCGGGTCTCGCACGGCTGGCGGCAAGTCCCATTTCGACGGGCCCGCCATCAACAGTTCCAAATAGCCCTCGGCTTCCCGAAGGATCCGGTCTCGAACCTGCCGGCGATGGGTGGAAACGGCCATGGGTGTATTTCCATCTTGAATTCAGCGGCTATGCTCTTAGTAGAGTGAACTTCGGTCCGCCCGGCCGACTGCCAGCCGGCTGGGCGGAACGTGCTCCGTTCTGCCAAGTGGTATTTTCACCGTCGCAAACCGACACGGTTGGGGGCGAGGCGGTTTGGGCCACGCCACGGCGACTGCCATCATTCTAACTGCTGTCGGTCTGAGACCCAAATGTTTTGGTTCCCACTTTCTTATAATCTTCCTCCGGCCCTTTCACCAGACGAGGTCGAATTGTGACCAAGGCCGAGACCGGAAACAACGTGTGGTCGAATCGCTGGACTGCCGCTGCGGAGGTCATGCTGATCTTCCTGGTGTTCTTCCTTTACGCCGGCTGGCCGCCGCCGGACGTCAACGAAGCCCATTACCTGGCCAAGGCCAAACACTACTGGGAACCCGAATGGTGTGCGAGCGATCATTTCTTGCAGTCGGCCGATGCTCACCTGGCCTTTTATTGGACGCTCGGTTGGCTGACGCGATTGGCCCCGTTGCCGGGCGCCGCCTGGTTGGGCCGGTTTCTGACGTGGTTTTTGTTGGCTTGGTCCTGGCGGCGGCTCAGTTGGGCCGTGATCCCCAGGCCCTTTGCGTCGCTGCTGACGGCCTGCGGATTCTTGCTCTTCAGCAGCCGTTTTCACATGGCGGGCGAATGGGTTGTGGGCGGCTTTGAGGCCAAGGGAATTGCCTACGCGCTCGTCTTCTTCGCCCTCGGCGCAATCCTGCGCCAGCAATGGAATTGGGGTTGGATCCTGCTCGGCGCGGCGACCTCGTTTCACGTCCTGGTCGGCGGCTGGTCGCTGGTGGCTGCCGGCTGCGCCTGGCTCGCCTGTCCGCATTTGCGTCCGCCGTTAGCGCGGATGTTGCCGGCGCTTGGCGCTGCCCTGATCCTGACGCTGCCCGGCCTGATTCCGGCGTTGTTGTTGAACCACGGCGTCGGGGCCGACGTGTCCCGTCACGCCAACATGATTTACGTCTACGGGCGGTTGGCCCACCATCTGGTGTTCCACCGTTTCCCGCACTGGCACGTGGCGCGATTCGCGATCCTGCTGGTCATCTGGTTGGTGGCCTGCCGGGCGACGGCCTGCCCGACCTCGACCGGCGCGTTGGGACAGCGGCCGCTGCGAGGCTTCGTGGGCGGCGCGGTCTGCATTGCGATCGTGGGAATCGCGATTGACCAGTCGTTGCTGCATCATTTGGACGTGGCCGCCGGACTGTTGCGGTATTACTGGTACCGCCTCAGCGACGCGATGCTGCCGGTGGGGGCGTCCCTGGCGCTCGTCGCCTGGCTGACAAGTTTCCGGGATCGCCGTCCCGGTTGGGGACAAGCCGCCCTGGTCGCCGCCGTGCTGATTGCCGGCGGAAACCTGGCTTGGACCAACGTCCAGCGCCGCGGCGATCTGCGGCCGGGTTCCGACGTACAGATGCTGCCCGCCTGGCCGGACGATCCGGCCCGCACGCGCCGCACGTACGAGGATTGGCGGGAGACCTGCGACTGGATCGCGGAACATACGCCGAAAAACGCTTGTTTCATCACGCCCAGGATGCAGCAGACGTTCAAGTGGTACGCGGCGCGAAGCGAGGTCTGCTGCTGGAAAGACGTCCCGCAGGACGCGGCGGAACTGGTCCAGTGGTGGCAGCGGCAGCGGGAACTGTACCCGCGCCGCGTCGTGTTCGGAGGCTTGGCCGCGCACGGCGAACAGGGACTGCGCGACCTGGCCGCAAAGTACCGTGCCGATTACGTCGTGGTGGACCGCTACCTGAACCCGCGCCCCTTGCTGTTGCCCCGCCTGTACCCTTCCCGCTTCTCGGCCACGACGAGCGCTTATGAGATCTACCAAGTGCCGCAGACGGGCTCCGATCGGTGAGCCGTGGCCGGATGATGGGATCAGACGATGAGCCAGAAAAAGGGGACCAAGATGCGTGATCCAAAGATTCAGCTGGAAGGGCCCACAATCTCCGAGACGGAAATGGCGTGGGAGTCTCTAGCTTTTTCAGAATCATGTCTGTCGAATAAGAAGTCAAGTCCCACACCCAGCGGGTGGAGGCGGGAAAGCCCGTGCGTTCTGGGAACGGCTGTCCCCACTGTCCCAACTCCAACCCCCAGTCGTTTCGCGTCCATGACTGCCGGCCGCGGACCTTTCGTCTGCTGATCGGCGGGGGCGTCAAGATTGTCATTTCAGGGATCTGGCGCTGGATCTGCCTGGACCGCGGGAGGCGATTTACCGCACGTTGGCCTTGCGCCAGACGTAAACGCACTTGCGGATCTCCTCGCGGCCGTGCAGGCCCATTTGCTGGCTGCTGTTTCCCTTGCCGCGCGGCAGCACCCAGATCGCCTCGACTTCGAATCCCGCTTGCTCGGCGAAATCCGACAAGATCAGGTCAACCGGAACGTGGGCGCCTTGGTATCTCACGTTGTCGTTGACCATTACCAACGGCGCGCCGGGTTTCAGCGCGCGGGCGCTTTCAAAGATCACCAAGGCCATTTCCGCGAAATAATTGCGGACCATTCGCGGGATGCCGGCATGGTTGATTGTTTTGTCCCGGCGGCAGCCGTCCAAGTATTTCAAAATCAGCGAAAGAACTCCCTGCGATTCGACAGCCCGTGTGGCCGCAGCGTATCGCCGGCGGTCAAAGTGCTGGTCCAAGCCTTGCTTCTCGCGGTTCTCAACGGTGCAGCTGAGCATCGTCTGGCGCAGTTTGCGAATCGCCTCTTCGCCCACGCCCAGCATCGCCAGTTCCAGCGCATAGGTGCGCGTGTAGTCGTAGCGGTTGCAATACGGCGGGGAGGTAATCAGACCCGAAAAATGGTTTGCCGGAAGCGTGGGCAGAATCTCCAGGCACGAGCCCCTGAGCAGTTCGATCCGTCCGGCGCGTTCCGGCTGGTCCCGCAGGCGGCGCAGGCATCCTCGCTGTTTTTCGTCCAGGTCGCTGGCGATCTCGCTCAGCTTGGCCGCGATCGCCTCGTCGAACGTTTCGATCCGTCCCTTGTCAAAGGCCTTCTTGCCGAGACCGCGGCCCGACCGCTGATCCCAACGAAGGTACTGGCCGTCCTTACGCGTGTAACTGATCGGTTCCAGGACGCACAGCGCGGCAAACCGCAAAACGCGCGACAAGACCGGGTCCTCCACCCGGCCGGTCTCCCAGAGGTATCGTCCGAGTCGCTGCTCCGTTTCCTTCGGGAAGGCGCCTGCCGTGATCCGCAGATGTGGAAAGGGGAGTTGTTTGCCGGCTTGGCACCACGATCGCCGGTCGCGGAACGCGGCCAGGGCTCCGGCCAGTTGTCGCTGATCGGCGCCGGCCACGGCGTTGCGGACTTCGATGATTTCCGCGCTGCTGTCCAGCAACTCGATGCCCACCGCGTCCAGCCCGGCTTCGCGGGCGGTGAACAGGGCCGTGCCGCTGCCCGCAAACGGGTCCAGGATCGGGCTGGAAGCGAGGCCCGTTTTTTTCAGCACGTACCGTACAAGTTCTGCAGAGAAACCTTCCTTGTACTTGCACCAGCGATGGCGCTGTTCGGCTTTGTTGGCTTGAAAACTGACCAGCGAGCGGTCGAGGTCGTGATTGACGGCCAGGCGGTCCGCAAAGCGATCTCTCAGTCCATCGTCGGCCCTGCGGATTGCGGCCAGGGCCTGGGCTTGCGAGGCCGATGCCTCAACGGGAATCGCGGTCATTCTTGGCTCCAACGAAGCTTGCGCCGGCATTGTACGCGGGGCGGGCCGCCGATCCTACCCCGGCATCCCCGTTGCAGTCCGCCACGGCGGCGGTACAATCCCACCACGCAACCCAGCGGAAGCCAGCGGACTCCTCCGGCACGATTCCCACGATCCCACGACTGACTCATGACATCTCCCCGACAAACCGCGTCGTTTCTGATCGGCAAGTTTCGCGAAGTCGGCATCCGTCCCGACACGCGGCGCGGGCAGAATTTCCTGATCGACTTGAATCTCGTCCAGCTGCTGGCCGACTCGGCCGAACTAGGCCCGGACGACGTGGTGCTGGAGGTCGGCACCGGCACCGGTTCGCTGACCGCGCTGCTGGCGGCTCGGGCCGCCGCCGTGGTGACGGTCGAGGTCGATCCGCAGTTGTCTCAGCTGGCCTCCGAGACCCTGATCGACTGCACCAACGTGACCATGCTGCGGCAGGACGTGCTGAGGAACAAGAGCCACTTTTCTCCCGACGTGCTGGCCGCCGTGCGGGAGAAACTGGCCGAGCAACCGGGCCGGCGGTTCAAACTCGCGGCCAATTTGCCCTACAACATCGCCACGCCCGTGCTGTCGAATCTGCTGAGCACGGACTTGCAGCCCGTCTCGATGACCGTCACGATTCAAAAAGAAGTGGCCGATCGCATCACCGCGGCGCCGAGCACCAGGGACTACGGGGCGCTGAGCATCTGGATGCAGAGCCAGTGCGAGGTGCGGACCATTCGCGTGCTGCCGCCGACCGTGTTCTGGCCGCAGCCGAAAGTAGAGTCGGCCATTCTGCAGATCCTGCCCCACGCCGAAAAGCGCGCCCGGATCTCCGACCTGGCCTTCTTTCACACCTTCATCCGGTCGATCTTTTTTCACCGCCGCAAGTTCCTCCGGAGCGGGTTGCTGAGCGCGTTCAAATCGCAATTGGACAAGCCCGCGGTGGATGCGATCCTGCGCGAGCAGAATCTGGAAACCAACGCTCGGGCCGAGGAACTCGGTGTCGAGGCGATGCTGGCGCTGTGCGAGGCGATCCGCCGCCGGGTGGCGCCGGGCTGAACGGCCCGCTGAACAAGCCCGCCGCTGAACAAGCCCGCCGTTGAACAAGCCCGCCGTTGAACAAGCCCGCTGAAGAGGCCCGTTGAAGAGGCGGACGGGCTCCGAGTCGAGCCACGACAACAACGGAGAGCCGCGATGCCGCGAGGTGCCGGGCCTCCTCCTCTCCTCTTCCACAGGCTGCTATCTGGCGAACCGTCCGGCCCGGCCGTCGTAGTTCCAGTTCTGGAAAAGGTTCATGGCGGCGCGGTCACACGCCGGCGTTGCGGGCAACAGGACGAGGGCGTCCAGGTGGGCTCCGCCGCGGGCCGACAGGGTCAGGCGGTGCGGGCCGGCTTGCAGGTCGATTTGGCCAAGGCGATACCACGACCAATGCGCGTAGGCTTCGCCATAGTGGGCGAACATCTTAGTGTGCGCGTGGCGCGGGTCGTTCCAATCGGTGAATCCAATCATGGCCTTGGCGGACACGGTGCGCGGAGCGCCTCCGTCGACGGTCACATCCAGTTGCGTGCTGCTGTCCGGTTCCCAGCGGGCCCGCAACCACAAGGCGTGCTGGCCCGTTTCGATCGCCTGCGCGGCGAAGGTCAGCTGGCCGGCTTCGCGGAAGGCCGCGACCCGACCGCTGCTGTCGGCGGGCGAATCCAGGACGGCGGCGCCGCCGTCCTGGGGTTCGCTCGCCTCGGCTTCGCAAACCAGCGCCGCGGGTGCGACAAGCACCTGTAGCGGCACCCGGCGGTCCCCGTCCGCCTGGCCCAGGACGAGCTCCAGGCCGACGGGTTCCGGCGCTGCGTCGGAGGCGGGACGCAAGATGAACTGGGCCCGCGTAGGCGGATCGCCGGCCGCCCGCTTCACCGCCTGCCGCTGCGGGGTCACCGTCCAGCCCGGCGGCAGATGATCCAGCGAGATTTCGCTGGCGCAGCCGCCGCCGGCCAGCGTGACTTCGATCGGCACGCTGTCCCCCGGCGCCGCGATCCGCAGATTGCGGCGAGACTGGTCGCCGTTCAGATAGTAGCCGATCGCGTGGATCGCGACTTCCAGATCGCTCCGGTGACGTTCGTACCAGCGGCAGACCGCCTTGACCGGCGCGGGCACGGGAGCGCCGACGATGCGGATCCGGTTTTCGCCGCGGGCCAGCGTGCCCGGCAGCGACAAGGGCGAAACGACGAACGTGGTCCGCACATTCAGATCGGACAACGTGGCACCGCCGCCGGGCTCGAATTCGAGCTTTAGCCGGTAGGCATAGCGGGCCGTGACCTGCGGGAGCAAGTCCAGGGCCAACGTGCCGTCGGGCTGCGGGTTCCGCCAGACCTCGGTCCACGAGCCGCCTTCGTCGAACGACAGCGACGCGCGCAGCGCTCCTGCCCGCGTCGCCGTCCACGCCGCTCGGACTTGCGAGTCGGAGAGGAGATACGGGCACTGCAGCCGGTACACGAGCGACGCCGGGCGATGTGGATCTCCGGCGCGAAGCGTCCGGCGGCCGTCGGGCGCCGCATGGAACGTCAGGTTGCCGATTTCGGTCGCCGGCGAGCCCAACTCGGGCCGGAATTCAATCGCTCCGTTGCCGAAGTAAGGAGGCACTTTGCCCAATGGAATCGGCTGGCGGTTCTCGGTCAACTCGAACCAGCGTCCTTCATTTTGCCAGCCGAAGCTCACGCGCTCGCCTGGACGCAAGGCGAAGTCCATCGCGTGGGGCCGTTCGGCGACTCCCAAACCGGGCCGCCCGCGACGGCCGCGCAGTCCCGACTGGACGCCGCTGTCCTGCCGCAGCTTCAGGTACAGATCGTCCTCAAACGCCCGGCGGCTGGCCACCGTCGCATTGTCACGGTTCAGCCAGTAGACGCGCGGCGACAAGTCGAACAGCCGCCAGCTTCCTTGATAGAACGCTTGTTGGAACTGATGGTGCGTGCCCGAAGCGTCTTGCGACGAGATGCCCGCGGCCAGGAAGAGTTTGCGGAGCGTGTGGTTCAACGGGCCGCACTGGTCGAACGGGTAGATGTTCAGCGCTTTGATTAGGGTGTACGAGACCCGCGGGCGATGACGCGCCGGCAGCGTCTCGCAGTAGTGGGCATCGAAGTAGTTCGTGGTGGCCAAGGCGTACCGGAACACCTCGAAGGCCCGCTCCGCCTCGTCCGTTACGCCGGGAGCCAGGGTCGCGGCCAGGTCCGGGACGCTGAACGGGACCACGTTCTCGTTGGCTCGCCAATGAGGAATCGTGACCGGCGTCCGGCTGGCGGCGTCGGCCAGTTCAAACGAGAGCGATTCCATCAGCGGGTCCCAATCGCCGGCTACCGGCAGCGTGAATTCCTCCTTGTTGGATGCGATCACGCGCTCGGCTTGCCGCAGGCGGTAGGCGACGCGCCGCGGATCGGGCGGCGGCGTCAACGGGCGGGTCACCGTCAAGCGGTTTTCGGCGCGATTCGCAGCGAATTGGGATTCGCCGGGATGCGCCGCGACCAGGATCAGGCGGCGCTCGACTCGCCCGCCGGCCCACACGTCCAACGGCGCCGTCTCGTGCCGGCGAGGCAGTTCGCAAGCCAGATGGCCTCGCACGAACCGGTCGTCGCCGTCGTGGATGCCGTGCGGGTCATTCTCGAAGTGCCACAACGCGCGCGTCTGGTCGTCCGTCGCGAACTCCTGGCGCCGCGGTTGGAAACCGGCGGTGTAACGGGCGCAGCTGGAAATGCGGACTTCATCCAACACGGCTTCAGCACTCGATTCGGGCCGGCAATTCGCGTCACCTCCCAGGAAAGCCTGCATGGGCATGCTGCGGCTGTCCCGCTCCGCGATCCCGATCCCGGAAGTCGTCCCCTTGGAGACCAGACTGCTGGGCCACGCCGCGCCGGACGGCCCCGTCTGGCCGATCGGCCGGCCGTCCAGGAACAGCGCCAGTTTGGCTTCCGGAAAGTCCCAGGTGGCGGCCACGTGGTGCCAGACGCCGGCCCGGAACGGCGCGAAAGCTTGCACAGACCGCAGCTTGCCGCCGGCGTCGGCAATCACGAACTCCAAGCGGTTCTGGCCGCCGGCGTCCCGCTTGCGGAACTGCGACTGCAGACGATGACCGTAGGCCACGGCGTCCAGGAACACGTGCTCGCGGCCGTCGTCCGCGTTCCACGACGGCTGGCACCAGAACTCCAGCGTCCCGGCCGCCAATCCCCAGTGGACCGAACGCGGGTCCGGATCGTCGAAGCCGGCCGTGAGCGTCGCTTCCGACGCGCCGTTGAAAGCCACGCGGCGCAGTCCCGCAAACTCGAATCCGCGATTCAGCGGCGCGTCGGACAGCGCGCCGGCGACGAAGCCGCCGTGCGCGGCGGCAGGCCAGGGCCAGCGTTCGCCCGGCCGCAGGACCAGGCGATCCAGCCAGACGGTGAAGTGGGCATCCGGTCCCGTCACCGGGCGGCCGCTGTCGGCGTCCCGCACCAGGCAGCGGATCCGCACCGACACCTGGGCCGTGGCTGCCTCGTGGCTGAACCGTCCCCGCTCGCAGAACTGAACCAGCTGGCCTGGGGCCAATTCGATGTTCAGCCAACGGGGATCGACCGCCTGCTCGCGGATCTGCGAGCCGTCCGCGCGGAACTGCTCGATCGCGATCGCCACCGGGGCGCCGTACACGGCCCGTTCGGCCAGCAGATCGCACTCCAACACGACTTCCTGGCCGGCAAAACGGCGGACGTCGACCCGCTGGGAAAGGGCCGCTTCGCGGCGGACTTCAGCGGGCGTGGCCTGGTCCACGACCACCTTCAGCGACCTGCGCCCCGTCGTGTGGCGAAACCGGTCCAGGCGGATCAAGGCCGCCGGCTCGGCGGTCCACTCGGCCGGCCCCTCGTTGGCTTCTTCCTCAAACCCCGGATTGGCCAACAGGTTCTCCGGCGGCAGCGCGTCGGCGGCATAGCGGGCACGCGGCAAGCCGCGCTGTTTGACGTCAAAGTAGATCTCCGCCGCACCGGCCCGGGCCGCCACCGGCCGGGCGAACCAGGCCAGATAGCCCTGTTCCACGCCCCGTTCGGCGTTGAACTCCGTGCGCCACGCGCTGGGGACTTCGCGACGCACGCCCTGCGCGTCGCGCTGGACGACGCGCACCGAGTCCGGATCAACCGACTCGGAAACGCCGGCGCGAGACAGCAGGGCGTTCGGGTCGAGGACCGCCTCGACCGGCCGCACCGCTTCGTCGCGATCGGGCGCGGGCCGCTCGACCACCGTCCGGAACCGCCACTGCGGATTCCACCAATCCCCCGGTTCCGCGCCGGAAACCACCGAACCCCAGGCCACGACGAGCATCGCCGACATGATTCTCACAGCTGTCTCCTTCCCCAGCAAGGTCGCTTCGCCCTTGGTGCAACACGCGGTCCAGGCGTTCGGCCTCGGCCATGATACCCGCTGGCAGCGGCGGGAACACGGCGCGTCGCGCAAAAAGCGGGCTTCCCGCTTGCCGTACTTGCCAACGACGGCAGGAACTGGAGAATCTTTGGCAGCCCGTTGAAAAAGGGGAACGCAAGCGCCGCAGGGTGCCTGCCCCCTGTTCTTCCACGGGCGGCTGGAACCGAAGGGAAAACCGACCCGGAAAGACGCCGTCCCCCAATGGGGTCAGGCTTACAGAATTCAATTCTGGCCGAGCAAAGTCATCGCCTATGGCTGGCGCCACGATCGGCCAGAATTGAATTCTGTAAGCCTGACCCCTCACCCCCGCGCGGAAAACCCGTTGGCTGTCAGGAAGTCATTGGCCGGAGATCGGCGGCCCGGAGGCTGGACAAACGTCACACCCCACTTGAAACGGAAAGCCATGAACGGAATCCCTGTCTTGACGGCCGAAGGCGACTGCATCGCCCGCGCCTGGGAAAATTCGCTGATCCGACTGTACGAGCAAGGTTGCGACATCAGCACGCAGTACGACAAACCCGGCGATCCTCCCAGCAAAGACGCGACCATGATGGTCACGGTCCACGACCCGCTGGCCGAACCTATGATCCACCGCGATCTGCCCGGCGGGTTTGAGGATCTGCAGGAGTACGTGATGGAGGTCTGCGACGGGATCAAGGACCACTGTGTGCGCGATCCGAATGACCCCGCGGACACGCGGTGGGAATACACCTACCATCAGCGGCTGTTCGCGTACACCGTGCCGACGCTGGCCGAGCCGATCGATCAGATCGAGAACCTCTGTCGGCAGTTGGCCAAGACCGGCTACACGCGCCGCGCGCAGGCTGTGACCTGGAAAGCCTGGGAAGATCAGCGGGTGGACGACCCGGCGTGCCTGCAGAGCGTCTGGTGCCGGCTGACCGAAGAAGCGGGCGTTGCCTGGTTGAGCATGAACGTCCGCTTCCGCAGCAACGACGCCTACAAGGCGGCGTTCATGAACATGTTTGCGTTGGGGCAACTGCAAAGCCGCATCGCTGCCCGCGTAGCGGAACTGTCCGGCCGGGAAATCCGGCTGGGCCGCTACTGCCACTTGGCGGACAGCTACCACATCTACGGCTCGAACATGGAGGAGTTCAAGTCCCGGTTTCTGGGCGCGCTGAGCAGCCGGTCGTTCGAGGGCCGCACGATGCGGTATGCCGACGTCAAGGAATTCATGGAACAGGCCCGACCGACGATTCTGGCCAAAGCGCAAAACATGGGGCGGTGAGGAAGGGCGAAGGACGAAGGGCGAAGGAGGGTCAGGCGGTTTGCAGGACGGCCAGAACGTCTTCCTCGGGCACGTCCCCCACCAGTTCCACCTGGCCCATCTGTTTGGGCAGTACGAATCGCAGGCGGCCATGCGCCACTTTCTTGTCCCGCTGCATGGCCTCCAGCAGCACTTCGGGCGCCATCGCGGGCATGGCCACAGGCAGCTTCAGCCGCCGCAGCAACGCGTCCTGCCGCTCGGTGAATCGCCGGTCGACGCGGCCCAGGCGTTCGGCCAGCCGCGAGGCGGCCAGCATGCCGATCGCGACGGCTTCGCCGTGCAGGAACTCGCCGTATCCCGCTTCCGCTTCGATCGCGTGCGCAAAGGTGTGGCCGTAATTCAACATGGCTCGCAGGCCGATCGTCTCGCGTTCGTCCTGTGCGACCACGTCCGCTTTCAGCCGGCAACAACGGGCGACGACATGGCGCAGCGCGTCGGGCCGCCGCGCGGCAAGATCGTCGGCGCGATCCTCCAGGTAGCGGAAGAACTCGGCGTCCAGGATGACGCCGTACTTGACCACCTCGGCCAGGCCGGCTCGATATTCGCGGTCGGGCAAGGTGTCCAGCACGGCCGTGTCGATCAGCACTCCCAGGGGCTGCCAGAACGCGCCGACCATGTTCTTGGCGTCCGGCAAGTTGACGCCCACCTTGCCGCCGACGCTGCTGTCCACGTGGGCCAGCAGCGTGGTCGGCACCTGGACGAACGCCACTCCGCGGGCGTACGTCGCCGCGACGAATCCGGCCAGGTCGCCGATGACGCCGCCGCCCACGGCCACCACGACCGACTTGCGGTCGGCCTTGTGCTGCAGCAGTCGCTGCCACAGCCGGTCGGCGTTCGCCACCGACTTGCTGGCCTCCCCGGCCTCGATCACCTCTTCGTCCACGCGCGCCCCCAGGCTGCCGAGGCTGTCCGCCACGCGGCGGGCGTGCAAGGGGGCGACGTTCGTGTCGGTGATCACGATGGCGTGCGTGAGTTTGCAGCGTTGTCCGACGAAGGCCCCGGCGGCGGTCAAGTTGCCGGTCCCGATGACGATCTCGTAGCTTCGTTCGCTCAATTGGACTTGGACGGTCAGCGCGTCGTTCAAAGCGGCATCTCCGTGGTACGGGTTGCGGACCGCGTCAGTGTATCAGGTCCGGAACGGTCGCGACAGCTGCGGGCCGAATTGCCGAGTGGAGAAAGCAGAATCCGGAAGCGGCGGCGAGTCGCGCTTGCTACGGGGACGCGAGACGCCGAGGATTGCTCCGCGGCCGTCGCGAGTCCGAGGTGAGTCTGCAAAGCGTCCGTGGGGGGGCTTGCATTCGAAACCGGGCGACTTCACAATTTTTGTCCAGAAGCCTCTGAGCCGCTCGGAATGCGAGCGGCGTTCGGTTACGATCGAAGCGATTTGCCGGACGCCCGACGTCCGGCCGTGACGGTGCCAAGGTTTTCCCAGTTTGCGTGGTGCCTTGCTTCACCCCAGCGTGATCCCCACCCTTCAGACCCGATGATAGGAGTCGTCGCATGAGTGCTGCTTTGCGATTCACCCCCCGAACCCTGCGCGCCGCTACTTTCGGCTGGGCCAGCCTCCTGGGCGTGGTCCTGTTGGCCGCCGAGCCGGGCAAGTACGTCGGTCCGATGGATGTGGTGGCCTCCCCGGATGGCAAGAGCCTGTTCGTGCTGGCGGCCGACGCCGGGCAAATCCTGGTTGTGGATGTGGCCGGCGGCAAGGTCGCCAAGACGATCGCTTGTCCGGCGACTCCGACGGGCCTGGCCGTCTCGCCCGACGGCGGCAAGCTGTACGTCACCTGCGGCGGCGTGCGGGGCACGGCCTGCGTCATCGACGCGGCGTCCGGCCAGGTCGCCGCGACGATCCCGGTGGGCCACACGCCGTTCGGTCCCGCCCTGGTGCCCGGCGGCAAGCGGTTGCTGGTCTGCAACCGCTTCCACAACGACGTGTCCGTGATCGATCTGGCGGCGAACAAGGAGACGGCCCGCGTCAAGGCGATCCGCGAACCGCACAAGATCGCCGTCACGCCCAACGGCAGCCTGGCCTTTGTCAGCAATCTGTTGCCGGTCGATCCTGCCGATTCGTACAACGTGGCGGCCGAAGTGACCGTGATCGAACTGGGGTCGCTGGCGACCTCGAAGATCCGTTTGCCCAACGGCAGTTCCAGCGTCCAGGAGATCTGCGTTTCGCCCGACGGCGCGTATGCCTACATCGCCCACATCCTGTCCCGCTACCAGATGCCCACCACGCAGCTGGAACGCGGCTGGATGAACACCAACGCGTTGAGCGTGATCGACGTGGCGGAGAAGAAGCTGCTGAACACGGTGCTGCTGGACGACATCGACCTGGGGGCCGCGATGCCCTGGGCGGTCGCCACGACCGCGGACGGCAAGCGGATCATCGTCAGCCATGCCGCGACGCACGAATTGAGCGTGATCGACGCGGAGGGCCTGATCGCCAAGCTGAAGGGCATGCCCAAGACGATTGAAGAAGCGAAGGCCGCCGGCCGCTACGACACGCAAGGCAGCTACTCGTCGGTCACCGTCGAGGACGTGCCGAACGATCTGGCGTTTCTGGTGGACCTGAAGCGGCGGATCCAATTGCGGCGCGGCGGCCCGTGGGGGCTGGTCAAGGAGGAAGGCCCGCTGGTCAACGGCCCGCGGGGGCTGGACGTGATCGGGACGAAGATCTACACCGCGGTTTACTTCAGCGATGCCGTGGCCGTGGTGGACTTGGAGGACAAATCCTACTATCCCGTGAAACTGATTCCCTTGGGGCCCGAACCCGTGCTGACCGTCCAGCGCCGCGGCGAGATGTTCTTTCACGACGCGGACCTGTGCTTCCAGCATTGGCAGAGCTGTGCCAGTTGCCACCCGGACGCGCGCATCGACGCCCTGAATTGGGACTTGCTGAACGACGGCTTGGGCACGCCCAAGAACAACAAGAGCATGCTATACGCCCACCGCACGCCGCCGTCGATGGCCCAGGGCGTGCGCGAATCGGGCGAGGTCGCGGTGCGGTCCGGCATCACGCACATCCAGTTCGCCGTGCGTCCGGAAGAAGATGCGGTGGCCATCGACGAGTACTTGAAGACGCTGCAGCCGGTGCCCAGCCCCCACCTGGTGGACGGCAAGCTGAGCGAAGCGGCCGAACGCGGCAAGAAGTTGTTCTTCAGCGAGCGGTTGGGCTGCGCCACCTGCCATCCGGAGCCGCTGTACACCGACCTCAAAATGCACGACGTGGGCTCCAAGGGTCAGTACGATCGGGTTAGCGAGTTCGACACGCCGACGCTGATCGAATGCTGGCGGACCGCGCCCTACATGCACGACGGGCACTACACCACGATCGAACAACTGCTGAAGGAAGGCAAGCACGGCAGCGTGACGGGCGACGTCGAAGGCTTGACGGATCAAGAGCGGAAGGACCTGGCCGAGTTCGTCTTGTCGCTGTGAGCGGCGTAACGCGTCAGAAGACGAATCAGGTCGCCGACGGTTTGGGTGTCCAGCCATTCGTCTCCGGGGATTTCCGTTCCCACCACTTGCTCGACCGAGACCGTCAACTCCGCCATGCTCATCGAGTCGATGCCCAGGTCCCGGAGCAGGTCGTCCTCCGGGCGAATCGACTCCGGGGTCCTGCCGAGCCTGTCGGCCAGCGCGGCCACAACTTGCTTGGCGATGGATGCATCATCGGGATATGAGTCTTCGCTGGGGATCACCGCTGATTCTCCGAATACCGGGGCTACGTGCATCATCCCTCGCGCCGCGGCTCTGAGCAACTCGGATTATCCTTCGAGCGCGTTTTTTTCCCGGCTTGGTTTCGCCCCGTCCGGATATCCGGCATATCCTACCGGAGGCTGCGAAAGTCGCTTCTTGCGTTGACCGAACTTGTTGATTTCCCTATAGTTGTGTTGGCGATGCGTTCGGGAAATGCGGTCCGGCCCGCGGGTCTCGAAGGCCCACAGAACGGCAGGCACGCCGCGTGCATGGTAGCGGTTCAGCGACTCTAAGTGAAAGGCGCGGGGCTGATGAGTATCGGAGAAGGTGCCGCAATCGACTTTGCGACAGCGCGTAGCCACGATTATCCCAGCATTCGCCAATTCACGATCTTCCTGGAGAACCGGGTGGGCCAGTTGCTCGAAGTGGTGCGCCGCTTCGAGGGCAGCCATGTGACGATTGTCGGACTGTCCATCAGCGACGCGACGGAGTGCGCTTTTGTCCGGATTGTCTTGAGCCGTCCCGAACAGGGCCGCGAAATCCTCGAACGGGCCGGACTGACGATCATCGAAAGCGATCTGCTGTGCGTGGAATTACCCGCAGGGCCGCAGCCGCTGGTCCAGGTTTGTTCGGCGTTGCTCCAGGCGGAGATCAACATCATCCAGGCCTACCCCTTGATCGTCCATCCCCGCGACAATCCCGTCATGGCCTTGCTGGTGGACAATCTGGAGGCAGCCGCCGAGACGCTCGAGAGCAAAGGCTTCAGGACGATCAACGAAGACGATCTGGCGGAATGCGACTGATCCCCGTCCGCTTGGACACGGGCGGACGAAAGCAGGCAGCCCGCCTTTTTTGAAAAGCCGCGTTGAGTACACTTGGTAAGTCCCGGTCGGGCACGTACGATAGAAGCACCGCGGTGAATCGCCGCACCCATCTGGCCTGAAGTTAGATCTGCGTATGCCAATCCCGGTCGTTTGCCCAGGCTGTCAGAAACGGTTCAATGTCAGCGACAAATTCGCCGGCAAGAAGGGACCTTGTCCCCACTGCAAGACGATCATCCAGGTCCCGGAAAAGGGCGAAGAGGTCGTCATTCACGCCCCGGAACAATTCGGGCCGAAGGACACCAAAGGCCGCGCGATCCTGAAGCCGATCGCCCGCAACGAAACCAAGGTCTCGCCGCGATTGACCGCCGTCATTCTGGTGACGATCGTCGCCGTCCTGGCCATCGCCTGGATGTTCCGTTCGCCCGAGGGCGATGTGCCGCTGTGGCTCTTGGCGCTGGGCGCAATCGGCCTGGCGCCGCCGTTGGCTTGGGCAGGCTACGCCTTTCTCCGCGACGACGAACTGGAACCGTATTCGGGCAAGGAACTCTCCCTGCGCGTCCTGGCTTGCTCGGCGGTCTACGCGATCCTGTGGGGACTGGTCGCGCTGATCACCGGTTACGTCCTGGGCGGCGACCAGGTGGAGGTCATCCACATGGTGTTCATCGCGCCCGTGATGATCGGCATCGGGACCTTTGGCGCTCACCTCGCGCTGGACCTGGAACCCGGCACCGCCGCCGTCCACTGTTCCTTGTACCTGCTCGTGACCGTCACGCTGCGGCTGATCATGGGACTGACCGCGTTCTGACAAGCCCGGCCTGCTCAGGGGGGCGGGACTTGTTCCGACGGCGGGTCGGCGCCTCGCCGCGAAGTGCCTTGCAGCCCGCCTGATCCCGTCTCCGCCGTTGACACCGGACCGCCCAAACTCGGCTCCCGAAAACGGTACCCGACGCCGCGGACCGTTTCGATCACGTACGCAGCGTCGCCCAATTTGCGGCGGATAGCGCGGATGTGGACGTCGATCGTCCGTTCCAGCACGATCGTGTCCTCGCCCATCACGGCGTGGATCAAATCGTTGCGGGACAAGACGCGGCCCGGTTGTCGGAGGAGCGTTTCCAGCAACCGGAATTCGCTGCGCGTCAGGCACATCGCCCGTCCCGCGACCGACGCTTGATGACGTCGGCGGTCGACGGTCACACCGCACAGGCTGAGCACGTCGGCGGCGGCGGCGGGCGGGCGCGCCCGGCGTTCCAGGGCGCGGATACGTTCCAGCAGCAACCGCATGCTGTACGGTTTGGTCACGTAGTCGTCGGCACCGGCCGAGAATCCGGTCAGTTGGTCCGCCTCTTCCGTGCGGGCCGTCAACATCAGAACCAGGATTTCGCGGGTCGAGGGATGGCTGCGCAAGCGGCGACAGACTTCGAGCCCGTCCATGCCCGGCAGCATCAGGTCCAGAACTACGACGTCGGGCAGGTTGAGTTGGGCCTGCGTCAGGCCCTTCCGCCCGTCCTCGGCCGAGTCCACCTCGTAGCCCGCTTGGCGCAGGTTGTAAGCCAGGACGTCGCTCAGGGCGCGGTCGTCTTCGACAATCAGGATCTTGGACATGGGCGTTTCGTCGTGCCTCCGGGGATGGTCGCTGCATCCTATCTTGCGCCAGGATGCCCCGCGCTAGAAGCCGGGCAACACGAGAAGCCGGCCGGCTTTTCGAGAAAGCCCGGATTCTCGGCGTGCGCGCGCTGGCCTCTGGCTCGACATTCGACGCGCGAAACGGTACATTCCACCGGCGTTGTCACGACGTTTGGACTTCCGCTGCAAGGAACCGATCATGCCCCACCCTTCGCGACGCGTGTTTCTTCGTCAGGCCGCGGCCGGCGGCCTCGCTGCGAGCCTGTCCCCGGCCGGTCTGCACTCCGCCGCCAACGCGGCAGCCGCCGAGTCCGCGGCCGCTCCCCGTTGGGCGCCGGCCGAAGGGCCGAATCAACCGCTCGGCCAGGCCCGCGGCATCTGTCCCGGTCGCGTCGTCTGGATTCACAACCCGCAGGCCGCTCGCTGGGACGGCAACCCGGCTGGCGGCGGTTGGTATGAAGACCGGTTTACCGATCCGGTGCTGGCCGATCAAATGCTGAGCCAATCGTTGCGGCGGATGACCGAGGCGCAGACCGACGCAGACGCCTGGGCAGCCCTGTTCTGCCATTTCAACCAGGCCCAGGGCCGCGGCAGCGCCGGGTACCGGCCCGGCGAACGGGTGGCCGTCAAGCTCAATTTGAATTGCTCCAAGCGCCGTGCCGACCCGGCACAGGGTCTGTACAACACGCCCCAACTGACCTTGGCCCTGTTGCGGCAACTGGTCAAGCAGGCCCGCGTCCGCGAGGAAGACATCGTGGTCTACGACGCTTCGCGGCTGGCCAACGATTCGATCTTTCTGCGAGCGCACGCCGAGTTCCCCGGCATCCGGTTTGAGGATATCGACGGCGGCGACGGACGTTTCCAGGCTCGGCCCGACAAGAACGTCGCACTGCACTTCGGCGATCCCGGCACGCCGCACAACCGCCGGACCTATCTGCCCGCTTGCGTTACCGGCGCGACGTACCTGATCAACGCGGGGCTCATGAAGGGGCACTCGCTGGCGGCCGTGACGCTGTGCGCCAAAAACCACTACGGCTCGGTCTATCGGGAGAACACGGGCCCGAAGGACGCGCACAAGGGCTGGAATCCCAGCCATCTGCACGAATCGATCCTGGTCGTGTCGCGGCGCATGGGCACCTACAACGCGCTGGTCGACTTGATGGGCCACAAGGACCTGGGCGGCAAGACCATCCTGTATCTGATCGACGCCCTGTACGCCGCTCCGCACCAGAGCGTCGGGCCGGAACGCTGGCAGTCGGCGCCGTTCGACGGCCACTGGACGGCCAGCGTGTTCGTCTCCCAAGACCCCGTGGCCATCGAGTCGGTGGCCGTGGATTTCTTTGCCGCCGAACCGACCGCGGCGAGAATGGTCGGCGAAGTGGACAACTATCTGCACGAGGCCGCCCTGGCTCACCAGCCTCCGTCCCAGACCCGCTACGATCCGCACGGCGGCGGCACGCCCCTGGCCAGCCTGGGCGTTCACGAGCACTGGAACAGCCCCGCACGCAAGCAGTACTCGCGGAATCTGGGCACCGGCCAAGGCATCGAACTGGTGACAGGCTGACCGGGACGCTTGTCCGGCGGCTCGAATCGGCGCCGGCCGGCAATCGGTTCTATCGCTGGAGCCCCGCTTCTGCAGCCTCACCTCCGGCCCAATCCGCATGCTGGACAGCTGCCGCCAGCCGGCTTGTCAACCGGTCCCCGCTGCGCGATACTGCCGACGTTGGCAGGCCGGCTTGCCGAACAGGCGGACCCCGGCGCGCGCCGCGGGCGTGCCTGGTTGGCCGAGAGACGCGGCCGAAAAGAGCCAACACTTAGCGCTGCACGGCACCGCACGCCGTGTCAGAATCTTGTTCGTTACCAAGGGCCGTAGCGGGCTTCGCCGGACGCAGCTGCCAAGTCGCGGCCGATTTGCCGGGGTGTCCCTGCGGCGGGTTGGGGAGCCATCGCCAGAATGTCAACTACCGGAGCAGATACCATGACTGGAAAGACGCGGAAGACCGATCCTCAAACGTCCACTCGGTTCGCCAGGGCCGTGGTCGCCGGCTCGCTCATCGGCCTTGTCTGGACGGCCGCGCTGGCGAGCGTCTCGGCGGCGGCGGCGCCGGCCGACAGCGAGCCCGGTCTCTGGCAGCCGTATCGGATTACGCCCCGCAGCGGCGCCCAGCACCTTGCGTTGGACGGCCCCTGGCAACTTGGCTGGCGCGATGCGGCGATCAACGCGGTGGCGGAGTTGGACACGGTGACCGACTGGTTCGAATCGCAGGTGCCCAGCACGGTGCAATGGGCGTTGCACCGCGCGGGCAAGTGCGGCCATCCTTACGAGCATTTGAACTCGCAGCAGTACGACTGGGTGGACCAGAAGGTCTGGTACTACCGCCGCACCTTTGCCGTGCCGGCGAAAGAGCACGACGGGTACGCTTTTCTGTGCTTCGACGGGATCGACTACTTCGCGCGGATCTGGCTGAACGGCGTCCTGTTGGGCCGCCACGAAGGCATGTTCGGCGGGCCGGCGATCGAGGTCAGCAAGACCCTCCGGTGGGGAGCGGAGAACGAGATTGTGGTCGAGGTGAAAGCCGGCAACTTCGGCAACAAGGCCGGCTGGAAGCCGCGGGGGCCGGAGGGCGCGGTGATCAAGCCTTGGGTGATCGCCGGCGGCACAGGCGGGGAGATGTTCTTCCCGCTGGGGATGTGGCGCGGAGCGCGCCTGGAGCTGGTGCCGCTGGGCCACCTGGAACGTCCGCAGCTGGTGACGGAGCACGCGGATGCGGACGAGGCGCGGTTGTCGCTGAACGTCGAACTCTTGGCGGGGACGCACTCGCTGCAGTGCCAGCTGCATCCGCAGCACGGCGCCCAGTTGGCCGACGGGTCCCGCGGCTGGGCCACCGGCGCGCCGAGCAAGTCGCGATTCGCGCTGCGCGTGGAACTGGCGGAGCAAAAGGACGGGCGGCTGGCGTTCGACCAGACGTTCCCGCTGCAAACCCGCGCGGGACGCAACTGGGTGCGGGAGTCGTTGACGATTGCCCGGCCCAAGTTGTGGTGGCCCAACGGCATGGGCGAGCCGCATCTGTATCGCGTCAAGCTCACGCTGATCCGCGAAGGCCATGCCGAGGACGGGCTGGAGTTCGATTTCGGAATCCGCACCGTCCAGACCCGGCCGACGCCCGGGCCGCGGACCGCCGACCGCTGGGCCGATTGGCAGTTCGTCGTCAACGGCCGGCCGCTGTTTGTAAAGGGCATGAACTGGATGCCCGCCGACATCCTGCTCGACCTGCCGCGCGAACGTTACGACTGGCTGGTCGGCGCGGCCCAGGCGGCCGGCATCCAGTTGCTCCGCATCTGGGGCGGCGGGATTTTGGAGACGGACGACTTCTATGCCAGCTGCAACCGCCTGGGCGTGCTGGTCTGGCAGGATTTCCCCATCGGCAACCGCGACACGCCCGAATGGCCCCAGGACGTGTGGGAGGCGCAGGTGATGCAGACTATTTTTCGCCTCCGCAACCATCCGTCGCTGGCGGTCTGGTGCGGCGGCAACGAATTCAATCCCTACTCGTTGGGCAATACGGCGACCATCGGCATTCTCGAACGCTGCCTGGCCGACTTCGACCCGACCCGCCCGATGCGGCGCACCAGCCCCGACGGCGGCAGCCTGCACACGTATCCCGACATGGACCCGACCTGGTACGGCCAACTGTACCAGTTCGTGCCCTACCTGGCCGAAACCGGCATGCACAGCATTCCCGACGCGGGCTCGCTCCGCGAACTGGTGGCCCCCGCCGAACTGGACAAGCCGCTGGCCGGGATGATGGAAGCGGGCTTCCGCGACCGGCATCCGGAACTGCTGCATCACTTCGTCGAATACCAGGCCAGCCGCGTGCCGCGGATGCTGAGCCGCGCCTCGCACCTGGCTGACGTCAGCGCCCCGCTGCTGGAGACGCTCGCCGAGAGTACGCAGATCGGCGCCGGCGAGTTCTACCAGATCTTCTCCGACCAGATGCAGGCCAATTATCCCGTCACGGCCGGCCTGATGCCCTGGGTTTTCAAACGTCCCTGGCCGGTGATCGCGATCATGCTGGTGGACGGGTTCGGCCAGCCGACCGCGCCGTACTACTTCCTCAAACGCACCTACGAACCGACCCACGTCGCGGTCAAGCTGCCGTACCTGCTGTGGGCCAAGGGCGAGTCGCTGCCGCTGGACGTGCGGGTCATGCACGCGCCCGCCGCCGAGCGCAGCGGCCTGGAGGCGTCGTTGGAGATCTTCGACGCCGCCTTCGATTCAACGTGGCGCCGGACCAAGCCGGTCCAACTCGCCCCCGGTCCGTCCGTGGCGACCGTGGACTTCGAAAACTTCACGATCCCCGACCGCTTCGAGAACACGTTCTTCTTCCTCGTCGCGGAACTGCGCGGCAGCGATCGGCAACTCGTCTCGCGCTCGGTGTACTGGCCGCGCTGCTTGTCGCGCATGAGCGAGGAGGCCTTCCGCACCCAGTACCGGGCCGCGCCGCAGCCGGCGCTGACGCTGGACAAAGGCCCGTGGCTGAAACCGCAAACCGCGGCCCACGCGACCACGCTGACCGCGGCGATCGGGGACCACGAACAGACCGCCGCCAACCGCAGCCGGCTCCGTGTCCGCGTGCAGAACACGGGCGACAAGCCGGCCTTCAACACCCGACTCGACGTCGCCGGGACCAGGCGGCTGTTCTACGCCACCGACAACTTCTTCTGGCTCGCCCCCGGCGAACAACGCGATCTGCAGGTCGAAATCCTCTGGCGCGAGACCGGTCGCCGCGATTCCGCCACGCTGATCGTCGGCGCCTGGAACGCGGAAACCCAAAAGTTGCCCCTGGCCCAATGAGGGCCCGTTGAGCGGGAGGCGGGAAGTTGTTCTCGACGGCCAGGCGTTGGCCGCCGGAACGAGCCTGGACGACAGCGGCGGTCCGATTGTCTCGGCTCGCTGGACAGCAACAACAACGACGATGGGAGCAGTGAAGCAGCGATGAAAACACGAAGCATGGGTTGGGCGACGAGCAAGTTGGCGATCGGGGCACTGCTCGCCGGCACGGGACTGCTGGTCCCCGCGCGGGCGGACGATTCCGATTCGCCGATGTTCCCGTTTGTGATTTCCTACGACGGGCCGGACAATGCGTCCAGCGTCGCCCACTTGCTCGACGCGCCGGCCGGCAAACACGGCTTCGTCCGGGTGCAGGACGGCCATTTTGCCACCGACGCAGGGCCGATTCGATTCCACGGGACCAATCTCACCGGCCCCGCGAATTTTCCCGCGCGGGCGGCGGCGGACAAGCTGGCGGCGCGTCTGGCGCGGTTCGGCATCAACTGCGTGCGGCTGCATTTCATGGACACCTGGTACGTCAACTTCATGCCCCAGCCGACCCAGGCCATCCTGGCCGACGATACGCAGACCCAGCGCCATCTCGATCCGAAACAGCTCGACAAGCTCGACTACATGATCGCCGCTTTCAAGAAACGCGGGATCTACACGAACATCAACCTGCACGTCGGCAGAACGCTGGACGAACGCGACGGATTCGAAAACGCCCAGGCCTTGCCCTGGGCCAACAAGGGCGTGGGCCAATTCGTGCCGCGGATGATCGAGTTGCAGAAGGAGTATGCACAAAAACTGCTGACCCACGTCAATCCCTACACCGGCAACGCCTATACCGACGAGCCCTGCGTGGCGATGATCGAAATCAGCAACGAGGATTCGTTGACGCACCACTACTACAACGGGACCTTCGACCGCTTGCCGGACCCGTACGCCACGCAGTTGCGCCGGCAGTGGAACGTCTGGCTGCACCAGACGTACGCCGACGGGGAAGCGTTGCAGAAGGCCTGGAAATGGAAGCGGGAACCGCTCCACGACGAGCAGATCCCCGAGGGCCGTTTCGACTCGCCGATCGCCTTCGACGGCAAAACGTGGGCGTTTGAGAAGGGCACGGGAGCCGGACAGGCCCGAACGGACGGCGGCGTGCTGAAGGTCCAGGTGACGCAGGAGGGCGGAGAGTTCTTCGCCAAGCTGATCCGCAAGCTGGCGCTCAGGAAGGGGCAGCTGTACACGCTGGCGTTCCGAATCCGCCGCACGGAAGGAAGCGGGCCTTGGCAGCTGAGCGTGGCGGCCGCGACGACGCGGGACGGCTGGCGCTCGCTGGGCTTGCAGGAACTCGTCAGCGTCGGCGAGTCCTGGCAGACGGTGACCCGCGTGTTCGAGGCGACCGAGGACGCGGAACAGGCGCATCTGCAACTGACGCGGTTCAAGGTCGGAGGTTACGAGCTGGACGACCTGTCGCTGCAGTGCGGCGCGGAAATCGACTGCGATCCGGTGCGGGGGTTCGCCGAGCACGCCGTGCCGTCGGTCAAGATCGGTTCGGGCGTCTATCCCAGCCAGGCGCGTCGGGATTTCGTGCGGTTCCTGTTCGACACCGAAACCAGCTACTGGACCGGCATGGCAGACTATTTGAAAGGCGAGCTCAAGGCCAAGCCGCCGATTTCCGGAACGCAGCTCGGATACAGCCCGGCGGATATCCAGGCCCGGCTGGATTACGTCGACAACCATGCCTACTGGCGGCATCCGACGGGCGGCTGGATCTCGCTGACGGCCAAGCAGCCGTGGGCCATCGGCAACGATGCGATGGTCCACTCGCTGGGGAATATCCTGCACCTGGCGGGACAGCGCGTCGGCAACAAACCCTATACGATCAGCGAGTACAACCATCCGTATCCCAATCAATTCGGCGCCGAGGGCCAGCCGATGCTGGCGGTCTACGGCCGGTTGCACGGCTGGGACGGCATCTTTCAATACAGCTATAACCACTATGTCGACGAATTCGAGCCCCAGGCGAATCCGTGGTGTTTCTTCGACCTGCTGGCGCGGACGGACGTGCTGGCGCACTTCCCCGCGTGCGCGGCCATCTTCCTGCGGGGCGACGTGCGGGAAGCGGACCGGACCGTGCTGGCCTCGATCGGCCTGGCGGCGTGCCGCGAACGGCTGATCGCCAGCCGCTCCAACGCCTTCAGTATCGGCTCGGCCGGCCACGACCCGCGACTGGTGGCCGTCCACAAAACGGCGGTGGTTTTCACGGCGGACGATGCCGAACCATCCGCCGGCTCGGCGAACCCGCCTGGGCGGGAAGCACCGACCGAGGCGCAGAAACTCCCGGCGGAGCAGAACGTATTTGTCAGCGACACCGGGGAGATCACGTGGAACCGGGAGCTGGCGGACGCCGCGTATCTGGCCGTCAGCACGCCGAACGCCAAACTGTTCACCGGTTTCCCGGAGGGTCGGACAATTGAACTGGACGGCGTGAAACTGGCAATCGGCAAGACCCGGCTCAACTGGGCCACCGTCTCGTTGGTGTCGCGGCACGCCACGGGCTTCGGCCGGGCAGGCGAGCCCGCGAGCATCCTGCTGGCCGCCACCGGCGATTCCGGCAATGCGGGCCGCGTCGTCCAGCAACTGGACGGCAAGCGGATCACGCTCACCGACCGCGGCGGACCTCCGGTCCTGGCCGAAGGCATTCCCGCGGTCCTGACGCTGCCAGCCGATCCGGCCAAGGTCCGCTGCTATGCGCTCGACCCCCGCGGCGAGCGCCGACGCGATGTCCCGGTCGCCCAGGCCGGCGGCAGCGCCCAAATCGCGATCGGACCGGAATACCAAACCGTGTGGTACGAAATCGAGGTGCGGTGACCGGGTGCCGCACGCAGCAGAACGCACCGTGCGGCAGAACGCACCGTGCGGCAGGGCGGGCCGTACGCGGCGCTGGCTACTCCAGTTTCCGCAGGTAGGCCACATCGCAGCGCGGCAAGAGGTGTTCCGAGGCGACCGGTTCAAAGCCGTACTTCCGGTACAGCGTGATCGCCTCGGTCAGGACCGAGTTGGTTTCCAGCCAGACTTCTCGGAAGCCGCCGCGGCGGGCTGCCGCGAGGAGGTTTTCCAGCAGTCGTTTGCCCAGGCCGCGGCCGCGCACGGGGCGCTCCAGATACATCTTGCACAGTTCCGCCCGATGTTCGTTCAGCGGATACAGACCCGCACACCCCCAGACGCGGCCGGCGCCGTCTGCGACAATCTCGAAGTAGCCGCCGCGGGCGAAGTAGTTAAGTTCGACGTCGTCCAGGTCCGGATCGTTCGCGCCCGTTTCGGACAACACGCCGTACTCCGCGCGCACCGCGTGCAGCACCGCGCGAATGGCGGGAATGTCGGCATTGGTCGCCCGGCGGATTGTCAGAGCAGACAGCGCGTTGGCAACGGGTTCAGACTGCATCAGATAGCTCACGGGTCAAACAGGGGTGTCGGATCAGTGTACCGCGGCTTTCGCGGCGCTGCCACGCCCCGGCCGGCGGCGTTCCCGGTCAGCGGTGCGTTGCAGCTGCGGCGGTGTCTTCCGGCATCGCTCCGCGACCCCACTTTTTCGCTAGCCCGCTTCGATCTTCCCGCCGCTCTGGTACATTCGTAGGGAAAACCTAAGGAGCAATCGGTATGAACAAGATTCTGAGATGGCATGTCGCGGCGTGGGCGTTGGGGATTTCCTGCGGGTCCGCATTCGGCCAGTTGCCGCCGGATTTCGCGCCGCTGGTCTACGAGGTGGAAGACTGGACGACGCCCAAGGACGCGTGGCAAGCCGACAAGCCAACCGCGACTCATTGGAACCTGTGGAGCACCGATTCGGACGCCGCCCGCAAATGGTCCGGCGGGGTCGTGCTCCAATCGCCGGTCGTGCTGCAGGACCGGGCCGCGCCCGAGGACGGCGCGCCGCCGCTGCACACGCGGATCACCGGCATCCCCCGCGGCCGGTACGAAGTCGAGATCAAGCAAGGCCGGACCTTGGCCGTGTCGCGCGACGGCCAGACATGGGAGAAGCGGGACGGCAGTGATCGCAGCCTGGGAGTTTTCGATATCCAGGACGGGACGTTCGAACTCTGGGTAGACGACCGCTACGTGCATGTGGCCAACCCGGGTTCGTCCTATTACGATTGTCTGTTCTTCCGCCCGGTTCCGGCCTGGGTGGCAAAGCCTCGCGTGACGGGGGACGCTCCGACGCGCGTGACGGAAGTCCTGGATCGCGGGCTGGTTGCCCTGCCGGCCGGCCCAGGCCGCGTGTATCTTGGCTGGCGATTGCTGGCCTCCGACCCGCCCTCAACCGCGTTCGACGTCCTTCGCGGCGAGCCCGGCGGACAGCCAAAACCAATCAACCCGACGCCGATCCGGGCCACGACGGACTTCGTGGACCAAACGGCCCAGGCGGGCGTGGAATACGAGTACACCGTGCGCCCCGTGGGAAACGACGGCCAGCCGAACGCTTCGCGGCCGGTCCGGGTAAAGGTCGGTGAAGACGCCTCGTCCTGCGTCGTTCTGAAACTGGATCCCGGCGTGACGGTCCAGAAGGCCGGCATCGGAGACCTGGACGGCGACGGCCGTTACGATTACGTGCTGAAACAGCCCCAAGACAACATCGACCCGGCACTGCCGTGGTGGACGCCCAGCCCGGACACGTACAAGCTGGACGCCTACACGCAGGACGGCCGGCGGCTGTGGCGCACCGATCTGGGCTGGGCCATCGAACGCGGCATCTGGTACTCGCCGCTGGCTGTGTTCGACCTGGACGGCGACGGCCGGGCCGAAGTGGCGGTGAAGACGGGCGAAGGCGACCCGCGCGGCCCGGACGGGCGCGTCGAACAGGGGCCGGAGTGGATCTCGATCCTGGACGGCCTGACCGGCCGCGAGCTGGCGCGCGACGACTGGCCGTCGCGCCAGATCCCGGGCGAGAAATACAACTACAACCTGTCCAGCCGCAATCAGATGTGCGTCGCGTACCTGGACGGCAAAACGCCTTGCTTGATCGTCGAGCGGGGCACGTACACAACGATCCGCCTGGTGGCGTACGAGTTCACACGGGCCCAGGGACTGCGCAAGCTGTGGACCTGGGACAGCCGCGAAGAGACGGGCCGCGGGCGCTACAACAGCCAGGGCGCGCACATCATGCACGCCGCCGACGTGGACGGCGACGGGCGGGATGAAGTCATCCTCGGCTCGGCCGTCGTCGACGACAACGGCAACGGCCTGTGGAGCACCGGCTTCGGACACCCCGACTTCTGCTTCGTCGGCGACATCGACCCGGCGCATCCCGGCCTGGAAATCTTCTACGGCATCGAACCGCCGCGGCAGAACCACGGCTTGTGCCTGGTCGACGCCAAGACCGGCGGCGTGCTGTGGGGCTTGCAGATTCCGACCAATCACGTCGGCACGGACGGCATGTGCGCGGATATCGACGACCGGCATCCAGGCTCCGAATGCCACGCGGCCGATCTGGACCGCGACCGACATTTCGCCAAGAGCTGGCTGTTCAGCGCCCAGGGCGAGATGCTGTCCGACGAGCGGCAGCGGACGATGTCGGCGCCGGTCTACTGGGACGCCGACCCGCAACGCGAACTGCTGCGCGGCTCGGCGATTGGCGATTTCGGCGGCGGCGAGCATCCGCCCAAGCTCGTCGGCCGACTGGTGGCGATCGCCGACGTGCTGGGCGACTGGCGCGAGGAGCTGATCACCAGCAGCCCTGGCGAGTTGCGGATCTACACGACGACGATCCCGGCCGCCGACCGGCGAGTCTGCCTGATGCAGGACCCGATCTATCGCCTGGATGTGGTCGTGGCCGCCATGGGTTACTACGCCGCGCCCATGCTCAGTTACGATCTGGCGTCGCCGCCAACCGGTCCAAGTCGGCCAACTTCAGCCGGACGCTGACAATGTACGGCGGCTCGCCCGGCGTCCAGTGGCCGTACGTGGTAGTGACGATCGCGCCGTCCGGCAGGAGTTCGACGGCCGGATAGGCACAGTCGCCGCCCTTGTGGTTGTCCATCAGGCGGACGCGGTACTGGCCTTCCCGCCCCGCGGCGATGTCTTCGTAGCGGCCGACCCAAGCGACCCAGTCGCCTTTGGTGGGACTGTCCAGCGTCGTGTCGCGGAACGAGATGAACAGCCGGCCGTCGGGCGCGTACTTGCCCGTGTGGCGGTCGCCGGTCAGGGCCGCCGGCAACTCGCGCGGCGCGGTCCACGTGCGGCCCTCGTCGTCGCTGAAGACCACGTGCGAATTGCGGCGGCGGCTGTTCTCGCGCAGCAGGGCCGCCAACTGCTTGCCGTCCGGCGAGCGGATCACGCCCGGCTCGCACAGGTGGACATCGGTCGTACGGCAGATGGCTTCCGGAAAGGACCACGTCAAGCCGCCGTCGGCCGAGAAGGTCTTGAACAGTGTGAATTCCACCGGTTTCTTCCGCTGGTCCTGGGCCGTAAAGAACCGCCCGTCGTCGTGGAACATGGCCAGGTAATGGCCGGGCGTCTTCAGGGCCTCGACGGAACCCATCACCACAATCCCGCCCCAGTCGCCCGCTGGCTTCAGCTCGGACCAGGTTTGCCCGTCGTCCTCGCTGACCGCCAGCCGCGCCGGATAAAGGCCGGACCACAGGATCACACGTTTCTTCCCCGCCGCGTCCACCACGCGGTGCAGCGTCGGCACCTCCAGGCTCGTCGACCAGGAGGCGGGCGTCGGCAGCCGCTCGGACCAGGTCCGGCCGCCGTCCGGGCTGCGTTTGTACACGATCGCTCCGCGCCCGTGCCCCTTCGGATACACGCACAACATCGTCCGGCCGTCCTCCAACAGCACCGTCGTCGGATGCCCCAAATACTGGCCCGCCTCGCGGTCCACGATCACCTGCCGAGCCGTGTCGCCGGACAAGTCCAGCGTCGGAATCGTGTACGCCCGCGGCAGCGGCGCGGGCGAAGGCTCGGCGGCCCAAATCGCCGACGCCGTGAGCGTCGCCGACAGACACACCGCCGCCGTCCAACGCACCGGCTGACGAAACGGTGCTGGCGACGACGAACGAACGACTTGGAAAGAAAGCGGCATCGTGTTTCTCCTTGACGCGTTAAGAAACGGGTGGGATCCCCTTGAAGTTGATGTGGGAGTCCAACAGAAGCCATCAGCATAGCCACAGTCTGCTGTTTCCTCTACTGGCGATCGAGAACAAGCCATCGAGAACAACGACTGGCCAGCGAAGTTCGGCCACACCGACGTGATCGATGGCGACGCCGCGTTCGTTGCGACTGTTCTAAACGTCGAACAGAGCTGGTCGGACATCCATCGAGAAGGTCTCCGGAATCGGTTCGTTTCCGCGTCACCGCCGAGGACGTCGCGGCACCTGTTCGGCGTGAACCGCTGCGAACACCTGGACGATTTCCTGCTCATTTCGTCCTCGCTCGCCGCGCTGGTTCTGCTACAATGCGCACGTGGGAACGGACATCGCAGAAGATTCATCCAGATGACATCTTGACGCGCAAATAAAGACGACGGCTTCCGCCCAACCGTGGGGATTTGCCATGAGTACCGTCACGTTGGAACTCGAGGACGAGTTGGTATCGCTGTTGCGCCAATCGAACCAGCCGGCGCCGCGGGCGGCGCGGGAACTGCTGGTGCTGGAACTGTATCGGCAAGCAAGAATATCGGGCGGCAAGGCCGCCGAACTCTTGGGGCTGACGCGGTGGGCCTTTGTGCCGTACGCCGCGCGGTTGGGGATTCCGTACTTCGACATGACCGAGGATGAATGGACAACGAAACATGCGCGGAGTGAGGAGATATGAGCCAACCGCCCGTCGTTTCCAACTCCAGCGCGATCATTGCCCTGGATCGAATCGGTCAGTTGGA